>NZ_QOUI01000009.1:0-176003 GCF_003327535.1 Desertihabitans brevis | reverse complement strand
GCCTGCGCCTTCACCCCAGCAGCAACAACCACAACAGCCTCCACCGATCGGGTGTTGCGCTGGCTCCTGAACCTGCCAGTGCGCGTTCACCTCGAACCGGGCGGGACCGGGGCGGGCGCCGTGCGGCGGGCGTGAGGCGGCTCAGCGCTGGGAGACGGGGGAGATGACCAGCTCGTCGATCCGGACGTGGGGCGGCGCGTCGAGCACGAAGCCGACGGCGCGGCCGACGTCGTCGGCGGTCAGCATCTCCGCCTGCGCGGCCGCGTCGGGGACGTCGGCGCGCAGCTTCATGAAGTCGGTGGCGACGTAGCCCGGGCACAGGTGGCAGGCCCGCACGCCGTGCTCCGCCTCCTCGAAGTTGAGGCTGGCGACCAGTGGCGCGAGGGCGGCCTTGCTGGCGCTGTAGGCCACCCCGGCCTGCGGGTTGGTCCGCCAGGCGGCGATGGAGGAGATCACCACCACCACGCCGGCGGTGCGGCGCAGCTGCGGCAGCGCCACGTCGAGCACCCGGGCGACCGCGGTCAGGTTGACGTCCACGACCCGGGCGAACTCCTCCATCGACTGGTCGGCCCAGTCGCGCCGCGGGGTGTTGAGCCCGGCGGACAGCACGAGGCCATCGAGACGTCCGAAGCGCTCGACCACCGCGTCGTGCCCGGCCCGGACCTGCTCGGGGTCGGTGACGTCGAGGGGGAGCGTCAGCACCTCGCCACCGTCGGCGCTGATGCGCTCGGCGACCTCGTCCAGGGCATCCGCCCGCCGTCCGCTCAACGCGACCCGCCAGCCTGACGCCGCCGCGTACCGGGCCGCCGCGGCGCCCATCCCGCTGCCGCCGCCGGTGACCCACAGCACCTTCTCCACGACGATCCTTCCCTCGTCGGTTCCCCGCCGTAGTCTCCACCGGCCTACG
The DNA here is from genome assembly GCF_003327535.1 of Desertihabitans brevis. NCBI lineage: Bacteria > Bacillati > Actinomycetota > Actinomycetes > Propionibacteriales > Propionibacteriaceae > Desertihabitans > Desertihabitans brevis. Next base: position 175,096 of record NZ_QOUI01000009.1, on the reverse strand, counting down.
ACGCCGGCGCTCCTTCGCCCGGCTCCTCGGACGGCACCGGTTCCAGCACCAGCAGCGGGATCTCCCGCTGGGTGCGTCGCTGGTAGCCGGCGTAGTTGCGGTAGCGGCGGGTGATCTGCGGCCAGAGGACGGCCCGCTCCTCGGCGTCGACGACGCGGGACCGCATCGGCTGCCGTGGTCCGCCGGCCAGCGACACCTGGACGTCCGGGTGCTCGCGCGCGTTGAGGAACCAGGCCGGGTGCCGGTCGTCGCCGCCGCGGGAGGCCACCACGACCAGCGCCTCACCGAGCTGCAGCGGGGAGGTGAGCATCACCGACCGCGGCTCGCCGGAGCGGCGTCCGACCGTCGTCAGCTCCAGCGACGGCATGCCGATCAGCCGGTGACCGAGCCGTCCGCCGCTGAGCTCGATGAGGGCACGGTGCACGACGTTCGCGGCTCGGAGGACGACATCGCTGGGCACCCTCCGACCCTAGGCGACGACCCGCCGGCGCGGTCCGGCGCTAGGCCACCAGCGCGACCGCGATGGCGATCGGCAGCGACACCACCGCGGAGATGCTCGTCACCAGCGTCAGCGAGCGCAGCGTCCCCTGGGTGGTCAGCCCGAGCAGCGACTTGAACATCCAGAAGAAGTTGCTGTTGACGTGCAGGGCGAACATCGCGCCCGACGCGATCGCCAGACCGATGGCGATCGGAGCCACCTCGAGCTGGCCCAGCACCGGGCCGATGATCCCGGCGGCGGCGATCGCGGCCACCGACACCGAGCCGATCGCCAGGTGCAGCAGCGCGGCCACGACCCAGGCCAGCAGCACCGCCACCACCACCGGCAGCCCGGCCTCGGCGGTGAAGAGCCCGGCCAGGACGTCGCCCAGCCCGGTCGCCTCGATCACCGCACCGAGCGAGCCGCCGACGCCGGTGATGAGCAGGATCTCGCCGGTGGTGCGGAACCCGCTGGTCAGCGCCTGGGAGGTGCGGTGCTCCCGCAGCACCCGGCGGGCCATCAGGAACGCCCCCAGCAGCCCGAGGAACAGGGCCATGTTCGGGTCGCCGAGGAAGGTCAGCGTCGAGACCGCCGACTGGGCGGCCGGCCCCGCCGCCTCGGCGCGGGCGACGAGGTCGAACGGCTCGACGAAGGCGCCGGCGGCGATGAGCACCAACGGCACCAGGATCGGCAGCAGCCGCACCCCGAGCGGCGGGAGCCGTCGCTCCCGGGCGTCCTCGGGCGTCCGTGCCGGCTCGGCGGCGGCGTCCTCGTCCTCCTCCTCGAGCTCGGGTGCGGTGGCGGCGTCCTCGGGCTGCACCTCGTCCCGCTCGGGGCGCCAGAAGCCGGCCCGCACGAGCAGCGAGAACAGCAGCGTGGTGACGAGTGCGGTCACCGGTCCGATGATGATGCCCAACAGCAGCCAGGTGCCCAGGGGCAGCCCGATCAGGCTGGCGATCGAGACCGCGGCCAGTCCGGGCACCACGAAGACGTAGCCGGAGAAGATGCCGGTGCCGATCGCCCCGGCCAGGTTGCCCAGCCCGCGCGGACCGATCCGCGGCGCCGCCGAGCGGGCCAGCGGCGAGGCGAGCACCACCTGCACGTCGACGTAGATGGCCGGGAAGATCGTCGACAGCGCCGCCGTCATCGCGTACGGCAGCCGGCGGGCCCCGACCACCCGCACCAGCGCGTTGACCAACGTGCTGAACGCACCCATCGCGTGCAGCAGCGACCCGAGCAGGACGCCGAAGCCGATCAGCAGCCCGACGTCGACCATGATCTCGCCGAACCCCTCGGTGACCGCGGTGATCGTCCCCTCGACGCCCACGCCGGCGGCCAGGCCGAGGTAGAGGCAGGCCAGCACCAGGGCGATCACGGGGTCGACCTTGAACCGGATGATCAGGACGACGGCGGCCACGATCGCGATCGCGGTGTGCAGGGCGGCCACGGGCACTCCTCTCCTCGGTGAGCACGACGAACCTAGCCGCGCCCCTACCCGGTCGCGAACCGCCGTCCCGCCGCCCGCCTCGGACGCCCGCCACACACCTTCGTGCCCCGGCACACCCGCTGCAGCGTGTGTGCCGTGCGGCGAACCGGTGTGGGGGCGGCACCAGGGGCCGTGCGGGCGGCGGTGAGTGAGGGGTTGACACGTGTTAGGCGTGCCGGGCACTGTTCTGCCTGACACGTGTCAGCCTGCGCGTGCGCCTCCGACCGACGACGTTCGAGGAGATCCATCCATGCCAGACCTCAGCCGCCGGGCCGCGCTCGCGGTCGCCGGCGCCGGGCTGCTCGGGACCGTGGTCTCGTGGCCCCGCCTCACCGGGCGCGACATCCCCGGCCGGGGCACCGACGCCCTCACCATCGCGATCCTCGGCACCGCCCAGGACGCCGAGTCCCGCTCCGAGCTCGTCCGCGCCTTCCAGGCCGAGCACCCCGACATCCAGGTACGCATCCAGGCCATCCAGGGCCAGGACTGGCGCGACTTCTTCGCCAAGATCCTCACCCTGGTCGCCGCCGGCAGCCCACCCGACCTGGTGGTCGTCGCCACCGAGGGCGCCCAGCTGTTCGCCGACCGGCTCGCCCACCCGCTGGACGAGTACGTCCGCCGCGACGCCGCGGAGATGGCCGACTTCTTCAGCGACGTCCACCCCGCGCTGGTCGAGGCGTTCATGTACGAGGGGAGCCTCTACCAGCTGCCCATCGACTTCAACGCCGCCAACATCTTCTACAACCGGCGGCTGTTCGACCGGGTCGGCATCGGACGTCCGGCTGATGACTGGACCAAGGACGACTTCCTCGACGTCTCCCGCGAGCTGGCCGGCGGCGTCGAGGGCACCTTCCTCTCCTACTTCTGGACCAACCGCCTCTTCGGCGGGGTGGTGCCGTGGCTGTACAACAACGACACCTCCTTCCTCACCGAGTCCAAGGCGCCGGGCGGGGACTGGTTGTGGTCGCAGTTCTACGCCGGCGACCCCACCGCGGCCGGGCGCGGCGGCGGGTTCCGCTGGCTCGAGCCCAACGCCGACGACCCGCGGGTGGCCGAGTCCTTCGACCTGCTCGCCGGGCTGGTCCGCGAGGGCCTGGCCTCCAGCCCGGCCCAGGGCGGCGGGAACGAGCTGATCGCCCGCTTCGCCGACGGGCTGATCGGGATGACCCCGGCCGGCACCTACTGGGTCACCGGCCTGGCCGAGGGCGGGATGGCGAACGAGGACTACGACGTCGCCTTCTTCCCGCGCTGGCGCTCCCAGCGCCACCAGTTCGGGGCCGCCGGCTACGCGATGATGGCCACCTCCCAGCGCAAGGACGAGGCCTGGGAGTGGATGAAGTTCTGCGTCAGCCGTCCCGGCATGGAGATCCAGTTCGCCGAGCCGACCACCACCCCGACGCGGCGCTCGATGGTGGACGCGAGCTTCTTCGCCACCAACGGGCCCGAGCACTGGCAGGTCTTCTACGACACCCTCGACCTGTTCTCCGACACCGCCCCGATCCCGGCGCCGCCGCAGCAGGCCGCGGTCGAGACCGCCCTGATCAAGAACGTGGCCAACGCCGTCACCGGCAACACCGGTGCCGCGCTCGCCACCCTCCAACGCGACCTGGAGCTCGCCCTGAGGAGGACGACGTGACCCTGCCCGCCACCGCCGCCGCGCCCGCCGTTCCCGCCGACGCCCGCCCGGCTCCCGCTCCCGCCGCACAGGGACGTCGGGGCCGCCGCACCATCGCCGCGGTGTTCCTCGCCCCCACCGTGATCGGGCTCGGGGTCTTCCTGCTGGCCCCGATCCTCGCCTCGATCGCGCTGTCGTTCCTCCGCTGGGACGTCCTCACCGCCCCGCAGTTCGTCGGGCTGGCCAACTTCGCCGACATCGTGGCCGACCCCACCGTGGGCCGGGCCTTCCTCAACACGATCGTCTTCGTCGCGGTGGCCGTGGTGCTGCAGCTGGCGATCGCGCTCGGGCTCGCGCTGCTGGTGCAGACACGGATGCCGGGCTGGCTGCGCACCGTGTTCCGCTCGGTCTTCTTCTTCCCGCTGATCCTGTCCGCGGCCTCGATCTCGCTCGTCATGTCCTACCTGTTCAACGAGGAGTTCGGCACCGTCAACGCCGTCCTCGGCGCGGTCGGGCTGCCGGACGTGCCCTGGCTGACGTCCGGGCCGGGTGCGGCGGTCGTCGTCCTGCTGGTCTACCTGTGGCAGAACTTCGGCTTCTCGTTCCTGCTCTTCCTCGGCGGGCTGGCCGGCATCCCCAAGGAGGTCACCGAGGCCACCTCGATCGACGGCGCCAGCGCCTGGAACCGCTTCCGGCTGGTCACCCTGCCGCTGCTCTCGCCCACGATGCTGGTCGCCTCGGTGATGGCCATGATCGCCGCGCTGCAGATCTTCGACCAGCCCTACGTGCTGACCCGGGGCGGCCCGGGCGACAGCACCCGCACCGCGGTGATGGTCATCTACGAGTCGGCCTTCCAGCAGCTGCAGTTCGGGCGGGCCTCGGCCATCGGCATCGTGCTGACGCTGCTCATCGTCGCCGTCACCGCCGTGCAGTTCCGCCTCAGCCGTCGCTACGTGCACTACCAGTGAGGACGCCATGACCACCCGTGCCGCACTCCCGCCCGCCACCCTGCAGACGCACCGGCGTCCGTCCCGCTCACCCTCGCCGCGCCGGGTCGCCACCCCCGCCGGCGTCGCCCGCTACGTCGTCCTCGTCGCCTGCGGGGTGCTCGTGCTCAGCCCCGTCGTCTGGACGCTGTGGACCGCGCTCACCCCGCTCGAGGCCGGCACCGACGTCGTCCGTCCCGGCTTCTCCGCCTTCGTCGACGTCTTCGCCCAGGTCGACTACGCCCTGCTGTTCCTCAACAGCGTGCTCGTCACCGGGCTGGTGGTGGCGGGGCAGATGATCGTCTCCGCGATGGCCGGCTACGTGCTCGCCACGGTCGACTTCCGCGGCCGGCAGCTGCTGTTCGGAGCGATCCTCGCCACGATGATGGTGCCGCTGCAGGTGACGATCGTGCCGGTGTTCATGCTCATCCGCGGGATGGGGCTGTCGGACACCCTGCTCGCGCTGATCATCCCGGCGATCCCCACCGCCTTCGGCACCTTCCTGATGCGGCAGTACTTCCTGACCCTGCCCGCCGAGCTGGGGGAGGCCGCCGCGATCGACGGGGCCGGGCACTTCCGCACCTTCTTCTCCGTCTACGCCCCGCTGGCCCTGCCCGGCATGGCGATCGTCGGCATCCTCGCGTTCAACACGCACTGGAACGAGTTCTTCCGGCCGTTGATCCTCACGCTCTCGGAGCAGAACTTCACCCTCCCGCTCGGTCTGGTCAGCCTCCAGGGCAACCTCGGCTCGGGCAGCACCTCCACCATCCTCGCCGGGGTGGTCCTCTCGATGATCCCGGCACTGATCGTCTTCGTCCTCGGGCAGCGCCCGCTGCGCGAGGGCCTGACCGCAGGAGTGAGCAAGTGACCGCTTCCCCCACCACCACCGACGTCCCGGCCGGCACCGCCCGGCTCCGACCGGCCTGGCACGTCCGACCCGAGCGGGGGTGGCTCAACGACCCCAACGGGCTGGCCCGCGTGGACGGGCGCTACCACGTCTTCTTCCAGCACCACCCGACGTCGACCTCGCACGGCGACATCCACTGGGGCCACGCCTCCTCGCCCGACCTGATCACCTGGACCGACGAGCCGATCGCGCTCACCCCGCGTCCCGGGGGCATCGACGCCATCGGCTGCTGGACCGGCTGCCTGGTCGTCGACGACGGCGTCCCGACGCTGGTCTACAGCGCGGTCTCGGTCGGCGACGGCAGCGCGGACGTGGTGCTGGCCCGCGGTGACGCCGAGCTGCGCCACTTCGTCGCCGACGAGCACGCCACCGCCCCGATGCCGCGGCTCGAGGGCGTCACCGACGTCCGCGACCCCTTCGTCTTCACCGCGGACGGCCGGCGCTGGGGCGTGCAGGGGGCCGGCTCGCCCGGCGGACGTCCCCAGCTGCTGCTGTGGCAGTGCGACGACCTCACCGCGTGGCAGCCGCGCGGGGTGCTCGTCGACGACACCGACCCGGTGCTCGGCGACGTCGCCGCGGCCAACATCTGGGAGTGCCCCAACCTCGTCCCGGTCGGTGACCGCTGGCTGCTGGTGCTCTCGCTGTGGCGTCGCTCCGAGGGTGGGCACGACCTCAACGGGGTGCGCTGGGCGGTCGGCGACCTGCGGCCCGACGGAGACGGGCTCCGCTTCGTCGCCGAGCGCGGTGGGGTGGTCGACGACGGGCCCACCTTCTACGCCCCCCAGCTGCTGCTCGACCGCGACGCCGACCGGGTGCTGATGTGGGGCTGGGCGTGGGAGCGCGGCCGCACCGCCGAGCAGGTGGCCGAGCAGGGCTGGCAGGGGGTGCTCACCTCCCCACGCGAGCTGACCGTCGAGGACGGCGTCCTGGTGCAGCGTCCCGCCGTCGAGCTGGAGCGGCTGCGGGACGGGACGCTGGAGCCCGCCGAGGTCGCCGGTGCGCACACCTTCGCGGTGGAGGCCGACGGGCCCGGTGCGCTGCGGCTCGGCGGGGAGGAGCTCGTGACCTGGGACGCCGGCGCCCGGGTGCTGGTCGACGGGTCGCTGGTCGAGGTGTTCTCCGCCGACGGCTCGACCACCACCACCCGCGGCTACCCGACCGACGAGGAAGGCTGGGAGGTCGTCGGCGACGGCGTGCTGCACCGGCTGCGACCGCCGACCGCGGAGGCCTCCCCTCCGCACGGTTCGAGGTGAAAGGACGCTCCCCGGCGCCCGCTGTCACCTCGAACCGGCGATGAGGGCGAGGCGGGGGCGGGTCCGGTCGGGGCACTACGATCGCCCGGTGCGCAAGGTGACCTCGGCCGACGTCGCCCGACGGGCCGGGGTCTCGCGGGCGGCGGTGTCGATGGTGCTCAACGGACGCGCCGCCGGCAACGTCTCGGCCGACCGGCAGGAGGCCATCCGGGCCGCGGCCCGTGAGCTCGGCTACGTGCCCGACGCCGCCGCGGTGGCGATGCGCACCCAGCGCACCCGCACCCTCGGCGTGGTCACCGACGCCATCGTCACCACCGCCTACGGCGGGGACGTGCTGGCCGGGGCGATGGACGCCGCGGCCCGGTCCGGCTACGTGACGATGGTGGTCGAGACCGAGGACGACCCCGAGCTGGAGCAGCGGGCCTTCGAGGCGCTGCGCCGCCGCCAGGTGGACGGCTACGTCTTCGCGGCCGCGTCGATGCGCACCTACTCGGTGGCCGAGGAGGTCGGCAGCACCCCCGCCGTCCTGGCCAACTGCATCGACCCCGACCGCAGCCACGCCGCCTGGTACCCCGACGACGTCGGCGGCGGACGGCTGGCCACCGAGGCGCTGCTGGTCAACGGCCACACCGAGCTGGTCTGCCTGGCCGGTGCGGAGGAGACGATGGCGACCGGGTTGCGGGTGCAGGGCTACCAGGAGGCGCTGGCCCGCGCCGGTCGGCGTCCTGGACCGGTGCACCCGACCGGGTGGGAGATCGCCGACGGCCACCGGGCCGCGATGGCGCTGCTGACCGGTCCGGACCGTCCCACCGGGATCGTCTGCGCCAACGACCGGGTCGCGGTCGGCGTCCTGCTGGCCGCCACCGCGCTGGGTCTGCGGGTGCCCGACGACCTCTCGCTGGTCGGCTACGACGACGACGTCAACGTTGCGCCCACGCTGGTCCCGGGGCTGACGACGATCGGGCTGCCGCACCGCGAGATGGGCCAGCGCGCCACCGACGCCCTGCTCGAGCGGCTCGCCGGCGGGCCGCTGGAGCCGGCGCAGGTGGCGGTCGAGGCGACGCTGGTGCAGCGGGCATCGGTGGCGGCGCCGCCGTTCTGACGAGGCCGTGACCGATATCGACGGTCGGCCGCCGCGCCGGCGGGTGCGGAGGCCGTGGTGGCGCGGAGTCGCTGGCCGGGTCGGGACGACTGACCGGCGGAATCAGTCCCCGGGGATGACCGGTCGGCGTCACCGGACGCTCATCGGGTGGTCACGTGGCGGCCAGCGACCGTGACTAGCGTCGGCGGCGTCCCTGACCACCCCAGGAAGGAATCCCATGTCCCGCCGTCCTCGCACGCCCCACCGCCGGTCCCGCCTCGGCGCCGTCGCCGCCACCCTGCTCGCCGCGCTGCTGGCGACCTCCTCGCTCGCCACGGCCCCGGCCTCGGCCGCCGTGGAGGAGGAGCTGGAGGTGATGTCGTTCAACCTGCGCTACGCCTCCGACACGCCGCCGAACTCCTGGCAGGAGCGCCGCCCGGTCACCCGGCAGCTGCTGCAGCGGGAGCGTCCGCACCTCATCGGCACCCAGGAGGGGCTGTACGAGCAGCTCCGCGACATCGAGGACGACCTGCGCTCGCGCTACGACTCGATCGGGCTCGGCCGCGAGGGCGGCAGCCGTGGCGAGTTCATGATGATCTTCTTCGACCAGACCCGGCTCGACCCGCTGGAGTACGACCACTTCTGGCTCTCCGACACCCCCGACGTGGTCGGCTCGCAGACCTGGGGCGGCTGCTGCCCGCGGATGGTCACCTGGGTCCGCTTCCTCGACCGGGTCACCGGCCAGGAGTTCTACGCGGTCAACACCCACCTCGAGGCCTTCGACGCCACCGCCCGCGCCAAGTCCGCCGATCTCATCCTGGAGCGGATGGCCGCGTTCGACCCCGAGCTGCCGGTGGTCATGACCGGTGACTTCAACGAGCCGGCCGGGGCCGGCGGCCGCGTCTACGACACCCTGGTCACCGACGGGCCGCTGGTCGACACCTGGGAGGCCGCCGAGGAGCGGGGCGAGCTGGTCGGGACGTTCCCCAACTACCAGACGCCGGTGCCGGGCGGTCCGCGGATCGACTGGATCCTCACCAGCCCCGAGGTGGACGTCCGCCGGGCCGAGATCAACACGTTCCGCCGCGCCGGGCAGTTCCCGAGCGACCACCTGCCGGTGCAGGCCTCGCTGGTGCTGCCCACCAGCTGAACCACGGAGGGCGCGGACCCGTCGACGGGTCCGCGCCCTGACTCCTGCTCTGGTGGGCGCGGCGGTGGCTGGGTAGGAAGCACCCGATCGGGCAGGGCGCCCGGTCGGAGCGAGCCGGAGGAGCGACCATGAGCACACCGACGGGTCGACGACTGCTGACGCCCAAGGCGGTGCTGGTCCGGGGTGTCGTGGCCGCGGTGCTGGCGACGGTGCTCAACATGCTGCTGTTCGTCACCGTCCGCGGCCAGGGTGCGTCCATGGAGGTCGCCCCCTTCGGCGGCCCGGCGATGGCGGTCGTGGTCTCGGCGGTCGCGGTCGTCACCGCGGTGGTGGTACTCGTCGGGGCCGGCATCGCAGCGCTGCTGGCTCGCTGGTCCTCCCGCTGGGTGATGCTGTGGGCGTGGGCGGCCGTCGTCATCGGCATCGCCACTGCTTTGGTGCCGCTGTCGGCCACCGACGAGTTCGGCACCGCGGTCGGCCTCGCCGTCCTGCACATCGTCCCCGGGGCGGTGCTGGCGGTCGCGCTGCTGCGGCGGACGATCCTGCCGCGGCGCGACAGCGGGCTGGACGCCGAGCGGCCGGGCACCGGCGCCTGAGGCCGGCCGGGAATACCCCCGTGTCCACCGGGGCTGTCCAGACCATGACCTCGACGACTCTGGACGCCCGCGCCTCCGGCACCTACGACATCTTGGACCTCGGCACCGTGCACCGCCTCGGCTTCGGGGCGATGCGGATCACCGGCGACGGCATCTGGGGTGAACCCGCTGACGCCGACGTGGCCCGCTCGGTGCTGCGCCGCGCCGTCGAGCTGGGGGTGGACTTCATCGACACCGCCGACGCCTACGGCCCCGACGTCAGCGAGCGGCTGATCGCCGAGGCGCTGCACCCCTACGGCGACGTCAAGATCGCCACCAAGGTCGGCAACACCCGCACCGGTCCGAACCAGTGGGTGCCGGTCGGCGTCCCGGCCTACCTGCGCCAGCAGACCGAGCTGAGCCTGCGCAAGCTCAAGGTCGAGACCATCGACCTGCTGCAGCTGCACCGGATCGACCCGAACACCCCGCGCGACGACCAGTTCGCCGAGCTCGCCGCCCTGCAGAAGGAGGGCAAGGTCCGCGCGCTCGGGCTGTCGGAGGTGACGGTCGAGGAGATCGAGGCCGCCAGCCAGCACTTCACCGTCGCCACGGTGCAGAACCGCTACAACCTCACCTACACCGACGCCCAGGACGTGGTCGACTACTGCGAGGCCAACGGCATCGGCTTCATCCCGTGGGCTCCGATCGCCAGCGGTGAGCTGGGCAAGCCCGGCGGCATCGTGGCCGAGATCGCCGACCGGCTGGGCGCCACCTCCTCCCAGGTCGCGCTGGCCTGGCTGCTGCGCAAGTCGCCGGCCATCCTGCCGATCCCTGGCACCGGCTCGATCGAGCACCTGGAGGAGAACATCGCCGCCGCCTCCCTCGAGCTCGACGACAACACCTTCGCCGCGATCGCCGAGGCCGCCCAGGCCTGAGTCGTCGCCGCACCAGCCTCGACGCCCGTCGTCCACCTCGGACGGCGGGCGTCGTCGCGTCCGGTGGGGGATCGCCCCGTTCGACATGCTCAGGACGACGCCTCGACAGGCTCAGGGCGCTGGGCGCCGGTCAGGCGTGGTCGTCGCGCGGGTGAGGGCGGCGGTGGCGGTCGAGACGGCGATGTCGAAGGCGTTGATGGTGGAGGTGGGGTCGGCGACGCCGCGGCCGACGATGTCGAAGGCCGTCCCGTGGGCCGGGGTGGCGATCGGGACGGGCAGGCCGCCCTGGACGGTGACGCCGCCGGAGAAGCCGATCAGTTTCATCGCGATCTGGCCCTGGTCGTGGAACATCGTGACGATCCCGTTGAAGTCGCCGCGGCGGGCGGCCAGGAAGATCGTGTCGGAGGGGAACGGTCCCGAGACGTCGATGCCGCGGGCGCGGGCGCGCTCGACCCCGGGCCGGATCTGGTCGATCTCCTCCCGCCCGAAGGCGCCGTTCTCGCCGTTGTGCGGGTTGAGCGCGCACACGCCGAGCCGGGGCTCGTGCCCGGCGTCGCGGAGCGCCTCGTGCAGCAGGGTGGTGATCGCCTCGACCCGTTCGGCGGTGACCTTCCCCGCCACCGCCGACAGCGGGATGTGGGAGGTCACCCGGGCCGTCCACAACCCGTCCAGCACGTTGAGCTCGCTGGTCGGTCCGCTGTGGCCGAGCCGGCTGGCGAACCAGCGCAGCTCGTCCTCCTCGACCATCCCGGCCAGGTGCAGCGAGGTCTTGTTGAGCGGGGCGAAGACGATCGCGTCGGCCCGTCCCTCGCGGACCAGCCCGACGGCGCGGTCGAGCTGGTGCAGCGCCCGCGCGCCGGCCTCGGCGCTGGTCCGGCCGGGTGCGACCTGCGCCGGGGGAGTGCCGTCGTCGAGCAGCACCACGGTGCCCGGCGCGCCGTCCGCCCCCACCGGCAGCGGCGGGACGCCAGCGGCGCGGTAGGCCGCCTCCAGCTCGGCCCGGGCGGCCAGCACCAGCACCCGCGCCCGCTCGGTGGTGCGGGGACGGTGCAGCAGCCGGGCGACGAGCTCGGGTCCGATACCGGCGGGGTCGCCCAGCGTCAGGGCGACGGTCGGCCGGTGGTGGGCGTCGACGGGCGTGTCGGTCGTGCTCACAGGTACTCCCTCGTCCGGTGGCGGTGCGCCCAGCCAACCACCTCCCGGCAGAGCACTCCGCGGAGGGTGATGCTTCCGCGCCACGACAGCGTTACAACGTTGGCAGAAGGGGTTCCGCCGGACCCGTCGGCAGCGTTACGGTGGCCGGACCACCCCCTGGAGACGACGAGGTCCCCGCCCATGCTGCGCACCGTCCTGCTGATGCTCACCGCCGCCCTGACGATCCTCGCCGCCGCGCCGTCCACCCCGGCCGACCGGTCGGCCGAGGACGAGCCGCGAGCGGTCTTCCGCGCCCCGCTCGACCCGGGCGCCGACCCGTTCATGGTCACCGCCGACGGTCGCTACCACCTGATGACCACCAAGGGGAACCGGCTGGCGATCAAGACCGCCGACACCATCGCCGACCTGCCGCGGGCGCGGGAGAGGACGATCTGGCGCGGCGCCGACGACGACCCCTCCCGCAGCACCCAGATCTGGGCGCCCGCGCTGTACCGCTCCACCTCGCCCGCGGACGGCCAGGCGCACTGGTACGTCTACTACACCGCCAGCGACGGCGTGGACGCCAACCACCGGATGTACGTGCTGGAGTCCGAGGGCGACGACCCGCTCGGCCCGTACACGTTCAAGGCCAAGATCGCCGACTACGGCGGCTACATGATCGACGGCGAGCCGATCACCGTCGGCGGACAGCAGTACTTCACCTGGAGCGCGCCCGGGCGCGGCTTCGAGGGCGGCCCGCAGCAGATCTACCTGCAGCCGATGGACACCCCGTGGTCGACCACCGGCGAGACCGTCGCCCTGCCGGTCGACATCGGCACCTGCCCCGAGGTGCGCGAGGGGCCGACCTCGATCGTCCACGACGGCCGGCTCGTCCTCACCTACTCCAGCTGTGACACCGGCAAACCCGACTACTCCCTCTACGCCATCTCCATCGACGTTGACGGCGACCCCACCGACCTCACCCAGTGGCAGCCCCACGAGCGTCCGCTGCTGCAGCGCAACGACGCCGAGGGAGTCTACGGCCCCGGACACCACTCCTTCTTCACCAGCCCCGACGGCACCGAGGACTGGATCGCCTACCACGCCAAGAACACCCCCGACTACACCTACGACCACCGCACCACCCGGGCCGCGCCGGTGCGCTGGGCCGAGGACGGGCTGCCGCTGATCGACCCGCCGGTGGCCCTCGGCACCGACGTGCCGCTGCCGTCGGGCGACCCCGGCCCGGGTCCGCGGGCGATCAACGACACCGACGAGGGCACCGGCGACTTCACGGTCGGCTACGCCGGTGACTGGCGCTCCGGGGACGCCTGCGGCCCCACCTGCTACCGCGGCGACGACCACTGGAGCTGGACGCCCGGCAGCACCGCCACCTTCCGCTTCACCGGCACCCAGATCGCCCTGTTCAGCGTCCGCGACACCGGCAACGGCATCGCCGCCATCTCGGTCGACGGCCGCAACGAGGAGCTGGTCGACCTCTACGCCAGCCCGCGCACCGGCCAGGTGCAGCAGTGGACCAGCCGACGGCTGCCGCCCGGGGAGCACACGGTCACGGTCCGCGTCACCGGCGAGCGGAACCCCCGCTCCTCCGGCGCGGTGGTGAGCATCGACCGCGCCGAGGTCTGGGATGACCGTCCCGGCCGGTCCGGCTGACCGCCGGCGCGGCGCACCGGTCTCAGCGCTGCTCGCCCAGGTGGGCCACCACGCTGATCTCGACGTTCATCTCGGCCAGCCCGAGGGCGGTGACGCCGACCTGGGTCCAGATCGGTGCCCGCTCGCCCATCCGGGCACGGAGCTGCTCGACCATGACCCGGTTGTGGTCGTCGCCGATCGCGCCGGCGGCGACGCGGTGGTAGGAGGTCACCGAGACCACGTCGGACCAGCTCGCACCGGCCGTGGCCAGCGTCCGTGCGACGTTCTCGAAGGCCTGCACGATCTCCTCCTCGAGGGTGCCGGTAACCCGCGACTCGTCGTCCCAGCCGCCCTGACCCGAGATCTCGACGCGGTCGCCGATGCGCACGGCCTGGCTGTAGTGCAGCAGGTCGCGGTGCCGCTGGCCGTAGCCCGGCGTGAGGGTGAACTGCGGCTCGGTCATGGGATACTCCTCGAAGGTTGACTTCAAGCGTGAACTGACAACGCGAGCATAGTCACTTCACGAATGAAGTCAATTGCCCCGGCTAGAGTGCACGGGTGGCGAGCGAGACGGAGCGCTCCGGCGACGGCGACCCGGTGCCGTGGCTGGACGCGGAGGAGAAGGAGGCCTGGACGGGCCTCATCTCGCTGGTGCTGCTGCTGCCGGGGCGGCTCGAGGCGCCGCTGCGCGCGACCTCCGGGCTCACCCTCTTCGAGTACATGGTGCTCAGCCAGGTCTCCGAGGCGCCCGACCGTCGGCTGCGGATGAGCGAGCTGGCGTTCCTGGCCAGCGGCTCGCTGTCGCGGCTGTCCAACGTCGTCACCCGGCTCGAGCGGCGCGGCTGGGTGCGCCGCGAGCCCGACCCCGACGACGGCCGCTACACCCTCGCCGTGCTCACCGACGAGGGCTACGACCTCGTCGTCGCCGCCGCCCCTGACCACGTCCGCACCGTGCGCCGGCTGGTGCTCGACCCGCTCACCGCGACCGAGCGCCGGACGCTGGCCCGGATCGCCGCGAAGCTCCGCGTCCGGCCCGCCGACCTCGCCTGACCGCCACCGCCACCTCCCGCAACCGGCTCCGCTGATCGTGGCGAGACGGGTTGCACGTCGGTTCAACACGTGTAAACTCCGGCGCAGTCAACCCGTGTTGAGGAGCGTTCACTGTGGAACGAATGATGTTGGACGTGGATCTGGCGATGGGTGCTCCCGGGAGCGACATCGACGACGGATTCGCCCTCGCCCTGGCCCTCGCGGACCCGGGCATCTCGCTCGAGCTCGTCACGACGGTCAACGGCAACACCGACGTGGCCACCGCGACCACGCTCACGCTGGAGCTGCTGCACCGCCTCGGCCATCCCGACGTCCCCGTGCACCGCGGCGCCCGGGACCCGCTGCTGCGGCCGCGGGTTCGTCAGGGTGAGGTGCCCGCGGGTGTCGAGCGCCGTGAGCCCCGCCCGGGTCCGGCGGCCATGGCCATGGTCGACCTCGTCCGTGCCAACCCCGGCGAGATCACCCTGGTCGCCGTCGGCCCGCTGACCAACGTGGCGCTGGCGATGCGGCTGGACCCGACCTTCGCCGCCAACCTCAAGAGCCTCGTCATCATGGGCGGGGTCTTCAACCAGCACACCCACGCCCTGGGGATGCCGGGTGAGTACAACGTGTGGTGCGACCCGGAGGCCGCCGCGGTCGTCCTGGGTTCTGGCGTCGTGGCGCGGTGGGTCGGCCTCGACGTCACCCTGAAGGTGCGGGTCACCAAGGAGCAGGCCGCGCAGATGGAGGCCAGTGGCCGTGCCTTCGCCTCCTTCGCCGGCCGCTACACCTCCGCCTGGATCGACCACATCGTGCAGCGCCACCCCGAGGAGGGGGAGTCCTGCGCCATGCACGACCCGCTCGCCGTCGCCGCGGTGACCCACCCCGACCTGCTGACCTGGCGGGAGGCGCACGTGGTGGTCGAGACCGGTGACCGGCTGCGCGGCGCGATGGTCACCGACTACCTCGGCAGCGACTGGCTGCCCGACGGGACCACGGCCCGTCCGACGGCGAACGCGCTGGTCGCCCAGACGGTGCGCGCCGACCAGTTCAACCAGCTGTTCCTCGACTCGATGATGGAGATGTGAGATGAAGCGATCGACGACGATCGGTGTGGGGCTCGTCCTCGGGGCGGTGCTGACGACCAGCGCGTGCGGCGGCGGCGCCGACAGCGCTGCCGGCGGCGGGGACGGCGACTGGGTGATCCCGTCGACCGATCCCACCGCGACCATCGACGTGGTCGGCATCGTCGACCCGGTGTCGGAGGGGATGGACGAGGTGGTGGCCGCCTTCGAGGCCGACCACCCCACCATCGACGTCAACTACCAGTACGTGCCCTTCGACGACCTCAACAGCGTCCTGGACTCCCGGATCACGAGCAAGACCGGTGACCCCGACCTCTTCTGGGTCGACCAGCCCCGGGTGCCCGCCCTCGCGGCGCGCGGCTACCTGGAGGACCTGACGGCCCAGTTCTCCCCGCACACCGGTGCCCTGCAGGAGGCCACGGTGGCCGCCAGCACCTACCAGGACAAGCTGTGGTCGCTGCCCATCTCCAACTCCACCCAGCTGCTCTACTACAACCTCGACCTGCTCGAGGCCGCCGGGGTCGAGCCGCCCTCCACCGATCCCGCCGAGCGGATCACCTGGCAGCAGCTCAAGGAGGACGCCGCCACGGTGCAGGCCGAGGGTGGCGCCGCCAACGGGCTCCTGCTCGGTCAGCCGAACCGCTACTACCAGCTCGAGCCCCTGCCGGTCTCGGCCGGCGGCGGGGTCGGCGCCACCGGGGAGGACAACCTGACCCCGGCGGTGGACAACGAGGGCTGGGTCGAGTCGATGACCTACTACGGCTCGCTCTTCGAGGACGGCGTGCACCCGCGCGGGATCCCGGCGGAGCAGACGAACGCCACCTTCCTCGCCGGTGACACCGCCTACATGGTCGAGGGCAACTGGATGGTCGGGAAGCTCGCCGACAGCGACCTCAACTGGGGTGCGGCGCTCAACCCGGTGTGGGAGGGCGGCGAGCCCGCCACGCCCAACGGCTCCTGGTCGGTCGGCATCAACCCCTTCTCCCAGGACAAGGAGGCCGCGGCGGTCTTCCTCAAGTGGCTGGCGCTCGACGGCGAGAGCGGGTACGCCGAGCACCGTCCGTACGCCGAGCTGCCCGCCAACCTCGCGGGGCTGGAGGCCTACCTCGCCGGCCCGGCGTTCACCGGCTCCGAGGCCGGCCAGCAGGCTGCCGAGGTGATCGCCCACGAGACTGCCAACACGTCGGTGCCGCGGGTGTCGACGGTGGGCTACATCGAGTTCGAGGAGATCCTCGGACGGGCCTTCTCCGACATCGCGAACGGTTCGGACCCGCAGGGAGCGCTCCAGGGTGCCCAGCAGGAGCTGGTGAACGCCTGGCAGCAGTACCAGTGAGCCCGTCGGCCGACCACCGAGGAGAGGTCCGATCGTGACCACCGTGACAGCACCGGACGCGTCGACGGCCCGCCCCGGCCGCCGGCGCGCCCGGGGGCTGGGGACCATCCTGGTGTTCCTGGCCCCGGCCGTGCTCGCCATCCTGCTGCTGCGGATCGTGCCCTTCGTCGGGGCCGTCCGGTCCACCCTGTTCACCCGCGAGGGTGTGGGTCTGCTGGCCGAGGAGCGGTTCTCGGGCCTGGCCAACTACGTCACGCTGTTCTCCGACGAGCTGTTCCGCGAGACGCTGGTGCGCACGCTGGTGTTCAACCTCGTGCTCAACCCGCTGCAGATCGCGCTGGCGATGCTGGTGGCGCTGCTGCTCACGCAGCGGCTGCCGGCGCGGGGCCTGTGGCGCACGGCGGTGTTCATCCCGTGCACCATCCCGCTGGTGGGCTCCTCCATCGCCTGGGGTGTCGCGCTGCGTCCCGACGGCCCGGCCAACGGCATCCTCTCGGCGCTCGGCATCGGTCCGCAGCCCTTCTTCACCTCGCCGTCGCAGGCGCTGGTGAGCATCATGGTGGTCGCCTCGTGGGTCGGCATCGGCTACTGGATGCTCTTCCTCATCGCCGGGCTGAACGACATCGGCGAGGAGTTCTACGAGGCGGCGGCGCTGGACGGCGCCGGCCGGTGGCGCACCTTCTGGTCGATCACGCTGCCGATGATGCGCCGGCCCCTGCTCTTCGTGCTGGTGGCCGACACGGTGGCCAACTTCGTGCTCTTCGTCCCCGTCCAGCTGCTCACCAACGGCGGGCCGGAGAACTCGACCACCCTGCTCATGTTCGACGCCTACCGGCGCACCTACACCTACTCCACGCCCAACCTCGGGGCGACGTCCACGGTCGTGCTGACCCTCATCATGCTGCTGATCGTGGCCGTCCAGTTCCGTCTGCTCAGGGATCGCGACTGATGTCAACGACCACCTCCCCGCCCGTGCCGGGCGCCCGGGCCGTCCCTGGTCCCGGCGCCGCCGCCCGCCGCCGACCGTCCTTCAGCGGCCCCCGCCTGCAGCGCGTCCTGCTGCTGGTCCTGCTGACCACCGCAGCCGCCCTGGTGGCGCTGGCGTTCATGCTGCCGACCGTGTGGATGCTGCTCGGCTCGCTGCGTCCCGGCTCGCAGGTCATCTCCAGCGTCAGCCCGCTGGGCTGGCACACCCTGGTGCCGGAGACCTGGACGCTGGAGAACTACGCCGCCCTGTTCGGCCAGCTCGGGTTCGGACGCAGCATGGCCAACTCGCTGTGGGTGGCGCTGTGGTCGGTGGTGATCGGCCTGGCGCTGTCGATCCCGGCCGCCTACGTGCTCAGCGTGCTGCGCTTCCGGGGCCGGGAGGCGGTGTTCGCGGTGCTCGTGGTCGGGTTCATGATCCCGTTCGAGGCCATCGCCATCCCGCTCGCGCAGGTGTTCACCGAGTGGAACCTCAACAACACCTACCTCGGGCTGATCCTGCCCGGCATCGGCAACGGCCTGGCGATCTTCAACATGCGTCAGTTCTTCCTCGGTGTCCCGATCTCCCTCCGCGAGGCGGCGCTGATCGACGGCGCCTCGGAGCTGCGGATCATGACCCGGCTCTACGTCCCGCTCAGCGTCACCACGATCATCAACTCCGCCCTGCTGATCTTCCTGGCGCAGTGGTCCTCCTACCTCTGGCCGCTCCTGGTCATCAGCGACCAGGCCAAGCAGGTCGCGCCGATCGCGATCGCCCGCACCTTCACCGACACCGAGTTCAACTTCGGCCAGATGTTCGGAGGGGCGCTGCTCATCTCGGTGGTGCCGGCCGTGCTGCTGCTCCTGCTGCAGCGCTACTTCGCCCAGTCCGTGGCCCGGAGCGGGGAGAAGTGAGCGGGCCGGTCGTCGTCGTCGGCTCCCTCAACGCGGACCTCCAGCTCGCCGTCGACGCCCTGCCCGCGCCGGGTGAGACGGCGCTGGCGACCCGGGTCGAGAGCCGGCCCGGAGGCAAGGGCGCCAACCAGGCCAGTGCCGTCGCGCTCTGCGGCGGTGAGTGCTGGATGGTCGGGGCGGTGGGTGACGACGAGGACGGACGGTCGCTGACCACCGCGCTGCACGAGGCCGGTGTGCGGACCGACGCGGTGGCGGTGCTCCCCGGCGTCCGCTCCGGGCGGGCGGTCGTCATGGTGGCCCCCAGCGGGGAGAACGCCATCGTGGTGCTGCCGGGTGCCAACTCCGAGCTCACCGCCTCCGACGTGCACCGGCTGGTGGCCGGACTGCCCCCGGCCGAGGTGCTGCTGGCCCAGGGCGAGCTGCCGGTCCCGTGCATCGTCGCGGCGGCCGAGGTCGCCGCGGCCACCGGGGCGCGGTTCGTCCTCAACCTCGCCCCCTACGTGGAGCTGCCGGTCGAGGTGCTGGCCGCCTGCGACCCGCTGGTGGTCAACGAGCACGAGGCCGCGGCCCTGGGCGTCCAGCTCGCCGGACAGCCGCTGGAGGACGAGCCGTTGCTCGACGTCCTGGTGCAGCACACCCGCTCGGTGGTCATCACCCTCGGGGGCGCCGGAGCGGCCTACGCCTCGACGACCGAGCGCGGCTCGGTGCCCGCGCCGCGGGTCCCGGTGGTCGACACCAGCGGGGCCGGGGACGCCTTCGTCGGCGCCGCCGCGGTCGAGCTCGGCCGGTCGGGCGGTCTGGCCGCCGCCTGCCGCGCCGGGGTGGCGGCCGGTTCCTTGGCGGTGCAGCACCGAGGGGCCAGAATGCCTCGTGTGGACGACAGCGTGCGGACGGCCTGACCGGTGGCCGTCACCAGGGCCGAGGTGGCCCGGGCCGCGGGGGTGTCGCCCGCGCTGGTGAGCTACGTGCTCAACGACGGCCCCCGGCCGGTCTCGGCCGACGCGCGGGCGCGGGTGCTGCGGGCCATCGAGACGCTCGGGTACCGCCCCAACCGCGTGGCCCGGGCGCTGCGTCAGAGCCGCACGAACTCCATCGCGATGCTGATGCCGGACCACCAGAACCCGCACTTCGCCGAGCTGGCGCAGGCCGTGGAGGACGAGGCCTTCGCCGCCGACTACGTGCTGATGATCGGCACCACCGCCAACGACCCCGAGCGCGAACGCAGCTACCTGCGCTCCTTCCTCGACCGGCAGGTGGACGGGCTGCTGCTCATCTCGGTCGGCGGGCGCCCGGACCTGGACCTGATCACCGGTGCCTCGATCCCGGTGGTCCTGCTCGACCGTGCCCCTGCCGGCTCCGACGGCTTCTCCACGGTGGTCATCGACAACGCCCGCGCGGCCGAGCTCGCCGTCCAGCACCTGCTGGGGCACGGGCGACGGTCCCTGGTCTGCCTGTCGGGGCCTCCGCACATCGAGGCGGTCCGGCAGCGTGAGCAGGGCTGGCGGCGGGCGCTGTCCGCGGCCGGCTGCGCGGCGTCCCCGCCCCGCAACGTGACGTTCTCCCGCGACGGGGGCTACCGGGCGGTGCAGGAGCTGCTGGCCGAGGGGGTGCCGGTCGACGGCATCTTCACCACCAGCGACGCCCAGGGGATCGGTGCGCTGCGGGCGCTGGCCGAGGCGGGTCGCCGGGTCCCCGAGGACGTCGCCGTGGTCTCCTTCGACGGCACCGAGGCCGGCCGCTACGCCCAGCCGGTGCTGACGTCGGTGGCCCAGGACGTGGGCACGCTGGCGCGGACCGCCATCGCGACCCTGCGGGCGCAGATCGAGGCGGGCCAGACCGCACCGGTGCACGAGGTGCTGGTGCCCGCGTTGCGGATCGGGGCCTCCTGCGGCTGCCACGCCGGCAGCTGACCGCCGGCCTCACCGGACGGCGGGAGGTCCCGGTGCGAACCCGGGAGCCGGCTGGCGCTGCGCGATCGCGAGCAGCAGCCGGGCCTCCTCACCGGGCCGTCCCCGCCACACCGCGGTGAGCGGGCGCCGCAGCGGCAGCCGGCAGGGCACCAGCACCAGGCGGGACGCCTGCAGGTCGACCGCCACCGACGTCCGGCTGATCACCGCCGGCGCCAGCCCGGAGGCGACCGCGGCGCGGATGCCGGTGCTCGAGGTGAGCTCGGCCGCCGGCGGCACCGGCTGCAGCGGCGGGTCGAGCGAGGCCAGCGCGCGCTCGAGCGTCCGGCGGGTGCCCGACCCGCTCTCCCGGCTGACCAGCGGGGTCCGGGCCAGCAGCGCCGCGGTGACCGGACGTCCGCGGGAGGCCCAGGGGTGCGTCGGCGCCACCACCAGCACCAGGTCGTCGTGGCCGACGGTGGCCGTGCTGAGGTCGTCCGGGACGTCGGGGGTCTCGACGAAGCCGAGGCTGCCGGGGTGGTGGCGCACGTGGTCGAGGACGAAGCTGCTGTTGCCCGAGAGCAGCCGGACGCCGGCACCTGCACCGACCGGGGTGGTGCGGAGGGTGGTCAGCCACTGCGGCAGCAGCTCCTCCGAGATGGTCTGGCTGGCGGCCACCTCCACCACCGGCTCGCCGCTGTGGTCCAGGGCGGCCATCGCCACCGCGAACCGGTCAGCCGCCTCCAGCAGCGGCCGGGCCCACTCCAGCACCAGCACACCGTCCTCGGTCAGCCGCGATCCGGTCCGGGTGCGGGTGGCGAGCACCCGTCCCAGCCGGCGCTCCTGACGGCGCAGCCGGGCCGAGGCCGCCTGCTGGCTCATCCCCAGCGCGGCGGCCGCGGTGCCCAGGCTCTCGTGGTCGGCGAGCAGCCGCAGCAGCCGCAACGTCACCAGGTCCGGCTCGTCGGCCAGCACGGCACTCCTCTCCCCACAACCGCTCGTTGTGACCTCCCAACGAGGAGACCGTAGTGCGTCGCCGCCCGCCGACGGAGGCTGGGCCCATGCTCCAGCCGCGCCCCACCGCCGACCCGGCACCCCTCCCGTCCCGCCGCCGCTGGCTGCGTGAGCTCGCCCACCCGGCGCTGGCGGTGGCGAACGTGACGCCGAACTGGTTCGCGGTGGTGATGGGGACGGGCATCGTCGCCACCGCCGCGGCCGGTCTGCCCTGGCAGCCCCCGGGGCTGCGTCCGGCGGCCACGGTGGTGTGGGGTCTCGCCGCCCTGCTGCTGCTCGTCCTGCTGCTGGCGACCGCGGCGCACTGGGTCTGGTTCGGCGCCACGGCGCGGCGTCACCACGACGACCCGGTGCTCGCCCACTTCTACGGCGCCCCGGCGATGGCGCTGATGACCGTGGGTGCCGGTTCGCTGCTGCTGGGCCCCGACGTGCTGGGGGAGCGGCTCGCGGTGGGTGTCGCCTGGGTGCTGTGGGCCGCGGGGACGCTGCTCGGGCTGGCGACCGCGGTGCTCGTGCCGTACCTGACGTTCACGCGGCACCGCACCACGGCCGACAGCGTCTTCGGCGGCTGGCTGATGCCCGTCGTGCCGCCGATGGTCTCGGCCGCCACCGGTGCGCTGCTCCTGCCGCACCTGCCCGCCGGCCAGCTGCGGCTCACCCTGTTCCACGGGTGCTATGCGATGTTCGGGCTCTCCCTGCTCGCCGCCTTCGCCATCATCACCCAGCTCTGGCAGCGGCTGGCCCTGCACAAGGTCGGGCTGGCGGCGATGGTGCCGACGCTGTGGATCGTGCTCGGACCGCTCGGGCAGTCGATCACCGCCGCCAACCTCCTCGGCGGGGACGCCGCCCTGGTGCTGGACCCGACCGCGGCCCGGGTGGTCGAGCTCGGCGGCGTCCTGTTCGGCGTCCCGGTGCTCGGCTTCGCGCTGCTCTGGGCCGCGATCGCGACGCTCATCACCCTGCGCGCCGTCGGTGGGCGGCTGCCGTTCGGCCTGACCTGGTGGTCCTTCACCTTCCCGGTCGGCACCTGCGTCACCGGGGCCAGCGCGCTGGCCCAGCACACCGGCGTGGTCGCCCTCGGCGTCCTGGCGACCGGGCTCTACCTGGCGCTCGTGGCAGCCTGGCTGGTGGTCGGCGTCCGCACCCTGCACGGCGCCCTGGTCACCGGCACCCTGCTCGCCCCGCCCGTCGCCCCGGCGCCGTGATCCCCGGGCCCCACCCGCCGGCCCGCGACTGTGGCCGACCCGCCCCATCCCGTCCGCGAGTGTGGCCGATCCGTCGCTTCGCCGACACCCATTCCGACGATTCCGCCACAGTCGCGCCATCGGTGCGGTGGGAACCCGGGGCGCGTGTGGTCGGAACGTCGGTGTGGGGCCCTGGCCCTTCTGACCGCCGGACTCCATCCGTCCCGTCCGCGACTGTGGCCGTCCCGTCGCTCCGGCGGCACCGATGCCGACGGTTCCGCCACACTCGCGCCACCGGGGCGGTGGGCACCGGCGGCGCTCGCGGATCCCGAGCGGCGGGGACGACCTGTCCCGCGCGGCTGTGGTTGATCCGTCGGTCCGGGGGTGGCCGTTCCGACGGTCCGGCCACACTCGCGAGCGCGCGGGCGGGTGGCGGCGGGCAGGGGCGGGGGTGACCCTGTGGCGTGGTGGTGTCGGTACCGACGGCGACGGAGCCGTCGTCGTCCGACCACCCCCCTCAGGAGGACACCCCCATGTGCGAGCACCCCACCCCCGCCCACCACCTCGGACGCCGAGGGCTGCTGCTGGGCGCCGGCGCCGGCACCCTCGGCCTCGGTCTGGCTGCCACCGGCCTGGCCGACCCGCTGGTTGCCGGCGCGGCCTCCGGCACGTCCCAGAACGGCTGGTACGCCGCCGACGACATGGTCGCGCGGAACATGATCAACCAGGAGTTCGCGGCCGGCGGCGTCCGGTTCCCCGCGGGCGTCCGGCGCAAGGCCCCGACGGTGATCCTGGGCTACGTCGCCCGGCAGTTCCACCGCCACGTCGAGCCGCTGCGCAACCCCGGCTGCTGGGGCTACAACTACCGGCCGGTCACCGGCGGCACCGAGCTGTCCAACCACGCCTCGGGCACCGCCATCGACTGCAACGCCCCGCAGCACCCCTACGGCGCCTCCGGCACCTTCGGCCGCGCCCAGGTCAGAGAGATCCGCAAGATCCTCACCTTCTGCGAGGGCACCGTGCGTTGGGGCGGGGACTACAACGGCACCAAGGACGAGATGCACTTCGAGCTGAACGTGGGCCCGAACAGCCCCAAGATCGACCGCATCGTCAACAAGATCAAGGGCTGAGGGGACTGGTGACCATGCTGATCAGCCGACGCCCGCTGACCACCCTCGCCGCCCTCGGTGCGGCGGCGGTCCTCGCCCTCGGCAGCCTGCTGGCGCCCCCGGCCGCCTCCGCCGACACCAACGGCACCGACCAGACGACGGCCCGTCCGTCGTTCCGGGTGCCGTTCCCCTGCCGGCAGGAGTGGCGGGCGGGCACCCGCGCCAACCACCGTCCCGCCAACGCCGTCGACTTCAACCGCGGCAGCGGCAACTCCGACCTCGGGCTGCCGGTCAAGGCCAGCGCGGCCGGCACGGTCGCCTCGGTCAGCACGACCGCCGGCCAGGGCTACGGCCTGCACATCGTCATCAACCACGGCGACGGCTGGTCCACCCTCTACGCCCACCTCCAGGCCGGCAGCGCCCGGGTGAAGAAGGGCGACCGAGTGAGCGCGACCACCACCATCGCCAACGTGGGCAAGACCGGGCTCGACCCCAGCGACCCGGCCCAGACCTCCCACCTGCACTACGAGCAGCGCCAGGGCGGAAACGACGTCAGGGTCCGGTTCGGCAGCTACGCGCTGCCCTACCCCGGCGAGCCGACTCTCAGCCGCACCCGCTGCGGCTGACCCACCCCCGGCGACGGCCCGGACGCCCGCGTCCGGGCCGTCGTGCGTCTCCGGCCGGCGCGTCCGGCGGCTGCCAGAATGCGGCCGGGAGGTGGTCGCGATGGCGTCACGCGGGCCGGTGAAGTCGGCCGACCGGGCGCTGGCCGCTGTCGAGCTCGTCGCCGAGCGGGGGTCGATGACCTTCGCCGAGGTGCTGGCGGCGCTGCAGCTGCCGCGCTCCAGCGGGCACGGGCTGCTGACCACCCTGGTGGACTCCGGGTGGCTTGAGCTGCAGGGCGAGCCGCGGCGCTACCGGCTGGGGCTGCGCAGCTGGCAGGTCGGCCAGCGCTACGACGGCCACCAGCTGCTGCTCGACACCGCGCTGCCGTTCCTCGACCGGCTGGTGGCCGAGACCGGGGAGACCGCGCAGCTGGCCCGGCTGGACGGCATCGAGAACGTCTACATCGGGATCCGGCTCTCTCCGCACCCGATGCGGATGGCGTCCTCGGTCGGCATGCGGCTGCACGCCCACGCCACGGGGATCGGCAAGGCGCTGCTCAGCGTGCTCGACCCCGAGGACGCACGCCGGCGGCTGTCGGCGGTGGTGCTGCCGCGGCTCACCCCGCGGACGGTGACCGACGTGGACGAGCTGCTGCGGGTGCTCGAGCGGGTCCGGCTGACCGGGTTCGCCACCGACGACGAGGAGTTCGTCGAGGGCTGCCGGTGCATCGCCGTCCCGCTCACCACCGAGGCCGAGACGGGGATCGCCTCCGCGGTCAGCGTCACCATGCCGACCTCGCGCACGGGCGAGCGCTGGCCGCACGGCCTCTACGCACCGCTCCGGGCGGCCGCGCAGGAGGTCCGCGAGCAGCTCGGCCTGGCGGGCAGCCTGTCGCCCTGAGGAGTGGCTGACCGCCTTGCCCGCCCCGGAGGCCGCTGCGATACTTCCGCGACTTCGCGGCCGTGAACCTCCGTTCACGAGCGTGAACCAATGGAAGGAGCCCGATGCAGGCGTTGCGGCTGGAGGAGATCGGCCGGCTGGCCGTGGTGGAGCTGCCCGACCCCGAGCCCGGACCCGGGGAGGTGCGGCTGCGGATCCACGCCACCGGCATCTGCGGGTCCGACATCCACGGCTTCACCGGGGAGAACGGCCGGCGCCACCCGGGGCAGGTGATGGGCCACGAGAGCGTCGGCGTGGTGGACGCCCTCGGCGACGGCGTGCACGGTCTGGAGGTGGGCCAGCCGGCCACCTTCAACCCGGTCGTCGTCCCCGAGGACGAGCTCGCCGCCTGGGCCGGCCGGGAGCAGCTGGCGCCGGGCAAGCACGTCATCGGCGTCCGCCCCGACGTGGTGGCCGGGTTCGCCCAGCTGCTCTGCGTGCCCGAGCGCAACGTGGTCCCGCTGCCGGCCGGCATACCGCTGGAGCTGGGCGCGCTGGTGGAACCGCTGGCGGTCGCGGTGCACGCGGTCCGCCGGGCCGGCGTCGGTGCCGGCGACCGGGTGCTGGTCACCGGCGGCGGGCCGATCGGGCAGTCGGTGGTGCTCGCCCTGCAGATGCTCGGCGTCGAGCGGGTCGCCGTCAGCGAGGTCTCGGCGACCCGGCGGGCGCTGGTGGAGCGGCTCGGCGTGACCGCGCTGGACGGGACCACGGCCGACGCGGCCGCGGTCGCCGACGCCCTGGGCGGGCCGGCCGACGTCGCGGTCGACGCCGTCGGGATCGACCCGACGTTGGCGCTGTGCCTGCAGGCCACCCGGCTCGGCGCGACGGTCTGCCTGGTCGGGATGGGGGCGAGGAGGGTCGCGCTCGACGCGTTCGCGATCAGCACCCAGGAGCGCACCCTGGTCGGCAGCTTCACCTACACCGCCCGCGACTTCGCCGACGCCGCGGACTGGATCGGCCAGACGCCGCCGCAGGCCGCCGAGCTGATCACCCGCACCGTCCCGCTGGCGGCCGGGCCGGAGGCCTTCGCCGAGCTGGCCGGGCCCAACGACGTCGCCGGGAAGGTCCTGGTCCGGCTGGAGGCCGACGAGCAGCAGGAAGGACGAGCATGAGCCAGCGCACCATCCGCGAGGTCCGCGCCTACACGGTGCGGGGCAAGGGCGCGGACTACCACGACCAGGAGGGCGCCCACTGGATCGACGACCACATCGCCACCCCGATGGCGGTCTACCCCGAGTACCGGCAGTCACGGCGGTCCTTCGGGCTGGACGTGCTGGGCACCCTGGTGGTCGAGGTGGAGGCCGACGACGGCACGGTCGGGTTCGCGGTGACCACGGCCGGTGAGATCGGCGCCTGGATCGTCGAGAAGCACCTGGCCCGCTTCCTCGAGGGCCGTGCGGTCACCGACCTGGAGCGGATCTGGGACCAGATGTACCGCTCGACCCTGTTCTACGGCCGTCGCGGGGTGGTGCTCAACGTCATCAGCGGCGTCGACCTCGCGCTGTACGACCTGCTCGGGCGGCTGCGCCAGGAGCCGGTGTACGCACTCCTCGGCGGGCCGGTCCGCGACGAGCTGCAGTTCTACGCCACCGGCGCCCGCCCGGACCGGGCCAAGGAGCTCGGGTTCCTCGGCGGCAAGATGCCGCTGCACCACGCCCCGGGCGAAGGTGTGGAGGGCTTCCGGAAGAACCTCGACGCGCTGGCCGACATGCGCGGACGGGTCGGCGAGGACTTCTGGCTGATGCTCGACTGCTGGATGTCCCTGGACGTCGACTACGCCACCCGGTTCGTCCACGCCGCCGCCGAGCACGGGCTGAAGTGGCTGGAGGAGGCGCTGATCCCCGACGACTACTGGGGCTACGCCCAGCTCAAGCGGCAGGCCCCGCCCGGGGTGCTGATCAGCACCGGTGAGCACGAGGCGACCCGGTGGGGGTTCCGGCAGCTGCTGGAGACCGGCGTCGACATCATCCAGCCCGACGTCAACTGGTGCGGCGGGATCACCGAGCTCATCAAGATCTCCGCGCTGGCCGACGCCCACGGCGCGCTGGTCGTCCCGCACGGCAGCTCGGTGTACTCCTACCACTTCGTGGTGACCCGGACGAACAGCCCGTTCGCGGAGTTCCTGATGATGCACGAGACGGCGGAGGAGGTCGTGCCGATGTTCTCCCCGCTGCTGCTGGGAGAGCCGGTGCCGGTGGACGGGCGGCTCCGGGTGCCCGAGACGCCCGGCTTCGGCGTCGAGCTCAACCCCGAGGTGCCGCGGGAGAGGCCCTACACGCACTGACGTGTCGGCCCGCCTGCCGAGCCCTCCGGTCGGCGGCCGGGTCAGTCGGGCCGCGGGGCGTACATGATGATGGCGACCCCGACCAGGCAGACCGCCGCCCCGAGGACGTCCCAGCGGTCCGGTCGGAACCCGTCGACGACCACACCCCACAGCAGCGAGCCGGCCACGAAGACGCCTCCGTAGGCGGCGAGGATCCGCCCGAAGCTGGCGTCGGGCTGGAGGGTGGCGACGAAGCCGTAGATCCCCAGCGCGACCACGCCGGCGCCCATCCACAGCAGCCCGCGGTGCTCGCGGACGCCCTGCCAGATCAGCCAGGCGCCTCCGATCTCGGCGAGCGCAGCCACCACGAACAGGACGATCGAGCGCACGACGGTCATGGCCGCGAGCCTAGGGGCGGGGACCGCCCTTCGACGGGCTCAGGGCGTTGGGAGAGCGGGTCAGCGGCGGCGGGCGCCTCGGAGGGTCGCGGTGGCGGCGGCGAGGAGGACCAGACCGAGGCCGGCGAGGCCCAGCGCCGGACCGCCGGTGGCGGCCAGACCGTCGCCCCGGTCGGTGTCGGACGGGTCCGCCGGTGCCTCGTCGTCGGTGCCGGGGTCGGTCGGCTCGGAGGTCGCGGTGGGCTCGGTGGTCGGGTCGGGCTCGTCCGTCGGCTCGCCGTCCGGCGCGGTCGAGGGGTCCTCACCCGGGCCGGGCTGACCGGTCGGGTCCGCACCCGTCGGCGAGGGAGACGGGGCCGGCGTAGGAGCCAGCGTCGGCGTCCCGGTCGGCGTCGGCGAAGGGGTCTCGGTCGGCGTCGGTGTCGGCGTGTCGGTCGGCGTCGGCGAGGGGGTCTCGGTCGGCGTCGGCGAAGGGGTCTCGGTCGGCGTCGGGGTGGGCGAACCGGTCGGCGTCGGGGTGGGATCGGGGGTCGGGGCGGCGGCGATGACCAGCTCGAGGGGCTGGCGCTGCTCGCCGACGGCCAGCAGCTGGGGGCCGCCGCCGGTCGGGGTGTTGCTGGCGACCAGCTCGACGAGGTAGGTGCCGGCGGTGCCGGCCGCGGGCGTCCCGGACAGCTCGCCGGTGCCGTCGCCGCGGTCGGTGAAGGTCACCCCGTCCGGCAGCACGCCGTCGACCGCGAGGGTCGGCGTCGGGTAGCCCTCGGCGGACACCGGCACGCTCGCGGGCTCACCCTCGGTGAGCTCGGCGCGGGCCGGGGCGTCGATGACCGGCAGCGCGGTCACCTCGACCTGCACCTGGACCTGGACGCTGCCGCGGGGGTTGGTCGCCGACAGCACGACGGTGGTCGCCCCGGCCTGCTCCACGGTGCCGGTGAGCAGCGCGGTGCCGTCGCCGCGGTCGGTCAGGGTCAGCCCGTCGGGCAGGGCGGTGGCCGCGATCTGCGGGAGCGGCCAGCCCGAGGCACTCAGCTCGACCGACACCGGCTCGCCGCGGTCGAGGGTCAGCGCGGTCGGCCCGGTCCACCGCGGGGCGGCCTCGGTGGTCACCGTCACCCGCTGCTCGGTCTCGCCCTGGGCGTTGGACGCGAGCAGGACCAGCTCGGAGACCCCACCGGGGCCGGTCGGCGTCCCGCTGAGGAGGGCGGTGCCGTCGCCGCGGTCGGTGAGGGTCAGCCCGGCGGGCAGGCCGGAGGTCGCGGTGATGACGACCGGGGCGGTGCCGCTCGCGGTCACCTCGGCCGCCACCGGCTCGCCCACCACCAGGGCCAGGGTGTCGGGGCTGGTGAAGGCGGGTCGCGCGGTGACGACGAGGGTGACCTCGAGAGTGGCGGTGGCCTCGGCGTCGTCGGTGGCGGTGACCACCAGCGGGTAGCTGCCGGCGGTTCCGGGCTCGGGCGTCCCGGCCAGCACGGCCGTCCCGTCGCCGCGGTCGGTGAAGGTCACCCCGGCGGGCAGGTCGCCAGCCACGGTCAGCCCAGGAGCGGGGAACCCGGTGGCGGCCAGCACGTGCTCAGCCGCGTCGCCCTCGACCAGCTCGACGGTGATCGCGTCGCGGTCGAAGGCCGGTGGCGCGGTGACCCGGAGGGCCACCTCGGCCACGTCCTCACCGACCCGGTTGGTGGCGGTCACCCTGACGGTGTGGTCACCCGGCTCGGTGGGCGTGCCGACCAGCCGGCCGTCGACCACCTCCAGACCGGCGGGCAGCCCGGTCGCGGTCACCTCGGGCACCGGCCAGCCGGAGGCCTCCAGCGGCAGGCTGACGTCCTCGCCGACGGCCAGCGTGAGCTCCGCGGGCAGCGAGAGCTCCGGGACGCTGGTGACCTCGAGCACCAGCTCGTCGGTGGCCGGAGCGCCCACCACCCCGTTCTCCGCGCGGAGCGGGATGGTCAGCAGCCCGTCCTCGGTCGGCGTCCCCCGCAGCCGCGGGTCGCCGTCGACGAGCACCAGGGCCAGCCCGACCGCCTCCAGGTCGGCGCTGCTGGTGACCTCGGGCACCGGGTAGCCGGTCCAGCCGACGAGGACGTCGACCGGGTCGCCGAGCGCCACCTCGACCCGGTCGGGGACGCTCACCGTCGGCACCGTGCGGACGGTCAGCGCCAGCGTCTGCTCGGCGCTGCCGGCCGGGTTGGACGCCACCAGCTCGAGCTCGGTGGGACCGCCCGGCCCGGTGGCCGGCACGGTGAGCACGGCCGTCCCGTCGCCGGCGTCGGTGAGGGTCCAACCCGCCGGCAGGGCGGTGGCGGTCAGCGTGGGAGCCGGGACGCCGCTGGCCGAGACGACGAAGGTGCCCCCGTCCTCGACGGGCGTCAGCTCGACCCCGGCGGCGGAGGTGAAGACCGGGCGCTCGTGGACGGTGAGCGTGAAGATCTGGGTGGCGGTGCCGGCCGTCAGCGTGAGCACGTGCGCCCCGCCGGTGCCGCTGGCGGGCGTGCCGGTGATCGCGGCGGTGCCGTCGCCGCCGTCGGTGAAGGTGAGGCCGTCGGGTAGGTCGCCGTCGAGCTCGATGGCCGGCACCGGGAAGCCCGTGACGGTGATCGGCAGCGTCACCTCCTCGCCCGCCACCACGGTGGCCCGGTCGTCGCTGGTGAAGGCGGCGTCCTCGGTGACGGTGAGGGTCAGCGGCGCCCGCTCGGCCCCCAGACGGTTGGTGGCGACCACCTCCAGCGCGAACCCGCCGGACTCCGTCGGGGTGCCGGTGATCGCCGGGCCGGTGCCGCCGTCGGTCACCGCGAGACCGGTGGGCAGGGTGCCCTCCAGCTCGACGTCCGGAGCCGGGAAGCCGGTCGCGGTCAGGGGGAGCGTGAACGGCTCACCCACCTCGGCCTCCACTGACGTCGGGGTCGTGACGACCACGTCCTCGGTGATGACCAGGTCGAACGTCGCCGACATGCTCCCACTGGGATTGATGGCGGTGACGATGACCCGCTCCTCGAAGGTCTCCTGGGGGACGCCGCTCAGGATGAAGGTTCCGCCGTCGGAGTCGCTGAGGGACAGGCCCGACGGCACGGAGCTGAGGAACAGCTGCGGTTCCGGGAAGCCGGTCACGCGGAACGAGATCTCTATCCGCTCACCCCGACGCCCCACCTGCTCGGTGGTCGGGGCCTCCACACCCGGGGGCGCGAGCACGGTGATGGTGAAGGTCCTGGTCACGCTGCCGAAGGCGTTGGACGCGGTGTAGCTGACCCAGTGCACCCCGCCCGGCCCGGTCGGGGTCCCGGTGATCCCGGTCGCGGTCGCCGTCAGCCCCCCGGGCAGCCCCGCGACCTCGACCGAGGGGTCGGGGTCGCCTCCGACGACGATCGGCACCGAGGCCGGCTCGCCGACGGTGACCTCGACATCGTCCACGGGGGCGATGGTGGGGGGCGTGCCGACGAGGAGCGGCAGGACGACCCCGAAGATGCGGTAGCCGTTGTCCACCGCGACGGTGACCTCGTAGCGGCCGGTCGTGGTCGGGGTGCCGGAGAGCACGCCCTCCCTGCTGAGCGTCAGGCCGGGCGGCAGCATCCCCGCGGTCACGCTGTAGTCGTAGTCATCGGGGTAGCCGCCGCTGGCGGCCAGGTGGTGGGAGTAGGCCTCACCGGCGACGGCCGGCGGAGGCGGCACGACGGCGGTGGCCGGTTCCGGCGAGCGCAGCGTCACCCGGGTCTCGGCCGAGGCGAGGGTCCGCTGACCCCACCCGTCGACCAGGACGCCGGCCGGCACCTGCACGGTCACCTCACCGGGACCGGTGACCGGGCCGATGCTGAGCAGGGACCCGGACAGGCTGACGTCCGTGCGCCCCGGCGCGGTCCCGCCGACCGTGACGTAGGAGGCCCGCAGCCCCTCCGAGCTGCCGGGTTCCCGGTTGACCGGCACCTCGACGCCGTCGCTGCGGAAGCTGATCTCGTAGCTGAGCGTGCGGGGCCCGTCGAACAGCAGGGTGCCGCTCGGGCCCTCCAGCACCGGGGTGGCGGGCGTGGGGACGGCCCCGCCGGTGGGGGTGGTGCTGATCTCGTCGACCACCGCGGTCAGCGTGCCTTCGGACACGTTGCTCGGGAACATCACCCGCAGCTGGACGCCGGTGATGCTGCTGAAGCTGGCGTCGCCCTGGAAGCACGCCGACGCCCCGCCGGTGCAGTCGAAGTTGAGCACCACCGCGAACCGGCCGGTGTTGCCCAGACTGGTGGTGTACGTGCTCCGCCGGCCCGCGTCGTCGGTGACGGTGATGCCGACGTTGGCCGCGGTGGGGTCCTCCGGGGTGCGGGTGATCGAGGCGAACTGGACGAAGAACTGGGTGTTGCTCAGCCCCGAGCGCAGGTCGGTGGCCGGGAAGGCGTAGTCGAGCTGGACCCCGGCGGCGCGGTTTCCGCTGCCGGTGGCGGTGATGGTGCCGAGGCCACCGGCCTGGCTGAACTGCCCCAACGGGGTGGTCCCGTCCGGGTCGAGCAGGGTCACCGTGCGGGTGCCGCGGACGTTCCCGCCGAAGTCGTCGATGAGGACCGGTTCACCGACCGCCTGCGCCGGGGCGGGGGCGCCCAGGGCCAGCACGGCGACCAGCAGGGCCAGCAGCAGCGCGAGCGGGCGGCGGCGCCGCAGAGGGCGGGAGCTGCGAGCAGGCAGGACGGAAGCCGTTCGGCGCATGACGATCCTCGGTGACGGCGCACGCCCCCGCAGCACGCACTGGACGCCCGACCCCCCTGGCCGGACGTCCGAAGTCTGGCAGCACCGCCAGCCACTCCGCCAGTGGTCCGCCCGAAGTTCCCGGGCTCAGGACGCCGGGGCGGACCGACCTCGGGCGAGGCGCAGGAGCACGACGAGGCCGAGCCCGGTGAGCACCGCGGAGACGAAGAAGATGTGCGGGATGCCGAGGAGGGCCACGCCCAGCCCGCCGATGGCCCCACCGAGGCCGCCGCTGAGCATGATCGAGCTCATGAACACCGACGACGCCAGCCCGACGCCGTCGGGGTAGAGCTGCTGGGCGACGGTCACGCCCAGGCCGGCCACCGCCGCCCACAGCGCCGCCATCAGCAGCTGGCCGACGAAGAGCCCGGCGACGTGCGTGCTGGTGGCGTAGGCGATGTTCGCCGCGATGCCGAAGGCGGCGCCGATGGTGATGACGCGCAGCGGGCCGATCCGGTCGGCGAGGCGGGCGAAGAGCGGCATCAGGGCGAGCTCGACGAGGGGCTGGATGCCGATCACCGCACCGCGCAGGGCGTCGGAGATCTCCAGCTGGTTGGCCATGTAGAGGGGGAGGAAGGCGAACTTGATGGTGTCGCCGTTCATCAGCAGCACGCAGGCGAGGACGAACACGTACAGCGGGGCCCGGCTGGTGCGGGCGGGCACAGCCTGGCCGGTGCCGGGTGCGCCGGGAGCGGTGGTCGGCGCGGGGACGCTGTGGCGGGGCACCCGCTGCAGGCCGAGCGGCAGCAGCTGGCCCACGGTCAGCGCCGCGGTCGCGAGCAGCAGCGGCCGCAGCCCCACCGCGGCACCGAACCAGCTGCCCAGGACGGGCCCGAGGATCCAGCCGGTGGTGAACGCCATCCGCACCGCCGACACCACCCGGTGGGCGGCGGTGCTGCCGTGCCGGGTGAGGTGGTCGCGGACGGCGGCGAAGAGCAGTCCCATCGAGGCGCCGGAGACGCTCAGCGCGACCGCGGCGACGGCGAAGGGCATCCACACCTGGGTGGCCAGCGCCATCGCCACCCAGCCGACGCCACCGACCAGCGAGCAGACGCGGTAGGAGCTGAGCCGGTCGCGCTGCCGGTCCGAGAGGCTGCCCAGCCAGTAGCCGGCCAGCGGGGCGAGCAGATTGGTCAGGTAGTACAGCCCCGCCACCGGTTCCGATGCGCCGAGCTCGTCGACGAGGAACAGCGTCATCTGCGGGATGGTCGCCGACACCGCGATCCCGGAGAGGAACAGCGACGCGAACGCCGCCCGGAGGAACGGGTCGCGCCAGATCGCGCCGGCGGCCGAGGACGTGCGAGCCGTCCGCGGAGGGGCAGGGGCGGTCATCGGGCTCCGGATCGGCGAAGGGGACGCTGGGATCAGCAGCAGCCTACGAGCCCGGGGCGGCGAACAGCTCCAGCTCGGCCAACCGCAGCGGCTGGTCCGGTTCGCCTCCCAGCCGCAGCCGGACGCTCGCCCACGCCCGCGGCTCCCCGCTGATGGCGAACGGCCGGGTGCGGGTGCCGGAGGGGAACCTCGCGCCGCTGCGGGCGTCCAGCTCGACCCAGGTGTGCCCGTCGGTCGACCCCTCGAGCACCCACCAGGTCGGCGCCCGGTCGGTGCCGGCGCTGGTCAGCGTGTAGCCCGACAGCCGCACCGGCCCGTCCCCGGGGGTGAACACCAGCTCGGCCGAGCCGGTGCCGAGGTCGACCGCGGTCCTCATGTCGTCGTCGGTCAGCGCCGACAGGTCGAGCCCGCCGCCGGCCAGTCGGCCGGTGGACGTCAGGTCGGTCAGCCCCGGGGGCGGCGACAGCGGCTCGTCCAGGTCGACCGCGCCCCAGTCGGTGGGCTCGTCCGACATCGTGAAGCGCAGGGTGCCGCCGCGGCGCAGCAGGTCGCCGTCGACGGTGACGTCGGTCAGCGGGACGCCGTCCAGCTCCAGCCCGGCGACGTGCACCAGCCCGTCCGAGGCCCCGGGTGCCTCGACCGTCAGCGACCGCCCGCTGCCCAGCGGCCTCACCGTGATCCGGTCGAAGGTGGGCGAGCCGACGGTGTAGCCGCCCGAGCCGACCCGCAGCGGGTAGAAGCCGAGCGCGGAGAAGACGTACCAGGCCGACATCTCCCCGTTGTCCTCGTCCCCGGAATAGCCCTGGCCGATGTCGCTGCCGACGAACAGCCGCTGCTGGATGTCGCGGACCAGAGCCTGCGCCCGCGGCGGGTCGCCGGCCCCGGCCAGCACGTAGGGGATGTGGTGGGCGACCTGGTTGGACATCCCCAGCATCCCGATCCGGACGTCGCGGGCCTCCCGCGCCTCGTGGATGGTGGAGTAGCCCGCCCGTTCCGGGGTGGTGAGGAAGGCGTCCAGCTCGGCCAGCAGCCCGCGGCGTCCGCCGTAGAGGGCGGCCATCCCGTCCACGTCGTGCGGGGCGTGGAAGGCGAAGGTCCACCCCGAGGCCTCGGTGAACGCCCCGCCCCAGTCGGCCTTGTCGAAGTCGGCCCCCACCGGCCAGGACCCGTCGGCGTGGCGGGCGGTGAACACCCCGGCGGCGGGGTTGAACAGCTCGGTGAACTGCCCGGCGCGGGCCCGGAAGTAGACGGCCTCCTCCCGCAGCCGCGGGACCCGGTCGGCCGGGGTGGCCGGGTCCTCGGCCAGGGCGGTGGCCATCTCGGCGATGCCGAAGTCGTTGATGTAGCCCTCCAGCCCCCACGAGGCGCTCTGGTGGACGTCCTCGGGGGTGAAGCCGAGGAAGATCGAACGCTCCAGCCCCTTGCGTCCCACCGCCTCGTTGGCCGGCAGCACGGTGGCGTTCGTCAGCGCGGCGTCGTAGGCGTCCAGCGCCAGGTCGGTCGGCAGCGCCCCGGCCAGGTACGTCTCGGCGAAGGCGACGTCGGAGCTGGTGCCGGTCATCAGGTCGGCGTAGCCGGGGGAGGACCAGCGGGCCACCCAGCCGCCGTCGCGGTACTGCTGGACGAAGCCGTCGACCAGCTCGGCGGTCAGGCCGGGGTAGAGCAGCGCGTACAGCGGCCAGGCCGTGCGGTAGGTGTCCCAGAAGCCGTGGTTGACGTAGAGCTTGCCGTCCTTGACCGCGGCGTTGGTCTCGGTGTCGCTGGCCCCGCCCGGGGCCGGACCCTCGAGCGGGTGGACCGGGCTGGCGTAGCGGTAGCGCGGCTCCTCGGCCGTCCCGGTGTTCTCGAAGGAGGAGTTGGGGTAGAGGTTGAGCCGGTACAGCCCCGAGTAGAGCGTCACCAGCTGCTCCTCGGTGGCGCCCGCCACCTCGGCCACCACGGACAGCCGCTCCTCCCAAGCCGCCGCGACGTCGGCGTGCACCTCCTCGAAGGTGCGTCCCACGAGCTCGAGGTCGTGGTTGCGCCGGGCCTGCTCGAGCGAGATGAACGAGGTCGCCACCCGCAGCTCGACCCGGTCGGCGTCGAAGGCGGCGAAGCGGGCGGTGCTGCTGCGCTCCCCGCGGGCCGCTCCGGACGTCCGCGGGCGGGTGTCGAACGCGCCGTGCACGAACATCCGCGAGCGACCGGGCCAGCGCGACCCGCCCTCGACCCAGCCGGAGAGCATGCCGTCGTCGCTGATCGACAGCGCCGACTCCCCGACCACCTGGTCGACCAGCACCGAGCCGTGGCCGGCCGGGAAGTCGAAGCGGTACACCCCGCCGTGGTCGGTGGGGGTGATCGCGGCGGTGAGGCCGTCGGTGGAGGTCACCTGGTAGAGGTCGGGACGGGCCACCTCGTCGGCGTGGTCGAACTCCAGCGCCCGCTCCGACAGGCCGGAGTCGGGATCGTGCGTGGCGGCGGGCAGCACCGCCAGCTGGTTGCGGTCACCCATCCAGACGGACGGCTGGTGGGAGATGCCGATGCCCTGCAGCTCGGGCAGGTTCCGCTCGTTGTTGTGGGCCTGGTAGGCGTAGAGGGTGCCGATGGTGCCCGCGTCGGTCATCGGGGTGAAGAAGGTGAACCCGTTGGGCCAGGCGGCGGCGGGGAAGTTGTTCCCGCGGGAGTAGCCGCCCGAGGCGTTGGTGCCGCGGCGGGTGTCGACGTGGCCGAGCGGACCCGCCGAGGCGTCGAGGCGCTCGGCCGGGCCGATACGGACGTCGTCGAGCCAGCCCTGGATCCGGGTGCCGGCGGGGGCGTCGGGGCAGGAGTAGGCGAGCAGCACCTTCACCACCCGGCGACCGGCCAGCGCGGACAGGTCGACCCGCACCGAGTTCCACTGGTCGGGCCACAGCACGGCGGAGGTGCCCTGGCCGCGGGCGTCGGCGGGGTAGCCGTAGACGTCGGTGGCGTCGGTGCCCGACAGCCGGGTGCCGTCGTCGAGCAGCAGATCGACCGCGACGTGGGTGCTGGCGAAGGTCTGGGCCTCGTCCAGCACCGGGAACACCAGGTAGTGCAGCTGGTGGCCGGCGACGATCTCGACGTCGACGTCGAACAGCTCGTTGGTGGCCACCGCCTCGCCGTCGGCCAGGTGGCGGCCGCCGTACTCCAGCGACCGGGTGCCGGTGAAGCCGACCCCGGGCTTCGCGGTGGCCGAGGCGGTCGGGCCGCCGGCTGGCACGGTGCGCATCGGCGTGGGCACCGGCTGGTCGTCGCCGCTGACGTTGCGGGTCTCGTCGCCGAAGGGTCGCGACACGGCCGGTGGGGCCTCGTCCTCCTCGAAGGAGCTGGAGAAGCCCGTGGTGGTCCGTCCGTTCGGCTGCGGGCGGCGGTCAGGGCGGGTCGACGGAGGCAGAGACATCACGCAGCGGACCTTCGCGGTCGGGGTGCCCGCGGGGAGCCGGTCGCGGGTGGCGACATCCCGGGTGACACCGCTGTCAGGGGTGTGGCGCCAACCTAGCAGCGGGGTGGGGAGGCAGGCTTCCCTCCATGAGCGGTGTGCTGCCGACCCGGACGGTCGGTCGCGACCTGTCCCTGGCCGTGCTGCTCGTGCTCGGCGGCGGCACCGGCTGGCTGCTGGCGCACCGGCCGGGCCCCGTGCTGGGGGCGGGGGTGCTGCTCAGCGGGGTGCTCGTCGTCGCCGGGGCGACGGTGTCGCTGTGGC
Organism: Desertihabitans brevis; assembly: GCF_003327535.1. Classification (NCBI taxonomy): domain Bacteria; kingdom Bacillati; phylum Actinomycetota; class Actinomycetes; order Propionibacteriales; family Propionibacteriaceae; genus Desertihabitans; species Desertihabitans brevis. The sequence goes on along the minus strand of NZ_QOUI01000009.1, from coordinate 137,368 downwards.
GGCGGCGGACCCGGTGCGGGCCCGCGGACCGGGTCACCCTGCTCCGGCTGTCGATGACCGCGGTCTGCGCCGGCGGGGTGCTGCTCGCCGTGGCCGGCGTGGTGCCGGAGCGCACCTGGTGGCTGGCCCTCCTCGGCGGGGCGTCCGCACTGCTCGACGGCGTGGACGGCTGGGTGGCCCGGCGCACCGGCACCGCCTCCGACGCCGGCGCCCGCTTCGACGTGGAGGCGGACGCCGTCCTGCTGCTGGTCCTGTCGGTGGCGGCCTCGCTCGTGGTCGGGGTGTGGGCGCTGCTGATCAGCCTGCTGCGCTACCTCTTCGTGGTCGCCGGCCGGGTCTGGCCGCGGCTGCGGGCGCCGCTCCCGCCGCGTCCCTCCCGCCGGGTGGTGGCCGGTCTGCAGGCGATGGCGCTGGTCGTCGCGCTGCTGCCCCCCGCCCCGGCACCGGTGGCGGTCGTCGTGCTCGGCCTCGCGCTGGCGCTGCTGATCTGGTCCTTCGCCGTCGACCTGTGGGCGCTCACCCGGTGACCCTCCGGCCGCGGGCTACGGTGGCCCGGTGGCGGAGGACGACCTGGGTGACTGGTCGCTGGGCCGGCTGCTGTCCACCGCCGCCCGGCACGTCGAGCGCGACTGGAACGCCTACCTCTCCGGACGCGGGCTCACCCACGCCGGGCTGCTCGTCCTGCACGCGCTGGTGGACGGCCCGCGCAGCCAGCGCCAGCTCGCCGCGGCCAGCCAGGTCGAGGAGCAGACCATGGCCCGGGTGGTGGAGCGGCTGGTGCGCACCGGGCACGTCACCCGCGAGCGCGACCCCGCCGACCGCCGCCGGCTGCAGGTGCGGCTGACCGAGGACGGCCGCGCCGCCTACACCGCGATCACCGCCGGCGGGGTGGCCGACGACCTCGTCACCGGCCCGCTGGTCGACCCGGACGCCTTCCGCGCCGAGCTCGTCCGGCTGGTCCGGGCGGCCCGGCGCGGCGGCTGACCGCGGCGGCTGACCGCGGCGGCTGACCGCGGCGGCTGATTCAGCCCTGCTCGAGGGTCGCCAGGTCGTCGGCCGACAGGGTGACGTCCCCGGCGGCCACGTTCTCCTCCAGGTGGGCGACCGAGGAGGTGCCGGGGATGAGCAGGACGTTCTCCGCCCGCGCCAGCAGCCAGGCCAGCCCGACCTGGCTCGGTGTCGCCCCGACCCGCGCGGCCACCGCGCGCACGGCCGGCTGCTCGGTCACCTTCGCCATCCCCGGGATCGCCGAGCCGAGCGGGAAGAACGGCACGTAGGCGATGCCCTCGCCCGCGCACAGGTCGAGCACCTCCTCGTCGGAGCGGTCGACCAGGCTGTAGGCGTTCTGCACGCAGGCCAGCCCGACCGGCAGCGCCGTCCGCACCTGGTCGGCGGTGGCGTTGGACAACCCGATACCGGCGATCAGGCCGTCCTCGCGCATCGCGACCATCTCGGCCAGCTGGTCCTCCAGCAGCCCGTGGGATCCGCCCTCCATCAGGCGCAGGTTGACCGCGGTGAGCCGGTCGGTGCGCAGCGTGCGCAGGTTGGCCTCCACGCCGGCGCGGAGGTCGGCCGGCTGCTGGGCCGGCAGCCAGGCACCGGACCCGTCGCGGACCGCGCCGACCTTGGAGACGATGGCCAGCCCCTCGGGGTAGGGGTGCAGCGCCTCGGCGATCAGCTCGTTGGCGACGTCGGGGCCGTAGAACTGGGCGGTGTCGAGGTGGTCCACGCCGAGCTCGACGGCCCGGCGGAGCACCCGGACCGCCTCGTCGTGGTCGCGGGGCGGGCCCATCACGCCAGGGCCGGGCAGCTGCATCGTGCCGTAGCCGATCCGGTGCACGGACGTGAGGTCGGAGGAGAGCGGTGTCGTCGTCATGGCTCCACCGTGCCCCCGGCGCCCGGACCGGACCAGCCACCGTCCTTCCTGGTACCCGCAGGGACAGGCAGGGCCGCCGCGGCCGGAGCAGACTGGGCGCCATGGACTCCGAGCTGGCCACCGTCCTGCGCGTCTGGCGAGACCGCACCACCCCCGAGCAGGTCGGCCTGCCGGTCAACGGTCCCCGTCGGGTGTCCGGGTTGCGCCGCGAGGAGCTGGCGATGCTGGCCGGCGTCTCGATGGAGTACGTCACCCGGCTGGAGCAGGGACGCGCCGAGGCCCCGTCGGCGTCCGTGCTGACCGCCCTCGCCCGGGCCCTGCAGCTCGACGACGACGAGCAGGCTCACCTCTTCACCCTGGCCGGGCACGCCGCCCCCGGCCGGACGCGGGTGCTGCGCCAGGTGCCCGCCAGCGTCCGCCGGCTGACCGAGCAGCTCGGCGCCAACCCGGTGGCGGTCGCCGACGCCGGCTGGGGTCTGCTGCTGTGGAACGAGCCGTGGGCCGCGCTCTTCGGCGACCTCTCCGCCGCCCGCGGTCGCCGGCGCAACGTCGCCTGGCGGCGCTTCGCCGACGGTGCTCGCGGCGGGATCACCCACCTCGACGAGGACGCCTTCGAGCGCGGGCTGGTGGCCGACCTGCGCACCGCGCTCGGGCGCTACCCCGACGACGAGGAGCTGCGCTCGATGGTGGGCGACCTGCGCGCGAGCAGCCCCCGCTTCGCCGCGCTGTGGCAGCAGAACCGGGTCGGCGTGCACCGCGGCTCGCGCAAGACCATCGACCACCCGCAGGTCGGCCGCCTCACCGTGGACTGCGACGTGCTGACCGCCGACCGTGGCGACCTCAAGGTGATCGTCTACACCGCCCCGGCGGGCAGCGAGGCCGCCGGCAAGCTCGACCTGCTCCGCGTCCTCGGCCGGCAGGACCTCACCGGCGACCGCACCCGCTGACCGGCGTCCACCCGCCCCGACGTACGATACTCAGCATGCTGAGCGAATCGTCGTCGGGCGACCTGGCGCGTCGGGTCGTCACCACCGCCGCCGAGCTGTTCTGCCTGGTCGGGACGGCGGTCGGCACCGGCCTGCTGGGCACCGCGATCGAGGACGCCGGGCAGGGCTCGCTGTCGGCCCAGGCCACCCTGGTCGCCCCGGCCGGCCCCGCCTTCAGCATCTGGTCGGTGATCTACCTCGGGCTGTTCGCCTTCACGGTCTGGCAGTGGCTGCCGCGCAACGCCGCCGACGCCCGCCTGCGCCGCCTCGGCTACCTGCCGGCGGCCTCGATGGTGCTCAACGCGGTGTGGATCCTCGTGGCCCAGACCGGCCTGGTCTGGCTCACCGCGGTGGTCATCGTGGCCCTGCTCGCGGTGCTGGCGCTGATCGCGCTCCGGCTGGGGGCCACCGGGTCGGGTCGTCGGGTGGAGACGCTGATGGTCGACGGCACCTTCGGGCTCTACCTCGGTTGGGTCGCGGTCGCGACCTGCGCCAACCTCGCCGCCGCCCTGGTCGACCTCGGCGTCGAACCGGGCGTGCCGGTCGCCACCGTGCTCGGGGTGGTGCTGGTGGCCGGTGCCGTCGCCGCCGCTCTGGCGCGGCGGTTCGGCGGCCGGGTCGCCGTGGGGCTGGCCGTGGCCTGGGGCCTGGTCTGGGTGGCCGTCGGCCGGCTCACCGACGCCCCGCAGTCCGCGCCGGTCGCGGTGGCCGCGCTCGTCGCGGCCGCCGTCGCGCTGGGGGCCGTCGCCTGGGTGCGGCTGCGCCGGGACGCCGGGACGTCTCCGCCCACCACCGGCTGACGGCCCAGGCGCGGCTCCCGGCCCAGGGCCTCAGCGCGGCGGCTGGCCCGTCGGTGCCCCGCTCGGCGGCGTCCTCCCGGGACCGCCCGCGCCGCCCATCCCGCCGCCGGTCGGCTCGGTGGCGGTGTCGACCCCAACAGTGAGCCGGGCCAGGTAGCCCGAGCTGACGTCGCCGGTGACCGTGGCCAGCTGGGTCTCCCCGCCGTCGTCGCCGAAGACGCCGTCGGAGTCGAGGCCGACCGCGGCCAGGTTGGCCACCGACGGCTCGTAGCCGGGTTCGGCGTAGACCGCGCTGCAGACGTCCTCGGGCAGCGCCAGCTGGGACGTGGCGACCGCGGTGGTGCTGTCGGTGATGTCGGCCTCGGCGGCGTAGACCTCGAAGTGCACGTGCGGCCACCGGCCGGCGTAGCAGGCCGGGACGATGCTGGTGAACCGCACCAGCCCGTCGGCGTCGGCCACCTGCACCCCGCGCAGGTAGTTCTCGTCCTCCACGCCCTCGCTGTACATCGAGTAGCGGCCCTCGCGGTCGCAGTGCCAGACGTAGACCGCCGCGCCGGCGAAGGGCACCCCGCCGTTCGCGAGGTCGAGGACGGTCAGCTCCAGCTCCATCGGCACGCCCTCGGCCGTCCCGGTGGACTCGCCGAAGCTGGAGCGCAGGTCGCTGCGGACGATCCCGCTCTGCTCCAGCACGTCCGGGCCGTTCGAGCCGTCACCGGGGTAGGGGCCGGCGGTCTCGTCGGGGATCTCGGTGGTGCCGCCGCCCGTGGTCGCCGCGGCCGCACCGCCGGTGGCGTCCGCGCCCACCCCGCAGGCCGCCAGACCCAGCACCGACAGCCCGCCGCCCAGGGCGGCGAGCAGCCGGCGCCGGTCGACCAGGGTGACGACGTCGAAGCCCAGCCCCTGGTCGACCACCTCCTCCCCGGGTCGGGGGAGCGGGCGTCCTTCGTAGGTGGGCTGGTCGGCCATCGGGTCCTCCTCGGTGGGTTGGTGTGCTCCCACTGTGCGGAGGGATCCGGTGCGTCCGGTGGGCCGCGGCTGTGCGGTTCCTTTGAGGATCAGTCCCGGTTGAGCGCGGTCAGCTCGTCCGGGGTGAGCTCGAGGTCGGCGGCCGCGGCGGAGTCGCGGATCGACTCCGGCCGCTTGGCGCCGGGGATCGGGATGACCACCGGGGACTGGGCCAGCTCCCAGGCCAGCGCCACCTGCTGCGCGCTCACCCCACGGGCCTCGGCGACCTGCTGGAACGCCGGGTGCTGGGTCGCCAGCTCCTTGGCGTCGGACAGCCCGCCCAGCGGGCTCCACGGCAGGAAGGCCAGCCCCAGCTCGGTGCACACCTCGATCTCGGGCTCGCTGCTGCGGAACTTGGGGCTGTACTGGTTCTGCACGCTCACCAGCGCGTCGCCCAGCGCCTCCTTCGCGGCGCGGATCTGGTCGGGGTCGACGTTGGAGAGCCCGATCATCCGCACCTTCCCCGTCGCCGCGATCTCGCCGAGGATGCCGATCGTCTCGGCGTAGTCGCGCTGGGGATCCGGCCGGTGGTGCTGCCACAGGGCGATCTGCTCCACCCCGAGCCGCTGCAGGCTGTCGTCCACGGCGCGGTGCAGGTGCTCCGGGGAGCTGTCCTGCGCCCACCCGCCGCCGTCGGTGCGCAGGCACCCGCCCTTGGTGGCCAGGAGCACCCGGTCGCGGACGCCCAGCTCGTCGAGGATGGAGGCGATGAGCTTCTCGTTCTCGCCCTGGGCCGCCGCGCCCAGCTCCTGGCCGGGCCCGTAGGCGTCGGCGGTGTCGAAGAGGGTGACGCCGGCGTCCAGCGCGGCCCGGACGGTCTCGACCAGCTGCTCGCGGGGTTGGTGACCGGTCTGGTCGAAGGTCATCAGGCCGAGCCCGATGGCTCCGACCTCGACGCGGCCGACGGTGTCGTTGCCGATTGCACGTGTCTGCATGGGCCGACCCTACGGAGCCCGGGCGGCCGCCTCCGGAGCGGGTCGTCAGACGTCCTGTGTAACGCCTTGGTGACGCTCGCGCCGAACCATAGACCACTACAACGTGCAAGTGTAATGTCACGCAGCAATCACCCGATGACAGCTCGAAGGGATCGCGCGTGCAGTTCTCCGACACCAGCACGACCCCGGCCCCCGTGGTGGCGGCGGCCGGCCCCCGCGGCCGCGTCCTGGGCGCCCCGGCGGTGCGGATCCGCGGTGGCCTGCTGGGCCGCTGGCAGCAGCGCAACCGGAGCGCCACCGTCCCGCACACGGTCGAGCAGCTGCGCCGGGCGGGCAACCTGGAGAACTTCACCCGGCTCCCCGATGGCGACGAGGCCGGCTACCGCGGGCGGTACCCCTTCCTCGACACCGACGTCTACAAGACCCTCGAGGGCCTGGCGCACGTGCTGGCCGACGACCCGGACGCCGGGGCCGACGTCCGGCAGTTCTGGGAGGAGGCGGTCGCCGCCATCGACGGGGCCCAGCAGCCCGATGGCTACCTCAACACCTGGTACTCCGCCCCCGACGTGCCGGCCGAGCCCTGGAGCGACCTCGGCTGGGGTCATGAGCTGTACAGCCTCGGTCACCTCGTCCAGGCCGCGGTCGCCGCCCGGCGCCGGCTCGGCGACGACCGGCTGCTGGCCGTGGCCACCCGGTTCGCCGACCTCGTGGTGCGGCGCTACGGCCCCGACGGCGAGCCGCTCTACTGCGGGCACCCCGAGGTCGAGATGGCGCTGGTCGAGCTCTACCGCGAGACCGGCGACGAGCGCTACCTCACCCAGGCCTCGCTGTTCGTCGAGCGCCGCGGCTCGGGCCGGATCAGCCACCGGATCTTCCCGCCCGACTACTTCCAGGACGCCGTCGCCCTGCGCGAGCTCGACTCGGTGGTCGGCCACGCGGTGCGGATGGTCTACCTCGCCGCCGGCGCCACCGACGTCGCCCTCGAGACCGGCGACCGCGCGCTGCTGGAGCGGATGGAGCTGCTCTGGGACGACATGGTCGCCAGCAAGCTCTACCTGACCGGAGGGCTCGGCTCGCGGCACAGCGACGAGGCGGTCGGCGACCGCTTCGAGCTGCCGTCCGAGCGCGCCTACAACGAGACCTGCGCGGCGATCGGCACCCTGCAGTGGGGCTGGCGGCTCTTCGTGGCCACCGGCCGGGCCGACGTGCTGGACGTCTGCGAGCGGGTGCTGCACAACGCCTTCGCGGTCGGGCTGTCGGCCGAGGGCACCGCCTTCTTCTACGACAACCCGCTGCAGCGCCGCCCCGACCACACCCAGCGCAGCGGGGCCGAGGCCGACGGCGGGCTGCTCCGGCTGCCCTGGTTCGGCTGCCCCTGCTGTCCGCCCAACGTGGTGCGCTGGATGGCCCAGCTGGCCGACCACCTCGCCGTCGCCGACGACACCTCGCTCACCCTGGCCCAGCTGGCCGAGGCCGAGATCAGCTCCCCGGCCCTGGACGTCCGGGTCGCCACCGGCCACCCCTTCGCCGGCACGGTGTCCGTCACCGTCACCCGGGCGGCCGAGCACCCCGCGGCCCTGGTGCTGCGGGTGCCGTCCTGGGCCGACACCGTGGCGCTCCGCGTGGACGGCCAGCCGGTGCCGGCCGAGGCCGTCGACGGCTGGCTGCGCCTCGAGCGGCGCTGGATGCCCGGTCAGCGGGTCGACCTGGAGCTCGGCATGCCGGTCCGGCTGGTGCGCGCCGACCCGCGGGTGGACGCCGTCCGCGGCAGCCTCGCCGTGCTGCGCGGGCCGCTGGTGCACTGCGTCGAGCAGACCGACCTCGACGTCGACGTCGAGGACCTGGTCCTCGACCCCGCCGCCGCCCGCGACGCCGAACCGGCGGCAGCACCGGAGGACGTCCTGGTCGACCCCGCCGCGGCGGCGGTGCGGCTGCCCGTCGGCGTCCGCGAGCGCGGCACGGCCCCGCTCTACCGCCCGGTCGACCTGCCGCCGGATCCGGTCCGGCCGCACCCGCCCGTCCCCTTCGTCCCCTACTTCGCCTGGGGCAACCGCGAACCCGGCGCCATGCGCGTCTGGCTGCCCGAGACCTGATCGACCCGACCGACCACCGAACACCCGGAGGACTCCCATGACCCGACGTCCGATCCTGGCCGCGACGGCGCTGGCCGTCGCCGTCACCCTCAGCGCCTGCGGCGGAGGTGGCGGCGGAGGCGGTGCCGGCACCGGTGCCGGCGCCGGCGCCACCTCGCTCACCGACGAGCCGGCCCAGGGCGGCACCGTCAGCGTGCTGCTCAACGCCGACTTCTCCTACCTCGACCCGCAGCGCGGCTTCGACGGCGGGGTGAACAACTTCTACCGGCTGGTCTACCGGACGCTGACCACCGCGGCACCCGGCAACGCCGAGGACCCGTCGGCGATGGTGCCCGACCTGGCCACCGACCTCGGCACCGTCTCCGAGGACGGCCTCACCTGGACCTTCACGCTCAAGGAGGGGGTGGCCTTCGACGACGGCACCCCGATCACCTCCGCCGACGTGCGCCACGGCATCTCCCGCGCCTGGGACCCGGCGCTGGGCATCGGCTCGCCCTACGCCAAGCAGGTCATCGACGCCCCCGAGGACTATGAGGGCCCCTACCGCTCCGGTGAGCTGGAGACCATCGAGACCCCTGACGACCAGACGATCGTGTTCCACCTCAAGGAGCCGTTCCCCGACTTCCCGGCGGTGCTCGGCCAGCCCAACACCGTCCCGTTCCCGGTGGGCACCGGCGAGGGCGAGGAGTTCCTCACCGACATCATCGCCTCCGGCCCCTACGACCTGGCCGAGTACCAGCCCGGCCAGTCGCTGTCGCTGGTACGCAACGAGGCCTGGGACCAGTCAACCGACGAGGTCCGCACCGCCAAGCCGGACGCCTGGGAGTTCACCTTCGGCCTGGACGGGGCCACCATCGACGAGCGCCTGCTCGCGGGCCAGGGCGCCGACGTGAACGCCATCGGCGGCGCCGTGCAGTCGGCCACGGTGGCCCGGCTGCAGACCCCGCAGGTGCAGCAGCGGGTCTTCGAACCGCAGGGCGTCTGCACCACCTACATGGGGCTCAACACCACCAAGGAGCCGCTGGGCGACGTGCGCGTGCGGCAGGCGATCAACCTGGCCATCGACAAGACCGCGGTGCAGAACGCCTCGGGCGGCACCCAGCTCGCCACGGTGGCGACCACCATCCTGCCGCCGAGCATCGCCGGCCACGTCGACTACGACCTCTACCCGCGCGACGTCGAGAAGGCCCGTGCGCTGCTGGAGGAGGCCGGGGTCGGCGACGGCTTCGAGCTCGTCCTCGACATCCGCTCCCAGCCGAAGATGCAGGCCCAGGCCGAGGCGGTGCAGCAGTCGCTGGCCGAGGTCGGCATCGACGTCTCGCTCAACGTCATCGACACCTCGACCTACTACGAGACCATCGGCACCACGACCCAGCAGAACGACGCGGCCATCACCGGCTGGTGCCCGGACTGGGCCTCCTCGGCCAGCACCTTCATCCCGCCGCTGTTCTACGGCCCGAACATCGTGGAGAAGGGCAACTCCAACCTCGCCCAGATCGACGACCCGGAGATCAACGCCGCCATCGAGGAGGCCCAGCTGATCACCGACCGTGCCGAGGCGAACCAGGCCTGGGGCGAGCTGGACCAGCTGGTGATGAGCAAGGCGCCGGTCGTCCCGCTGCTGGTCGAGACCGGCCTCACCGTGGTCGGGGAGAACGTCACCGGGCTGCACGCCAGCCCGGGCGCCGCCACCGGCGGCATCGACTACGTGCTCGTCGGCCTGCGTGACCCGGAGGCGGGCTGACCGTGGCGCTCTCCAGCGGCGTCGACCTGGAACCGTCGGCCCGGGCCGGGCACCGTGACCCGGCCCCGGCCGGCGGCCCGGGCCGACGGGCGGTGCTGCGGGTGCTGCGCTCCGACATCGCGGTGGTGCTGTCGGCCGGCTACATCGCCCTGGTGCTGCTGGCCGCGGTGGCGGCCCCGCTGCTGGTCCAGGTCAGCGGCTGGGGGCCCTACGACTTCGACCAGGCGGCCATCGACCCGAACCTGGGCGGGCTGCCGGTGGGCTGGGGCGGGGGCATCTCGGCCGAGCACTGGTTCGGCGTCGAGCCCGGCAGCGGGCGCGACATCTTCGCCCGCATCGTCTACGGGGCGCGCGTCTCGATGACCGTCGCGCTCGCCGCCACCGCCCTCACCACGGTGATCGCGGTGGTGATGGGCCTGCTCGCCGGCTACCACGGCGGGGTGGTCGACCTGGTGATCTCGCGGGTGATGGACTTCCTGATGGCCTTCCCGGCGCTGATCTTCATGATCGCGGTGCTCTCGGCGCTGCCGGCGGAGAACCGCCAGCTGCTGCTGGTCGTGGTGATCGCGGTCTTCGGCTGGCCCTACCTGGCGCGGGTGGTGCGCAGCCAGACCATCAGCCTCACCCAGCGCGAGTTCGTCGAGGCAGCCCGGGCCTCCGGCGCCGGCGGCTGGACCATCGTCTTCCGCGAGGTGCTGCCCAACCTGCGCTCCACCCTGGTGGTGATGACCACGCTGGCGGTGCCCGGCTACATCGGCACCGAGGCCGGGCTGTCCTTCCTCGGTGTCGGCGTCATCCCGCCCACCCCGAGCTGGGGGCAGATGATCGCCTCCTCGGTCAGCTGGTACGCCGTCGACCCGGCCTACTTCCTGATCCCGTCCGTCTGCCTGTTCCTGCTCGTGCTCTCCTTCACCGTCCTCGGTGACCGGCTGCGCACGATCACCGACTCGGGGGAGCTGCGCTGATGCTGCGCTACATGGGGGTGCGGCTGCTCGGGATGGTCGTCGTGCTGTTCCTGGTGAGCCTGTTCACCTTCGTCATCTTCTTCGTGCTCTCCCCGGACCCGGCCGTCCAGATCTGCGGGAAGAACTGCACCCCGGAGCGGATCGACCAGATCCGGGGCACGCTCGGGCTGGACCAGCCGTTCTGGACCCAGTTCGGGCAGTTCCTCTCCGGGGTGGTGGCCGGACGCACCTACGCCGACGGCCAGGTCTGCCCCGCACCCTGCCTGGGCTACTCCTTCCAGAACAGCCTGCCGGTGTGGGACATGCTCGTCGACCGGCTGCCGGTCTCGGCCACCGTCGCCGTCGGCGCGGCGGTGCTGTGGCTGCTGGCGGGGGTGGCCGGCGGCCTGCTCAGCGCCCTGAAGGAGGGCACCTGGTGGGACCGGGGCGCGATGGTGCTGGCCCTCGGCGGGATCTCGGTGCCCAACTACGTGCTCGCGCTGGTGCTGCAGTACGTGCTGGTGGTGCAGCTGCAGGTGCTGCCCTTCCCGCAGGCGGTCGACTTCGCCGACGGCCCCGGGCAGTGGTTCGCCAACTACCTGATGCCCTGGGTGGTGCTGTCGTTCCTCTACGCCTCGCTGTACGCCCGGCTGACCCGGGCCAACGTCATCGACACCCTGGGGGAGAACTACGTGCGCACCGCGCGGGCCAAGGGCCTGCCGGGCTGGCTGGTGATCCGGCGGCACGCCCTGCGTCCCGCCCTCACCCCGGTGGCGACGATCTTCGCGATGGACTTCGCCGGGCTGCTGGGCGGGGCGCTGATCACCGAGACGGTGTTCGGGCTCAACGGGATCGGCAAGCTGGCCGCGGACTCGATCACCCAGAACGACCAGCCGGTGATCATGGCGGTCACCCTGCTGGCGGCGTTCTTCGTGATCGTCGGCAACATCGTCGTCGACCTGCTCTACGGCTGGCTCGACCCGAGGGTGAGGACGGCCAGGTGACCGCGCTGCTGGACGTGCGCGACCTCACGGTCGCCTTCGAGACCCCCCGCGGGCGCACCGAGGTGGTCCGCGACGTCTCCTTCGAGCTCGCCCCCGGCGCCTCGCTGGGGATCGTCGGGGAGTCCGGCTCGGGCAAGTCGATGACCAGCCTGGCCGTGATGGACCTGCTGCCGCCCGGGGCCACCCGCCGCGGCTCCATCCGGCTGGCCGGCACCGAGCTGACGACGCTGCCGCCCCGGGAGATGCGCAAGGTGCGCGGGGCCCGGGTGGCGATGATCTTCCAGGACCCGCTGTCCTGCCTCAACCCGTACTACACCGTCGGGCTGCAGATCTCCGAGGCCTACCGGGCGCACCGGCCACGGGCCACCCGGCGGGAGGCCCGGCGGGCCGCGGTGGAGGCGATGGAGCGGGTGCACATCCCGCACGCCGCCGAGCGGGTCGACCACTACCCGCACCAGTTCTCCGGCGGCATGCGCCAGCGGGTGATGATCGCGATGGCGCTCAGCGGCGAACCGGAGCTGCTGATCGCCGACGAGCCGACCACCGCTCTCGACGTCACGGTGCAGAAGCAGATCCTCGACCTGATCGCCGAGATCCGCCGCGACACCGGTGCCGGTCTGGTGATGATCACCCACGACCTGGCCGTGGTCAGCGAGATCGCCGACGACGTGCTGGTCATGCAGCACGGCGACGTGGTGGAGCAGGGCGGTGCCGAGCAGGTGTTCAGCCGTCCCCGCCACCCCTACACCCGGCGCCTGCTCGAGGCGGTGCCGCGGATCGACGACCCGCTGGTCGGACCGGGAGGAGCGCGGTGAGCGAGACGGTGATGCGGGCCACCGGGCTGGTCAAGGAGTTCGGCGGCGGCGGGCTGCGGCGGCGTCGGCCCTTCCGCGCCGTCGACGACGTCTCCTTCGCCATCCCGCGCGGGCAGACGCTGGCGCTGGTGGGGGAGTCGGGTTCGGGCAAGTCGACCACCGCGCGGATGGCGGCCCACCTGGTCGAGCCGACCGCGGGTCGGATCGAGCTCGAGGGCGAGGACGTGACGCGGCTGCGCGCGGAGGCGCTGGCCCGCTTCCGCTCCCGGGTGCAGGTGGTCTTCCAGGACCCGTTCTCCTCGCTCAACCCCCGGCACTCGGTGGAGCAGATCGTCACCGCGCCGCTGCGCTACCAGGGCCGTAGGGTGCCCGGCGGGGAGCGGGCCTTCACCCGGGCGCTGATGGAGCGGGTCGGTCTGGACCCCGACCACTCCCGGCGCCTGCCGCGGCAGTTCAGCGGTGGTCAGGCCCAGCGGATCGGCATCGCCCGGGCGCTGGCGGTGGACCCGAGCGTGGTGATCTGCGACGAGGCCGTCTCCGCCCTGGACGTCTCGGTGCAGGCCCAGGTGATCGAGCTGCTGGTGCGGCTGCAGGCCGAGCAGCAGCTGAGCTACCTCTTCATCGCCCACGACCTGGCCGTGGTGCGCCAGATCGCCCAGCAGGTGGCGGTGATGTCGCAGGGTCGGGTGGTGGAGTCCGGCCCGCGTGAGCAGGTCTTCGACGCCCCGCAGCACGAGTACACCCGCGCCCTGCTCGGGGCGGTCCCGAGGATCCCGGCGGAGTGGGACGCCGCCCGCCGGGCGATGGTGGAGCAGCAGACGGTGCAGGAGGAGATGGCATGACGACGACGGCGGAGTACCTGCTGCCCGGCATCTGGGTGCGCGAGCACGAGGTGGCGGTGCCCCTCGACCACGCCGACCCGGACGGGGAGACCATCACCGTCTTCGTCCGCGAGCTCTGCGACCCGGTCCGCCGGCGCGAGGAGCTGCCGCTGCTGCTGCACCTCCAGGGTGGTCCGGGCGGCAAGGGGCCGCGGCCGGTCGACCGCTCGGGGTTCCTCGAGGTCGCTCTCGAGACCCACCGGGTGGTGCTGCTCGACCAGCGGGGCACCGGGCGCAGCACCTTCCTCGACGGCGAGCGGCTGGCCCGGCGCGGCACGCCGCAGCAGCAGGCCGACCACCTCGCGCTGTTCCTCGCCGACTCGGTGGTGGCCGACGCCGAGCTGGTCCGCCAGCAGGTCTACGGCGGTCGGCGCTGGGCCACCATCGGGCAGAGCTACGGCGGGTTCCTCACCCTGACCTACCTGTCGACGGCACCGCAGGCGCTGGCCGCCTGCTACGTCACCGGCGGCATCCCCGGCGTCCCGCCCGAGGCCGCCGAGGTGTACCGGCGCACGGTCGGACGGGTGCGCGAGAAGGTGCGCCGCTACTACGCGCGCTACCCCCAGGACGTCGACCGGGTCGCCGCCATCGCCGACGTGCTCGCCGGCGGCGACGTCCGGCTGCCCGACGGCGACCCGCTCAGCGTGCGCCGGTTCCAGAGCCTGGGCATCGACCTCGGGATGAAGCCGGGCGCGGAGCGGCTGCACTGGCTGGTCGACGAGGCCTTCGTCGAGCCGGGTCGGCTGGGTGCGGACTTCCTGCAGCAGGTGCAGGTGCGCACCTCGCAGGCGGGGTCGCCGCTGTTCTGGACGCTGCAGGAGGCCATCTACGGCGAGGGTGACCTCCGCACCGGGTGGGCCGCCGAGACCGAGGTGGCCCGCCACCCCGACTTCGACCCGGCCGCCCGCCCGCTGCTGTTCACCGGCGAGATGACCTTCCGCTGGATGTTCGACGAGATCGCCGCGCTGCGCCCGTTCGCCGCGGCGGTCGACCTGCTGGCCGAGCGGACGTCCTGGGGGCGGCGGCTCTACGACCCCGCCCGGCTCGCCGCGAACGAGGTACCGCTGGCGGCGGCGGTCTACCACGACGACATGTTCGTCGACGCCGGGCTGTCGCTCGGCACGCTGGCGGGGATCGGCAACGCCGAGGCCTGGGTGACCAACGAGTGGGAGCACGACGGCCTGGGCGACCCCCGGGTCTTCCGCGGGCTGCGCGACCGGGTGGCCGCGCGGGGAGGAGAGCTGCGATGAGTCTGACCGAACGGACCGTGCCCTACCAGGGCACCCGGCCACCCCGGCTGGCCGAGGTGCCGGCCTTCGTGGCCGGGATCGGGCAGGGCTGGGCCGACGTCCGGACCGAGCCGCCGTTGGTGCCCGGTGCCGCCCAGGCCGGGGCCGACCACCGTCGCCGGCTCTCCGAGGCACTGCCCGGGCGCACCCTGGTGGCGCGCGCCGGTCGGGCGCCGGTGCGCGCCAACGACACCTCCTACGACTTCCGTCCCGACAGCGACTTCGCCTGGCTGACCGGCGGTGTGGCCGTCGAGGACGCGGTGCTGGTGATGGTGCCGACCGGCAGCGGTCACGACGCCACGCTGTACCTGCCGCCACCGCTCGGCCCCGGCCTCCCCGGGTTCTTCGCGAACGCGGCCTCCGGCGAGCTGTGGGTCGGGCCGTCGCCGTCGCTGGCCGTCTGGGAGCAGGCGCTGGGCCTGCGGGTGCGTGCGCTCGACGACCTCGACCCGGCGGTCGCCGCGGACGAGGAGCAGCAGCGCGTCTGCGCGCGGCTGCGGATGGTCAAGGACGCCTGGGAGGTGGGCCAGCTCCGCGAGGCGGTCGACGCCACCGTGGACGGGTTCGCCGCCACCGTCGCCGAGCTGCCGCGGGCCGTGGGTGAGCCGGGACGTCCGGGGCTGGGGGAGCGCTGGTTGCAGGGCACCTTCGACCGGCACTGCCGCACCTTCGGCAACCAGCCGGGCTACGCCACCATCGTCGGCTCCGGCCCGCACGCGCCGACCCTGCACTGGGTCCGCTGCGACGGCCCGGTGCTGCCCGACGCGCCGCTGCTGCTCGACATGGGGGTGGAGGGCCGCGCGTTCTACACCGCCGACGTCACCCGCACCGTCCCGCCCAGCGGCCGCTTCGACGACGTCCAGCGCCGGGTGCACGACCTGGAGGAGGCCGCCCACCGCGCCGGGATGGCCGCGGTCCGCCCCGGTGCGCTGTTCAGCGACTTCCACTTCGCGGCGATGGAGGTGGTCGCCACCGGGCTGCACGAGTGGGGTCTGCTCGACGTCTCGGTGGACGAGGCGCTCTCACCCCAGGGCCAGCAGCACCGGCGGTGGCTGGTCTGCGGGATCGGGCACCACCTGGGGCTCGACGTGCACGACTGCAGCGCCACCGCCCCGGCCAGCCACCAGGAGATGGTCCTGGAGCCCGGCATGGTGCTCACCGTCGAGCCGGGCCTGTACTTCCACGCCCACGACCTCACCGTCCCGCCGGAGCTGCGCGGGATCGGCGTCCGGCTCGAGGACGACCTGCTCGTCACCCCGACCGGTGCGGAGGTGCTCTCGGACCGGCTGCCGATCGACGCCGCCGGGGTGGAGCGCTGGACGCAGCAGCAGCTCATCTCTAGTATGTGACATTGTACTGACCTACGAGAACGGACTGACATGACCGCACGCCCCGCGTGGCACGGCATCCACGTGGCCACCGCCCTCCCCTTCACCGACGACCTCGAGGTCGACCTCGACGCCTTCGCCGAGCACGTCGCCTTCCTGGCCGCCTCCGGCTGCGACGGGGTGGCACCCAACGGCTCGCTCGGGGAGTACCAGACCCTCACCCCGGCCGAGCGCGAGCAGGTGGTGCGCACCGCCGTCGAGGCCGCGCCCGAGGGCTTCACCGTGATGCCCGGGGTGGCCGCCTACGGCCAGGCCGAGGCCCGCCGCTGGGCCGAGCAGGCCGCCGAGGCCGGGGCGGACTCGGTGCTGCTGCTACCGCCGAACGCCTACCGCGCCGACGACGACACCGTCGTCGAGCACTACCGCGAGGTGGCGAAGGTGGGCCTGCCGGTGGTGGCCTACAACAACCCGATCGACACCCGGGTCGACCTCACCCCCAGCCTGCTGGCCCGGCTCCACGCCGAGGGCCTGGTGGTCGGCGTCAAGGAGTTCAGCGGCGACGTCCGCCGCGCCTGGGAGATCCGGGAGCTCGCCCCCGACCTCGACCTCATCATCGGCGCCGACGACGTCCTGCTCGAGCTCGGGCTGGCCGGGGCCGTGGGCTGGATCGCCGGCTACCCCAACGCCATCCCCGACGCCACCGTCGAGCTGTACCGGCTGGCCACCTCCGACGACCCCGCCGACATCGCCAAGGCGGTGCCGCTGTACGCCCAGCTGCACCCGCTGCTGCGCTGGGACTCCAAGACCGTCTTCGTCCAGGCCATCAAGCTGTCGATGGACGTCGTCGGCCTGCGGGGCGGTCCCAGCCGCCCGCCGCGCAACCCGCTGCCGGTCGAGGTCGCCGACGTGGTGCGCACCCAGACCGAGGCGGTCGTGAAGGCGCTGGTGTGATGTCGGCGCCGGCCGGGGCCCGCTGATGCGCACCACCCGCGTCCTGCACGCCGTCGACTCCCACACCGAGGGCATGCCGACCCGCGTCGTCACCGGCGGGGTCGGCACGCTGCCCGGGGCGACCATGGCCGAGCGGCGCACCTGGTTCATCGACAACGCCGACGACCTGCGCCGGCTGCTGATGAACGAGCCGCGCGGGCACTCGGCGATGAGCGGGGCGATCCTGCAGCCGCCCACGCACCCCGACGCGGACCTCGGCGTGCTCTTCATCGAGGTCAGCGGGGTGCTGCCGATGTGCGGCCACGGCACCATCGGGGTCGCCACGGTCGCGGTCGAGACCGGGCTGGTGCCCGTCACCGAACCGGTCACCCGGATCACCATCGAGGCCCCGGCCGGTCTGGTCGAGGCCGAGGTCGCGGTGCGCGACGGACGCGCGGAGTCGGTGACCCTGCGCAACGTCGCCTCCTTCGCCTCCGCCCTGGACCAGCAGGTGGAGGTGCCCGGGCTGGGCACCGTCCGCTACGACCTGGCCTTCGGCGGCAACTTCTACGCCATCGTCGAGCTGGAGCAGCTGGGTCTGCCCTTCGACCGGGCCGAGAAGGACCGGCTGCTCGAGGCGGGGCTCGGGCTGATGGCCGCGATCAACGCAACCGATCCGCCGGTGCACCCCGAGCGTCCCGACATCCGCGGCTGCCACCACGTCTACCTGGCCGCCCCCGGCTCGGACGCCCGGCACTCCCGGCACGCCATGGCCATCCACCCGGGCTGGTTCGACCGCTCCCCGTGCGGCACCGGCACCAGCGCCCGGATGGCCCAGCTGCACGCCCGCGGCGAGCTCGGGCTGGGCCGGGACTTCGTCAACGAGTCCTTCATCGGCACCCGCTTCATCGGGCGGCTGGTCGAGGAGACGACCGTGGGCGGACGTCCGGCCGTGGTGCCGACCATCACCGGGCGTGCGTGGATCACCGGCACCGCGCAGTACATGCTGGACCCCAGCGACCCGTTCCCGACCGGGTTCGTGCTCTAGACGGAGGGTGTGGTGAACACGGTGGTCCAGCCGATCCAGGGATTCGCCCCGCTGCGCAAGCGGGAGTCGCTGCGCGACGCCGTCGGCTTCGCCATCCGGGCGGCCATCATCTCCGGCGACATGCGTCCGGGGGTGGTCTACTCCGCGCCGACGCTGGGGTCGATGTTCGACGTCTCCGCGACGCCGGTGCGGGAGGCGATGCTCGACCTCGTCCGCGAGGGCATGGTCGAGGCGCTGCCCAACAAGGGCTACCGGGTGACCGAGGTGGGCGATGAGGAGCTGGACGCCATCACCGAGGTGCGGCTGCTGCTCGAACCGCCGATGGTCGGGCGGGCGGTGCCGCTGGTGCCGGCCGAGGAGCTGCCCCGGCTGCGGGCGCTGGCCGAGGAGATCGTCGACGGCGTGCGCCGCTCGGAGCTGCCGGCCTACGTGGAGGCCGACCGCCGCTTCCACCTGGCCCTGCTCGAGCACGCCGGCAACCCCGTCCTCAACCGGCTGGTCTCCGACCTGCGCGCGCGGACCCGGCTGTTCGGGCTGGCCCCGCTGCTGGAGTCGGGCCGGCTCGAGGCCTCGGCCCAGGAGCACCACGAGCTGCTCGACCTCGTCGAGGCCGGCGACGCCGCGGGGGCGGAGGCGCTGATGGTGCGTCACATCGGCCACGTCCGCGGCGAGTGGGCCGGCAGCGGTGGCGCGTGAGCCGGAGGTCGCGGTGAGCGGGGGCTCCGACGTCGTCGTCATCGGCGCCGGGGTGATGGGGGCCGCGGTGGCGTGCTTCTGCGCCCGGGCGGGGCTGTCGGTGACGGTCCTCGACCGCGGCGCCCCGGGCGGCGGGACGTCCAGCGCCGGCGAGGGCAACCTGCTCGTCTCGGACAAGGAGCAGGGCCCCGAGCTCGACCTGGCGCTGTACTCGCTGGGGATCTGGTCCGGCGAGCTGGCCGAGGGTGCCGACCGCTGGGAGTACGAGCCCAAGGGCGGCATCGTGGTGGCCCGGCACGAGACCGAGCTGGCCGCCCTGCAGGAGCTGACCCGCGCGCAGCGGGCGGCCGGGGTGGAGGCCGTCGACGTCGACCTGCCCGACCTGCTCACGATGGAGCCGCACCTCGACCCCGGGATGGCCGGCGCCGCGTTCTACCCCCAGGACGCCCAGGTGCAGCCGGTGCTCGCCACCCTGCACCTGCTCGCGCTGGCCCGCGCCGCCGGCGCCGTCGTCCGCCCCGGGGAGACCGTCACCGCGATCGAGCGCTCCGGCGACCGGGTGGTGGCGGTGCGGACCGACCACGGCCGGGTGCCCTGCGGTGCGGTCGTCAACGCGGCCGGGCCCTGGGCGGGTGCGGTGGCCGAGCTGGCCGGGGTGTCGGTGCCGGTGCTGCCGCGCCGGGGGTTCGTGCTGGTCTCCGAGCCGGTGCCGCTGACCGTGCGGCACAAGGTGTACGCCGCCGACTACGTGGCCGACGTCGGCAGCTCCGACGACGCCCTGCAGTCCTCGCCGGTGGTCGAGGGGACGCCCGCCGGGACCATCCTCATCGGCTCCACCCGGGAGCGGGTCGGCTTCGACAAGACCGCCTCCCCGGTGGCGCTGGCGCGGCTGGCCCAGGGCGCGATCGGTCTGTTCCCCGGGCTCGCCGGGCTGCGGGCGCTGCGCTGCTACTCCGGGTTCCGGCCCTACCTGCCCGACCACCTGCCGGCCGTCGGCGAGGACGCCCGGCTGCCGGGGCTGTGGCACGCCTGCGGCCACGAGGGCGCCGGCATCGGGTGCTCGGTGGGCACCGGCAAGCTGCTGTCCCAGGCGCTCCGCGGAGAACGCCCCGACCTCGACCTCACCCCCTTCGCGCCGGCCCGCTTCGAGGAGGTGCTGGCCGCGTGAGCGCCCAGATCCACTGGCAGGGCCGGGTGCTGCCCGCCCGCCCGGAGCAGAGCGTCGGCGCAGCCCTGCTCGCCCACGGTGTGCGCTCGACCCGCCGGACCCGGCGCGAGGGCCGTCCCCGCGGGCTGTTCTGCGGGATCGGCGCCTGCTTCGACTGCCTGGTCAAGGTCGACGGCGGCCCCGACGTCCGCGCCTGCCTCGTCCCGGTCCGCGACGGCATGCGGGTCGAACCCGGCGGCCCCGCCCCCGAGGAGCCGATGGGTGTCTGACGATCCTGGCTCCGACGCCCTGAGCTCATCGGAGCGTCGTCCCGAACCTGTCGAAGCGGGCGACCCCCAGGCCCACCCCGGCGTCCCGACCCCGCGCCGCTGGCCGGTCGCGGTGGTCGGGGCCGGCCCCGCGGGTCTGGCCGCCGCCGTCACCGCGGCCGACCGCGGGGTGGAGGTGGTGCTGCTCGACGCCGGCCGCGCCCCCGGCGGGCAGTACTGGCGCCAGCGCGGCGACGTCACCCACCCGCCGACCGCGGGTGCCGGCGGGGAGCCGCACGCCGAGCACGGCAGCCGCCGGCTGCGAGCGCTCTGGTCACGGCTGGCCGAGCACCGCGCCGCCGGCCGGGTCACCCTGCTCAGCGGCACCTCGGTCTGGCAGATCACCCGCAGCCCCGACGGCTTTGTCCTCTGGCTCACCCCGTCCCCCGGTCGCCCGGCCGACGGGCCCGCGCGCGTCGCTGCCGAGCGGGTGGTGCTCTGCCAGGGCGGCGCGGACCGCCAGCTGCCCTTCCCCGGCTGGGACCTGCCCGGTGTGATGGCCGCCGGCGGGGTGCAGGCGCTGCTCAAGGCGTCCGGCACCGCGGCGGGCCGTCGGGCGGTGGTGGCCGGGACCGGACCGTTCCTGCTGCCGGTGGCGGTCGGGCTGGCCGAGGCGGGGGTCGAGGTGCTGGCCGTCTGCGAGGCCGGGCGCCCGACCGACTGGGCGCGCAGCCTGCCCGCCGTCCTCGGCGTGCCGAGCAAGGCGGTCGAGGGAGCCGGGCTGGTGGCCGGCATGGTCCGCCACCGCATCCCCTACCGCACCCGGACGGTGGTCCGGCGAGCCCTCGGCGAGGACGCGCTGACAGCGGTCGAGCTGTCCCCGCTCGACGCGGACGGGCGTCCGCGCGACCTCGTCCGCCGGGTCGAGGACGTCGACCTGCTGGCCGTCGGCTGGGGGTTCACCCCGTCGGTCGAGCTGGCGCTGCAGCTCGGGGCGGCCAGCCGGGTCGACGTGGACGGGTCCCTGGTGGTGGCCGTCGACGAGCAGCAGCGCACCGACGTCCCCGGCGTGTGGGTGGCCGGCGAGGGCACCGGGGTCGGCGGGGCCGTCCTCAGCGATCTCGAGGGACGCCTGGCCGGTGCCGCCGCGGCCGCCGACGCCGGGGCGTCCGGTGGGCTCCCGCGCCGAGGCGGGATCACCCGCCACCGCCGGTTCGCCGCCGCCATGCACCGCCGCCACCCGGTCCCCGCCCACTGGGACGAGTGGCTCACCGAGGACACCGTGGTCTGCCGCTGCGAGGAGGTCACCGCCGGCCGGGTGCTCGAGGCGCACCGCTCGCTCGTCGTGCAGGACGCCCGCTCGGTCAAGCAGGTGACCCGGATCGGGATGGGCTGGTGCCAGGGCCGCGTCTGCGGGTTCGCCGCGTCCTGCCTCACCGCGGCGCTCGAGGGTCGCCGGGCCGACGAGGCCGACCTGCGCGGGATCGGGTCCCGCCCGCTGGCCGCCCCCGTCACGCTGGCCGAGCTGGCCCGGCTCGAGGACTGAGCCGGCGCCGCTCGGGCGGCCGTGACCTCAGCCGCGGCCGGGACGCACCTGGACGGTGTCGGTGCGGTCGGTGCTGCGGACCACCCGCACCGTGGTGCCGGACTCAGGGTCGGTCCAGCTGTGCCGGGCGGTCAGCGTGGCGTCGTCCTTGTCCAACGCGCTGCCCGGGGTGGTGTCGTGCACCTCGACCGGGCCCGAGCCGGTGGGCACGGTGGTGTCGACGGTGTAGACGAGCGCCCCCTCCTGGGCGATCTGGTGGTCGTAGCGCAGCGCCCTGCGCGACTCGACGACCAGCGCGCGGGTGTCGCTGAGCGGCAGCACCGCCATCGCCGTGCCCCCACCGGCCTCCACGGCGGTGAGCTCGACGGTGGCGGTGCGGGCGTCGGGGTCGAGGCAGGCGACCTGCTCGTCGTCGACCCACTGCAGCATCCAGCGGTGCCAGGCGAGCAGCTCGGGGGCCCGGCCCGAGATCAAGCCCATCACGTCCCAGCCGCCGGCGAAGGAGTGGTAGTCCAGCCCGCCGTCCTCGTCGGGGACACCGGCGAAGGTGTAGAGGTCGGGCAGCCCGAGCGTGTGCCCGGTCTCGTGGGCCAGCACCAGCCCGCCCCAGTGCCACTGGTCGTAGCCGAACGTGACGGCGTGGCCGAGGTGCTGGCCGTCGGCGGTGACGTCGAGGAAGTTCGTGGTGGGGGAGAAGGAGATGGCTTCGGCCTCCCTGGTGGCCACCACCCAGACCACGTCCACCTCGGAGAAGTCCATCACCGGGTCGGCCGCCACGACGGCGTCCTCGATGTAGCGGACGTGGTCGGCGTAGCTGAGCCCGCGCTGGAAGGGGTAGTCAGCGGCCGGCTCGGGCATCCGCACCCACTGCTCGCTGGAGGTGGTGACGACGTCCAGGGCGCCACCGGAGACGGTCTCGAGGTACTCGATGCCGGAGCGGAGGTTCTCCTCGGCCGCGGGCAGCGAACCGCTCGGGGCCTCCGCGTCGGAGAAGTCGACGTAGATCATGGCCGCCCGCAGCTCGCCGCGGGCCGGCAGGGCCTGGGCGGCGACCGGGAAGCCCTCGGCCAGGTTGGTCTGCGGGGTGGGCAGCCGGCAGGTGCCGGTGGGGGCGGCGGCGGTGGACGGGCGGACCGGGACGACGTCCACCGCCCGGGCGCCGGCCGCCCCGCGGTCGGCCGCCGCGGCGGGTGCCACCGAGACCGCTGCCGGCAGGGCGAGCAGCGCGGCGGAGGTCAGCATGGCGAGCGGAGCGGTGCGTCGGTGCATCGGGGCTCCTCGTTGACGGGATGGTGCTCCGATACTGCGCCGCCCCACCCCCGCAGGGGAAGGGGCCGGGCCCTCTCAGAAGAGGCTGACGTCGGCGATCCCGGCCCGCCCCGACTCCACCGTCACCACCGAGCGGGTGCGCACCGGCGCGCCGGGGACGGTCACGGAGTCGCAGACGCGGTACTCGCACTCGAGGGTGTCCTGGTCCAGCCGGACGACCTGGTAGCCGCGCTGCTTGTTGTGGAACTTCATGTGCGGGTTCTCCGCCAGCCACACCCTGCCGAGGTCGTCCTGGTCCGAGCCGTTGCCGCCGGAGGTGATCGAGGTGCCGAGGAACTCGGTGCCGACGGTCGGCGAGGACGGGTCGGAGAAGTCGAGCTTGAGGTCGGCGGCGACGCTGCGGTGGGCGTCCCCGGTCACCATGACGAAGTTCTCGACGCCACGGCGGTGCAGCTGGTCGAACAGCCGCTGGCGGGCGGCGGCGTAGCTGTCCCAGGTGTCGCCGCTGTAGCGCACCTCCGGGCCGGCCTCGTGGTCGGCCTCGAAGCAGAACACCTGGTTGCCCAGCACGTTCCAGCGCGCCCGGGAGCTGTCCAGGCCGTTGAGCAGCCAGCCCTCCTGGCGGCGTCCCAGCATGGTGCGGCGGGGGTCCCAGCGGCCGTCCAGGACGGCCTGGTTGCCGCCCTCGATCTGGTCGTCGCGGAACCGGCGGGTGTCGAGCATGCTGAGCGAGAGCAGCCGCCCGAAGGTCAGCCGGCGGTAGATGTCCATCTCCGGGCCCTGTGGCAGCGAGGAGCGGCGCAGCGGCATGTTCTCCCAGTAGGCCTGGTAGGCGGCGGCGCGGCGCTGGCGGAACACCGCCGGGTCCTGGTCGGGCTCGGTGTCGACCTGGGAGATGTCGCCGGCCCAGTTGTTCTCGACCTCGTGGTCGTCGGGGGCGACCGCCCAGGGGGCGTGGGCGTGGGCGGCCTGCAGGTCGGCGTCGGCCTTGTACTGGCTGTAGCGCAGCCGGTAGTCGGCCAGCGTGAAGGTCTCCTTGCGGGAGGTGTGCGCCCGGCCCAGGGCGTCCTGGGTGCCGGCGCCCTCGTAGATGTAGTCGCCGAGGTGGACGACCAGGTCGAGGTCCTGGCGGGCCAGGTCGGCGTAGGCGTTGAAGTAGCCCTCGGGGAAGTTCTGGCAGCTGGCGAAGGCGAAGGTCATCGCGGCCACCTCGGCATCCGCCGCCGGCGCGGTGACCGCGCGGCCGACCGGGCTGAGCTCGCCGTTGGCGCGGAAGCGGTACCAGTACTCGCGGGCCGGCTCCAACCCGGTCACCTCGGCGTGCACCGAGTGGTTCCCCGCCAGCCGCGCGGTCTCGGTGCCGCGCCGGACGACCTGGCTCATCGCCTCGTCGGTGGCCACCTCCCACTCGACCTCCACCTCCGCGTCGGGCATCCCGCCCAGGCCGTCGGCGGCCAGGGGCTCGGGTGCCAGCCGGGTCCACAGCACGAAGCCGTCGGGCCACGGGTCGCCGGAGGCGATGCCGAGGGTGAAGAGCTCCGAGGCCAGCCGCGGGCCGACCACCGGACGCCGGTCGCGGGCCAGCGCGGGGACGCCCACCCCGGCGAGACCGGCACCCCCGAGGGCTCCGGCGGCGAACAGCCCACGGCGGCTGATCGGGGTGCGGCTGACGGGGGGCAGGGCAGGGCGGGACACGACGGCTCCTCCGGGGGTGGCGGGATCTGCTCGGACCATCCCACCGCCTCACCCCGGGTCGGGGGAAGGGCGCCGGCCGGGGTTCACCGAGGCTTCACGGCGAGGTCACCCCGAGCCCGTGGCCCTCGGCGGCCCAGGAGCCGAGCGGCCGCAGCCGCTCGGCCGAGGGCGACCCCGGGTGGGTGGACGCCTGCTAGCTCGTCGGGTCGGCCTTCAGGATGCCGGTGTGCACGAGCTCGTCGGCCACGGACCTCAGCTTGGTGTTGGTCTCCTGGGAGGTCCGGGTGAGCAGGTTGAAGGCCTGGTCCGCCGAGATCTTGTACCGCTCCATGAGGATGCCCTTGGCCTGCTCGATGGTGGCCCGGGAGAGCATCGCTGTCCGCATGTCCTCCAGCTCCTGCAGCGTCTGGGCGGTGCCCTCGGCGTTGCCGACCGCGACCGCCACCCAGGCCGCGACCTCCTGACCCAGGGCGAGGTCGAGGTCGCCATAGGCCCGCGGCCTACGGGCGTAGGTGTTCACCACCCCGATCGTGATCCCCTGGAAGGGCAGCGGGATCGAGAGCGAGGCGCCGACGCCCTGGGCGGCGGCGTGGCGGCAGTAGTCGGGCCAGCGCTGCTCCTCGGCCATGTCCTCGATCAAGAAGGACTGCCCGCCGCGTGCGGCGTCCAGGCAGGGGCCGTATCCGCGTTGGTACTGCAGCTCGTCGGCCTCCAGGGCCAGCTGCCCCACGTGGGCGGCGGTGAACGCGTTCTCACTGCGGATCAAGGTGATGGACGCGGCGTCGGTGTCGGGCATCGCTTCACGGGCGATGCCGACGATCTCGGTCAGCACATCGCCCAGCGGGCGATCGACGAAGATGACCTGACCGAGCGAAGCGTGCAACCTGTTGACTGGCATGCGGTCTTTCCGTCCGACGTTCGACCACGCCGCCCGAGGGCTCAGCGTGGTAGGCGACGACTGCCGCTCATCGCGGCATCCTACGGCTCGTGCACGGCTGCCGCACGGTGGAGCGAGCGGGGCACTCGCGGACGGGTGCGTCGGCGACCGTCGCCTCCCGGCGGGAGCGCGGGCCGTGCGGGTGCCGAGCAGGTGCTCACCACAGCGCGGTGTGGTCCTCCATCACCCCGACGCCGCCGGTCAGCTGCAGCCCGCCGGGCAGCGTCCCGGTGTAGGTGCCGAAGGGCTGGCGGTAGGCCGAGCGGACCACGAACAGGTCGGTGGTGCTGGCCCGCTCCGCCTCGGCGCTGAAGCGCAGCGTGCCCCCCTCCGCGAGGTGCACCGCCGACAGGTCGGGCTCGAACCGCACCGGCCCGAGAGCCTGCGGGACGCCGTCCAGCCAGAGCGTGTTCTCGATGTGGGGGAGGGTGTCGTTGAGGCCCACGATGAGGCTCCAGGCCGCCAGCCGCCCGTCGGTCAGCCGCCCGGTGCCACCCGACCACCACCAGCGGGTCAGCCGCGGGTGGTAGCCGGCGTTGTCGTCGATGAGCGCCACCCCGTCGACGGCCAGCCGGCGGCCGTCCAGCCGGATCGACCCGTGTCCGCGGACCACCTGCTTGCGGGTCCAGGTCCAGGCCCGACCGACGGGGGTGACGACCTCCACGGCGGTGCGCGGGTCCTCCTCCAGGACCAGGTCGAGCTCGGCCCGGCGGGCGGCGTCGCGGACGCGGACCCGGCCGGGGGAGACGTCGACCCGCCCGGCCAGCAGCCGGGTGTGCTCGGTCATCCGCCCTTCGGCGCGGTGCCAGACGCCCCAGAACTCCTGGCGCAGCGGACCGACGGCGACGCTGGCCGCGCAGACCGAGACCGCGGGGCTCCAGATCCCGACGTAGCGCCAGGTCTTGCGCAGCCGCAGCCCCCGCACCATCGGCGCGCGGGCCGGCGGAAGGGGCAGGTGGGCCGGACGTCCGGTGCCGTCGCCGCGGTAGGCCACCGGCGGCGGCGCGCTCACGCCCGCCCCCGGTAGGCGGGCTGGCAGCGCGGGCACCAGTAGAGGTTGCGCCCGACCAGCTCCTCGGTGAGCACCGTGCGCCCGCACAGCCGGCACGGCTCGCCGGCGCGGCGGTAGACGTAGGCGGGACGCTCACCGGGGCCGACCAGGTGCAGGTGCTCGGGCCGCACGGTCTCGATCCGGCCCACCCGGACGCCGTCGGCCATCAGCTCCGCCAGGTCGACCCACAGCGCCAGGAACTGGCCGCGGCGCACCGCGAGCCCGGGCCGCAGCGGGTGCAGCCCGTGGCGGAAGAGGATCTCGGCGCGGTAGACGTTGCCGATCCCGGCGATGACCGACTGGTCCATCAGCAGCGCACCGACCGGCGTGCGGCTGCGCCGGATCCGCTCCCAGGCCCGCAGCGGGTCGGCGTCGGGGCGCAGCGGGTCGGGCCCGAGCCGGGCCAGCAGCTCGACCTTCTGCTCCGGGGTGTAGAGCTCGCAGGCGGTGGGCCCGCGCAGGTCGGCCCAGGCGTCCTCGCTCACCAGACGCAGCCGCACCTGCCCGACCGGCGGGGTGACCGGCGGGCGGTGCACCAGGAACGTGCCGTAGAGCCCGAGGTGGACGTGCAGCAGCCGGTCGCCCTCGAAGTCGACCAGCAGGTGCTTGCCGGCGGCGTCCGCGCGCAGCAACCGGGTGCCGTCGAGCAGCGCCGCCGACCCGGCGAAGCGGCCCTGCGGGCTGGACGTCCGCACCGCCGAGCCGGCGAAGGTGGCGTCCAGCTCGTCGGCCAGCCGGCGCAGCGAATGTCCCTCGGGCATGCAGAGATCCTGCCAGCGCGCTCCAGCGCGG
Organism: Desertihabitans brevis; assembly: GCF_003327535.1. NCBI lineage: Bacteria > Bacillati > Actinomycetota > Actinomycetes > Propionibacteriales > Propionibacteriaceae > Desertihabitans > Desertihabitans brevis. Next base: position 110,288 of record NZ_QOUI01000009.1, on the reverse strand, counting down.
CTCCGCAGCGGCCCGACCGGCGTAGGCTCGCTCCCGTGGCAGCGCAGCCCGCCGACCCACCGACCCCGGTGCTGGAGGCCGTCGACCGGCTCGGGTTGGACGCCGCCACGCTGCGTCCCACCGAGGGCCGCTCCGGTCTGACCTGGTACTGCGGGGAGGACGTCCTGCGGGTGCTGCCGACCGCCCACGCCGACGCCGAGATCGACGCCCGGGGCGCCGCGGGCCGGGTGCTGCCGGTGCCGCGGATCCGGCGGCAGGTCCGGCTGGGCGGGCACGTGGCGTTGCTCGAGGAACGGCTGCCGGGTCGGCCCGGCCTCCTCGCCGGCCCGGGTCCGGTGGTCGACCCGGGAAGGGCCCGACGCCGGGGGCTGACCTGCGGGCGGGTGCACGGCGTCCTCGCCCGGGTCGCCGCCCCGGCCGGGGTGCGGGGCGTCGAGCGGGCCCCGACGACCGGCCGGACGGCGCTGCTGCACCTCGACCTGCACCCCCTCAACGTGCTGGTCGGTGACGACGACGAGGTCAGCGCGGTGCTCGACTGGGCCAACGCCCGGGCCGGCGACCCCGCCCTGGACGTCGCCCGCACCTGGGCGCTGCTCGCCGCCCACCCGGCCGTCGCCGGGTGGCGCGGGTCTCCCGTGGGGGCGGCCTTCCTCGACGGCTGGGCCGAGGCGGCCGGGTTCTCCGCACTCGACGACGACGCCCGACGCTGGGGGCTCGAGTTCTTCCTCACCGACCAGGCGGGAGCGCTGTCCGAGCAGGAGCTGGGGTCGGCCCGACGGCTGCTGGCCGACCTGGGGGCCGACGGGGACGCAGCCGGCTGACCACGTCCGCGGCCGTCAGCGCAGCACCGAGCTGAGCAGCAGGCTCGTCTCGGTGTTGCGCACCCCCGGCACCCGCCGGATCCGGCCGAGCACCCGGTCGAACTCGCCGAGGTCGGCCACCTGCAGCTCGGCGACCAGGTCCCAGCCGCCGTTGGTGGTGTGCAGCGAGGTGATCTCGGGCCAGCCGCGGATCACCTTGATCACCGCGTCGGTGTCGCGACCGATCACCTCGATCAGCGAGATCGCCCGGACGCTCAGCGGGTCGGTCTCGTCGCGCACCCGGGCGGTGAACCCGATCACGGTGCCGTCGGCGACCAGCCGGTCGAGCCGGGCGGTCACGGTGGAGCGGGTCACCCCGAGCTCGCGGGCCAGCGCGGCCACCGGAGCCCGTCCGTCGGCCCGCAGCAGCGAGAGCAGCCGACGGTCGAGGTCGTCCAGCGTCGCCATGCGCAGATCGTACGCTGGACTTGCGCAGATCGACCACTGCGGCGACGGAAGTCAGGCAGGACGCTCATTGAGTGACCACATCGCCCGTTCCTAGGCTCGCTCGCATGGTGATGTTCCTGGACGTGACGCAGACGGCGCGGTGGATCCGGACCCGGGGTGCGGAGCCGCTGCTGCGCGGGCTGGTCGACTACCTCGAGCACGACCTCGGGCGCTGGGAGCACTTCGACAAGACGCCGCGGGTGGCCAGCCACACCCCGTTCGGGGTGATCGAGCTGATGCCCACCTCCGACGGCACCGAGTACGCCTACAAGTACGTCAACGGCCACCCCTCCAACCCGGCCCGCGGCTACCAGACCGTCACCGCCTACGGCGCGCTGGCCGACGTGCACAACGGCTACCCCACCTTCCTCTCGGAGATGACGCTGCTCACCGCGCTGCGGACCGCCGCCACCTCCGCGCTCGCCGCCCGGCTGCTGGCCCGTCCGGACGCCGAGGTGCTGGCCCTCGTCGGCGCCGGCAGCCAGGCGGAGTTCCAGGCGCTGGGGATGCGGGCGGTGCTCGGCATCGAACGCCTGCGCGTGTTCGACGTCGACCCCCTCGCGGTGGCCAAGGTCGTCCGCAACCTCGTCCCGCTCGGCTTCGAGGTCGAGGTGTGCCCCGATGCGGCCACCGCCGCCCGTGGCGCCGACGTCATCACCACCTGCACCGCCGACAAGACGCTGGCCACCGTGCTCCGCGACGCCGACGTCGGTCCCGGCGTCCACCTCAACGCCATCGGCGGGGACTGCCCGGGCAAGACCGAGCTCGACCCGGCGATCCTCGACCGCGCCGCCGTCTTCGTGGAGTACCCGCCGCAGACCCGGGTGGAGGGCGAGATCCAGGCCCGCCCGGCCGACTTCCCGGTCACCGAGCTGGCCGCGGTGGTGGCCGGTACCGCGCCGGGACGCACGTCGGCGGAGCAGATCACCGTGTTCGACTCGGTCGGCTTCGCCGTCGAGGACTTCTCCGCGCTGCGCTTCGCCCGCGACCAGGTGCGCGGCACCGACCTCGTCACCGAGCTCGACCTGGTCGCCGCCCCGGCCGACCCGAAGGACCTCTTCGCCCTCGTCGCCCCGGTGCCGGACGCGGCCACCGGCTCGGCCCGCGTGCTGGCGGGCTGACCCGTGACCCTCCTCGCCGAGCCGACGCTCGGCCCGTCCGGCGACCCCACCTCCGTCCGGGCCCCCGGCGCCGTGGTGATGATCCGGCCGCACCACTTCCGGCCGAACCCGCAGACAGCCGCCGACAACGCCTTCCAGCTGCCGGTCCCCGGCCACCCCGAGCTCGCCGCCCGCGCCTTCGCCGAGGTGACGGCCGTGGCCGGGCGGCTGACCGCGGCCGGCGTCCGGGTGCACCTCTTCGACGACCCGGACACCCGGCGTCCCGACAGCGTCTTCTGCAACAACTGGATCACCACCCACGCCGACGGACGGGTGGTGCTGCACTCCATGCACGCGCCCAACCGCCGCCGCGAGCCCCGCGCCGACGTGGTCGACGCGCTGCGGGCGGCCTACCGGGTCACCGAGGTGATCGACCTCACGGCCGGCCCGCCGCTGGAGGGCACCGGTGCGATGGTCCTCGACCCCGACCGCCGGACGGCCTACGTCTCCCGTTCGCTGCGCGCCGACGACACCGCGCTGGCGACGTTCTGCGCCCGCCTCGGCTACCGGGCGCACGCCTTCGACACCGCCGACCGGACCGGCCGGGCGGTCTACCACACCAACGTCATGCTGTGCCTCGCCACCGGGCTCTCCCTGGTCGGGCTCGACCTGGTGCCCGACCCCCGGCAGCGCCGCCGGCTGGCCGAGGCCCTGGCGCAGCGCGGGGAGGTCGTCGCCCTCAGCACCGCCCAGGTGGCCGAGTTCGCGGGCAACGCCCTCGAGCTCACGGGCACCGCGGGCCGGCTGCTGGCGATGTCGTCACGGGGCTGGCGCAGCCTCACCTCCCGGCAGCGCCGGGCGGTCGAGCGGCACCTGCCGGTGCTGGCCCTGGACGTCCCCACGCTCGAGCTGGCCGGCGGGTCGGTGCGCTGCATGCTGGCCGGGGTGCACCTGCCGGCCCGCTAACGTCCGGCGGTGCCCGCGCTCGACCTCAGGCCGCTCTCCCGTCCCTCCCCGCCGGACCTGCGCGCCCGGGTGCTGCGCGACCCCCGGCGCCACCCGACCGCGCACCGGGCCCGGAGCAGGGCCCGACGGCTCGGCGCCCTGCTGGTCGTCGGCGACGTCGTGATGGCGGGCGTGGTGGTGCTCTCGCTGCGCGAGGAGATCGGCCTGCCGCCGGCCCTCGGGGTGGCGGCCGTGGTGCTGGTGGGGATGCTGGTCGGCGCGCGCTCGATCACCCGCCGGCTCGGCACCGGGACGGTCGAGCAGTGGGCCCGGCTGGAGGCGCTGGCCCGCGCCAACGACCTGCAGCTGGCCGACGAGCCGCGCCGGTCCGACGTCGGCGGCCGCGTGCTGGACCACGCGGGGGCCACGATCACCCACCGGCTGCGCAGCGAGACGTCGCTGGACCGGGAGGTCGGGGTGGTCCGGCACGACCTCGGCGCCGGGGCGCCGCGGCTGACCCGCTACGTCGCCCTCCGGGTGCCGCCGGGCACGCCGCACCTCCTGGTGTCGGCCGCCGAACACCGGCAGGGACGTCCCGGCACGGTGCCGTACCGCGAGGTGCTGGCCGGGCGTCTCGCGAGGGTCTGACCCGGGGCCGGTCCCGACCTCCGGAGGCCACCCTCGGGGTCCCTGGTCGCGGGATGGCCCCGACCTACACTGTCGGCGTGTGGTCCCAGCGCCAGTACGTCGACTACGCCCTCCAGCGTCGCGCCACCCTGGAGGCGCTGAAGCGACCCCAGCGCACGCTGACGCGGGCCGACGCCTGCGACGCCGACCCGATGCTCATCCGCGCCGCGATGCACCACGGCGAGCGCAGCGACGTCGACTGCCCCATCTGCGGCTCCTCGGTCCTGGTCAACCTCAGCTACGTCTTCGGTGAGCAGCTGGGCCAGTACTCCGGCCGGATCAAGGCCCGCAAGGAGCTGGAGGAGATGCAGGACGAGTTCGGCGAGTTCAAGGTCTGCGTGGTCGAGGTGTGCACCGGCTGCGGGTGGAACCACATGATCCACTCCTTCGTTCTGGGCGACGGCAAGAAGCGGCGCCCGCCCAGGCGTCAACCGACCGTCGAGGACATCTATGGCTGAGCCCCCCACCCGCGGCACCCGATCCCGCAGCAGCACCCGGAAGAGGAAGACCCCCCAGACCCGGGGCCGGCGGATCGCCAGGCGCCTCGGTCTGGGCGTCGTGCTCACCCTGCTGCTCGCGATGATCGCCGGTCTCACCGCGGTGGGCGTCGCCTACGCCAACACCGAGCTGCCCGACCCGAACGCCGAGTTCAGCACCAACACCACCTTCGTCTACTACGACGACGGCAAGACGAAGCTCGGCAACCTCGCGGTGCAGAACCGGCAGTCGCTGGACTACGAGGAGATGCCGCAGGTCATCAAGGACGCGGTCGTCGCCGCGGAGAACCGCTCCTTCTGGGAGGACCCGGGCATCTCCATCCCCGGCATGGCCCGGGCCGCCTGGTCGATCGCCACCGGTGGTGAGCTGCAGGGCGGGTCGACGATCACCCAGCAGTACATCAAGATCACCTACCTGACGTCGGACCGCACGCTGACCCGCAAGCTCAAGGAGCTGATGCTGGCGGTGAAGATCAGCCGCGAGCAGTCCAAGGAGGAGATCCTCCAGGGCTACCTCAACGCGATCTACTTCGGCCGCGGCGCCTACGGGGTGCAGGCGGCGAGCCGCTCCTACTTCAACATCGACGCGAAGGACCTCAGCGTCCCGCAGGCGGCGGTGCTGGCCAGCGTGCTCAACAACGCGAGCCTCTACGACCCGTCGGTCGACCCCGGCAACGAGGAACGGCTGCTCGAGCGCTACCGCTACGTGATCGACGGGATGGCCGAGTCCGGGTCGATCACCGCCGCCGAGGCGGCCGAGTACCGCCAGGCGCTGCCGGAGCTGCCCGAGATCCCGGTCAACAACCGCTACGCGGGCCCGAACGGGTTCCTCATGAAGATGGTGGAGCAGGAGCTGGCCGCGGTCGGCTTCACCGAGGCCGAGATCAACGGCGGCGGGCTGCAGGTCACCACCACCTTCGACAAGGCGGCCCAGGACGCGGCGGTCGAGTCCGCCCAGGAGAACACCGAGGAGGCGGCGGAGGCGGCGGGGGAGGACCCGGACGACCTGCACGCCGCGATCGCCTCGGTGGACACCGAGACCGGTGGCGTCCTCGCCCTCTACGGCGGGCCCGACTTCATCGAGGACTCCCGCAACTGGGCCACCACGGCCCGCTCGACGGCGTCCACCTTCAAGACCTTCGCCCTCGTCGCCGGGCTGCAGGACGGGTTCAGCCTCAGCTCGACGTTCCGGGGCAACACCTTCACCCCGCCGGGTGACCCGGTGCCGGTGCGCAACGAGTTCAGCTACCAGTACGGGGCGGTCAACCTCATCCGCGCGACCGCGCAGTCGATCAACACCGCCTTCGTCGACCTCACCGCCCAGCTCACCGACGGCCCGCAGGCGGTGGCCGACGCCGCGGAGGCCGCCGGGGCCCCGCGCGGACCGGGCTGGGACCTCAACAACCGGATCGCCCTCGGCACCGCCGAGGTCAGCCCGCTCGACATGGCCGGCGCCTACAGCACCCTGGCCCGCGGCGGCGTCCAGGTCGGCCACCACGTGGTGAAGGAGGTCCGCGACGCCGACGGCGAGGTGCTCTTCACCGCCGACACCAAGGGCAAGCGGGTCTTCGAGGAGGACGTGACCCGCGACGCGGTCTACGCCCTGTCGAACGTGGTCGAGCAGGGCACCGGGGCGACCGTGCAGACGCTGGGCCGTCCGGTCGCCGGCAAGACCGGCACCGCCGGCATCGAGGACGACATCGTCTCGGCCTGGTTCGTCGCGTTCACCCCGCAGGTGTCGACCGCGGTGATGTACGTCGCCGGGGACGAGGGCAACTCCGACCTCGACCCCTACGCGCGTCCCGGTGACCAGACCTTCTTCGGTGGCACCTACCCGGCCCGCACCTGGACCGACTTCATGGAGGTCGTGGTCGAGGACATGGAGGTGGAGGACTTCCCCGATCCGGCCTGGAAGCCCGCCGACCGGCAGAGCGAGTACGTGCCGCCGCGGCGCACGGGCGGCTCCGGCTCGGGATCCGGCGGCGGCTCCGGCTCCGGTGGCGGGTCCGGGTCGGGCAGCGGCTCCTCCCGCGACGACTCCGACCGCTCCGACGAGGACTCCGACGACGAGGACTCCCAGGACGGCGACGACGGCGGCTCCGACGACGGCGACGGCTCGGGCTCGGACAGCGACGGATCGGACGGCGACGGCTCCGACGGCGACGGCTCGGAGGGGGGCTCGGGCTCCGACGGCGGCTCGGACGACGGCGACGGCTCGGGCGGTTCGGGCGGCTCCGACGACGGCAGCTCGGGAGGCTCCGGCGACGACGGCGGATCCGGCTCCGGCGGTTCCGGCAGCGGGTCGGGCGGCTCGGGCGACTCCGACGGCGGCTCCGGCTCCGGCGGGTCGGGCTCCGGCGGGTCGGGCTCCGACGGGTCGGGCTCCGGCGGCGACGACGGCGGCTCCGGCAGCTCGGGCTCGGGCGGATCCGGCTCGAGCGGCTCGAGCGGGTCGGGTGACTCGGGCTCGAGCGGGTCCAGCTCGAGCCGATCGGGCGGCTCGGGCTCGAGCGGGTCCGGGTCGAGGAGCTCCTCGGGCGACAGCTCGCAGGACGACTGAGCGAGCGGTGCCCCCGCCGGTCGTCAGCTCCCGGCCGACCGGCGGCGTCCCGGTCGAGCAGGACGCCCCCACCCGCGCCGACCCGGTGGCCCGCGCCACCAGCGGCTGGCTGGGCGGTCCCCTCGGACGGCACGCGAGGGCGGCGGCGTCCCCGACCACCGTCCGGGTGGTCGTGCTCGCCCTGGCCGTCGCGTCCTGGGTGGTGCTGGTGCTGCGCCAGCTGCCCTGCCGCCGGCTGCCCGGGGTGGAGGCGGCTGACCGCTACCAGGCGATGTGCTACTCCGACATCCCGCTGCTGTACACCGCCCGCGGGTTGGCCGACGGCTACCGGCCCTACCTCGACGCCGGCCCGCACCCGGTGCTGGAGTACCCGGTCCTCACCGGTGCGCTGCTCGAGCTCGAACGCCGGGTGGCCGTGCTGCTCGGGGCCCCGGTCGGCCCGGGGCTGAGCGGCGACGAGACGCTGCGCGCCACCGACCTCTTCCTCGGCGTCAACGTGGTGGTGCTCGGGGCGCTGTTCCTGCTCGTCGTGCTGGCCCAGCTCGGCACCGTCCGCGGCCGGCCCTGGGACGCGCTGATGGTGGCGGTCTCGCCGACGGTGATGGCGGCCGGGCTGATCAACTGGGACCTGCTCGCGGTCGCCTGCACCGCGCTCGCCGTGCTGGCCTGGAGTCGGTCCCGCCCCGGCTGGGCCGGGGTGCTGATCGGGCTGGGTGCGGCGGCCAAGCTCTACCCGCTGCTGCTGCTCGGGCCGCTGGTGCTGCTCTGCCTGCGGGCCCGCCGCCCGCGGGCCGCGGCGCTGCTCGTCGCGGGCGCGACGGCGTCCTGGCTGGCGGTCAACCTGCCGGTGGCGGTGCTGGCTCCGGACGCCTGGCTCGCCTTCTGGCAGTTCAACGCCGACCGTGGCGCGGAGTTCGGCTCGTTCTGGTACGTGCTCGCCCTCGCCGGCATCGAGGTGCCCGGGCTCAACCTCGTCAGCTTCGGCCTGCTGGCCCTGCTCTGCGCCGGCATCGCCGCCCTGGTCTGGCTGGCGCCCCGGCGTCCGCGGGTGGGACAGCTGGCCTACCTGGTGGTGCTGGCCTTCCTCGTCACCGGCAAGGTGTACTCCCCGCAGTACGTGCTGTGGCTGCTGCCGCTGCTGGTGCTGGCCCGGCCGCGGTGGCGGGAGTGGCTGGTGTTCACCACCGGCGAGCTGGTCTACTTCGCCGCGGTCTGGCTGCACCTCGGCGGCTGGCTCGCCCCCGGCAGCGGCGGCCCGGACGTCGGCTACTGGCTGGCCGTGCTGCTGCGGATCGGGGCCGAGCTGTGGGTGGCCGGGGTGGTGGTGCGCGACGTGCTGCACCCCGAGCACGACCCGGTCCGCGGGCCCGGCGTCGACGACCCGTCCGGTGGTGTGCTGGACGGATCGCAGCCCGCTACCCTCACCGCCGGCGGCCGGGGTGACGGGCCGCGCAGCGACGGGGTGCCGGAGGGAGAGGGAGTGCCGATCGAGCAGGTGCTGGCCCGGATCGAGGCCCGCCGCCACCACCCGGACCGGCCGGAGGGCTCCCGGTGAGCACCGCGACGTCGACCCGCCGCCGGCGGAAGCTCCCCGGGGCGCTGCCGGGGGTGGAGCACCTGGCCCGCTGGGACACCGAGTCGCTGCGCTGGGTGCTGCAGGCCTGGCTAGGCAGCCGCGGGCTGATCCTGCTGGTCGGCATCGCCGTCGGCATCACCACCGGCCGCGGGTTCGAGGACCTGGTCGCCAACTGGGACGTCCAGCACTTCCTCGGCGTGGCCCGCGACGGCTACCTGGCCGACCCCAAGACGATGGCCTTCTTCCCCGGCTGGCCGCTGCTGCTGCGCGGGGTCGCGCTGCTGGGCGTACCACCCGTGGTGGCCGGGGTGGCGCTGTCCTGCCTGTTCAGCCTGGTGGCCGCGGCGGCGCTGGTGCGGATGGGCGGGCCGTGGGCGGCGATCGGCTGGCTGTTCGCCCCGGTCGCCGTGTTCACCGCCGTCCCCTACACCGAGTCCGCCTTCTGCGCGGCCGCGTTCTGGGCCTGGCAGCGGGCCTCGGCCGACCGCTGGGGGAGCGCGGCCCTGCTCACCGCGCTGGCCTGCACCACCCGGGTCAGCGGGCTGTTCCTGGTCGGCGCGCTCGGGGTGATGGTGCTGACCTGGCCGCGGCTGCGGGTGGCCGAGCGGGTCCGCCGGGCGGCCTGGCTGCTGCTGCCGGTCGCGGTGCTGGCCGGCTACGTCGTCTACCTGTGGACGTTGACCGGCTCCTGGACGGCCTGGACCGAGGCGCAGGCCGCCGGCTGGGCCCGCGGCTTCCACTGGCCGTGGGAGTCCGCGCTCAACACGTGGCCGGTGATCCGCGGCGACTACGTCGACCACCCGGACTGGACCTGGGTGTTCCGCGGCGAGGCGGTCTCGATGCTGGTCGGCGTGGTCGTCACCGGCTGGTGCCTGAGCCGGCGGATGTGGGCCGAGGCCAGCTGGGTCGGCGTCCAGGTGCTGGCCTTCTCGATGTCCTACTGGTGGTTCTCGGTGAACCGGGCGGTGCTGCTGTGGTTCCCGCTCTGGCTGATGTTCGCGCACCTGGTCAGCCGCCGGCCCAAGCACCCGGTGGCCCAGGCGCTGCGGCACACCGTGATCGTCGGCTGGCTGCTGCTCTCGGCGGTGGCGATGCTCATCTGGACCTGGCTGTTCACCAACGGCCTGTGGGCCAGCTGACCGGCCCGCTCAGCGCTCGCGGCGCAGCCGCTCCTTCTCCTCGACCACCCCGGCCTGGGTGTGCCGCTCCCGGATCAGCCACTCCGGCGGGTCGGCCAGCAGCGCGCCGATCTGCTCGGCGTCCAGCGCATCGTCCACCCCGGCCCGGGCCAGCCCGGAGCGGGAGATGCCGAGCTTGGCCGCCACCACGTCACGCGGGAAGGGTCCGTTGCGACGCAGCTCCACCAGCCACTGCGGCGGGTCGGCCCGCAGCGCGTCGAGGTCCTCGCGGGTCAGTCCGCCCTGCTGGAACTCCGGCGGCGTCGCGGGCAGGTAGACGCCGAGCTTGGCCGCGGCGGTGATGGGCTTGAGGGTCTGGCTCACCGAGCCACGGTACTGCGCGTAGCCTGCCGGGGTGGACGATCGGGCCGGCACGAGCGCCGAGGACGCGCGCGGGCTGCGGATCGGCTTCGTGCCCGGGGTGACGCTGACCAAGTGGCGGCGGGTGTGGGCCGAGCGCTACCCGCGCACCCCGCTCGAGGTCGTCGAGGTGGCCGAGCGCGAGCAGCGCCGGGTGCTCGACGACGGCGCCGTCGACCTCTGCTTCGCCCGGCTGCCGCTGACGACCGACGGTCTGCACGTCATCCGCCTCTACGAGGAGGTGCCCGTGGTGCTCGTCCCCCGCGACCACCCGGTGACCGCCTACCCCGAGGTCGTGCGCGCCGACGTCGACGACGAGGAGGCGATCGAGCGCGAGGACGGCGAGGAGGTGGCCGACCTGGTGGCCGGTGGGGCCGGGGTGGCCTTCCTGCCGATGTCGGTGGCCCGTTCCCACAGCCGGCGTGACCTGGCCTACCGCCCGGTGGCCGACGCCGAGCCCACCACCATCGCGCTGTGCTGGCGGCGCGACGTCGAGGACACCCTGTTCGACGACTTCATCGGGGTCGTCCGCGGACGCACGGTCAACAGCTCCCGCACCGTCCAGGCCGGGGGAACGGCCCCCCGGGCCAAGACCACCCGGACGCCGCGAGCGCCGCGCACCACCCGCCGCCAGAAGCGCCGTCGCTAGCGTGCGGCTCAGGGTTCGATCAGCCCGGCCCGGATGGCGTAGCGGGTGAGCTGGGTGCGGTCGTGCAGCCCCAGCTTGGTGAGCACGTTGGCGCGGTGGCGCTCCACGGTCTTCACGCTGATCACCAGCGCCCGCGCGATCTCGCGGGAGGTGTGGCCCTCCGCGATCAGCTTGACCACCTCCTCCTCCCGCTCGGTCAGCGGCGTGCGCGGCACCCGTTCGCCGCGCCGCACCCGCTCCAGCACGTCGCGGACCAGCGCCCCGGCCACGCCGGCGTAGAGGAAGGACTCCCCGCGGATCGCCGCCCGGCAGGCCGCGACCAGGTCCTCATCGGCCGCCGACTTCAGCACGTAGCCCGAGGCGCCGGCCTGCAGCGCGGCGAAGAAGTACTGGTCGTCGTCGTACATCGACAGCATCAGCATCCGCACCGCGGGGCTGCGCCGGGCGATCTGGCGGGCGGCCTGCAACCCGGTCATCCGCGGCATCGACACGTCCAGCACGGCCAGGTCGGGGGTCAGGGTGCGGGTCAGCTCGACCGCCTCCACCCCGTCCCCGGCCTCGCCGACCACCGCCAGGTCCGGCTCGGCCTCGAGGATCCGGCGCAGCCCGGTGCGGACCAGCTGGTGGTCGTCGGCCAGCAGCACCCGCACGCTCACGACGTCCTCCCCACCGGCACCTCCAGCAGCACCTCGGTGCCGCCGCCGCCGCGGGGGCGCAGCTCCAGCGTCCCGCCGACGGTCTCCGCGCGTTCCCGCATCCCCTGGACGCCGGCGCCCGCCGCCTCACCCGCGCCCAGGCCGTCGTCGGCCACCCGCAGCACCAGCAGCCCGCCGCGGCGGGTCAGCCCGACCTCCACCGTGGACGCCCGGGCGTGCCGGGCCACGTTCGTCAGCGCCTCCTGCGCCACCCGGTAGACCACCAGCTCGACCTCCGGTGACAGCGCCGGCAGCCCGGGCAGGAAGCCACGCCGCACCGTCACCCCGGTCCGGGCGGCCAGGTCGCTGGCCAGGCTGGACAGCGCGTTGAGCAGCCCCAGGTCGGCGAGCACGCCGGGGCGCAGCCGCTGGGCGATCCGGCGCACCTCCTCCAGGCTGGTCCGGGTCGTCTCGCGCACCAGCTCCAGCTCGCGGGCCACCTCCGGGGAGGCGTCCCGCATCGCCTGGGTGAGCCCGAGCAGCACCGCGGTGAGGCTCTGGCCCACCTCGTCGTGCAGCTCCTGGGCGATCCGCTGCCGCTCGGCCTCCTGGGCCTGCAGGATCCGGGCGGTGCTGGCCGAGCGCTCCTGCTCGAGCCGGTCGAGCATCGCGTTGAACCCGGCGACCAGGGCGTGCGCCGGCTCCGACCCGGCCGCGGCGTGGCGGCGTCCGGGGTGCCGCAGGTCGACCGCGGCCATCACCGACCGCAGCTCGTCCAGCGGGCGCAGCACCGCACGCAGCAGCATCCCGTTGAGCACCACGATGACCACCAGCCCGACCGCGAGCACGAGCATCTCCGAGCCGAGCGTGCGGGCCGAGACGGTGGCCGGGGAGAGCACCAGGGCGAGCGTGCCCAGCGTGAACACGGCGCCGTTGATCGCGCACACCCGCCAGAACAGCGGCAACGAGAGCACCCGGTCCATGGTCGACAGCCTCCCAGAACGGCCCGCCGGCGACGCCGGCCCGCGGCCCAGGATGGGGTGCGGACTCCATGGTGGGGACGGTGCCGGCCGACCAGGATGGCGCGGTGGTCACCCAGGTCTCGCGCGCTGCCGGGCGCCGTCGCGTCCCCACCGGCGAGCGCGCGTGACCCCGGCCGAGCTCAACGTGGTGGTGCTGGCCGCCACCACGGTGGTGCTGCTCGGGGTGGCGGCGATCCGGATCTCGACCGGGGCGGGGCTGCCGAGTCTGCTGCTCTACCTGGTGATCGGCCTGGTGATCGGCGAGGCCGGGCTCGGGGTGGGCTTCGACGACGCCGCCCTCACCCAGACCCTCGGCACCCTGGCGCTGGCGGTGATCCTGGCCGAGGGCGGGCTGAGCACCCGGCTGTCGGTGCTGCGTCCGGTGGCGGCCCGGGCGGCGGTGCTGGCCACCGTCGGGGTGGCGGTCAGCGTGACCGTCACCTCCGCGCTGGCCTGGTGGCTGCTCGACGTCGACCCGCGCACCGCGGTCCTGCTCGGTGCGGTGGTCTCCTCCACCGACGCCGCCGCCGTCTTCGCCGTGCTCCGCACGCTGCGGCTGCGTCCCCGCACCCGGGCCACCCTGGAGGCGGAGTCGGGGTTCAACGACCCGCCGGTGATCATCCTCGTCACCCTGGTGGTCTCCGACCTGTGGCACGAGCTCGACGTCTGGACCGCCGTCCTCGGCTTCGCCCAGCAGATGGTGGTGGGGGCGGTCGCCGGGGTGGCGGTGGCCGTCGCCGGCCGCTGGATGCTGCGGCGGGTGGCGCTGCCGTCAGCCGGCCTCTACCCGCTGGCCACGCTGGCGTTCGCGCTGATGGCCTTCGGCGCGGCCGGGACCGTCGGCGGCAGCCCGTTCGTCGCGGTCTACCTGGGCGGGCTGCTGCTCGGCGGGGCCGACCTGCCGCACCGGCGGGCGACGCTGGGCTTCGCCGAGGGGCTGGCCTGGCTGTCCCAGATCGGGTTGTTCGTGCTGCTCGGGCTGCTGGCCTCCCCGGCCCGGCTGGTGGACGCCGTGCTGCCCGCGCTGGTCGTCGGGGTGGTGCTCACCCTGGTCGCGCGTCCGGTGTCGGTGTGGCTGAGCACGGTGCCGTTCCGCGTCCCGCTGCGCGAGCAGGCGTTCATCTCCTGGGCCGGGCTGCGCGGCGCCGTGCCGATCGTGCTGGCCACGTTCCCGATCACCGCCGGCCTGGCCGGGGCGGAGCGGATCTTCGACGTCACCTTCCTGCTGGTGGTCGTCTTCACCCTGGTGCAGGGCCCGACGCTGCCCTGGGCCGCTCGCCGGCTCGGCGTGCTCGAACCCGCCCAGACCGAGGAGCTGACCATCGAGCACGCCCCGCTGGAGGACCTCGGCGCCAGCATGCTGAGCTTCGACATCCCGGCGGGGTCGCGGCTGGCCGGGCTCAAGGTCGCCGAGCTGCGGCTGCCGGGGAACGCCGTGCTGGCGCTGGTGCTGCGCGACGGCCGTCTGTCCGCCCCGCCCCCGGACGCAGCCCTGCACGTCGGGGACCAGCTGCTGCTCGCCGGGCCCACCACGCACCGGGCGGCGGTGGAGCGACGACTCCGGGCGCTCAGCCGGGCGGGCCGGCTCGCCACCTGGTTCGGCGAGCGCGGGGACCAGCCGCGACGCTGAGCCGGGCACCGGTCTGCCGACGGGCGCCCGGCTCGGCGCCGGTGGGCGTCACTGCTGGGCCAGCAGCACGTCGATCTGGGCGATCGCCTCCCGGGCGCCCTCCTCCATGCCCATCTCCAGCACCTGCTGCAGCGCCTCGGCGGTGGCGTAGGTGGTGACGTAGGTGGCCCGGGTGCCGCCGTCGTGCTCGGCGAAGGCGTAGCTGTTCTGCGACACCGGCATCTCCGGGTTGGCGGTGAAGGTGTCGTCGGTGAAGGCGTCGTCGAAGCGGAACCCACGGGGCTCGGAGACCTCGGTGACGTCCCACCGGCCGTAGTACTTCTCGCCCTCCGGCGAGGTCATGTAGTAGGTCATCGCCCCGCCGGGGGTGAGCTCGTGCTCGACCACGGTGGCCGGGTACCCGGGCGGGCCCCACACCTTCTCCAGCTGGCGCGGGTCGGCGTAGACCTGCCAGACCCGCTCCAGCGGGGCGGCGAAGTCGGCCGTGATGGTCAGGGTGCGGCTGTCGAGGTCCTTGATGACGTCGGTGACGGGCATGGTCAGTCCTTTCGAGGGCCGTCCGGGTGGGACGGAAGAGGTTGGGTCGGGTGGTCGGCGGCGATCAGCGCGTCGATCCGGGCGATGCGGCCGCGCCAGACACCCTCGAGCTCGGTGAGCATCGAGGCGACGGACCGGACCGCGTCCACGTCCCCGCTGGCCAGCTGCTCGCGCCCCTGGCGGCGCTTGCTGAGCAGTCCGGCCTTCTCCAGCACGGCGACGTGCTTCTGCACGGCGGCGAAGCTCATGTCGTACTTCGCCGCGAGTGCGGAGACCGAGTGCTCCCCGGCCAGCACCCGGCGCACGATGTCGCGCCGGGTCCGGTCGGCGAGCGCGTGGAAGAGGGCGTCCGCCCTGTCCTCGTCGTCCTCGGCCATGACCCAAACCTACAACCATCTGGTTGTATGTCAACCCCCATTCCTCCCTCTCGTCGAGCGCGAGTGTGGCCTAGGCGTCGGGATCGGCAGCGGCTGAGCGACGATCAGCCCACACCCGCGGCGGGGATGGGGCCGGCGGGGGGAAGGGGTCGGCGACGAGCACGTCCCGTCGCTACACGTCCTCGCCGTCGAGCAGGCCGTTGCGCTGGGCCCAGAGGGCGGCCGAGGTCCGGTCGTAGACCCCGAGGGTGGCGAAGATCCGGGTGAGGTGGGCCTTGACGGTCTTCTCGCTGAGCTGGAGCCGGCGGGCGATGCTCTTGTTCGGCAACCCGACGGCGACCAGCGCCAGCACCTCCCGCTCCCGGGGGCTGAGCTCCTCCCCGCGACGAGGTCGGTCCCGCCCGCGCTGGGGCAGCAGGGCCAGCGCCGCGCGGGGCGAGATCGGGGCATGCCCTGCGACGGCCTCCCGGACTGCGTGGACGAGGTCGTCCGGCTCGGAGTCCTTGAGCAGGTAGCCCACCGCCCCGGCCTCCAACGCGGCCAGGACCCGCGCCTGCTCGGCGAAGGAGGTGAGCACGACGACGCGGGCGTCGGGGCAGCGGGTCACCACCTCGCCGGTGGCCTCCACACCGTCCATGCCGGGCATGGACAGGTCCATCAGCACGATGTCGGCCTGCCCGTCGGCCGCCGCGTCCGCGGCGAGGGCCCCGTCGGCCACCGCGCCGACGACCTCGATGTCGGGGACGCTGGCGAGCACGCCCGCCAGGCCCTGGCGGATCAGCGGGTGGTCGTCGACGATCAGGATCCGGATCACCGCAGCACCTCGGCCGTCGAGCGCTCGTCGCCGGCGTCGGGCGCGGCCTGCTCGGGGAGGAGGAGGGTGACGGTGGTGCCGTCGCCGACGGCTGACTCCACCGTCAGCCTGCCGCCGCGCTGGTGCACCAGGGCGGCCAGCAGGGTGAGACCGACGCTGCCGCGCCGCCGCGCCGACTCCGCAGACGGGTCGAAGCCCTGCCCGTCGTCGGTGAGCTGCAGCTGCAGCCAGCCGTCCTGCTCGGCCACGAGCAGCCGGACCCGCGAGGCGCCCGAGTGCCGGATGACGTTGCGGATCGCCTCCTGGGCGGCGCGGTAGACGAGCGACTCGCTGGTCTCGCTCAGCGTGTCACCCACCTCCACGTCCAGCTCGACGTCGATCCCGCGCGCCTCGAGCGTGGCGGTGAGGTCGGTCAGGGTGGCCCGCAGTCCCTCGCTGTGCAGGGCGGGCGGTGTCACGGTGACGATCAGGCTGCGCAGCTCGCGCACCCACCGGCGCAGGTTGCGGGCGGTCTCGGTGATGGTGTCGGCCAGCTCCGGCTGGCCTGCTGACCGGGTGCGGTTCGCCGCGTCGGTCAGGGTGTAGCTGGCGCCGGTGAGCCCCTGCACCACGCCGTCGTGGAGGTCGGAGGCGATCAGCGTGCGCTCCCGGTCCGCTGCCGCGAGCGCCGTGACGAGCAGCTGCTCGCGCTCCTCCTGGACGCCGTACAGGCTGCGGGTCAGGCGGTAGGCGAACCCGATCTTGGCCAGGTAGAGCAGGGTCAGGGCGAGCACGAAGCTGGGCAGCAGGGTCAGCCAGACCGTCCGGCCGGTGAACCAGACCGCCTCGTACGGCTGGCGGGTCTGCAGCAGGAGCGCCTGGTCCGAGGGCGAGCGGACCCCGACGCCGACCACCAGGGACTGACCCTCGCGGTCACCGAGCAGACGGGTGGGGTCGGAACCCTCGTCACCGTCGGCGGTGGCGACCGCGGTGCCGTCGTGCAGGGCGTCGAGCTCGCCCACGGTGAGCGGCTGCCGCTGGCCGAGGGAGGAGCTGTCGGTCGCGTAGACCACGATCCCCTCCTCGTCGACGATCCGCACCTGGTCGATCGGCGCCACGAGCACCCGCTCGCGGATGACCTGGTCCAGGGTCTCGTCGACGTCGGCCGGGTCCAGCGGGGTACGGGGGAGGGTGGGCTGCACGACCCGCGAGGCGAGCAACGTCGTCGTCACCTCGGCGTCCCGCACCGCCTCCTGGAGGGCGGCGTGGCGCTGGGCCAGCGCCAACCCCACCCCGCACAGGACGAAGGCGCCGAGAGCCACCAGCATGTACAGCACCACCACACGCGCGATGGAGCCCGGCCGCGACGACTCCCGTCGACCACCGAGGGCGCGGCGGGGACGTCGACGGGGCGGTCGAGGGAGCCCGGGCCGCTGCGTCGTCGTCGACGAGGTGGCGGCCGGGTCCCGGTCGCTCCCGTCCGCACCGGTCGTCATCGGCGAAGAGGTCGGTGTCGAGCAGGCGGTTCTGAGTTGAACACGATGGCCTCCGTCCAGTGGGGAGTCTACGAGGTCCGGCACCTGGGGACGGTGCGGTGCCGAGGGGCACGGAACATCGGCCGACGTGGGCGGCCGGTGGTCCTAGGACCACCACGACGTCGCCGTGCGAGCGAGGGAGGGTCGCGGACCGCGCATGCTGCCGGGGCGGCGGACGTCGCGGACGACGACCCGCTCGCCCCAGGTCCTAGGACCGTCGGGCCCAGATGGGTGGATCCAGCGTGGTGGCCCGGAAACACCTCCTCGGCCGGTCCCGATGGTCCAGTCGACCTGGGGGCCCCGCCCCTGTCACCTTCGATACAGGTCCCCGCTGCTGACAGCAGTCGGGAACCTCATGGCGAAGAAGTCGGGCACCGGCTCCGCCACCACCGCGACAGCAGTCGCGGTCTAGCAGAGGAGACCCCATGAGCACGCCCAACGCACCCCGCGGTCAGATGGACCTCGGCGTCGACCAGCCCCGCCGGCTGACGACCGAGACCAAGGCCGCCTTCAAGACCACCGAGTTCATCTTCTACGTCCTCGTCTCCGCGGCCGTGCTCATCGCCGCTGCGGTCACCGACAACGGCGACGGCGGCCAGGGCTTCGGCGTGGAGCAGGCGTGGCTGTACGTCACCCTGCTCACCATCGGCTACATGGTCAGCCGCGGTCTGGCCAAGTCGGGCAGCCGCGAGCGCTACGACTCCTGACCTCACGCAGCGCCTCCCCGCAGACAGCTGCGGGGAGGCGCTCCGTCGTCCGTGAGCGGCTCCGGATGCCGGAGGTCCAGCCGGTCGGTCAGCGGGTGACGCGCTCCCAGCCGTCGTCGGCCACCAGCCGCCAGGGGGCGTCCTCGGTGCCGACCTGGGCCTGTCCGCGGCCCAGGGTGAGCCGGATGTCGTCGAGGTGGACGCCGCGGCCGGAGAGCGAGGCGTCGGTGGTCTGGCGCCAGCGCACCTGCACCCGACCGCTCGGCAGCGCGGCCTCCGCGTGCTGCCACTGCCGCAGCCCGCTGGCCGCGTACGGGCCTGTCACCGGTGTCCCGTCCAGGGTCCACGGCAGCGGTGCCCAGGTCTCGCCGGAGTCGGTCGAGAGCTCCAGGTGCAGCGGGTCGGTGGACTCGACGTCGACCAGCGTCTCGAACTCCATCGGGCGCGAGTGTGGCCAAGACGTCGCAATGGGCAGCGGCTGAGCGACGATCAGGCCACACTCGCGGCGGGCTGCGGGGCTGCGGGGCTGCGGGGCTGCGGGGCTGCGGGGGCGCGGGCTCAGCGGGGGAAGAGGTCGGCGACGGCGGCGTCCAGCTCGGGCCAGCGGAAGGTGAAACCGGCCGCGGTGAGCCTCGCCGGGACGGCCCAGCGGCTCTTCAGCACCAGCTCGGACTCCTGGCGCAGCACGAACATCCCCGGTTCCAGCAGCCAGCGCGGGGCTGGCAGCCCGAACGGGACGCCGACGCTGCGTCGGAGCGCGGCCATGAAGGCCGCGTTGGTGCTGGCCCCCGGCGCGGCGAGGTTGACCGGACCCTCGACGTCGTGCTCGTCGAGGAAGGCGACCGCGGCGACCAGGTCGTCGACGTGGATCCAGCTGAACCGCTGCTGTCCGCGGGTGCGGGTGTCGTGCACGGCTGCCGGGGTGGGTGCGGACCCGGTCCCGCGGTAGCGGCGGTGGGGGAACCAGGGGCCGTCCAGCTGCGAGCCGCCGAGGCCGAACCGGGCGGCCCGGCGCAGCATGGTCAGGGCCGGGCCGTCCCCGAGCACGATGGCCATCCGCAGGGCCACCCGCCGGGTCCGGGGAAGCTCCCCGGCGAAGAGGGTCCGCTCCCATTCGCGGGCCACGTCGACGCTGAAACCCGAGCCGAGCTCACCGTCGTCCTCGGTCTGCGGCCGGTCGGTGGCGTGGCGGTAGATGGTGGCCGTGCTGGCATTGAGCCACACCCGCGGCGGCTCGGCGGCGCCCGCCACCGCCTCGTGCAGCAGCCGGGTGGTCTCGACCCGGGAGCGGAGGATCTCCTCGCGGTTGCGGTCGGTGTAGCGGCAGCCGACGCTGCGCCCGGCCAGGTTGAGCACCAGGTCGGCGCCGTCCACCAGCCGCCGGACGGCTGCCGGGTCGGCCCAGCTCGCGTCCGGTCCGCGCCGACCGATGCCGACCACCCGGTAGCCCCGGCCCTCGAGGTCGCGGCGCAGGTGCGGGCCGAGGAAGCCGGAGCCACCGGCGAGGACGGCGCGGGGTGCGGTCACGGCGCCCACCCTGGCGGGTCGGCGCGACGGGCGTCCACCCGGCCGGTCAGCGGGTGACGCGCTCCCAGCCGTCCTCGGCCACCAGCCGCCAGGGGGCGTCCTCGGTGCCGACCTGGGCCTGCCCGCGACCCAGCGTGAGCCGGATGTCGTCGAGGTGGACGCCCCGGCCGGAGAGCGAGGCGTCGGTGGTCTGGCGCCAGCGCACCTGCACCCGACCGCTGGGCAGCGCCGCCTCCCCGTGCTGCCACTGCCGCAGCCCGCTGGCCGCGTACGGGCCCGACACCGGTGCGCCGTCCAGGGTCCACGGCAGCGGCGCCCAGGTCTCGCCGGAGTCGGTCGAGACCTCCAGGTGCAGCGGGTCGGTGGACTCGACGTCGACCAGCGTCTCGAACTCCAGCTGCCCGCCGGTCCGCGGCACGACGAGCGACCAGGTCAGCGCGGCATCGGTGCGGGGCTCGGTGCCGGTGTGCCAGAAGTCCTCCCCGCGCTGCGGCCGGACGGCCATCGCCTCGGCCAGGCCCTGGGCCGCCGCGACGCGCACCGGGTTGGGGCTGCCCCAGCTGCGGCTGGGGTGCACCCGGTTGGTGAGCAGGATGACGAAGGAGCGGGACTGGAAGTCGAGCACCAGCGACGTCCCGGTGTAGCCGGTGTGGCCGGCGGTGCGGGGCGAGGCCAGCCCGCCCATGTACCAGCGCTGGTCGAGCTCGAAGCCCAACCCGTGGGCGTCCTCGGGGAACTCGGTGTTCTCGTTGGTGATCATCTGCTGCACCGACTGCTCGCTGAGCACCCGCTGGCCGTCGTAGCTGCCGCCGTTGAGCATCGCCTGGGCAAGCCGGGAGAGGTCGTCGGCGGTGGAGAACACCCCGGCGTGGCCGGCGACGCCGCCCAGGGACCAGGCGTTCTCGTCGTGCACCTCACCCCACACCACACCGCGGTCGGGGGTGGCCTGGAACTCGGTGGCGGCGATCCGCGGGCGCAGCGACGGGTCGGGGTTGTAGCCCGTGTCGTCCATGCCGAGCGGGTCGGTGATCCCGGTGCGGACCAGCTCGTCCAGCGGCTGCCCGCTGACCCGGCTGGCCACCTCGGCCAGGGTGATGAGGTTGAGGTCGCTGTAGGTGTAGGTGGTGCCCGGCTCGTCCACCAGTGCAGCGGTGAGCGCGGCGTGCAGCCGCGACTGCGGGTCGGGCTGGGTGCTCCACAGCGGCACCCAGGCGGGGAACCCGGAGGTGTGGGTGAGCAGCTGGCGGATGGTGATGCCCGACTTGTCGTGCTCGGCCGGCTCGTCGGGGTCGGCGCCGGGCGCGGGGTCGGTGAACTCGGGGATGTAGGTGGTGACCGGCTCGTCGAGCGCGACCCGGCCGGCCTCCACCTGCTGCATGACGACCACCGAGGTGAACAGCTTCGACACCGAGGCCAGGTCGTAGATGGTGTCGGTGGTGGTCGCGATCTGCTCGGCCTCCGGCAGCTCGGTGCCCTGGCCGTCGGCGAACAGCCGGGAGTGCCCGGTCGCCTCCTGCATCACCACGTGGCCGTCGTGGCCGTAGGTGAGCACCGCGCCGGGGAACAGCGGGTGGTCCCGCTCGCCCTCCGGGCCGGTGGCTGCCACCACCCGCTGCCACGCCTCCTGCAGTGGGGCCGGGTCGAGCCCGACGTCGGCGGGGGTGGCCTCGGTGAGGACGGTGCCGGCGGGGGCGAACCCGGGCTGCGGGTCGTCGAAGGCCAGGCCCGCGTCGTCGGCGGACGCCGAGACCGTCGCGGTGCTGACCATGGTGAGGGCGGCACCGCAGATCACGGCCGTCCGGAGGATGCGCTTCATCGGGTCTCCCGGGTGGGGGTGTCGGGGTTCCCGACGCTACCCCAGCGCCGACGAATGGACTAGACCTCGACGTGGGCCGGTGCGGGTGGCCTCAGGCGAGGTCGACCGAGTCGAGCCGGGCGCTGCCGCGGACGTGCTCCAGGTGCAGCGTGTGGGCGCCCACGGACAGCTCGAGGTCGACCGCCAGCTCCTGCCAGCCGCCGGCGTCGCGGGCCGGCAGCCCGACGGCCCGCGCCGGTCCGTCGTCGACGGCCAGGCCCTGCGCCACGGCGCCGTCGGCGGCGTAGCCGAGCCGCAGCGTGTAGCCACCGTCGGCCGGGGCGAACACCCGTACCGACACGCGGTCGCCCTCGGCGTCCAGCCCGGTCACCGCGGCACCGCCGGAGGCCGTGGCGTCGTCGACGGGCTGCACGCCGTGCAGCGTCGCGTCCTCGGCCTCGACGCGGACCGTGCTGCCGCGCACCACCGGGTGGTCGGCGTCCCAGCCGAGGTCGGCGGTGTACATGCCGCGACCGCCGGCGGGCAGGTGGCCGTGGAAGACGATGGTGTCGTCCAGGACGTCCTGCCCGCCCGGGCCGTCGACGGCGCCGCCGAGGCTGTCGGTGGTCATCAGCGGCTCCGGCGCCCGGGTCCAGGGCCCGTCCAGGCTGGGGGCGGTGGCGTAGCCGGTGTAGTAGCCGCCGCCGGTGTAGACGCCGGCGGAGAAGAACAGCACGTAGTGGGACGGACGCTTCACCAGCACCGGCGCCTCGATCACGCCCTGGTCGGCCGGCTGGTCGTTGCGTAGCAGCTCCCTCCGCTCGCCGAGCAGCGTGGTGCCGGCGGCGTCGGTGCGCTGCAGCCAGAGGATGCTCGGCTGGCCGATGGCGTTGCCGTCGTTCTTGTAGAGCAGGTAGTGCGTGCCGTCGGTGTCGACGAAGCTGGAGGCGTCGATGTTGCCGCCCTCCTCGGGGTTGCACACCAGCGGGTCGTCCTGCGGCACGAACGGTCCGGCCGGGTCGTCGGCGGTCGCGGCACCGAGGCACATTCGCCCGTTGTCGTCGTTGCGCGCGGTGAAGTACATGAGGAAGGTGCCGTCGGGGCGCTCGGAGACGTCGGGGGCCCAGAAGCCGTGGGTGGTGCGGATCCAGTCCGGCCAGGTCTCCTTGCCGACGAAGACGTCGCTCTGCACCGTCCACGGGCCGCGGACGTCCGGGGCGGTCGCGTGCGGTACCTGGCCCTTGCCGGGGCTGGACGTCGAGTAGGCGTGGTAGGTGCCGTCGACCTCGATCACGTCGGGGTCGGGGAAGTCGGAGTCGATCACCAGCTGGGGCGCCTGGGTGCCGGTGGTGGGCTCGGCGGTGGCGGCGGAGCCGGTGAAGAGGCCGAGCGCCAGCGCGAGGGGGAGGGTGAGCAGCAGGGTGCGGGTCCGCGTCATCGGGGACACCTTCCAGGGGTGGGGTCGGGGTCGCCCAGCAGTATGCCGCAGGTCGTTACAACGCTGTACCCCTGAAGTGCACCTTCTCGGCGCGGGTACCGCTCAGCCCAGCAGCCCCTGGCGGCGTGCCTTGGCCGCTGCCTCGCCGCGGGAGGACGCCTTGAGCTTGGCGAGGATGTTGGAGACGTGCACGCTGGCCGTCTTCACGCTGATGAACAGGTCGGCGCCGATCTCGGCGTTGGAGCGGCCCTCGGCCACCAGCCGCAGCACCTCGCTCTCGCGCGGGGTGAGCGGGCCGACCCCGCCCGCGCCGTCGGTGCCGGTGCGCCGGCGCAGCTCGCGCTGCCGGTCGAGCAGCGGGGCCAGCGCGAGCGCGCTGGCCGTGGCCACCCCCGCGTCCAGGCTCGCCGCCGCCGCGTGCCGCTGCCCGGCGGCGAGCTGGTGCTGGGCCAGCCGCCAGCGGGCGTAGGGCCGTAGCCAGGCCGGGCCGCGCTCCAGCGCCTCCACCGCCGGCTCCCAGGCCGGCACGGTGTCGGTCAGCTCGGCCTCCAGCAGGGGACCGGCCCAGCGGGCGACGGCGACGTCGGTGGGCAGGGCGGCGGCCCGTTCCCGCAGCAGCCGGGCCGCGGCAGCCGGGTCGGGAGCGCCGGACGCGCTGCGGGCGGCCTGGGCCAGCAGCTGCCAGCAGTCCTGCACCTTGAGCATCGCGTGGCGCTCGAGCAGCGGCTGCAGCTCGCGCCAGGCCAGCGCCGGGTCGCCGTCGCACCAGGCCCGGTCGGAGCGGGCGGTCCACCACAAGCGGGTGTACTGCGGCAACCGGCCCGCCGGGGTGCTCGACCCGGTGAGCTCCAGCGCGTCCCGGGCGGCCTCGCCCCGGCCCTGCCAGACGTCCATCCAGGCGCTGACCAGGGTGAGGTGCAGTGCGTGGTGGCCGATCGGCAGCAGCTCCTCACCGGTGCGGCGCAGCTGGGCGGCGCGCGTCCACTCGCCGACCTCGAGCAGCGCCTCCATCGCGTTGCCGATGAGCATGGCGCCGGTGGAGCGGGCGATGCCCTCCTGCCGCGCCCGCTCGATGCCCGCGACCGCCAGCTCGGCGGACTCGGCCGCGCGGTCAGCGCTGAGCAGGGCGTCGGACATGTTGATCGAGTAGCGCAGCTCCAGCCACGGGTTGCCGGCTGCCAGCGGGGCGCTGCGGCGCAGGAGCTCCAGCCCCGCCTCCTCCTCACCGCGGGAGACGAGCACGCAGCCCTGGGTGTTCATCGCGCTCGAGCGCAGGTGGTCCAGCCCGACCGCGACAGCCACCGACTCGGCCTCTCGGGCGGTCTGCAGCGCCTCGGCCAGGTTGCCGGTGAGCATCAGCTGGGTGGACAGCGCGTCCAGGGCGCGGGCCCGTTCCTCGGTGTCGCCGTGGCCGTCGGTCAGCTCGACCGCCCGGGTGGCGGTGCTGATCGCGTCGGTGTAGCTCTTGGTGAGGTCGTCCACCGACAACCCCTCGAGCAGGGCCTTGGTGACCATCCGGCGAGCCGCGACCAGTGGCTCGTCCTCGATGTCGGTCTCGGCCAGCGCGGCGGCGATGAGCGGCAGCCCGCGGCGGGAGTCGCCGGTGCGCCGGGCGGCGAAGGCGGCCGCCTCGAGGACGTCGGCGCGGCTGCGTCCGCCGTGCCGCTCGGGGTCGACCCGCTCCCACAGCTCGAGCACCCGGTCGTACATCTTCAGCCGCTCGTAGGGGCTGGCGGTGGACTCGGCCGCGGTGAGGGCGGCGGTGAAGGCGCGGTCGAGCTGGTGCCCGGCGTACCAGTGGTGGGCCAGCTCGGTGGCCGCCTCGGCGCACTGCAGCTCGGGGTGGGCGGTGAGCGCCTCGGCGAAGCGGACGTGGGCGCGGGCGTGCTCGCCGGGCAGCAGCTCCTCGTGCAGCACCTCGCGCAGCAGGGCGTGGCGGAAGGCGTAGCCGTCCTCGGTGGGCACCAGGACGCCGGCGTCGACCGCCTCCCGCAGCAGGTCGTCGGTGCCGGCCTCGCTGCCGTCACCGACCTCGCGGAGCAGGGCGTGGCTGATCGAGGTGCCGGCGGTCGACATCAGCCGGACCAGGGCCTGGGCGTCCTCGCTCATCCGCCCCGCGCGCACCAGCAGCGCGTCGCGCAAGGTGTCGGGCAGGTTGAGGCAGTCGCCGGTGACCGCCTGGGCCAGCTCGGCGACGAAGTAGGGGATGCCCTCGCTGCGCTCGTGCACCTGCCGGACCAGCTCGGGCGACGGCGGACGGTCGAGCCGGCTGGCCACCATCGCCGTCACCTGCGCCTGGTCCAGCCGCGGCAGCTCGACCCGGCTGACCATCGGCAGCCGCACCAGCTCGCCGAGGTAGGGCCGCAGCGGGTGGCGCCGGTGCAGCTCGTCGTTGCGGTAGGAGGCCAGCAGCAGCACCGGGGCGGACTGCAGGGCGTGCAGGGCGAAGCGCAGCAGGTGCCGGGTGCCCTCGTCCGACCAGTGCACGTCCTCCAGCACCACCAGCAGGGGTCGCTCGGCGGCGGCCTGCTCGAGCACCCGGGTGACCGCCTCGAACAGCCGCAGCCGGTCCGGCTCGGGCGGGTGCCGCCGAGCGAGGGCAGCAGCACGGTCAGCTCGTCCACACCCGCACCGGCCCAGCAGCGGATCGTGTCGACGTCGACGGAGGCGGCCAGCTGGCGCAGCACCCCCTGCACGGGCACGAACGCCAGGCCTTCGTCGCCCAGCGGCACCGACTGCCCGACGAGCACCAGCGGCCGCGTCGGCTCGGCGGCGATCCGGCGGCAGAGCTCCTGGATCACCGTCGTCTTGCCACCGCCGGCCTCGGCGGCGAGCAGGGTCAGCCGCGCCCCGGCCGCCGCCTCGCGCCAGTGCCCGAGCAGCAGCCCGAGCTCGGCGTCCCTGCCGACCAGGGGGGTCTCGATGGCCACGACGTCATCGTGGCACGGCCCACCGACAAGAGCCGCGGGATCGACCGGCGCCCGCTCGACCAGGTCGGCCGAGCTCACCAGTGGATGCCCAGCAGCAGCCGCTGGACGGCCAGCGGGCGCCGTCCGGCGCGCTCCCGTCGACGCAGCTCGCGCCGGGCGCGGCGTTCGGCGCGCTGCTGCTGCACCACCTCCTTCGCCAGGGCCGCCTCGGCCGCGCGGGCCAGCCGCTCGGCCTGCTCGTACTGCCAGGTCTTCTCGGTCCAGTAGCTGTTCATGACTCCACCGTCGGTCTGAGGCGGCGGCCGCCACATCGGTCGAACTCCCGGGATCTGGGTGTGGATGGTCTGAGGTGGCGTCTGAGGTACCTCAGACCGGCTCGGGAGGTCGGACGTCCGGGCTAGCGTGGCCCCGTCCCAGGGGAGGAGGTCGTGGTGGAGGGCTGCGTGTGCGGCAGCGGACGGCCGTCCGCGCGCTGCTGCGACCCGCTGCTGGCCGGACGCCCGGCGCCGACGGCGGAGCGGCTGATGCGCTCGCGCTACACCGCCTTCGTCCGCGGTGACGTCGACCACCTGCGCGCCAGCTGGCACCCGAGCACCCGCCCGGCGACGCTCAGCCTGGACTCCCACGTCGTGTGGGAGGGGCTGACCGTGCTGCGCACCGAGCGCGGCGGGCTGCTCGACGACGACGGCGTGGTCGAGTTCCGGGCCCGCTGCCGACGCGCGTCCGGACCGGAGGTGCTGCACGAGGTCAGCCGGTTCCGGCGTGAGGGCCGGGACTGGTTCTACCTCGACGGCGTGCACCCCTGAACGGCTGGGTGCCCCGGCGTGGGCGACCGGCAGCGGGGCGGCGGCCCGGGCTCCACTAGCGTGACGGCCCGTGAGGCACCTGCGCTGGATCGTCCCCGCGGTCATCGGGGTGGTGCTGTTCGTCGTTCCGCTGGCGGTCGCGGTCCGGCTCAACTCGGGTCCGGAGATGTCCTCGGACGAGTCGTTGCTGTTCCTCGGGATGGGGATCGTGTGGTTCGTGGGACCGCTGGTCTGCCTGATCGTCACCATCGTCCAGGCGGTCACGGTGCAGGCGGAGACCCGTCGGCGCCGGGCCTGGCAGCAGGAGCAGCAGACGCTGGGGCAGACGCCGGAGGGGATCGCGCACTGGCGCCGGGTGGCTGCCGACCTCCGCGCGCAGCTGCTCGCCGGACAGGCGCCGCCGTCCGTCGCGGTGTGGCCGGTCACGCTGCGTCCCGGCGAGAACGCCTGCTACGACGTCATCCTCCGCTACGCCCGCTTCTACGGCACCGACGTCAGCTACCAGCACGGCTCGACCTTCGCCTTCGGCCGTCCGGGATTCGTGGCGGCCGCGGTCGCCGCGACCGCGATCGGCAACCACCGCCGTCGCGCGGCGGCCCAGCGGATGGCGGCCGCGCAGTGGCGCGAGACCCAGCTCACCCGGGTGGTGGTCACCGACCAGCGGGTGGTGTGCGACCTGGGCGGGCGCTGGCTGACCTTCGACTACACGGCGATGAGCGCGGTCTGGCCGGACGTCTCCGGCGACGCCTTCGTGGCCGCCTTCCACGCGACGGAGCCGCTGCTGCTCGACGGGCCCGCGTCCGACGTCGTCTCGGTGCTGGCCCTCGCCGCCCTGCACGGGCCGCAGGGGTTGCGCGAGCACCCGGGGCTGCGCGAGCTGGACGTGGTGGGTTCCGCACCCGAGCTGGACCCGGGACCTGAGGCGGCTGGGGGACGGGGTGGAGGTCGTCCCGCGGGCCCGAGGGACGGTCAGGGCGGGACGCACCCGTCGATCTTCGACGCCTGAGGGGCGTCAGGCGACCGGTGCTGGTGTGCGGAGCAGCACGGTCGAGTCACTGCCGCCAGCAGAAGGGCGAGCTCGGTGCTCGTGCGCCTCGAGTGCGTGCTGCCGGCGCCGGGCGGGCGCGAGTTGTCCACAGCGGCGGGCGATCTGGAGCGTTGTGCACAGATGCCGATGCTCCGGTTCTCGAGGGACGCACCGCTTCCTAGAATCGAACACATGAGCGAAATGGTGGCCGGCTGGAGTGGCTCCGAGGTGGTGGCACCCGATGTGGTCGCGGGCTGGGTGCGGGCGCTGGCGACGGTGCCGGCCGAGCGCCTGCCCGGGGTGGCCGACGTCGAGCTGGTGGACCTGCTGCGCACGCTGGAAGAGCTGAAGGCCGCCGCGGAAGGTCTCCAGGCGGTGGCCGCGGTGGCGCTGAACCGGAGCGTGCGGGCCGCGGAGGGGCGTCGCGGTCTGCCCCGGGCACGGTGCGGTCGCGGAGTGGCGGCGCAGGTGGCGCTGGCGCGACGGGAGTCCCATGCGCGGGGTCGGCGTCACCTCGGGCTGGCGATGGTCCTGGATGCGGAGATGCCGGGCACCTTGGCGGCGCTGCGCGCGGGTCGGATCACCGAGTGGCGGGCGATGCTGCTCGCACGGGAGACGGCCTGCCTGTCCCGGGAGGACCGCGGGTCGGTCGATGCCGAGCTGGCGGGTGACCCGAAGCGGTTGGCGGGCATGGGTGACGCCGAGGCGGCAGCGGCCGCCCGGCGGCTGGCGCAGGAGCGGGATCCGGCATCGGTGGTGGCGAGGCGGTCGCGGGCGGAGTCGGAGCGGCGGGTGTCGCTGCGACCGGCGCCGGACGTGATGAGCCAGCTCTCGGTGCTGCTGCCGGTGCGGGACGGGGTGGCGGTGCTCGCCACGCTCGACCGGGTCGCGGACACGCTGGTCGCGGCCGGTGACGGCCGCAGCCGCGACCAGATCCGGGCGGACACGTTGGTGGACCGGGTGCTGGGCCGTGATCGGGGTCTCGCGGGCGCGGTGCCCACGCCGCTGACGTGGGCCGCTGTGCAAGCGGGACCGGCAGATGTGGCCCGAGGGACCGAGACCTTCCGAGCCGGCGCGGCGCAGACCGGCGGCGCGGGGAGGATGGCTGGTGGCGGTCGAGCGGCGGTCCCGCGGCCGGGTCCGGTCGAGGTGGGGTCGGATGGCTACGCACCCGCACCCTCCGTCCTTCCGCGTGAGCCAGCGGGGGAGACGGCGAGCGGGCTGGGCCCAGCGTGCTGCTCCGGTCCTCCGGAGCTCACTGCGTCGCTTCCGCCTCCACCCGATGGCAGCGGGGAGGTGGCGGTGTCGGCGTTGCCGGTGCTGCTGCACGTCGTGGTTGCCGACCGCGTGCTGCTGGGCGCGTCCGACGAGGCAGGGCACCTCGACGGGTACGGGCCGGTACCGGCTGACCTGGTGCGCGAGCTGGCCGCGGAGCGGGCGTGGGTGCGCCGGCTGTACGCCCGACCCGGGACGGGGGAGCTGGTGGCGGCGGACTCGTGGGCCCGTCGGTTCCCGGCCCGGCTGGCCCAGCTCGTGCGGCTGCGCGACCAGCGGTGCCGGATGCCGTGGTGCGGCGCGCCGGTGCGCCACGTCGACCACGTGGTGGCCGTCGAGCGCGGCGGGGCGACCGGTCTGGCCAACGGGCAGGGGCTGTGCGAGGCCTGCAACTACGCCAAGCAGGCGCCCGGCTGGGCGGCCAGATCGGTGCCGGGGCCGCGGCACACGGTCCGCACGGTCACCCCGACCGGCCACACCTACAGCTCGACGGCGCCGACGGCCTCGGGTGCACCGCGGCTCGCGGTGGCGACGCCATGACCACCGACCGCCCGCGAACCGCTCCGCCGCGCCGAGGGCGACGCGCTCCGCTCCGGCGCCCGTCCCAGCCCGCCGTGGCTACCGTGGAGGGGTGCGGCACCTGCGCTGGATCGTCCCCCTCGTCGTCGGGGCCGGTGTGGGCGCCGCCGGGTGGATCGCGCAGCTGCGGCTCGCCGAGCGCCCGGGCGACATCGGTGCGCCCGAGGTCCTGCTGCCGACCCTCCTCATGCTCACCGCCCTCTTCGGCGGACCGGTGGTCGGGGTCGCTCTCGCGGTCCACCAGGGCGGCCGGATGCTGCTGGAGCGGCGGCGGGCCCGGGCGGCCGAGCGGCGGGCGGTCTCGCCGGCCTTCCAGCCCCTCGACGGCTCAGCTCCCTCGCCGACGGTCCACGACACCGCCCCGGCGACGCCCGAGCCCGCCGACCCGCCGCAGGCCTCCGCGCCCCGCCACCCGTCGATCTTCGACGCCTGACGACCCCGGGTCAGCGCTCCGGCAGGTGCTGGCGCCGGGCGTCCACGAGCAGCCCGCGCAGCGCCGCCATCATCCGCTCCTTCAGGGTGTCGCGGACGTCGGTGCCGTGCAGCACCCCCTCGAGCAGGGTCGACTCGAACACCGCACCCAGCAGTCCGAGCTGGCCGGGCTCCAGCCGCAGCGGCAGCCCCTTGACCTCCAGCCCCGCCGAGAGCAGCCGGGCGAAGGTCGCCTTCTGCTGGTCCTCCAGCTCGGTGTAGTCGGCACGCAGCTCCGGCGTGCGGACGGCGTGCAGCCGCAGCTCGGCTGCCGCCACCACCGCCGCCGGGTCCGTGTCCTGCGCGCGGACGAACAGCTCGACCCCCTGCTCGATCAGCTCGTCCATGCTGAGATCGCCCACCGAGACCTGGCTGATCGTCTGCTCGGCCGCCGCCGCGTGCTCCTCGTGCCGGCGCCGGATCACCGCCAGGCAGAGGTCCTCCTTGGAGGTGAAGTTGGAGTAGAACGCGCCCCGCGTGAAGCCGGCCCGCTCGCAGATCTCCTCCACGCTCGCGCCGTTCACCCCGCGCTCGGCGAACACCTGGACGGCGGCGTCCAGCAGGCGCAGCCGCGTCCGCTCGCGCCGCGCGGTCGGTGCGCCGTCGCCGCGCGTCGTCGCCGTCGACGTCCCCTCGGTGGGGGTGAGAGCCATGTCACGTCCTCCCCGGTTGCTGCCTGCACCCTATCGGATACAGTTCCGTATCGGATGCACGACTGTATCGAGCTGGTCAGGGGTTCCGATGTCCTCGTTCCTGCACGCCCTGGGGCGCGCCGCCTACCGCCACAAGTGGCGCACCATCCTGGTCTGGGCGCTGGTGATGGGCGTCCTCGGCGGCACCGCCGGGCTGATCAGCCGGTCCTTCGACAACGAGTTCACGATCCCCGGCGCGCCGGCCCAGGTCGCGCTCGACCAGCTCAGCCGCACCTTCCCCGAGGTGGGTGGGACGTCGGCCAGCATGATCGTGATCGCCCCCGAGGGCAGCGACGTGGAGTCGCCCGACGTCCGTGAGGCGGTCGAGGCGCGGCTGGACGACTTCGAGGCCCTCGACTTCGTCGACACCGCCGCCAACCCCTACGACGACCTGGTCGAGGGCACCATCAGCGACGACGGCCGCGCCGTCATCGTCCAGGTGCAGATCCCCGGCGACGCCCAGGCGGTCACCGACGCCCAGCGCGAGCAGCTGGTCGCCGTCGCCGAGGAGCTGCAGGCCGACCTGCCCGGCTCGACGGCGAGCATGGGCGGGGAGATCTTCAACATGAGCGTCCCCGGCTTCAGCATCGTCGAGGTGATCGGCGTCGTGGTGGCGCTGGTCGTGCTCATCATCACCCTCGGCTCGCTGGTCGCCGCCGGCATGCCGCTGCTCACCGCGCTGCTCGGCGTCGGCGTCACCATGACGATCCTGCTCGGCTCCACCGCCTTCGCCGCCATCAACTCCACCACGCCCATGCTGGCGGTGATGCTCGGTCTGGCGGTCGGCATCGACTACGCCCTGTTCATCCTGTCCCGGCACCGCGAGCTGCTGGCCGACGGCCTGGACGCCGAGGAGTCCGCCGCCCGCTCGGTGGCCACCGCCGGCTCGGCCGTCGTCTTCGCCGGCGTCACCGTCATCATCGCCCTGGTCGGGCTGGCCATCGCCCAGATCCCCTTCCTCACCGTGATGGGCCTCTTCGCCGCCCTCGGCGTCGCGGTCGCGGTGGTGGTCGCCCTCACCCTGCTGCCGGCGCTGATGGCGCTGGCCGGGGAGCGGATGCGGCCCCGCAAGCCCAAGCCCGCCGCCGAGCGCGGACGTCCGTTCCGCGGCTGGGTCCGCCTGGTCACCCGGGTGCCGGCGCTCACCGTCGCCGTCGTGGTGGTCGGCTCGGTCCTGCTCAGCCTGCCCGCCCGCGACCTCACCCTCGCCCTGCCCAACGCCGGCGAGAACGAGATCGGCACCCCCGCCCGTACCACCTACGACCTGCAGAGCGAGTACTTCGGCCCCGGCTTCAACGGCCCGCTGATCGTCACCGCCGGCATCATCGGCAGCGACGACCCGCTGGGTGTGATGGACGGGCTGAAGGCCGACATCGAGGCCATGCCCGGCGTCCAGAGCGTCCCGCTCGCCACCCCCAACCAGAACGCCGACACCGGCATCGTCCAGATCGTCCCCACCACCGGGCCCTCCGACCCCGCCACCGCCGACCTGGTCGAGCGGCTGCGTGAGATGGAGGACGACTGGCTCGACGAGTACGACGTCCCGACCGCCGTCACCGGCGCCACCGCCATCCAGATCGACGTCTCCGACCGGCTCGGCGGCGCGCTGCTGCCCTTCGGCATCTTCGTGGTCGGCCTGTCGCTGGTGCTGCTGACCATGGTGTTCCGCTCCATCGCGGTGCCCATCAAGGCGACCCTGGGCTACCTGCTGAGCATCGGCGTCGCGTTCGGGCTCACCACGCTGGTGTTCAACGGCGGCCACGGGGCCGAGCTGATCGGCCTGGAGCGTCCCGGCCCGATCATCAGCTTCCTGCCGATCCTGCTGATGGGCATCCTCTTCGGCCTGGCGATGGACTACGAGGTCTTCCTCGTCTCCCGGATGCGGGAGGACCACGTCCACGGCCGTCCGGCCCGCGAGGCCGTGCAGAGCGGGTTCGTCGGCTCCGCGCCGGTGGTCACCGCCGCCGCGGTCATCATGTTCGCCGTCTTCGCCTTCTTCGTCCCCGAGGGCGAGGGCGCCATCAAGCCGATCGCCTTCGCGCTGGCCGTCGGCGTGGCCTTCGACGCCTTCGTCGTGCGGATGACGCTGGTGCCGGCGGTGATGGCCCTGCTCGGTGAGCGCGCCTGGTGGCTGCCGGGCTGGCTGGAACGCCGGCTGCCGGCCCTCGACGTCGAGGGCGAGCAGCTGCACCGCCAGCTCGAGCTCGCCGACTGGCCCGGCCCGGACGCCGGCCAGGTCGCCCACGTCGAGGGACTGGCCGTGGAGGGGCTGCTCGGACCGGTCGACCTCGACCTCGACCCCGGTGAGGTGCTGGTGGTGCAGGGCGCCCCGGCCCAGCGGGCGGCGCTGCTGATGGGCCTGGCCGGACGGCTGGCCCCCGACGCCGGTCGCGCCCGGATCGCCGGTGAGCTGCTGCCCGGAGCGGGCGGCGCGATCCGCCGGCGCAGCGGGTACGTCGACGCCACCCTGCAGCCGGATGTCGAGCGCGGGCTGGAGACGCTCTCGCGCCGACGCCCGCCGCTGGCCCTGGTCGACGGGGCGGATGCGCTCAGCACCCCCGGCGCCCGGCAGGCCCTGGACCGGCTGATCCGCTCCGCTCAGGAGCGACGCGACCAGGCGGTCGTCCTCGGCGTCGCGACCGCCTCGGTGGTGGCCGACCTGATCGCCGGACCGCACCAGTACCTCGAGCTCGATCCCGAACCCGCCCCCGCCCTGGCGACCGCGCCGGAGCAGACCACCAGCGACGCGCTGGCCACCCGGAAGGACCCCCGCTGATGCTCAGCTTCGAACGCGCCGACCGCTCCCGCGGCGTCACCTGGTGGTCGCTGGTCGGCCTGGTCCTGGTGCCGGTGATCGTCGCCGCCGGCTTCCTCTGGGCCACCTGGGGCTCCGACGACCGGCTCGACCGGGTGCAGGCCGCCGTCGTCAACCTCGACGAGGGCACCGAGGTGAACGGCCAGCGGGTGCCGCTCGGGCGCCAGCTCGCCGCCGGACTGGTCGACTCGGAGGAGGAGAACTTCACCTGGACCCTGACCGACAGCGAGGACGCCGAGAGCGGGCTCGCGTCCGGACGCTACGCCGCGGTGGTCACCATCCCGGAGAACTTCTCCGAGGCCGCCACCTCCTACGGTGGTGAGGCGGCCGAGGCCGAGCAGGCAGAGATCGACGTCCGGACCTCCGAGATCACCGGGATCGCCGACGGCGCCATCGGCCAGACCGTCGGCAACGTCGCCGTGGCCACCCTCAACACCGAGCTGACCAAGACCTACCTGGACAACATCTACCTCGGCTTCAACGACATCGCCGACCAGTTCGGCACCGTGGCCGACGGCGCCGGCGACCTTGCCGACGGTGCGGAACAGCTCGCCGAAGGCACCGAGCAGTCCGCGGAGGGCGCCGGGCAGCTCAGTGACGGGCTGTCCCAGCTCGGCACCGCCGGCGGCGAGCTGGCCACCGGCGGCCAGGAGCTGGCCAGCGGCGCGGCCCAGCTGGCGGCGGGTGGTCCCGCCCTGGCTGACGGTGCCAGCCAGCTCGCCGACGGCACCGGTCAGCTGGCCGCGGGCGGGCCGGCGCTGAGCGAGGGGGCGACCCAGCTGGCTGGCGGGGTGTCCCAGCTCGCCGGCGGCGGTCCGGCGCTGGCCGACGGCGCCACCCAGCTGGCCGGTGGCGTGTCCCGGCTGGCGGAGAACGGTCCGGCGCTGGCCGACGGCGCCACCCAGCTGGCCGACGGCGTCTCCCAGCTCGCCGAGAACGGCCCGGCGCTGAGCGACGGGGCGACCCAGCTCGCCGACGGCACCGGACAGCTGGCCGAGGGCGTCCCCGCGCTGACCGAGGGCGCCGCCCAGCTCGGCGAGGGTGCCACCGCCTACGCCCAGGGTGTCGAGCAGTACACCGACGGGGTCGGCCAGGCCGCGGCCGGGGTCGGCGAGCTCAACGACCAGCTCCAGGCCGGGCTCGGCGGGGCCGACGTGTCCGGCCCGAGCGAGGAGGAGCTGGAGCAGCTCACCGGCGGCGCGACCGAGATCGCCGAGGGGATCGGGGGGCTGGACGAGGGCCTGCGCCAGTACCAGTCCGGGTTCGCGGACCTGGCCGAGAACGGGCTGCCCGATGGCGCGGTCGAGTGCCCGGACCAGCTCGACGACGAGGCGTGCGAGGTCTTCCAGCAGGGGGTGCAGGCGGGTTCCCGGGCCACGGCCACCCAGGCCGTCGCCGGGCTGGGCGAGGCGGACGACCCGAGCAGCCTGCGGGGCGGTGTCGCCGCCCTCGCCGCCGGCTCCGACGAGTTCGCGGAAGGCATCGGCGAGCTGGGCACGCAGCTCGGCGCCCTCGGCGGCCTGGGCGAGCAGCTGCAGCAGCTCGTCGACGGCGTCGACCAGCTCAACCAGGGCCTGACCGAGCTCGACCAGAACGGAGCGCAGCTGGTGACCGGCGCCGAGGAGCTGGCCGGCGGGGCCACCGGCCTCAGCACGGGCATCGAGCAGCTCGGCACGGGCATCACCGAGCTGGACGCGGGTGCGGGTGAGCTGGCGTCGGGGATCACGCAGTACACCGACGGGGTGACCCAGCTGGACGCGGGTGCGGGTGAGCTGGCGTCGGGGATCACGCAGTACACCGACGGGATCACCCAGCTGGACGCGGGTGCGGGTCAGCTGGCCTCGGGGATCACGCAGTACACCGACGGGATCACCCAGCTCGACTCCGGTGCGGGTCAGCTGGCCTCGGGGATCACCCAGTACACCGACGGTGTCACCCAGCTCAGCACCGGCCTCGGCGGCTACGTGGCCGGCATCGTGCAGTACACCGACGGCGTCGCCCAGTCCGCGACCGGGGCGGGCCAGCTCGCCGAGGGCCTCGGCCAGCTCGACGACGGCGCCGGCCAGCTGGCCGACGGCTCCCGCGAGCTCGCCGACGGCCTGGCCGAGGGCGCCACCCAGATCCCCACCTACGACGACTCCGAGCGGGAGAACCTCGCCAGCGTGGTCGCCGAGCCGGTCACCACCGGCGACGAGTCGGTCGACCTGCTGCCGATCGCAGCCTCCACCAGCCTCCTCATGGTGCTGGCGCTGTGGCTCGGCGGGCTGGCCACCTTCCTGGTGGTGCAGGCGGTCTCGGCCCGCACCTGGATGTCCTCGCGGCCGTCCTGGCAGCTGGCGCTGCTGGCGATCGCCCCGGGCGCGGCGGTCGCCGCCGTGCAGGCGGTCGCGCTGACCATCGTCGGGCAGGTCGTCCTCGACCTCTCCGCAGGCCGGGTGGTGGGCCTGCTGCTCCTGCTGCTGCTCATCGGCTGGACCTTCGTCGGGCTCAACCACGCCCTGGTCGCCTGGCTCGGCGGCGTCGGCCGGGTCCTCTCGGTGACGGTGGCCGTGCTCACCGCGGCCGGCGCGATCACCTCGGCGGTGCCAGCGCTGTTCGACACCATCCGACCGCTGCTGCCGACGAGCCCCGCCCTGGACGCCATCCGGGCACTGCTCACCGACGGACCGGGGCTCGGCGGCAACGTGATGACGGTGGTGGTCTGGCTGCTCATCGCGGTCGCGGCCAGCGTGCTCGCGGTGCTGCGCCAGCGGACCGTCAAGCCGGTCACCCTGCTGCGGCCGCGGACGGCCTGAGCCGACCGGTCCGCCAGCGGCGCAGACCCCGGGTGGCAGCATGGCCGTCATGGACTGCGACGTGCTGGTGGTCGGCGCCGGCCTGGCCGGGCTGCGCGCCGCCGCCGGCCTGACCGACCGCCACACCGAGGTGCTGGAGGCCCGCCCCGAGGTCGGCGGGCGGGTGCGCACCGAGGTGGTCGACGGCTTCCGCTGCGACGTCGGGTTCCAGCTGGTCAACCCGTCCTACCCGCGGCTGCGCGCCGACGTCGACCTGGCCGCGCTGGGGCTGCAGCCCTTCGTCGCCGGCGTGTGCGCGCGCACCGAGGACGGCGACGTCACCGTGGCCGACCCGCGCCGCCACCCGGGCCTGCTGCCCACCACCCTGCGCTCGGGGTTCGTCCGCCCGGTCGAGCTGGCCCGGATCGCGCGCTGGGTGGCCCCGGTGCTCGTCGCGCCGCAGCGGATGCTCACCAGCCCGGACCGGGCCTGGGGCGAGGCGCTGGACCGGCTGGGCGCCACCGGGACGGTGCGCCACCGCCTGCTCGTGCGGTTCCTGGCGGGGGTGCTGCTGGAGGACGACGGGTCGAGCTCGGCCCACCTGGTCCGGCTGCTGCTGCGCTCCTTCGCCCTCGGCACGCCGTCGCTGCCGCGGGAGGGGGTGCAGGCGCTGCCGCGCCAGCTCGCCGACCGGCTGCCCCGGCCGGTCCGCTGCTCCGAGCCGGTCACCGCGATCACCCGGGCCGGCAGCGGCTGGCGGGTCACCACGGAGGCGGCCACGTGGACGGCCCGCGCCGTCGTGGTCGCCACCGACACCGCCGACGCCGGCGGCCTGCTCCCCGACCTGCCGCCGGCGCCGATGAAGGGCGTCACCACCTGGTGGTACGCCGTCGCGGCCGAGGAGGTCGCCGAGCTGGCCCTGCCCGACGCGTTGCGGGTGGACGGCCGGGAGCGCCGCGGCCCGCTGGTCAACGCCGCCGTCGTCAGCGCGGCCGCTCCCAGCTACGCCCCACCGGGTCGGGCGCTGCTGCAGGGCTCGGCGCTGCTCGGCCCCGGGCAGCGGGTCACCGACGAGGCCGCCCGCCGCCACCTCGAGGAGCTGTTGCAGCTCGCCCCCGGCCGGGCGGAGCTGCTGGTCCGCCACGACGTCGACCGCGGTCTGCCGGCCCAGCCACCACCGCTGCACGTCCGTCAGCCCCAGCAGCTGGCGCCGGGGCTGTTCGTCTGTGGTGACCACCGCGACACCGGCTCCCAGCAGGGCGCACTGGCCAGCGGCGCCCGGGTGGCCGAGCTGGTCCGGGCCCAGACGGCCTGAGCGGCGCGGCGACGGTGGCGCTCGCCCACCCGGAGCCGAGAGGTCACCCGCCGTCCACCGTCGTGTCGCCGGGACCGGCCTAGACTTCCCGCGTGCCGAACTGGATCGAGCTGGACGGACTGGTCAACGCGCGCGACCTCGGCGGGACGCCGGTCGCCGGAGGCGGAGAGGTGCTGCCCGGGCGGCTGCTGCGCTCGGACAACCTGCAGGACCTCACCCCCGCCGACATCGAGGAGCTGCGCCGCCGCGGGCTGACCGACGTCATCGACCTGCGCAGCGCCTACGAGGTGAACGCCACCGGCGACGGCCCGCTGCGGGCGCTGGAGGAGATCCGCCACCACCACTTCAGCTTCTTCGTCGAGGAGCACGGCGAGGCGACCTCCCCGGCCACCGGCGACGAGCTGCCCGAGAACGCGCTGCCCTGGGTCGAGAAGCAGATCGAGGAGCACCTCGACGACCACTTCGCCTCCACCTACTGGGGCTACCTGTCCGACCGACCCGACTCCGTCGTCGGCGCGCTGCGGGCGATCGCCCACGCCGACGGTGCGGCTCTGGTGCACTGCGCCGCCGGGAAGGACCGCACCGGGACCACGGTCGCCCTGGCGCTCTCCCTCGTCGGGGCCGAGCGGGACGCGGTGGTCGCCGACTACGCCGCCAGCGACGAGCGGGTCCCGCTGATCATGGAGCGGCTGATGGGGTCCCCGGTCTACGCCGCCAACCTGCGCGGACGCTCGCACGCCGCGCAGGCCACCAAGGCCGAGACCATGGACGCCTTCCTGCGCTACGTCGAGGAGTCCCACGGCGGGGTGGCCGCGATGCTGGGCCGTCTCGGCTGGACCGAGCGCGACACCGACGCGATGCGTCGCCACCTGCTCGGCTGAACCGGACGGCTCAGGGTCGCCGCTGACGGGCGGCGAGGATTGCCAGCTGGATCCGGTTGGCGACCCCCAGCGTCTCCAGCAGGGCCGACACCTCGGCCTTGACCGTGCCGAGCGACAGGTACAGCTCGGCGGCGATCTCGGCGTTGGACAACCCGCGCGCCACCGCCTCGGCGACCTGCCGCTCCCGCTCACCCAGGGACGCCCAGCGCTCGTCGGGCGCGTCGGCGTCGGCGGTGCTGTGCCGGATCAGGGTGCGCAGCACGCTGGCGCTGAACACCGGCTCCCCGGCCGCCGCCCGGTGCACGGCGTCGACGATCTGCTCCGGCGGGGCGTGCTTGAGCAGGTAGCCGTCGGCGCCGGCCCGCAGCGCCGAGAGCACCGTCTCGTCGGCGTCGAAGGTGGTCAGCATGATCACCGCGGGCGCGCGCGGCCCGGGCCGCCGGCGCAGCTCCGCCACCGCGGCCACCCCGTTCAGCCGCGGCATCCGGACGTCCACCAGGGCCACGTCGGGCCGGTGCTCGGCGACCGCCCGCCCCAGCTCGTCGCCGTCCTCGGCCTCGCCGACCACCACCACCCGGGCATCCCCGGCCAGCATCATCCGCAGCCCCGCCCGCACCAGCGGGTCGTCGTCGACCAGCAGCACCCGCACCACCGCGTCCGCGCTCATCCCCGCCACGGCAGCACCGCCCGCAGCCGGAAGTCGCCGTCGACCACCCCGTGCTGGAGGCGGCCGCCCTCCAGCCCGACCCGTTCGGCCAGCCCGGCCAGACCGGAGCCGGCGCCCGGGATCTGCGAGCCGGTGGTGCCCAGCGGCAGCGTGTTGCGCACCTCCACCTCCAGCGCCGGCCCGTCCACCCGGCGCAGCACCACCGTCACCGGCGCGCCCGGGCTGTGCTTGCGGGCGTTGGTCAGCCCCTCCTGCACGACCCGGTAGGCCGTCCGCTGGGTCTGCAGCCGCAGCCCGACCGGGCCCGCGATGTCGATCTCGGAGCGCAGCTCCACCGGCTGCCCGGACGCCGACACCTCCGCCACCAGGGCCGGCAGCGAGGGCAGGTCCACCGCCGGCCGCGCGGTGCCCAGCGCCGCCCCCTCCAGGCCGCGGCCCGGGCCGTCCTCGTCGTGCAGCACCGTCAGCACGTCGTGCAGCTCCTCCAGCGCGCGGTGGGCGGACTCGCGGATCACCGTCACCGCCGAGCGGAGCTCCTCCTCGGTCAGCGGGGCGCCCGGCCGACCGTCGGTCCCGGGCCGCACCCGGAACTCCAGGGCGCCGGCGTGCACCGACAGCAGCGAGATGCGGTGGGCCAGCACGTCGTGCATCTCGCGGGCGATCTGGGTGCGCTCGTCGCGGCGGGCCCGGCGCAGCTGCTCCTCGTGCTCGGCCCGGTCGCGCTCGGCGCTGGCCAGCAGCCCGTCCACCACCTGGCGGCGGGAGCGGACGGCCAGGCCCAGGCTGAGCGCGGTGGCGTACAGCATGAACATCAGCACGGTCCACACCGGCAGGGTCATCCCGCCCACCGGCACCACCAGGTAGTACGGCACCGCGATCGCCAGGTGCACCCCGGTGGCCAGCAGAGCCACCCACACCCGCGCCCGGACGGCCACCACGAACACCGACACCAGGGCCGGCAGCCCCGCGGTGAGGAACAGCCCGCCCACCGGCGCGAGGGCCAGCGCCAGCCCCACCGGGTGGCGGTGCCGCCACACCAGCGCCACCGCGGCCAGCACGCCGACCACCAGGTCGAGCCCGACCCACCACGTCGGCAGCAGCGCGAACAGCGCCCCGCTGGTCGCGACCGTGTAGGCCCAGTAGAGGAGCGCGGTCACCGGCAGCGCGACGTCGACCACCCGGGACGGGCGGGCCCGCGCCTGCGCCGCTGCCGGGGTCACCACGGCCGGGGTGCTCACCTGCCGGACTGTACGCGTCCGCGTGCTGGCCGACCGGCCAGGAGTTCTGGCCGGTCGGCGGGTGCCGCCGGCCGGTCCGTCCCGGCAGCCTGGACGCCGTGACGCAGACGGAGACGACGAGCCCGGCGCTGGAGCTGCGCGGGCTGCGCCGGCAGTTCGGGGACAAGGTGGCGGTCGACGACATCGACCTGGTGGTGCCACGGGGCAGCTTCTTCGGCCTCGTCGGGCCCAACGGGGCGGGCAAGACCACCAGCCTGTCGATGGCGGTCGGGCTGCTGCGCCCGACCGCTGGGCGGGCGATGGTGCTCGGCACCGACGTGTGGGCCGACCCGATCGGGGCCAAGACCGCGCTCGGCGTCCTGCCCGACGGGTTGGCGCTGCCCGAGCGGCTCACCGGCGGGGAGCTGCTCGACTACTGGGGACGCCTGCGCGGCATGCCGCGCGCCGTGGTCGAGGACCGGGCGGCGGAGCTGCTGCGCATCCTCGAGCTGGACGAGGCCGAACGGCTGGGCACGGTGGTGCTCGAGTACTCCACCGGCATGCGGAAGAAGATCGGGCTGGCCACCGCGCTGCTGCACTCGCCGCGGGTGCTGGTGCTGGACGAGCCCTACGAGGCGGTCGACCCGGTCTCGGCGCGGGTGCTCACCAGCATCCTGCGGCGGTTCGTCGCCGCCGGCGGCTCGGTGGTGATGTCCAGCCACGTGATGTCGCTGGTGGAGCAGCTGTGCGACCGGGTGGCGATCATCGCCCGCGGGCGGGTGCTGGCCGCCGGCACGCTGGCCGAGGTGCGCGGCGCCGGCACCCTGGAGGACCGGTTCGTCTCGCTGGTGGGTGAGCGCCGGCTCGAGGAGGAGGACCTGACGTGGTTGGGGTCCTGATCTCGCTGAAGCTGACCCTGCTGCGGCACTCCCCGAAGGGTCTGCGGCAGACCGGCTGGGTGCTCGGCGCGCTGCTGGTGCTCAGCACCTGGGCCGGGGTCCTGCTCGCCACCGCCGGTGCCGTCCGGGTGGAGGTGCAGGTGCTGACCGCGGTCGGGTGGGGGGTCGGTGCGGTGCTCGGTCCGGTGCTGATGTCGGGAGCCGGCGTGCTGCGCGCGGAGTACTTCACGCTGCTGCCCCTGGACCGCTCCCGGCTGGCGCTCGGGCTGCTCGCCGCCGTCTTCCCCTCGGTGGCCTCGGGCTACCTGCTGCTGGCCCTGCTGGCCGCGGTGGTGCCGGCGGTCGCGCTCGGCCCGCTCGCCGTGGCGGTCGCGGTGCTGGGCGCGCTGCTCGCCTGGGTGGTCGTCATCACGCTGGCCCGGCTGGTCTACGCCGCGCTCGGCTCGGCGATGCGGACCTGGCTCGGGGTGGAGATCGCCGGTCTGCAGTTCGGGCTGCTGATCGGGGCGATGCTGGCCGGCTGGATGGTGGTCGCGGCGGCGTTCCAGACCGTCCCGCTGCTGCTCGCCGAGGGCCTGCCCGATGACGTCACCGCCGTGCTCGCGGTGCTGCCCACCTCCTGGCCGGTGCGGGCGGCGGAGGCGGTCGGCACCGGACGCACCGGGACGGGGCTGGCCTGGCTGCTCGCACTGGCGCTGCTCGCCGCGCTGCTGCTCGCGCTGGCGGCGGTGCTGCTGCGCCCGAACCTGGACGGGCGCAGCCGGCGACGCAACCGTCGACCGCTCGGCTCGCGGCGGGGCCGCCGGCTGCTGCCCGACACCGCGCTCGGTGCGGTGCTCGGCAAGGAGCTGCGCCAGTGGTGGCGCGACCCGTGGCGGGCGCTGGAGCTGCGCAGCGGGTTCTACACCGGGGTGGTGTTCGGGGTGTTCAGCGCCGTCTCCGGCGACTTCGCGGTGGTGGCCCCGCTCTCGGGGCTGGTGATCGCCCTGATGATCTGCCTGGCCGCCTGCAACCTCTACGGCCAGGACGGGTCGGCGGTGTGGGTGAGCATCGTCAACCAGCGGCCCGACACGGTCACCGCCGACGTCCGCGGACGCCAGCTGGCCGTGCTGCTGCTGGTGCTGCCGCCGGCCGCCGTCGTCTCGGTGGTGCTGGTGCTGGTCTCGGACGCGGCGTGGGCCTGGCCCGTGGTGGCCGCCGGTCTGCCGGCACTGGCCGGGGTGGCCTCGGGGATCGCGGTGCTGGTCTCGGCCGTCGGGGTCTCGCCCGGGGTCGACCCGCGGGCGCGGACCGGACCCAACGACGCCGGCGGCGACATGGGCCTGCAGGCGCAGGTGGCGCTGTGGGGCACCCTGCTGCTGGTGCTGCCGACGGCCGTCGCACTCGTCGTCGGCTTCGTCGCCCTGCCCGGCTGGGGGCCCTGGGCGGCGGTGGCGGTCGGCGTGCTCAACGGCGCGCTCGGCTACGGGCTGCTGGGACGGCTGACCACCGGCTACCTCGCCACCCGGCTGCCGACCGTCTACACCCGGATCCGCTACGGCCGCAACGACGACACCGGCGCCCGGGGCACCCTCGGCTGGTTCGAGACCTCCTCCCAGCAGGCGGAGGAGAAGGCGCGGGAGGCCAAGCTGGCCGAGCGCCGGGCCCGGGCGGAGAGGCGGATGACCCCTACCGGCCGGCCCTGATCAGGTCCCCTCGCGGGTTGCGGCGCAGGTCGACCGCCGGATCAGCCGAAGGTGTAGCCCACCTCCGCCGCCCGGCCCAGTGGCACCCGCAGCACGGACAGCCGGCGGGAGGCATCGGCGAAGTAGGTGCGCGTCGTCGGCGTC
Organism: Desertihabitans brevis; assembly: GCF_003327535.1. NCBI lineage: Bacteria > Bacillati > Actinomycetota > Actinomycetes > Propionibacteriales > Propionibacteriaceae > Desertihabitans > Desertihabitans brevis. The sequence goes on along the minus strand of NZ_QOUI01000009.1, from coordinate 67,256 downwards.
AGCCGGGCGTCGGCCTCGGTGCCCCAGTCGATCGTCAGGGTGACGCCGCCGCGTGACACCGTCACCCCCGTGGTGCGGGCGGAGGTGAGCTCCCCGACGGCGGCCTGGCGGCCACCCACCCAGGTGACCACGTCGTCGTGGCGCAGCACGAGCGGGACCTGCTCGGTGCCGTCCATCGTGGTCGTGACCTCCCGGACGAGTCCGGTGTCCTGCAGGAGGACCGATCCGGTGACGTTGCCGCCCGTGGTGGTCCACGAGATCCCGAGGTCGTCGTGCACCCGGCCCACCCGACCGGGCTCGACGACCCGACCGTCGGACACCGGCCCCTGGTGGTACCGCGGGGTGAGGTCGGAGGCGCCGTCGGTGCCGCCGTTGGGCAGCACGGTCGCCCAGCACTCCGTGTTCGAGCTCTGCCCGCCGTGGACGAACGTGCCCGCGCGGGGGTGCCACAGCAGGCCGAGCCCGGCGCGGACCACCGCGTTCGGCCGGACCCCGAAGAAGGCCTGCAGGTAGTAGCCCGGCCGGCGCACGAACAGGTAGTGCTGGTCCTGCGGATCGACGCGCAGCTCGCTGAACCGCTCGTGTCGGACGGCCGGCAGCCGGCGCAGCGCGACGTCGCGCCGCCGGCGCCTGGGGTAGCCCTCGCCGTAGGGGATGTTGGCCGGGATCCGGGGGTTGGTGTCCCCCGGCGCCAGGGCCGGCACGGGCTCCGGTGACGCGGCCCAGGCCTCCCGTCCGGCCTCGCGGTCCTCCCGTGCGGGGTAGAAGACCGCCAGGTCCGGCACCTCGGAGCAGAACACCGAGCCCAGGTCGCGCTGCTGGCGGTCGACGGTCACGGCGTCCAGGTAGTACATCGGGGTCCGGGCCGCGCCCGAGGCGAAGGACACCAGTCCGGCTCCGTCGGGCTCGGGCACCACGGTGTACCTCAGCCACTCCGCCAGCCGGCGCACCAGTGGCAGCAGCACCGGCGCCCCGAGCTCGGTGTGCAGCTCGTGGATCTCGGTCAGCGTGACGTTGAGGTTGTAGGCGATGTCCATCCCGCGCGGCTCGTAGAGGAAGCCGGCCGGGCTCTGCGCGGAGGCGGCGAAGTGGCGCACCCGATCCCGCAGCAGCGCGTCGAGCACGGGGTCGGGGTCCAGGGCGAGCGCCTTGGCGGCTCCGGCGAGCCCTGCCGCCGGCTGGTTCGCGAACTCGACGATCCCGCCCGTCCAGACCCCGTCGTTGTCGGGGTCGAGGAACCACGTCGTCGCCCGCCGCAGGGCGGCGCTGATCGCGGCGCACCGCTGCGGCAGGAGATCGGCCCCGCGCAGGCGCTCCAGCGTCTTGCTGAGGTAGCCGAGCGCGAACGCGGTGGCGGCCCGCGAGTGCTCGTCGGGGGCGTACTCGGGCCAGGACCCGTCCTCGTGCTGGAGCCGCAGGTAGTAGTCGACGGCGGCGTCGAGGCGGGCCGCGAGCGCCGGGTCGCCACGGTAGGGGTTCCAGGGCCGCTCGGCGGTCAGGAACCAGGCGAAGGTCGCGACGTGCTCGCAGGTGCGGGCGTTGAAGGGTTCGCTGGGGGTGCGCCACCAGCCGCCGGCCTGGAATCCGCGCAGCGCGGTGTCGGAGTCGTCGATGTCGTTCACCATCGCGGCGAGGGTGACGAGGTAGGAGGCGTAGCGCTGCTCCGCCGGGGCGAACAGCCTCCGGTCCGGCGGGACGGCGGGGGCGGCCACCCGTGGCAGCGGCCCGGAGCCGGGCGGCACCCGGGGCGGGGTCAGCGGGGCCGGGGTCGCTGCGGCCGGGGCGCCACTCAGGGCGAGGGCCCCGGCGGCGAGGCTGCCGGCGAGCACGGTACGTCGTCGGACGGTGCCTGACATGGGTCTCTCCTCAGTCGGTCGGTGGTGGTGCCTCGGCCAGCCGGCGGTGGCTCATCCCTTCAGCCCGCTGGCGAAACCGCGGATGATGTACTTCTGGAGCAGGAAGTAGACGAGGAGGATGGGCACGATCGCGATGCCCATCCCGGCGAAGATGATCTGCCACTGGCTGGCGAACTCGCCGCGGAAGGCGAAGATCGCCACCGGCAGGGTCTGCTGGGCGCTGCCACCCACGTAGAGCAGCGGGGTTAGGAAGTCGTTCCAGACGTTGATCGACGTCAGGATGACCACGGTGCCCGTGATCGGGCGCAGCAGCGGGAAGACGATCGAGCCGAAGGCCCGCAGGGTCCCCGCGCCGTCGACCCGGGCGGCCTCCTCGTAGTCGGCCGGCAGCGCCCGGAGGAAGCCGGCGTACAGGAAGACCACGAGGGGCAGCTGGTGCCCGACCTCGAAGATGATCAGCGAGGTGTAGGTCTGCAGCAGGTCGGCGTCGCGCATCAGCTGGTACAGCGGGACCATCCCGAGCTGCAGCGGGATCATCAGCCCGAGCAGGAACAGCAGGTACACGCCGTAGGAGAGGCGGGACGCCCGCCGTGCCAGCGCGTAGGCGGCGATCGACCCGGTGCCGACGAGCAGGGCGACCGCCAGGGCGGTCACGACGACGGAGTTGCCCATCGCCTGCCCGAGGTCACCCCGCTGCCACGCCTCGGCGAAGTTGCCGAGCGCCGGATCGGTCGGGAACGACAGCGGCGAGGCCGCCAGGTCGGCCGGGGTCTTCAGGGCGACGCTGAGGAAGACGTAGAACGGGAAGGCGAACACCAGGGCCGCGAGCAGCATGCCGAGCTCGGCGGAGAACCGGCCGGCCAGCTGAGCGGCGCTCCGCCGCCGGGCGCTCACGCGTCCACCTCGAACCGTCGCAGCCCCCGCAGCTGTACGAAGGCGAAGGCGAACACGATCATCGTGAGCACCAGCGCGATCGCCGTCGAGTACCCGTAGCGGCCCGACACGAAGGCCTCCTTGTACATGACCACCGACAGCGTCTCGGTGGCGTAGCCCGGTCCGCCGCCGGTCATCACGTAGACCTGGTCGAAGAGCTTGAGACTGCCGATCAGCGTCAGCGACATGGCGATCGTCGTCGCCGGCACCAGCAGCGGCAGGGTCACCCGCCGCAGCCGCTGCCACCGTCCCGCGCCGTCGATGGCGGCGGCCTCGAGCAGCTCCTCCGGCACGCCCTGCAGACCCGCCAGGTAGATGACCATGGTCAGGCCGGCGTTCTGCCAGATGATGACGCCGATCACGCTGGCCAGGGCGATCGAGGGGTCGCCGAGCCAGTTCTGGGTCAACGCCCCGAGACCGACCGCCGACAACGCGTCGTTCATCGGTCCGGACGGGGTGAGCACGTACTGCCACAGGAACCCGATGATCACCGGCGGGAGCAGCGCGGGTGCGAAGAACAGCGTCCGCAGCACGTTCCGGCTGACGAGCGAGGTGTGCAGCGCGAGCGCCAGGGCGAGCCCCAGCAGCGTCTGCAGGAGCGTGGTCGAGACGGCGATCAGCAGCGTGTTGGCCAGCGCCGAGCGGGGCGCCGGGTCGGTGCCGAGCTGGACGAAGTTGTCGAGCCCGACGAACGTGGCGGCGCGGCGACCGTTCCAGTCGGTGAAGGCGTAGACGCCTCCGGCCACCGTCGGGTAGAGCACCACCACGGCGTAGAACAGCAGCGCCGGGACGATGAGCGCGTACGGGACGACCGCCCGCCGTCCCCGCCGGCGCCGCGGGCCCGGGTCGTCGGCCCGGCTCGCCGTCGCCCGGTCGAGGACCGTCGTCACGAGGTCCCCCTCGCGTACTCGGCGTCCATCTGCTCCAGCAGCGCGGGCGTGTCGATCGTCCCGTCCAGCCACTCCTGCCCGGACTGCAGCATCGTCTGCTGCACGTCACCGTTGGGCCACAGGTAGTTCGCGTAACCCGCGGTCCGGCCGGAGTCGAACATCGGCATGATCGGTTCGAGCGCGTCCGAGCTCAGCTCGGCGTCGACGGCGAGACCGGGCAGCACGCCCATCTCGTCGGCGTAGGCCTCGACGTTCTCCGGACGGGCCAGGAAGTCGAGGAAGGCGCGAGCGCCCTCGGGGTTCTCGGCCTCGGCGTTGACGGCCAGGAAGTCCGGTGCGATCGCCACGTGGGTCGAGGAGGCGTCCTCGTTGGCCGGCAGGGCGAAGACGTCGAACGCCTCCTCCCCGCCCTCGGCGTACCCGTAGAGCTGTGGCAGACCGGCCGAGACCAGCAGCACCATCGCTGACTCACCGGTGGCGACCGACTGCAGACCCTGGTCCGGCGGGATCCCGAGCATGCCGTCGGAGAAGTACCCGGCGTCGTTCAGCTGGGCGATCCGGGCGAAGGTCTCGTTCCAGCGGGCGTCACTGACGAAGGAGGTCTCGCCGGCGGCCATCTGGGCGTCGATCTCGGGGTTCTCGGCGTACACCAGGGTGGCCGCCAGCGCGTAGACCCAGAACTGGAGGTAGATGCCGCCCTGGAAGGGGGTGGAGATCGGGGTGACGCCGGCGGCGGAGAGCTGCTCGCACGCGGTCAGCAGCTCCGACCAGGTGGTCGGGACCTCGACCCCCGCCCGTTCGAAGACCTCGCGGTTGTACGCCATGACGATCGCGTTGCGGCTCACCGGGAACGCGACGACCTCGCCCTCGACCTCGGCGAGGGAGCGGGTGTCCTCGGAGAGCTCGGCCACCCACCCGGCGTCGGACAGGTCGGCGAGCTCGTCGGCCCGCCCGAGCACGCCGGCGGCGACCGGGCTGGAGCTCCCCGGGGAGACGCGGATCAGATCGGCCGCGGTGCCGGAGGTCAGCTGCACCCGCAGCTGCTGGTTGAGCTCGTCGGTGGTGGCCGACGAGACGTCCACGGTGGAGCCGGTCTCCTGCTCGAAGGCCTCCACCAGCGGCGCCAGGCCGGCGCTCTGCTCGGTGTTGACGTAGGCCGTCACGGTGCCGCTCGTGCCGTTCGTGCCGCCGTCGGAGCCGTCACCACCGCCGGTGTTGACGAATCCGCAACCGGCGAGCGTCGTGGCCAGGACCAGTGTGGCGGCCGCCGTGCGGGCAGTGCGGGTGCCCCGCGTCGGGTTCTCGCTGTGCTTGCTCATCTCGGGTCTCCTTCGACTCGGCTCATGCGGGGGAGGCGGTGCGCCTCGGGTGGTCCTGCTCCAGCGGCGGGACGACGACGTCGCCCGGGACGATGGCGCCGTGCCGGCGCAGCTGGGCCCAGACGTCCTCCAGCGGCACCTCGAGGACGTCCGCCCCGGTGGCCGCCGCGCGGGCGGCGAGTGCGCCGGCGGCCTGCCCCATGGCCATCGACGACGCCTGCACCCGGAACGCCGAGGCCGCCTCCTGGTCGCCGCTGATGGCCCGTCCGGCCACCAGCAGGCGCTGGCTCCCGCGGGGCACCAGCGCCCGCCGCGGGATCGTCGGGAGGGTGCCGTAGGGGAGCGGTCGGATGTCGATGCCGGCGCCGTCGGGGCGGTGCACGTCGATCGGGTAGAAGCTGTGGCTCAGCGCGTCGGGCCAGCGGCGACCGGTGACGTAGTCGTGGGAGGTGATGGTGACGTGGCCGTCGATCGACCAGCTCTCGCGGACACCTGTCTCGGTCGCCCACGCCGCCAGCCCCACCTCCTCCAGCCCGGGCTGGGCGCGGAGGAAGCGCAGCACCCGGAGCAGCAGCCGACGTCCGGCGAGCTCGGTGGCGGTGCGGTCGGCACTGGTGCCGCCCTGCACCCCGACCACGTGGGTGGCGTTCTCCCCGTGCGCCCGCAGGAACGCGGCGACGCTCTTGTGCGCCAGGTCGGCCGGCAGCAGGTCGCCCCGGGCCACCGCGGCGTCGTGGGCCCGCTGCAGGGCGTCGGTGTCGAGTGCGGCGAGGTCGTAGCCCTCGAGCCGGAACATGATCGTGCCGGGCTGACGGTGCTCGTTGGTGCGCCGCGGCACACCCGCCAGCGCGACGACGTCGGCCTCGCCGGTGCAGTCGACGACCACGTCGGCCGTCAGTGGCCGCAGGCCCTCCTTCGTGGCGAGGGTGAGGCGCCAGACCGAGCCGTCCCAGTGTGCCGCCCCGACCATCGTGTGCAGCAGGAGGTCGGCGCCCGACCCCACGACGGCGTCGTCGATCAGCGCGGCGAGGACCCCCGGCACGACCGGGACCTGGAGCCGCCAGTGGCGCTGCCGCCAGTCGGAGAAGTCGGGGAGCGCTCCACCGGCCTCCTGGACCGAACGGAGGACGACCTGCCAGCCGATGCCGCCGATGATCTGCCGGCCCCAGGCGTGGAAGAGACCCGGCAGCGCGACACCCGCCACCGTCGTGGTGCCGCCGAGCGCGCCGTTCTTCTCGACCAGGAGCGTGCTCGCCCCGAGCAGGGCCGCCTGGATCGCCGCCGGCCAGCCCGCCGGTCCGCCGCCGACGACGACGACGTCGTAGTGCTGCCTCATCCGCGGGCCCCTCCGTCACCACCGAGCAGCAGGGTCAGCTCGGCGGCGGCGCCCACCGCCTCCTCCCGCAGCCAGGTCGCGTGGGCGTCGGTGTGCCGGACGGCGGGGTAGCCGAGGCAGACGGCTGCGACGGTGCGTCCGGCCTGGTCCTGGACCGGGGCCGCGACACCGCACACACCGGCCATCTCCTCCTCGACGTTGGTGGCGTAGCCCTGGGCCGCGACATCGTCCATCGCGGCCATCAGCTCGTCCTCGCCGGGCCGGCCGCGTGAGTCCCAGGGGGCCTCGGCCAGCATCGCGAGCCGGCTGGCCCGGTCGAGCCCGGAGAACAGCATCTTGCCGGCAGCCGTGCGGTAGAGGGGCGTGCTGGTGGCGTCGGTGAAGCGGGCCGACGTCGGGCTGACCGTGAGCAGCTGCGGCCCGACCAGGACGGCGATGTCGACGCGTCGCAGGCCCTGCAGCACCGCGAGGTGCACGGTCTCCTCCGTGCGCTCCCACAGGGCCCGCAGTACCGGCGCCGCGACCGCGGAGAGGTCGGTCTGGGTGACGAAGCGGCGGTTGAGCTCGAAGAACCGGGCACCCAGCAGGTAGCGCCGTCGACCGCCCTGGGCCACCAGCCCGTGCTCCACGAGCGAGGAGAGCAGGGTGCGCGCCGTGGAGGTGGCCAACCCGGTCGTCTCGGCGAGCTCGCTGAGCGGGACCCCGGTCGGTCCGGCGTCGGCGATCGCGTCCAGCAGCGCGACGCTCCGGTCGATGGCCTGGATGGCGGTACGGGGCGTCGGGCTCTGGTGTGGTTCGGGCGTCATCGCTCGCGCTTCCTTGTTCGACAATGTCGAACACCGTTCGACTATATGACGAAGATTAGGCGGGTCGTCGGTCGCTGACAAGAGGTCGGACGGTGCGACCCACGGACCGGACGACGACTTGAGCCTGTCCCGAGGGCACGGTGTGCAGTGGATCCATGACCGGGAGCACGACTGACGTCACCACCTCGCGACCCCAGACCAAACCGTCCCGACCGCTCGGCTGGGCCGACCTCGGCATCGGCGTCGCCGCCGCCGTCGTCCTGCTCGGCCTCGGGATCCTGCTCCTGCGGGCGCTCCCGGAGGACCAGAGCATCCTCGTCGGCCTGGCCTCCTACGCGGTCTCCGGCCTGGGCCCGCTCGGGGCCGTCGCCGTCGTCACGCTGCTGCGGAGGCGGCGGTGGAGCGACTTCGGGATCCGTCGGGTGGCCGGGCGGTGGCTGGCCGTCGCGGTCGGCGTCGGCGTGGTGGTGATCGGGCTCAACGTCCTCGTCACCGCGGTCGTGGTGACCTACACCCAGCCCGAGAACATCCAGACCGACTACCAGGCCGCCGCCACCGGTGGGCTGGCCAGCTTCCTCGGCGCCATCCTGCTCGGCGCGCTGCTCACCCCGTTCGGGGAGGAGATGTTCTTCCGCGGGCTGGTGGCGAACGTCCTCGGCCGCTGGGGCTGGTGGTCCGGGGTGCTGCTCAGCTCGGCGGTCTTCGCCGTCGCCCACGGCATCAACGTGGTGACGCCGGTGGCCTTCCTCGTCGGTGTGGCGGCGGCCCTGCTGCTGCGCCGGACCGGGTCGATCTGGCCGGCGGTGGTCGTGCACGTGTGCAACAACGTGTTCTCCGTCGTGGTGCCCGCCGTCATCGCGCTCACCGCCTGAGGGTGCGGCCCGACTAGGCTGCGCCGACGTGAGCGGACTGACCCTGACGATCCAGACCGAGCGCTGGCGCGAGCACCTGGCCACCATGGTGGCGGCCGGCCCGGACGTGGTGCCGGTGGCCAAGGGCAACGGCTACGGGTTCGGCCTGCGCCAGCTGGCGGCCGAGGCCGAGCGGCTGGACGTCCCGGTGCTGGCGGTCGGCACCGCGGCCGAGGTGGGCGAGGTCCGCGAGACCTTCCACGGCGACCTGGTGGTGCTGCAGCCCTGGCGCCCCGCCGACCCCGACGCGGTGGCGCTGACCGGCGACCCGCGGGTGATCAGCACCGTCACCCGGGTCGAGGACGTGCCGGCGGTGGCCGCGGCCGGCGAGCGGCCCCGGGTGGTGCTGGAGCTGCGGACGTCCATGCGCCGCCACGGCCTGGACGTCGCCGAGGCGCGGGCCGCGGTCGAGGCCGCCGACGGCGCCGAGGTCGAGGGCTGGACCATCCACCTGCCGCTGCTCACCGAGGGCCGGATGGAGGAGGCCCGCGAGCTGGCCGCGCTGGCCCAGTCGGTGCGGCCCGGACCGCTGTGGATCTCCCACCTCACCCCGACCGAGGCCGGCACTCTGGCCTCCGAGCTCGACGTGCCGGTGCGGCTGCGGCTCGGGACCTCGCTGTGGCTGGGACGTCCCGGGCTGCTCACCACCACCGCGACCGTGCTCGACGTGCACCGCGTCCGCCGCGGCGAGCGCGTCGGCTACCGCCAGCGCCGGGTGCTCAAGGACGGCTGGGTGCTGGTGCTGGCCGGCGGGACCGCGCACGGGGTCGGGCTGGAGGCGCCGACCTCGGCCGCCAGCCCGCGGGCCCGCGCCGTCTCGCTCGCCACCGGCGGGCTGGCCGCGGTCGGCCGCGCGCTCTCGCCCTACACCGTGGCCGGGCGCAAGCGCTGGTTCCTCGAGCCCCCGCACATGCAGTCCTCGATGGTGCTGCTGCCCGCCGACGCCCAGCCGCCCGCGGTCGGTGACACGGTGCCGGTGCAGCTGCGGCTGACCACCGCCGTCGTCGACCGGGTGGTCGACGCCTGAGCCCGGTTCAGCCTTCCAGCACCGCGCCCAGCGTGCGGGCCAGCCGCGACATCGCCGGGTTGGTGTCCTCGTAGTAGGCCAGGCAGCCGGCCGCCTGGACCAGCGCCCAGGCCCGACCGCCCTGCCACTCCTGCTCCCGGTCGGCCACCACCGCCAGCGGTTCCGGCACCGGGACGCCGGTCAGCGCGGCCAGCTGGACCGCGGCCGCGGCCTCGGCCCCGAGCTCGGTCCGCACCTCGGGCAGCGGGGCTGGCTGCAGCGGGAAGCGCGCCACCACCTCCTCCCCGACGCGGAGCAGGAGGTTGACGGTGCCGTCGGAGGGGAGCGACCGCACCGGCAGCGCGGCCCAGGTCGGGAACCGCCCGGCGACCACCACGCGCCTGCCCGAGTGTGGGGCTGAGCTGGCTCTCATGCATGGCGTGTCTGGTCATCGCGGGCAGTCCGGTCGCCGCCGGGTGCAGCGGGCGAGCCCATTTCGTGGTCCGCCGGTCCGGTCCGGCTGCCGGCGTCAGCGTCACGACGGCGGGTCGCAGCAACGGTCCGCGGGTTGCGCCCTCCCGCGCTGGGTACCCCTCTGCGTGGGAGCCACGCTCGAGCACACGGGCACACACCGCTCCCGTTCACAAAGGAGGACACATGTCCCACACCGACAACCCCTCGCGGGGCACCACGACCGCCACGCCGGCCCGGGCGCGCACGACGGGACTGGTGGTGGCCGCCATCGGCATCGTCATCTTCAACGTCGCACCGTTCATCGCCTGGGTCAGCACGAGCGACGAGGGCACCGAGCGCACCGAGGTCACCGGGTACGAGACCGACTCCCTCATCCCCTTCATCGCCTACCTCGGCATCGGGCTGCTGCTGTCCATGATCTACGCCACCCGCCGGGCCTCCCGGGGCCAGCACCGCGGCCTGAGCCTGGTCTCGATGGCGGTCGCGCTGGCTGCCGTGCTGCAGTGCCTGGTGTTCGCCATCGACTCGATGGGCGGCCTGGAGCGCGGCTACGACCTGGACATCCAGGCCGGTGTCTTCGTCGGCCTCGTCGGCGCGATCGTGTGGTCGGTCGGCTCCGGCCTGCTGGCCAAGGAGGTCGAGGGCGACGACCGCCTCGACGACGACCGCGGCACCGACCGCGCGCACTGATCTCCGGCCCGCGGACGTCGCGCCACGCGGCGGCCGCGGGCTCGCCGTCGGGCTCAGAGCAGGGCGAGTGCGGCGTCCAGCATCGGTTCGGTCAGCCGACCGGTGAAGGTGTTCTGCTGACTGACGTGGTAGGAACCGACCAGCCGCACCAGGCCCTCGGGGCCACCCAGCTCGGCGACGGCGGCGTGGCCGAACCTCGGCTTGGGCCGGGGTACTCCCACCCGACCCGGCGGGCAGCCGCGAGCACGGCGTCCCAGGCGATCGACCCGAGGGCCAGCACGGAGCGGACGGTGGGGGCGGCGAGCTCCAGGTCGCGGTCCAGCCAGTGCCCGCAGGTGCGGCGCTCCTCGACGCTCGGCTTGTTGCCCGGAGGCGCGCAGCGGACCGACGCGACGATCCGCACCCGCCGCAGCTCGAGCCCGTCACCGGCGTGCACGCTCTCGGCCTGGTTCGCGAACCCGGCCCGGTGCAGTGCGGCGAAGATCCAGTCCCCGCTCCGGTCACCGGTGAAGATCCGCCCGGTGCGGTTGCCGCCGTTGGCGGCCGGAGCCAGGCCGACCACGAGGATCGACGGCGCGGGGTCGCCGAAGCCCACGGTGGGACGACCCCAGTAGGGCTGGTCGGCGAAGGAGGCCCGGCGCCCGGTGGTGGCCACCGCCTCCCGCCAGGCGACCAGACGCGGGCACGCCCGGCACACCGCGACCGCGGCGTCCAGCGCGGCCAGGTCCTCCGCAGCCGCGGCCAGCGCCCGCACCGACGCCTCGTCGGCAGCCACCGGCGTGTCGGCGGTCGCCGGGTCACCGGGCCAGCCCGTGCCGGGCGGGACGGGGGAGTCGAAGGGCTGGCCGGTCAGCGGGTGCGGGTCCACCGGTGCCACCTCCTGGAACATCGTGCTGCGACCTCGCAGCGGTACGTTCCGGCACTCACCCGAGCAGCTCCTCGACCACCGGCAGGATCGCCCGCAGCTGGCTGGCGCCACCGCCCCTGGCCATCATCTGGTGCCAGTACAGCCCGTCGCCGACCAGCAGCACCAGCCGGGCCCGCGCCGGGTCGCCGATCTCCTCGGTGAGCACCTCCAGCCAGCGGGCCTCCAGCCGCCGCAGCTGCGCCCGGGCCCGGGTGCCGGCGTCCTGGGTGAGCCGCATGGCCGCCATCACCAGGTCGGAGAACTCGTCGGAGGAGCTGACGTCGGAGGTGCGCAGGTAGTACTGCACCGGGCCCTCCGGGGCCGACCGCATCGCGGCGACGTCCTCCCGGCCCAGCTCCTCCAGCCGCTCCAGCAGCCCGTCGACCAGCGCCTCGCGGCTGGCGAAGTGGTAGAGCAGCCCGCCCTTGGTCACCCCGGCCCGCGCGGCCACGGCGTCGATGGTGGCGCTGCGCTCGCCGTCCTCGATCAGCACCCGGGCGAAGGCGTCGAGCACCTTGGCCCGGGCGGCGGGTGGCCGGGCCATCAGCCCCGCCGGCGCAGGTACAGGTCGAAGGCGGTGTACAGCAGCCGGTTGAGCGGCAGGTCCCACTCGCCGAGGTTCTCGTACGCCTCCCCGCCGGTGCCCACCTTGAACTGGATCAGCCCCAGGTGCGGGTCGTCGCCGGCCACCGAGTCGGTGATCCCGCGCAGGTCGTAGACGTCGGCGCCGGCCTCCAGCGCGTCGGTCATCATCCGCCACTGGATGGCGTTCGAGCCGCGGACGTCCCGCTTCTCGGAGGTGGAGGCGCCGTAGGCGTACCAGACGTGCCCGCCGACCCGGGTCCAGATCGTCGCCGCGACCAGGTCACCCTCGTGCTCGGCCAGGTAGAGCCGGATGCGGTCCTCGGCCTCGGGCTGCAGCGCGGCGAACATCGTCTCGAAGTAGGACAGCGGTCGCGGGGTGAACCCGTCGCGGACGGCCGTCTCGGCGTACACCCGGTGAAAGGCGGGCAGGTCGGAGACGTCGCCGACCCGCACCGTCACGCCGGCCTTGTCGGCCTTCTTGATGTTGCGCCGCCACAGCTGGTTCATGCCCTTGAGCAGCGACTCCGGGGTCTGGCCGGTCAGCCGCACCCAGAACCGGAAGGTCGGCTGCCCGGCCGCGAACCCCTCGCCCTCGGGCTCGGGCGGCAGCCAGCCCAGTGAGCGCAGCTGGTTGTGGGTGCGGGTGCCGACCGGGTCGACGACGTCCGGCTTCACCTCGGTGAGGGAGCGGACGTCCTCGTCGGCCACCGCCGCCTTGATGGTGGCCGCGTGCCAGGTGCGCCACACCACCGGCGGACCGATCCGGACGCCGAACGCCCCGCGCCGCTTCAGGTGACGAGCCATCGGCCGGAGCAGGGCGCCGAGGTCGTCGGTGTCCCAGTCCAGCACCGGGCCCTCCGGCAGGTAGGCCAGGTAGCGCCGCACCTTCGGCAGCTGGCGGTAGAGCACCAGCCCGGCCCCCACCAGCTGGTCGCCGTCGAACCACCCCAGCGACTCGCTCGTCCACTCCGGCTTGGCCCGGGCCCAGGCCGGGGTCTGCAGGTAGCTCGCCGAGGGCCGGCTGGCCAGGAAGGCCAGGTGCTCGGCCTCGGTGATGGTCCGCACGGTGGTGGTCACGAGCGACGAGGCTACCGGCCCCCGACCTCCGGCCGTCCCCGCTCGAGCGGGAGGGGCCACTGCGGTCCCGGTGGGCGCGGGCCCGGGTCAGAGGGTGGTGTCGGGCTGGCCCTGCAGGGCGGCGAGCACCGCGGCCAGCGCCTCGTCCGCGGTGGCGTCGGGGATGCCGCTGCCCGGGGTGAAGTAGCTCTCCAGCAGCCGGGCGGGGGACACCGCCGCCGGGTGGCCGAGGGTGCCGGAGGAGCCGGCCAGCTGGTGGGCCAGCCGGCGCGCCCGCTCGACCTGCTCCGGCTCCAGCCCGCCGTCCTGCACCCGGTCCAGGGCGTGGCGCAGCTGCTCGGCGCGGGAGAGGTTGGAGTGCCGGGCCGCCGCGGCGATCCGCGCCAGCTCGACGGAGAAGGCGTCCTGGCCGCTCACGAGCGCCACCCCAGCAGCGCCTCGACGTCACTCATCAGCCGGATCGGGTCGAACGGCTTGAGGATCATCCCGCGCACGATCGGCGGGCTCTGCTGCAGCACGCTGTCGGACTTCGCGGTGAGGTAGATGATCGGGATGTCGGAGGTGCGCTCGTCGTCGGACAGCAGCCGCTGGGTCGCCGGGCCGTCGGTGCCCGGCATCATCACGTCGAGCAGGATGACGTCGGGACGTTCCTCGGCGGCGGTCCGGCGGCACTCCTCGCCGGAGCCGGCGGTGAGCACCGTGCAGCCGCCGACCAGCTCCAGCGCCGCCTGCGCCACCTCGCGGATGGACGCGTCGTCGTCGACCACCAGCACGAGCGGCTCCGACGGCCGGGACGCGTCGGGACCAGGACGGTTCCCCACCTGCCCTCCCTCCGCCGGCACACCGGCGGCCGCCGGCCGTCCCAGGGTAGTGTGCGCGGGCCCCGCCGTGCCTCCCCGTCCCGGCGTCCGGCGCGCTCCGAGCCCGGGCCGGGGCGGCGGCCCGGTGGTAGCGTCTGGCCATGTCCGCGATGGCACCCTGGAGCTGGCGGCTCCGGACCGGTGTCATCCTCGGCACCACCGCCGTGGTGGTGCTGGTCGTGGTTGGGGTGCTGCTCAGCGACCTGCCGCTCGCCGTCCGCTCGGTGGTCTCCCAGGTCGCGCTCGTGCTCGGCGGGCTGCTGGCCGGGTTCACCGGGGCGCTGCGGGCGACCTGGACCCGCAACCACCGCCGTCGCCGCGCCTGGGTGCTGCTCTCGGCCGCCGGACCGACCGCCGCCGTCGGCAACCTCGTCGCCCTGGTCGCGGGCCCCGAGCCGCCGGCCCTGGCCACCCTGCTGGTCAACGTGCTGCTGCTGATCGCCATGGTCTTCGGGGTGGTGGGCCTGTCCACCTTCCCCTCCGCCCGCCACACCAGCGTGCAGCTGGCCCGGATGATGCTCGACGGCGTGGTGGTGGGCGGTGCCATCCTCTTCACCGTCAGCGTCGTGGTGCGCTCGAGGGTTAGCGGCGCGCAGTCCCTCGAGGTCGACCCCGCCCTGCTGCTGCTCCCGCTGCTGGACACCGTGGTGGCCACGGTGGCCGTGCTGCTCATCCTGCGCAGCAGCCCCGCCGACCGCCCCCGGCTCGCCCTGCTGGGGCTGGGTTTCGGGCTGTACGCCGTCTCCGACCTGCACTTCGTCACCGACCTCGCCCAGGGCGGCCACCAGTTCGGCACGGCCGGCGACCTGGGCTGGATCACCGGCTACCTGGTGCTGGCCGCCACCGCGCTGGTGCCCGACCGCGGGGCCGAGCGCGACCCCGCGGCCGTCCGCGTCAGCAGCCCGCTGGCCGGCACCATCCTGATGTTCAGCCTGTTCATCCTCGGCGCCGTGCTGGCCAACATCGCCGGTGCACAGGGCAGGCTCGACCTCGCCTCCCGGGTGATCTGGATGCTCACCCTGGTCGCGGTGGTGGCCCGCCAGATCCTGCTGGTGATCGACAACGACCGGCTGCGCGAGCGGCTGGCCCGCCGGGTCGACGAGCGCACCACCGCGCTCCGCCAGACCACCCAGCGCACCAGCCTCATGCTCAGCTCGGTCGACGACGGCATCTACGGGGTCGACCGGGACGGTGTCGTGGTCTCGGTGAACCCGGCCGCCACCCGGCTGCTGGGCTACCCGGCCGAGCAGCTGGTGGGCAGCCGTGCCCACGACACCTTCCACGCCTGGCAGGACGACGGTTCGCCGTTCCCGGACGAGCAGTGCTACATCACCGAGGCGATCCGCGACGGCCTGGTCACCACCGCCGAGCAGGACGTCTACGTCCGCTCCGACGGGCAGCGGATCCCGGTGGAGGTGACCGCCAGCCCGTTGCGCGACTCGGGCACCATCGAGGGCGCGGTGGTGGTCTTCCGCGACATGACCGAGCGGCAGGCCATCGACCGCATGAAGAACGAGTTCGTCTCGGTCGTCAGCCACGAGCTGCGCACCCCGCTCACCTCGATCCGCGGCACGCTCGGTCTGCTGGCCTCCGGGGCCCTCGGCGCGCTGCACCCGCGCGCTCAGCGGATGACCGGGACGGCGCTGGAGAGCAGCGAGCGGCTGACCCGGCTGATCAACGACATCCTCGACCTGGAGCGGCTCGGTACGGGCACCGTGCCGATGGAGCTGTCCGACGTCGAGGTTGCCGGCCTGCTCCGCGACGCCGCCGACCAGGTCGGCGTGCTGGCCGCCGAGGCCGGGCTGACGATCCGGGTGGGGGAGGCCTCGAGCGTGGTGCGGGGCGACCGCGACCGGCTCCTGCAGACCCTGCTCAACCTGCTGAGCAACGCCATCAAGTACTCCCCGCCCGGGGCGGCGATCGACGTGGACGCGGTCGAGGTGGGCTCCCTCGTCGAGTTCCGGGTGACCGACCGCGGCCGCGGCATCCCGGCCGACCGGCTCGAGCAGGTCTTCGACCGCTTCCAGCAGGTCGACTCCTCCGACGCCCGGGAGAAGGGGGGCACCGGCCTGGGGCTGGCGATCTCCAAGACCATCATCGAACGCCTGGGCGGGCGGATCTGGGCCGAGAGCGACCCGGGACGACGCACCAGCTTCCACTTCACCGTCCCGCTGGCCGAGGTCACGGAGCCGGCTGCCGGGCAGGAGCCGGTGGTGCTGCTGACCACCGACGAGTACCTCACCCAGACCGTCGTCGACGCGCTCCGGCTGCGGGGCCACCGGGTGCTGCCGGCTCCCGACCGGGGGGCCGCGCTGGAGCTGCTGCGCACCGAGCGCCCGGCCGCCCTGCTGGTCGACGCCGAGGTCGGCACCCGCACCGCCGTGGAGCTGCTCGACCAGCTGCGTCGCCGGGGCGGTGTCGAGGCCGCCCCGGTGCTCGTGCTGGCCGAGCGCTCCGCCGCCGACCCCGAGCTGGTGCGGCGGGCCGACGCCTGGCTGCCCCGGGGGTTCGACGAGGCCCTCCTCGCGCGGACGCTCTCCTCGGTGGTGCGGCGCCACACCGACCGTCGCACGGTGCTGGTGGTCGAGGGCGAGGCCGCACTGACGCCGCTCGTCGTCGCCGCGCTGGCCGGGCTCGGCCTGCCGGTGCGCCGGGTGGAGAGCCCGGCCCGCGCCATGGAGGAGCTCGACCGGACCACGCCGGCCGCGGTCGCGGTCGACATCGGCGGCACGGACCCGCTCGGCCGGGTGGCCGCCCGGCTGCGTCGGGAGTCCCGGCTGTCCGCGGTGCCGCTGGTCCTCTTCCGGCCTGACGACCCCGACGCCGACCCGCAGCGGTGCGCCGAGCTGGTCCGCGCGCGGGTGTTGGAGCGGTGGTCGGAGGCCGCTCCCGCGGAGCCGGTCGGGGGGACCCGGGCTGCGGTAGCGTCCGCGGTGACCGTCCCGGCGCCTGGAGAGAACGGCTGAATGACTGCATCGCACCCCGCCTCCGCTCTCGAACGTCCCCGCCTGCAGGCCCTCGAGATCCGCGTCAGCCGCGGCACCGGGAGTGGCCGCACGCGGCTGTCGGCCTTCGACGCCGCGTTGCGCGACGCGGGGGTGGCCAACTTCAACCTGGTCCGGCTGAGCTCGGTGGTGCCCCCGGGCAGCCACGTGCGTGAGGTGGGACGCGAGCACCAGCTGCAGGGCGGGCACGGCGACGTCCTCTTCTGCGTCTACGCCGACGCCTACGCCAGCATCCCCGGCACCTCGGCCTGGGCCGGGGTGGCGTGGTCGGAGCACCACGACGGTTCCCGCTCCGGGCTGTTCGTCGAGCACGGCTCGCACGACGAGCACGTCCTGCGCCACCACCTCGAGTCGAGCCTGGCCGACCTGTCGGAGGGCCGCGGGGGTGACTTCCGGCCCGCGGGGCAGGTGGTCGCCTCGCGCCGGTGCGTGGACGAGGACCGTCCGGTCTGCGCGGTGGTGGTCGCCAGCTACGCCACGCGCAGCTGGGACTGGGCCCATGTCTGAGGGCCGGCGCTGGACGGTCGGGGTCGAGCTCGTGGTGCCCGAGCACGAGGTCGAGGTGTTCTGGCGCCTCTACGAGCAGGCCTTCGCACCGCTGCGTCCGCTGGCGGCGGCCCGGCAGGTGCTCACCCGCGAGGAGTTCGGCCACGAGCTGGTCGACCACCGGGTGGAGAAGCACGTGGCCCGGGACGGCTCCGGCCGTCCGATCGGGATGACCACGCTGACCCGCGACCTGTCCACCGTGCCGTGGATCAGCCCGGAGTTCTTCGCCGCCCGGTTCCCCGAGCACGCGGCGCGGGACGCGATCTTCTACCTCGGGTTCAGCCTGGTCCATCCCGACTACCAGGGCAGCGCGGTGTTCGGCGACCTGCTGAGCAGCTGCCTGGTGGAGTTCACCCGGGCGCACGGGGTGTGCGGCTACGACGTGTGCGGATACAACGACGACGTGCTGCGGATGGACACCATGATCAGACGCACCATGGCCGCCCGCTCCTCCGTGACCCACGAGAAGCTGGACCGCCAGACCTACTACTGCGTCGTCTCGCCGTGAGCGGTGAGGAGAGGAGGCCTCGATGACGAGCGCCGAGGACGTGCGCCGACGCACGGCCGTGATCGTCGAGGACGACGCGGACATCAGCGAGCTGCTGCGGGCGATCCTGCAGCAGGCCGGTTTCGACTGCCACCTCGCCGCCACCGGCGGCGAGGGGGTGCGGCTGGTGCGCGAGCAGGCACCGGTGCTGACCACCCTCGACGTCAGCCTGCCCGACTACGACGGGCTGGAGGTGGTGCGCCAGATCCGTTCGTTCAGCGACACCTACGTGATCATCCTGTCGGGCAAGGACGAGGAGACCGACATCCTGATGGGTCTGGGGGCGGGGGCCGACGACTACGTCAGCAAGCCGTTCCGGCCGCGGGAGGTGCGGGCCCGGGTGGAGGCGATGCTGCGGCGGCGCGACCTGTGGCTCGCCCAGCTGGGTGCCCCGTCCTCGCCGGCCGCGGTGCCGTCGCCGGTGCCGGCGCCGGCTCCGACCGTGGCACCGGTCACCACCGACGCGGGGGCCGGCGCGGACGAGGTCGAGGGTTCGGCCTGGCTGGGTCGCAACGGGATGCGGGTGCACCCGGAGATGCGGCTCTGCGAGGTGGACGGGCGTCCGGTGGAGCTGACCCGCAGCGAGTTCGACCTGCTGCTGGCGATCGTCCGCCGGGACCGCCGCGTCGCCTCCAAGGAGGTGCTGGTGCAGGAGCTGCGGCACGAGGTCGAGGGCTCCTGGGTGAGCGAGTCCGACCGGCGCTCGGTCGAGGTGCACCTGGCCAACCTGCGGCGCAAGCTCGGTGACTCCGCCGGTCAGCCCCGGTTCATCGAGACCGTGCGCGGGGTGGGCTACCGGCTGGCTGCGCGCCGGGCCTGAGCCCGCGTCACGGATCCCACTCACCCAGGGCGCGGGCGGCGTCCCCGACGTCGCGGGTCAGCCGGGGCAGGTCGGCGCGGACGACCGTCCAGCGCAGCTCGCGGACCTGCTCCAGCAGCCAGCCGCAGCGGTGCGCGACCTGCTGGGCCCCCACCATCGCGCTCGCGTTCTGCAGGCTGAGCAGGGCGACCACGGCGTTCTCGGGCTCCTCGGCCCGGACGGCGTCCTGCAGCCGGCTCTGCCGGGGCCCGATCAGCCCGAGGTAGCCGCCCACGAAGTCGCGGGCCACCTGCGGGTCGCCGTCGAACAGCTCCACCAGGTCGTCGAGGGCGGACACGTCGAGGACGACGACCGGTACGAGGTTGTGCACGGGGTCGTCACCGCCCTCCGTCATCCGTACTCCTCTGGTCCACCCCGACCGGCCGGACGGGGTGTGGCACCACGCCGGACGTGATGACGACGACGCCGACCTCCACACGTTCCCCCGACCGTGTGGCTGTCGGCGTCGTCGAGGACGACTGTGCTGCGCCGATGTCAGGGGGGCCTCGGGCTTGCGCCTCGACGGCCTCAAGAGATCCTCAGTTCTGCCTCTGGAAGCCGGCGCGGACCGGACGCCACGCCGCCGACCCCTTGTCGGAGGGTCCGTGCAGGCGGTAGAGCGGTGCCAGCAGCCCGGGTCAACGGAGACCCGGCTAGTCCTCGGGGGGATCACATGCCAGCTCTCGTACCTGACCCTGCGACGGTCCGCCGTCACGTCCTGCCCGGTGCCCTGCGCGCCGGGGCCGTCGGCCTCGCCGTCGCCGCACTCACCCTGGCCTCGGCCCCGGTCCCGGCCAGCGCCGACCGCGGGCCCCGCCACAGCGACCCGGTCACCGTGGTGGCCGAGGGCCTGGACGGGCCGCGCCAGATCTCGCCCTGGGGCGGGCGGCTCCTCGTCGCCGAGTCCGACAGCGGCGAGGTCAGCCTGGTCAACCCGAGCAACGGGAGGAGCCGGGTGGTGGTCGACGGGCTGGCCACCCCGCAGGGGGTGGTCGAGCACCGCGGCCGGGTCTACGTCGCCACCGGCGAGGCGGGTCCGGAGGCCGGGGACGCCGAAGGGTCCTCGGCGGTGCTGGTCGCCCGCCCGGGCCGTGAGCCGCGGGTGTTCGCCGACCTGCTGGAGCACGAGCTGGAGGAGAACCCGGACGGCCAGACCCAGTTCGGCCCCGACGGCGCCCCGCTCGACGCCCTGTCCAACCCGTACTTCCTGCTGGAGGACCGGCGCCGGCACGGGTTCCTGCTGGTGGCTGACGCCGGGGCGAACGCGGTCCTCGCCGTGGACGGGCGCGGGCGCGTCAGCACCTTCTTCGTGCCGCCGACCGTGACCACCGGGCCGTGCGCGGAGCTGCCGAACAACAACGCCACCGGCGTCGGCTGCGACTCGGTGCCCACCGGGCTGGCCTACGGCCCCGACGGCCTGCTGCACGTGTCCGCGCTGACCGCCGAGGCGCCCGGTGAGGGACGGGTCTGGGTGGTCGACTCCCGGGGCCGGGTGGTGCGCAGCCACACCGGGTTCACCGCCCCGACCGGGGTGGCGGTCGACCATGACGGCACCGTCTACGTCTCCGAGCTGCTCGAGGGCGCGCCGGCCGGACCGCCTCCGCCGGAGGCCGACCCGGCCGACATCGGCCGGATCGTCGCACTGGCCCCCGACGGCACCCGCTCGGTGGCCGAGGTGACCATGCCCAGCGGTCTGCTGCACCACCGGGGGACGCTGTGGTCGGCCGCCTGGGCCATCGGCGGGTTCCTCGGCAGGCCGGGCGCCGGGCAGGTCGTGAAGGTGTCCGACGACGCCTTCACGCCGCTCGCAGACTGATCGGCGCCGGTAGGGTCGCGGGAGGGCCGGTCCGCCTGGCCCTCCCCGCCCGACCGAGGAGGACACCCGTGCCGAAGGACGTCCGTCGCGTCTGCTTCCAGCTGCAGGTCAAGCCGGACCGGATCGAGGAGTACCGGCGTCGCCACGACCCGATCTGGGCCGAGATGGCCGAGGCGCTGGACGCCGCCGGGTGGCACAACTACTCGCTGTTCCTGCGCGCGGACGGCCTGCTGATCGGCTACTTCGAGACCGACTCGCTGGAGCGCGCCCAGGCCGCCATGGCCGCGACCGAGGTGAACGCGCGCTGGCAGGCCGAGATGGCCGAGTTCTTCGTCGACCTCGAGGGGGCACCCGACACCGGGTTCCTCGAGCTGACCGAGGTGTTCAACCTCGAGGAGCAGCTGGCCCGCCACCGCGGCTGACCGTCCGCAGCCTCCGCTGCTCGCACCTCTTCGTTGATCCATACCCCATAGGGGTATACGGTGTCGGTATCCGACGGAGAGGATGACGACCCATGACCACCCAGACCTACCTGGTGAGCGGGATGAGCTGCGGGCACTGCGAGACGGCGGTGCGCAGCGAGCTGGGCGCCGTGCCCGGTGTGCAGCAGGTGGAGGTCAGTGCGGCCACCGGCCGGCTGACGGTGACCACCGACGGCTCGGTGGACGACGCCACGGTGATCGCCGCCGTCGACGAGGCCGGCTACCAGGCGCAGCGGGGCTGACGTGCGCGCGCCGGTGCGGCTCGGGGCCTACGGGGCGCTGCTCGCCGTCGTGCTCGCCGCCTCGCTCAGCCTGGGCAGCTCGCTCGCTCCGGTGCTCGGCCCGCCGCAGCCCGCCGCGTCCGACCAGGCCGGCCCCGGGCAGACCGGCGCCGGACCGGAGAGTGCCGGGGAGGGCGAGCCCGCCGGGCACGGCGACGGGCACACCGGCGGACCCGCGACCGAGCCGGCGGCTGGTGACGACCACGCCGCCGACGGGCTGGCCCGGGCCGCCGACGGCTACCGCCTGGACGCGGTCAGCGCACCCGACGTGGTCGGACGTGAGGGCGTCCTCGGCCTCACCGTGCGCGGCCCCGACGGACGCCCGGTGACCGGCTACCGGGTCTCCCACGAGAAGGAGCTGCACCTGGTGGTGGTGCGCACCGACGGCGCCTTCTTCCGCCACGTGCACCCGGTGCGGGACGCCGAGGGGCGGTGGTCCCTGCCGTGGCGGTGGGAGGCCGCCGGCAGCTACCGGCTCTACGCCGACTTCGTCCCCGGGGAGGGCGGCGGGCTCACCCTGTCCACCCTGGTCCAGGTCGGTGGCAGCTACGACCCGCGGGTGGCCGACGGACCGGTCCGCACCGCGGAGGTCGACGGCTACCAGGTGCGTCTCGACGGCACGCTGAGCCCGGGCACGGCCAGCACGCTGACCGCGACGGTGACCCGCGACGGGTCCCCGGTGACCCGGCTCGAGCCGTACCTGGGCGCCTTCGGCCACCTGGTCGCGCTGCGCGACGGCGACCTGGCCTACCTGCACGTGCACCCGCACGGGGACGTCCCCGCCCCGGGTGACCGGTCCGGGCCCGAGATCGCCTTCGAGGCCACCGCGCCCACGCCCGGGCGCTACCTGCTCTACCTCGACCTCAAGATCGACGGACGGGTCCGCACCGCGGCCTTCGTCCTCGACACCGACGGCTCGACCGGGAGCGAGCAGGGCGAGCAGCAGGAGCAGGACGAGCAGACCGGGCACGACGAGGAGGAGGGAGCCGACCATGGCCACGACGGATGAGCAGGCGCTGGTCGACCTGCAGCTGCAGATCGGCGGCATGACCTGCGCCTCCTGCGCCGCCCGGGTCGAGAAGCGGCTCAACCGGCTCGACGGCGTCCGCGCCACCGTCAACTACGCCACCGAGACCGCCAGCGTCAGCCTGCCCGCCGGCCTCGACCCGCAGACGCTGGTCGAGGAGGTGCAGAAGACCGGCTACACCGCCGCGCTGCCCGTCGCCCCGCAGGACCGTGACGACGAGCGGCCGGCCGGGGACGACGAGCTGGCCTCGCTGCGCCGGCGGGTGCTGGTCTCGGCGCTGCTGAGCGTGCCGGTGGTCGCCCTGGCGATGGTGCCGGCCTGGCAGTTCGACTACTGGGGGTTCGCGTCCCTGGTGCTGGCCGCGCCGGTGGTGGTGTGGGGCGCCTGGCCCTTCCACCGGGCCGCCGCGCTCAACCTGCGGCACGGTGCGGCCACCATGGACACCCTGATCTCGGTCGGCACGCTGGCGGCGCTGCTGTGGTCGGTGGTCGCGCTCTTCCTCGGCAGCGCCGGAGAACCCGGGATGGTGCACCCGTTCCGGCTGACCGTCGAGCGCGGCGACGCCGCCAGCCAGATCTACCTCGAGGTCGCCGCCGGCGTCACCACCTTCGTCCTGCTCGGCCGCTACCTGGAGAAGCGGTCGAAGCGGCGGGCCGGCGACGCGCTGCGGGCGCTGCTCGAGCTCGGGGCCCGGACGGTCGCGGTGCTGCGGGACGGCCGCGAGCAGCAGGTGGCCGTCGAGCAGCTCGCGGTGGGCGAGGAGTTCGTCGTCCGGCCCGGGGAGAAGATCGCCACCGACGGCGTCGTCGTCTCCGGGCGCAGCGCGGTCGACGCCTCCCTGCTCACCGGCGAGTCGGTGCCGGTCGAGGTCGGCGAGGGCGACCCGGTCACCGGCGGCTGCGTCAACGCCGGCGGCCGGCTGGTGGTGCGGGCCACCCGGGTCGGGGCCGACACCCAGCTGGCCCAGATGGCGCGGCTGGTCCGCGACGCCCAGTCCGGCAAGGCGGAGGTGCAGCGGCTGGCCGACCGGGTGTCGGGGGTCTTCGTGCCGGTCGTCATCGCCGTCGCGGTCGGCGTCCTCGGCGTGTGGACCGGGGCCGGCCACCCGCTGAGCGCCGGCTTCAGCGCGGCGGTGGCCGTGCTGATCATCGCCTGCCCCTGCGCCCTCGGGCTGGCCACACCGACCGCGCTGCTGGTCGGCACCGGCCGCGGCGCCCAGCTGGGTGTGCTCATCAAGGGCCCGGAGGTGCTGGAGTCCTCCCGCCGGGTCGACACCGTCGTGCTCGACAAGACCGGCACGGTCACCACCGGCACCATGACCCTGCTCGAGGTGGTGCCGGCGGCAGGTGTCGGGCGCGTGGAGCTGCTCCGGCTGGCCGGCGCGCTCGAGGACGCCTCGGAGCACCCGGTCGGTCGCGCGGTCGCGGCGGGGGCCCGGGCCGAGCTCGGGACGCTGCCCGCGGTGGACGGGTTCGAGAACCTCGAGGGCCGCGGGGTGCAGGGGCTGGTTGACGGGCATGCGGCGCTGGCCGGGCGGGAGTCGCTGCTGGTGGAGCGCTCGCTGCCCCTGGGCGAGGAGCTGGCGCAGGCCAAGCGGGCCTTCGAGGAGGAGGGCCGGACCGTGGTGGCGGTGGCCTGGGACGGTGCAGCCCGCGGTCTGCTCGTGGTGGCCGACGAGGTCCGGCCGACCAGCGCGGAGGCGGTCCGCGGTTTGCGGGAGCTGGGGCTGACGCCGGTGCTGCTCACCGGTGATCACCGTGCGGTGGCCGAGCAGGTGGCCGCCGAGGTCGGCATCGACCGGGTGGTCGCGGAGGTGCTGCCGCAGGAGAAGGTCGACGTGGTCGCGCGGCTGCAGGCCGAGGGCCGGGTGGTGGCGGTGGTCGGCGACGGCGTGAACGACGCCCCCGCGCTGGCCCGGGCCGACCTGGGGCTGGCGATGGGCGGCGGCACCGACGTCGCGATCCAGGCCGCCGACATCACGCTGGTGCGGGGCGACCTGCGCTCGGTGGTGGACGCGCTGCGGCTCGCCCGGCGCACGCTGGGCACGATCCGGGCGAACCTCTTCTGGGCGTTCGCCTACAACGCGGCGGCGATCCCGCTGGCGGCCTCCGGCCTGCTCAACCCGATGCTCGCCGGCGCGGCGATGGCGCTGTCGAGCGTCTTCGTCGTCACCAACAGCCTGCGGCTGCGGGGTTTCCGGTCCACCGCGACCGCGCCCGGAGGTCGGTCTCAGGCATCATCGACCCGACGCAGCAGCGAACAGGAGCAGCGAGCATGAGCACCACCGAGGCAGCAGCCACCCACGGCTACATCAGCGACAAGGACCGCTACCTGGCCCGGCTCAAGCGGATCGAGGGGCAGGCCCGCGGCATCCACCGGATGGTCGAGGAGGACACCTACTGCATCGACATCCTCACCCAGATCAGCGCGCTCACCAGCGCCCTGGAGAAGGTGGCGCTGGGTCTGCTCGACGACCACCTCAAGCACTGCGTGGTCGGCGCCGCCCAGGCCGGCGGACCGGAGGCCGACGCGAAGATCAAGGAGGCCTCGGCCGCCATCGCCCGCCTCGTCCGCTCCTGAGCGCGTGCCGGGCGCCGCTCTGCTCTGAGCAGAACCGGCAGCGGCGGACCGTGGTCGCGGCGTAGCGTCGCCGCCATGGGTGACGTGGTGCCGCTGGGTCGGGGACGCGCTGAGCCGCCGGGACGCCGCGGGCGCGACGACGTCGAGCCGCTGTGGCGCGACCTGGTCGGACGCCGGCTGCGCCGGGAGCGGCAGCGCCAGGGGCGTACGCTGGCCGAGACCGCCGAGCGCGCCGGCATCTCCACCCAGTACCTCTCCGAGGTCGAGCGCGGGCGCAAGGAGCCGTCCTCGGAGATCCTCTCCGCCGCCGCCGGCGCGGTCGGCCTCACCCTGCTCGACCTCACCACCGCCGTCGCGCACGACCTCCGCGTCTCCCGCACCTCCCTGCGCGGCCCGGTCGCCCTCGCCGCCTGAGCCGACGCTCATCCGGGAGAGACGGCCGTGGCTAGTGAGCGGACGGCATCCGCGCGGTCGTCAGAAGGGTGGCGGCTCGTCACCCGCTGATGGCGGTGAGCCGCTGGCAGTCGGTGCCGGACCGGCGCGGTGCGGTGATGCTCCGAGGATCTGTCGTCGTCGGCGGGCCGAGGGCGGGCGTCCGGGCACCAGGGCCGGTGGAGGTGGCGGGGGTGCGATCTGGTCGGGGTGCCGCAGCGGGGGAGCTGGCTGGTCGAGGGCGGCGGTGCCGCCGTTCCGGCCGCGTCGGTACCGGCGGCCGTGGGGGCTGGTCCACAGGTACACCCCGGGCTCCGTCACCACGGACGACCAGCGCTCGAAGGTCTTGCCGAGGTGGTGGGCCAGGCACAGCGGGGCGAGGTTGGCCGCGGAGGTCGGGCCGCCGAGCCGGTGGGGCCGGACGTGGTCGTACTCGACCTGCGCGCGGGCGCGGTCGTGCAGGGGTCGGGGGTGCGCGGGTCGGTGGCACCACGGGAAGACGCAGGTGCGGTCACGCAGCGCGACCTGCTCCTTGAGCCAGTCCGGGACCTCATAGCCCTCGACACCGGCCTCGGCGCCGAGGTCGACCACCGGCTTGACCGTCACGGTGGCACCCGGGCGCCCGCACCAGTCGCGGTTCTGCCCGGCGGTGACCGGGACGCCGGTGTTGCCGACCCGGCCGACCTGCGCGTGGTCGGGCTGGGCCGAGGCGGTGCGGCCGAGGGCCTCGGCCGACAGGTGCAGGCACAGGGTGATCCGCGGAGCCCGTGCCGCACCGCGACGGTCCGCGCCCGGGCCGGCGTCGTCGCTGGTGAGGTCGAGGGCGGGCTGGCGACGGGCGAGCTCGCCGAGGGCCAGGGCGCGGCGCACGTCCGCCGACTCCGTGCAGCCCGCCCCGGCCAGCGCGCGGGCACCCTCCTCGACGGCCAGGTCGAGGTCGAGGGCGTCGGCCAGGTCGAGGGTGCCCCGCACCTCCGACAGGCCGTGCCCGGCTCCGGTGGTGTCGTGGAACACCCGGAAGCAGCGGCCGTCCTCGGCGGCCAGCCTGCGGCGTTCGGCCTCGGCCGGCATGAACTCGGCGACCGCGGCGAGGACCAGCCGCTCCAGCTGCACCGGACCGACCTGGCCCACCACCGCCGACACCTGGGCGTCGACGAAGGAGGCCGCCTCCTGGCTGAGCCCCATCGTGCGCTCCGCCACCTGGCGAGCCCGCCACGCCGGCACCCGCTCGGCGTGCACCAACGCCCACAGCCGGGGCAACCGGTGGCGGAGCTCCAGCGCGTGCCCGACCAGCCGCTGGCCCGCCCCGGTCGAGAGCCCGAGCACCGCGGCGAGCTCGGCCAGGCACGAGGCGTCCACCAGCGGCGTGCCCTCTCCGGCGAGCGGGCACCCGGTGTCGCGGCCACGCTCGAAGAGGGTCGCGGCCAGCTCCGGGCACGGGGCCGGGTGCAGGTCGGCCCAGCGCGCGGCCTGCCGCAGCACCGCCGCCGCGGCCGCCTGCTCCAGGGCACGGAGCTCGGCCAGGTCGCTGAGCACCGACGCGGCGTCGGTCCGGGGTTCCTCCATGACGAGAACGCTACGGACTCCCGCCGACACTTTTCGTCCGTGTGTGCGAATCTGTGGACAACTCCCACCGCCCGCGAGAGGAGCGGAGGACGGTCAGCGGTCGAGGGAGCGGAGCGAGATGACGTGGTCGGCCAGGCCGTAGGCGACCGCGTCCGGGGCGGTGAAGATGCGGTCGCGGTCGGTGTCGCGGCGCAGCGTCTCGGCCGACTGGCCGGTGTGGGCGGCCAGCACCTGCTCCATCTCCCCGCGCAGCCGCAGGATCTCGTCGGCGGCCAGGATGAGGTCGGGGATGGTGCCCCGGCCCTGGGTGGACGGCTGGTGCAGCAGCACCCGCGAGTGCGGCAGCACCGCGCGGCGTCCCGGCGTCCCGGCCGCCAGCAGCACCGCCGCGGTGGAGCACGCCTGCCCGACGCAGGTGGTGGCCACCGGCGCCCGGGTGTACTGCAGGGTGTCGTAGAGGGCGAACATCGCCGTCACCGAGCCGCCGGGGGAGTTGATGTAGAGGCTGATCTCCCCGTCGGGGTCCTCGGCGTCCAGGTGCAGCAGCTGGGCGATCAGCGCGTTGGCCACGCCGTCGTCGAGCTCGGTGCCAAGGTAGATGATCCGGCCCTCCATCAGCCGGCTGTAGACGTCCATCACCCGTTCCCCGCGCGAGCTGCGGGTGATGACGTTGGGGATCGTGTAGGAACTCATCGGGCACCTCCGGAGGGGTCGAAGCCGGTGCGCCCGAGGACGGTGCCGGGCCGTACCTCGTCCAGGGACCGGGCGATGTGGTCGACGAAGCCGTACTCGCGGGCCTCCTCGGCGTCGTACCAGTGGTCGCGCAGCGAGTCGGCGAAGATCCGCTCCGGTGTCTGGCCGGTGTGCTCGGCGGTCAGCCCGAGCACGGTGTCGCGGATCGCCCGCAGGTCCTCGGCCTGCAGCTCGATGTCGACCGCGGAGCCGCCGATACCGGCCGAGCCCTGGTGCAGCAGCACCTTGCTGTGCGGCAGCACGTAGCGGCGTCCGGGGGTCCCGGCGCTGAGCAGGAACTGCCCGGCGCTGGCGGCCATCCCGAGGGCGAGGGTGGTGACCGGGTTGGGCACCATCCGCATGGTGTCCATGATCGCGAGCATGGCGGGGACGGAGCCGCCGGGGGAGTTGATCCACAGCGCGATGTCGGCGGTGGGGTTGCGGGCGGCCAGCAGCACCATCCGGGCGCACAGCTGGGTGCCGCCGGTGTCGTCGAGCTCGCCGTCGAGCAGCAGGATGCGCTGGTCGAGGAGCTCCTCGACCGTGCGTTCGGCCAGGGTCGGTGTGGTCATGGGCCAAGCCTGACCGGGAGCCGGCCGCGGGCCGAGCTCCTGCTGCCCGCAGCGGATCCGCCGTCGGCAGACCGGGCGAACCCTAAGAAAGGCCGAGGATCGTCTGAGGATCCGGGAGAAGGCGGTGATCAGCAGGTAGCGTCCGGGCCGCGGTAGGGAGTCCACCGCGATCCGGGCCGGTCGGCCCGGTCCAGTCGTCGGGGGATGACGCGAAGGCGACACGTATGAACAAGACCACCAAGGGAACCCTCGCGGCCGTCGCGGCGGCGGTCCTGCTCGTCGGCGGCGGCGGCTCGCTGGCCTACTGGCAGGCCACCGAGGACGTCGCCGGCGGCACCATCACCGCCGGTGAGCTGACGCTCGACGCGGCGGCCTGCGACGCCGCGGGCTGGACGGTCACCAACGCCGTGGAGGGCGTCACCGGCGTCGCGTTCGACCCGGCCACCGAGACCGTCGTCCCCGGTGACGTGCTGACCAAGGAGTGCGCGGTGACCATCGGTGCCGAGGGCACCAACCTGCGGGCCACCCTGGACGTCACCGCGGCCGAGGTCGGCGACGGCGCCCCGGCCATGGACCCGGCCGACTACGACGTCACCGGCACCTTCCTCGTCGGTGGCGAGGCCGTCACCGAGATCACCGACGCGAACGACGGCGACACCATCGACGCCACGATCGTCGTGGACGTGCCGATCGGCACCGCTGTCGACAACGGCTCGCAGAACACCGTGATCGACCTCGAGGCCTTCACCATCACGGCCACCCAGGCCACCGCCTGATCCGGGTGCCCTCCTCCGCCCCGGCGCCGTCGGCGGGGCACCTCGGCCGGGTCCGCGCCGCCTCGGCGTGGCTCTGGCGGGTGCTCTGCTGGGTGGTGCTCCTCACGCTGGGGGCTGTGCTGACGGTGGCGGTGGTGGTGCCCCGGGTGACCGGCTCCACCACCTACACCGTGCTCAGCTCCTCGATGGAGCCGGCCCACCCGGTCGGCAGCCTGATCGTGGTGCGCCCGCGCCCGGTCGAGGCGATCCGGCTCGGCGACGTGATCACCTACCAGCTGCGCTCCGGCGAGCCGACCACGGTGACCCACCGGGTGGTGGCCAGCCGCGTGCTCGACGGCGAACGGGCCTTCCTCACCCAGGGCGACGCGAACACCCGTCCCGATGCCGCACTGGTGCGGGCGGTGCAGGTGCGCGGGACCGTCTGGTACTCGGTGCCGCACCTCGGCCACCTCAACAGCCTGCTCAGCGGCTCCCAGCGCGCGCTGCTGGCCCAGCTGGTGGCCCTCGGCCTGGTGGTCTACGCGGTGGTGATGTTCGGCGGCGCGCTGCGGGGGCGGTTGCGCGCCCGGCCGCAGCCGCGCCGGGCGGCGGGCGGAGGGGGACCCTCGTGACGACCGGACGCGCCCTGGTGCTGGTCGGAGCGGCGCTGCTGCTCGCCAGCACGACGGTGCCCGCGGCAGCCGACCCGCGGATCGGGCTCAGCAGCGACGGCCGCAGCTTCCGCCAGACGCTGGCCGAGCCGCTCTTCGACCCCCGGACCCGCTGGGTGCCCGGGGACGTCCGCAGCGAGACCCTGTGGGTGCGCAACGACGCGGGAGGCGTCGCCGACCTCGCGGTGGCCCTGGACGCCCCCGAGCTCGCCGGCCCGGTCGGCTCGGGCGACCTCGTCGTGACCGGCCGGGCCGCGGGCGCGAGCGTCCGCGCCGTCACCACCGACGCCGTGCTGGCCGAGGTGGACGGGCTGGCACCCGGCGACGAGGTGGCGGTCGAGATCGAGGTGGAGCTGGTGGCCGGGGCCGGGGAGGACGTGATGCGGCTGAGCCGGCCCCTCGGCTTCACCGTCACCCTCACCGACGACGCAGCGGTCTCCGACGGCCAGCAGGGCGGTGGGGACGACCACGCTGCACCAGGACCGGCTCGCCCGGACGGCGGCGACCCCGGCACCGGGTCGCCGGGCCACGACCGCCCCGGCGGAGGGCTGGCCGCCACCGGCACCGCCCTGCCGGCCTGGTCGGCGGCGGTCGCCGTCGCCGCCCTGCTGGCCGGTGGCGGCCTGCTCACCCGTACCCGCAGGAGGACCTCATGAGCCCCGCAGCCCGTCGTGCCGTCGACGGGCCCCGGCCGTCGCAGCTGTGGAAGCCGGTGCTCGCGCTGGCGCTGGCCGTCCTGCTCGGCATGACCGGCTACACCTCGTGGGCCTACTGGCAGGACACCGCGGAGGTGCGGACCGGGTCGTTCACCGCCGGTGGGCTCGACCTGCAGCTCGACACCGGCGGCGCCGTCGGGCTGGGCACCGAGTACCCCAAGACCTCCATCGCCGCCGACGACCTGCTGCCGGGCGAGACGCTCGCCCATTCGCTGACGGTGCACAACGTCAGCAGCGCCGCCGCGACCTACGGCGCCACCGTGCAGCGCGGCAGCACCTGGGGCTACGACGGGAGCTCGATCACGTTCCGGCTGTTCGCCGGCTCGCCGGACACCTCCGACACCAGCTACCCCCGGCAGCAGACCTGCTCGGGCAGCCCGCTGGGAGCGCAGACGTTCGTGCCGGCGTCGGCCACCTCGGTGATCGGCACCCCCCGCGCGCTGGCGCCCGGCGGCAGCGAGGCGCTCTGCGTGCTGGTCGGGCTGGACGCCGCCTCGGCGGACGTCAACCAGGGGGCGCAGGGCACCCTCACCCTCGTCCTCACCGCCACCCAGGCGGTCGGATGAGGAGGCGCGCGTCGGTGGCCGCGGCCGTCGCCGTCGCCGTCCTCCTGCTCGGACTGCTGCTCACCCCGGGCCGCACCTGGGCCCTGTTCAGCGACACCGCGACGGTGAGCACGGGCTCCTTCAGCGGGACGTTGGCGTCCCCGGCGACGCTGACCTGCCAGACGGAGGGGTCGGGTGTCCGGATCGGCTGGGCCACACCGACCAACCGGCAGTTCCGCGTCCGGGTGCTGGGGTCCACCGGCACCCAGGTGTACGCCACCACCACGACGGACAACAGCATCCTGCTGACGCCGTCGCTGCTGTCGGCCGTGCTCGGAGCCCGCTACACCATCGAGGTCCGCACGATCGCCGGCACCGCCTGGCAGTCGCCGCAGGCCAGCAGCCGGTCGTTCGGCGTGGCCCTGCTGGGGCTGTGGCTGGTCTGCTGATCGCCGGCTACCGCCGCCAGAACAGGTGGTGCACCACCCCGCTGGAGCTGGGCACCACGTCGCAGTGGTAGCGGTCGAGCAGCTCCTCCGGCGACTCCCACAACCGCGACCCGCCCCCGATCTCGACCGGGGCGACGGCCACGTGCAGGGTGTCGACCAGTCCGGCGTCGAGGAACGCCCGGATCGAGCTGGCGCCCCCGCCGAGGCGGACGTCCAGGCCGCCGGCCGCCGCCCGTGCCTGCTCGAGCACCTCGGCCGGCTCGCCCCCGACGAAGTGGAAGGTGGTGTCGGCGAGGGTGAACGAGGGCCGCTCGTGGTGGGTCAGCACGAACACCGGGGTGTGGAACGGCGGTTCGTCGCCCCACCAGCCGCGCCACTCGTGGTCCGGCCACGGGCCGCGCACCGGGCCGAACTTGTTGCGGCCCATGATCTCCGCGCCGATGCCGTGGCTGAAGTCGCGGACGAGGTAGTCGTCCAGCCCACGGCTGCCACCCCCGTCGGTGCGGCCGGGCCAGCTCGCGGTCTCCACCGCCCATCCGTGCAACGCGTCGGGGTCGGCGTGGCCGAACGGCCGTTCCAGGCTCTGGCCCTCCCCGGCCCCGTAGCCGTCCCGCGAGACGGCGAAGTTCTGCACCCGCAGCAGCTGTCCCATGATGTCCTCCTCGGTCGGTGTCGAGGAGGTCGACCCGGCAGGTGGCCCGGACTCATCGGCCCGACCGGGGCGGGCTGTCGGTCCGGTCCGGCAGACTACGGCGCGAGCTGACGACGACGTCGAGGAGAGGACCGCCGTGACCACGTCTGGACCCGCCCTGAGCTACCGCACGCCCGCGGCCACCTGGAACGAGGGCCTGCCGCTGGGCAACGGGCGGATCGGGCTGATGGTGCACGGGGACGCCGCCGCCACCCGGTGGGAGCTCAACGACGACACCTGCTGGTCGGGCTGGCCGGGCAGCACCGCGGGCACGCCCGCCTCCGACGAGCCGGCCCCGGAGGTCGTCGAGCGGGTCCGCCGGGCCCTCTTCGACGGCGACGTGGAGACCGCCGAGCGTGAGATCCGCAAGGTGCAGTTCGGGCACAGCCAGTCCTACCAGCCGCTCGCCGCGCTCACCGTGCTCACCGACGCGCCCACCCGGCTGGAGCAGCGACGCCTCGACCTGTCCACCGCGGTCGCCAGCTGGCGCACCGACGGCCCGACCGGGCCCGGGCAGGTGGACGCCTTCGTCAGCGCCCCGGCCGGTGCGGTGGTCGGCGAGCACCGCTGGGAGCGGCCCACCGACCTCCGCGTGCGGCTGGAGGCGGCCCACGCCGGGTTCGGGTACTGCCGGCTGCAGGTCGACGAGGACGGGCTGGGCCTGCTCACCCGGATGCCCAGCGACGCCTACCCCAGCCACGAGCGGAGCGACGAGGCGCTGGTCTTCGACCCCACCCCGGGGCACGCGGTGACCGCCGCCGTCGCCGTCGGAGTGGTCACTGACGGCACCGTCGCCGCCGTGCCGGGCGACGGCCCGGAGGCCCCGGTCGAGCTGGCCGTCACCGGCGCCACCCGCCTGGTGCTGGTGGTCACCACCAGCACCGACTTCGTCGACGCCGCCACCCCGCCGCACGGGCGGGTCGAGGAGCTGCTGCCCGACGCCCGGGCGCGCGCCACCGCGCTGGCCGGGCGCGACGTGGCCGGGCTGCGGGCGGAGCACGAGGCCGACCACGCCGCGCTGTTCGACCGCTTCGCCCTCGCCCTCGGCGACGGCACCGACCGGCCCGACGACGACACCGACGCCCTGCTGGAGCGCGCCGCCCGGGGCGACGTCAGCCCGGCGCTGGTCGCGCTGGCCGTCCAGTACGGCCGCTACCTGCTGATCGCCTCCTCCCGACCCGGGACGCGCGCCGCGCACCTGCAGGGCCTCTGGAACCGGCTGCTGCAGCCGCCGTGGAGCAGCAACTACACGGTCAACATCAACACCGAGATGAACTACTGGCTGGCGGCCCCGGTGAACCTGCTGGAGTGCGCCGAGCCGTACTACGAGCTGGTCGAGGAGCTCGCCCGCACCGGCCGGGACACCGCCCGCCGGGTCTACGACCGTCCGGGGTGGGCGGCGCACCACAACGCCGACGTCTGGGGCTTCTCGCTGCCGGTCGGCGACGGGACGTCCGACCCGTGCTGGGCCGCCTGGCCGATGGCCGGCCCGTGGCTGCTGCGCCACCTGGCCGAGCACCACCGCTTCACCGGCGACGCCGGGCTGCTGCTCGACCGCGGCTGGCCGCTGGTCGACGGCGCGGTGCGGTTCCTGCTGTCCTGGCTGGTCACCCTGCCCGACGGCACGCTGGGCACCGCCCCCTCCACCTCACCGGAGAACCGCTACCTCACCGGCTCCGGCCGGGCCGCGGTCACCGTGTCCTCCACCATGGACCTCGCACTGGCCCGCGACCTGCTGCGTACCTGGCTCACCTGCGCCGACCTGCTGGAGGGCACCGACGGCTCCGTCGACGGCGACCGGCCCGACCCGGCCCGGCGCGAGCAGGTGGAGGCGGCGCTGGCCCGGCTGCCGCTGCCCGGGCCGACCACCCGCGGCAGCTACCCCGAGTGGCACCTCGACCTGCCCGAGGCCGAGCCGACGCACCGGCACCAGTCCCACCTCTACGACCTGTTCCCCGGCGACGCCGTGCAGCGCCACGACCCGGCGCACACCGAGCGGCTGGCCGCGATGGCGGAGACCCTGCGGCTGCGCGGCAGCCACTCCACCGGCTGGTCGATCGCCTGGCGGGTGGCCCTGCACGCCCGGCTCGGCAGCGTCGAGGGCGCCGTCGCCAGCCTGGGCCACTACCTGACCCCGGTCGACGAGTCCAGCGACGACCGGCGCGGCCGGGTGGATGTCCCCGGCGGGGTGTACCGCAACCTGCTCTGCGCCCACCCGCCGTTCCAGATCGACGGCAACTTCGGGGTGGCCGCCGGGGTGGTGGAGATGCTGCTGCAGTCCCACCGGCTCGACGCGGGACGTCCGGTGCTCGACCTGCTGCCCTGCCTGCCGCCGCAGTGGTCGACCGGCTCGCTCACCGGTGTCCGGGCCCGCGGCGGGCTGGTGGTCGACCTGCACTGGGAGGCCGGCCGGGTGCGCGAGCTGCGGGTCCGCGCCGAGCAGGACCGGGAGGTGCTGGTGGTGGCCCCGGACGCCGGACCGGCAGTTCTGTCGGTGCGCGGCGGCGAGCCGGCGTCCTGGTCGCCGTCGGCTCAGCCCAGCGCGAGCCGCATCCGCAGCTCCTGACCGCCCGGCGGCAGCGGGTAGGGCGTCCGCTCCCCGGTGTCGACGAACCCGTAGCGGCGGTAGAACGCGATCGCCCGCGGGTTGTCCTCGTGCACCTCCAGGTACAGCTCGGGCATGCCCAGGGTGAGCCGGACGTGGGCGGCCAGGTCGTCCAGCATCAGCTCGGCCACCCCGGCGCCGCGGACGTCGGGGTGCACCCACACCGACATCAGCAGCGCCTGCCCGTCGACCACGTCGACCCGCATCTGGCCCCACCAGCGGCCGTCGGCGTCCACCGCGGCGACGTGGCGCGAGGCCGGTCCGGCCAGCCGGGTGCGCTGCCGCTCGCGCCACTCCTCGTCGCTGCGCC
This sequence comes from Desertihabitans brevis, assembly GCF_003327535.1. Classification (NCBI taxonomy): domain Bacteria; kingdom Bacillati; phylum Actinomycetota; class Actinomycetes; order Propionibacteriales; family Propionibacteriaceae; genus Desertihabitans; species Desertihabitans brevis. The sequence continues at coordinate 32,419 of NZ_QOUI01000009.1, read as the reverse complement.
GGCGCGCGGTCTCCAGCGTCTCGGTGAAGGCGAGCGGGGTGTCGGCCAGCATCTCCAGCCGGACGTCGCGGGCCTCGCGCCAGTGCTCGGGTGTCTGCACCAGCAGCCGCAGCGCCTGCCGCGCGTTCACCGGCCGGCACCCCTGACGAGGACCCTCACTCCGACAGGATCGAGACACCGGGCTCGCCGGTGTGCACGACCTTGCCCGGGTTGAGGTTGCGGCCCGGGTCGGTGCCGTCGAACAGCCGTCCGATCATCTTCGCCCCGGCCGGGGACACGTCGTCCTCCAGCCACGGCGAGTGCTCCACCCCGACGCCGTGGTGGTGGCTGAGGGTGCCGCCGGAGCGGATGAACTCGCCCTGGATGGCCCGCTTGACCACGTCGTAGCGCGCCAGCACGTCCTCGCCCTCGTAGGCGATCGCGAAGGTGAAGTACAGGCAGGCGCCGGAGTGGTAGTTGTGGGAGAGGTGGCACATGATGTAGCCCTGGCAGCCGATGTCGGCGAAGGCCTTCTCCGCGGTGGCGATGACGTTGTCGTACAGCGGCTTGAGCCGCGACCAGGGGGCTGCGGTCTCCGACACGTCTGCGGTGGCGCCCCGGTCGAGCAGGAAGTCGCGGATGTAGGGCGTGTCGAACTTCTTCTGGTCGTACAGCACGCCCGGGCCCTTGCCGACCACGATGCCGCCGTGCTTCCCGACGATCTCGCGGACCAGCCGCTGCTGCAGCGCGACGTGGCTCTTCGATCCCTCGTAGCCGATGAAGCTCATCGACAGCTTGTCCAGGTCCCAGCCCTTGCGGACCAGGTAGGCCATCAGCGCCTTGGTGACGTACTTGCTCAGGCCCTTGCTGCGCTTGGACGTCGCCAGCGAGAACTGGGTCTCCCGCTCGTCGGAGATCCGGGCCACCAGGGTGGAGGCGTCGGAGGTGTTGATCTCGTGCAGCGCGGCCAGCCCGGTGGCGAAGTCGGGGAAGAAGTAGCCGAGCACCACGCGCTCCTCGGCGACCCGCTTGACGTTCACCCAGGCCTCGGTGATGACGCCGAGGCGTCCCTCGCTGCCCAGCACCATCTCGCGCACCGACGGACCGGTGGAGGTGCTCGGCAGCGGACGCAGGGTGAGCACCTCACCCTTCTCCTGGCCAGGAGCAGGGGGCATCGCCATCGTCAGCCCGCGGGTGATGTCGGCGATGTCGCCGTAGCGGTCGGACTGCATGCCCGAGGAGCGGGTGGCGATCCAGCCGCCGAGGGTGGAGTGGCTGAAGGAGTCGGGGAAGTGCCCGATCGTCCAGCCGCGCTTGTTCAGCTGCTCCTCCAGGTCCGGGCCCTGGGCGCCGGCCTCGATCAGCGCCAGCCCGGACTCCTCGTCGATCTGCAGCACCTTGCGCATCCGGCCGAGGTCGACCGAGACGACCGTGCGGGTCTCACCGGCCGGCGCCTCCAGCGAGCCGGCGATGTTGCTGCCGCCGCCGAAGGGGATGAGCACCGCGTCGGCCTGCACCACGGCGTCCACCACCGCCGCGGTCTCCTCGGTGCTGCTGGGGTAGACGACGACGTCGGGCATCCGGCCCAGCTGGCCGCGGCGGATCCGCACCAGGTCGCGGACGCTCTTGCCGTAGGTGTGCACCAGCCGCTCCATCGGGTCGGTGGTGACGTTGCCGGCACCGACCGCCCGGGTCAGCCGGTCGCCCAGGGCGTCGGGCAGCTGGGGCTCGGGGATGTCGAGGTCCTCGAACCGCAGCGGTGCGCTGGCGGCCGGAGTGGTGATGTCGATGCCGACCTTGTCGCGCACGAAGGGAGCCAGCCTCGGCTTGTCCTCGTGGTGGAACGAGACGCCCTCGACGCCCCAGCCCCACCACTTCATGTGCTTGACACCCTTCACGACGTCTCCTCCTGGGTCGTCTTCCTCATCCGTCGGGCGAGCCTGGCCGGCAGCCCGGCCCGCCGCCGTCGGTGCGGGAGCGCGTCGCGCTCCGCCCGGTGGCCGTTGCGCCCCTCGTCCTCCCGCTGCCCCGACGGGTCGTCCGGGCTCGCCGGGCTCCGGCCGCTGGACGGGCTCTCGGGGCTGTCGGGGCTGGACGCGCTGGCGGCCACGGCGAGCTGCGCCCGGTCCTCCAGCAGATCGGGGTCGTCCTCGGCGGCGCGGGCGAGCATCGCCTCGCGCGCCTCCTTCTCCGCCGCCCGGCTGGCGTAGTCGATGAGCCGGGGCAGACCGACCGCGGTCGCGGTCTGGTCGTGCATGTCGGCGATGACCTTGGAGATGCGCTCGGAGAAGCTGGTCGACATCTCCCCGGGACGGGCCCACATCGGGCTGCCGATGACCACGTGCACCGGCGGACGCCCGCGGCGGACCCAGCCGTGGCCGTGCGGCATCGCCTCGTGCGCACCCACCAGCGCGACCGGGATGCAGGGCACGTTCCGGCTGATGCACAGCGCGGCCGCACCGGGCTTGAAGGGGGCCATCTGACCGGTCCGCGACCGGGTCCCCTCGGGGTAGAGCAGCAGCGGGACGCCGTCGGACAGCAGCTTGCCGGCCAGTCCCTTGCGGTTGCGGGTGCCGGTGCGCTCCACCGGGAAGGCGTTGAAGAACAGCGCGGTCGGCCAGGCCCGCCACCAGCTGCGGAAGAAGTAGTCGGCGGCCGCGCCGGCGGAGAGGTAGCGCGACAGCCGCCGCGGCAGCGCGCCCATGATGAGCGGCGTGTCGAGGTGGCTGTTGTGGTTGGACACCACCACGTAGGGGCCGCTGAAGTTGTCGAGGTTGTGCCGGCCGTGCACCGTCACCTCGGTGATCGCGGAGACCACCGGCTTGAGGAGCACCCGCTGGGCCACGGATCGGGCCACTGCATGCGCCCGGGACGTGTAGCGCGCTCTCTCTCGCACCCGCTCAGACTAGGCCAGCCACCCAGCCGATCGCACAACGGCGAGCGCGACCCCGGCCGCCGGGCCCAACGCCTCGAGCCTGTCGACGGGCGGCGCGGGAATCCGAGGGACGGCGCCGCCCCCGGTGCCCGAGCCTCCGTGCTGATGAGCGAGGTGGACGAGGGCGCGCTGGGAGCCGGGCTGGAGCGGGTGGCCGCCCGCTGCCGGGACGAGCCGGAGCTGGCGGCGACGAGCACGCTGCTGGCGGCGGTCGGCAACCGGGAGGTGACCGCGGTCGACCTGCACGGCGACGGGCTGGACACCCCGGTGCCGACGATCGCCAGCGTGACGAAGTCGCTGCTGTCCACCGTGACCGGGTGGGCGCTGGCCGACGGTCTGGTCGACCTCACCACCACCCTGCACGAGCTGCTCGGCGACCCGGTGCCGCCGCCGCGGCGTCCGGCCACCGTGCACCACCTGCTGTCGATGACCAGCGGCGCCGACGGCGGCCTGCTGCCGATCGACGACGTGATGGCGCTGCCGTCCGGGTGGGTGCCGGCGCTGCTGGAGTTCGCCCAGCTCGACGCCCCCGGCCGCCGCTTCCGCTACGACAACGGGGCCTGGCACCTGCTGGCCGCCGGCCTGCAGCGGGCCGTCGGCGGAGACCTGCTCGGCTACGCCCGCCGGGTGCTGGAGCCGAGCGGCTGCGCAGACGTGGACTGGCCCCGCGACCTTGAGGGCGTCCCGTACGGGTTCGGCGACGCCCGGCTCAGCCCGCGCCAGCTGTTGGCGTTCGGACGGGCCTGGGCCGACGGGCGCGCCGTGCCGGACCGCTACCGCGAGCGGGCCTGGCGGGCCTGCAGCCCGGGTGGGCCGCCCGAGCAGCGGCCCTACGGCTACGGCTGGTGGCTCTCGCCCGACGACGCCGGGGTCCGGACGTGCCTGGCCGCCGGCTGGGCCGGGCAGGCGGTGCTCATCGCCCCCGACCACGGGCTGGTGCTGGTCGCCACCGGCAGCCCCGAGCGGTGGCGCAACGACGCGTCCCGCCCGGTGCTGCCGCTGCTGGAGGAGCTCGCGCGGGACGTCCTCAGCGCGGCTCGCCCGGGAAGCTGACGCCCACCTGGCGGCGGGCCTCGTCCAGCACCGCCATCACGTCGAGGGTGTGCTGCCAGCTCATCCGCGGGCTCTGCTGCTCACCGGCGGTGATCCGGCGGGCCGCCTCGGCGACCTGGTACTGGAAGCCGCCGTCCACCCGGCCGTCGAAGGTCACCCGGTCGCCCTGGCGCGGCACCAGGGTGAGCGTGGTCGGGGTGAAGAACGTCCCGGCCACCTCGATCCGGCCCTCGGTGCCGCAGACCACCGCGGTGTTCGGCGTGGCCGACCACAGCGTGGTGTGGGCGACCCCCTGGGCCCGTCCGGGGGTGTCGAGCAGGACGCCGACCTGGCCGTCCACGCCCGTCTCGGTCAGCGTCCCGCTGGCGGTCACCGAGGCCGGTGCGCCGAGGAGGTCGAGGACGAAGGCCAGCGGGTACACACCGAGGTCGAGCAGGGCGCCCCCGGCCAGCGCCGGGTCGTACATCCGGTGCGCGGGGTCGAAGGCGAAGAACTGGCCGTGGTCGGCCCGGACCGCCACCACCTCACCGATCGCGCCCTCGGCGAGCAGCTGGTGCAGCTGCAGCACGTGCGGCAGGTGGCGGGTCCACATCGCCTCCATCGCGAACAGACCCGCCGAGCCGGCGGCGTCGAAGACCTGCTGCGCCTCGGCCCGGTTGCGGGTGAACGCCTTCTCCACCAGCACCGGCTTGCCGGCCTCCAGTGCGAGCAGCGCCTGGGCGGCGTGCTCGGAGTGCGGCGAGGCGACGTAGACCGCGTCCACCTCCTCGTCGGCGACCAGCTCGGCGTAGCTGCCGTAGCCGCGCGGGACGTCGAACTCGGCGGCGAACGCGTCGGCCCGCTCCTGGCTGCGCGAGCCGACCGCGACCACGCTCGAGCGGGTGTGCTCGGTGACGGCGCGGACGAAGGTGCGCCCGATCCCGCCCGGGGCCAGCACCCCCCAGCGCAGCGGCGGGGCCTCGCGCGGGTCCTCGGCGGCGTCCAGGCAGCTCGTGGTCATCGTCGTCCTCCGGGTCGTGCGGGCGGGCTCGGGTGGCGGTGGGGGGCTCGGGTCGGGCGGGTCAGTGCCGGCGCGAGGACTGCAGCAGCGAGGAGACCTTGCGGATCACCGGGCGCGGCAGGTGCTGGGCGAGCCAGATCGCGGCCTTCCAGCGCTTGGTCGGGATGCTGATCACCCGACCCCGCTCGACGTCGTCCAGGCACTCGGTGACCAGCCGGTCGACGTCGACCCAGACCACGTCGGGCAGCTTGGAGGCGCGGATGCCGGCCCGGTCGTGGAACTCGGTGTGCACCCAGCCGGGGTTGAGGGCGGTGGCGCTGACGCCGGTGCCGGCCAGCTCGACCGCCAGGCTCTCGGTGTAGACCGTCACCCACGACTTGATCGCCGAGTAGTGGCCCAGGGTCACCCAGCCGGCGGTGCTGGCGACGTTGACGATCCGGCCGCTGCCGCGGTCGCGCATCGCGCGGGCGGCGGCGCCGCTGATCATCAGCACCGCCCGGCACATCACGTCCAGCGCCCGCTCGTGCACGGAGGTGTCGGGGTCGAGCAGGGTGCTCTGCAGACCGAACCCCGCGTTGTTGATCACCAGCTCGACGGGTGCATCGGCGTCGGCGACCCGCTCGGCGACCCGCACCGTGTCGGCCCGGGAGGCCAGGTCGGCGCGCAGCACCTCGACGTCCACGCCGTACACCCGGGACAGCTCCGCCGCCGACGTCCGCAGCCGCTGCTCGTCGCGGGCCACCAGCACCAGGTCGTTCCCGCGGGAGGCGAGGTGACGTGCGAACGTCGCCCCGATGCCCGCCGTGGCCCCGGTCACCAGCGCAGTCGTCATGGCGGTCAGCGTAGTGGGCGGCACCGGGCCGGGGCGGCGGGACCAGTCCCCCGGCCGCGGGGCCGGCTGACCGGCGTCCGGGCTCAGCCGACCAGGTCGACCGCCTGCCGGGCGATGGCCAGCTCCTCGTTGGTGGGGACGACCGCGATGGTGACGGGGGAGTCGGGGGTGGAGACCACCCGGCCGCCGACGACCCGTCCGGCGGTGTTGGCCGACTCGTCCAGCACGAAGCCGAGCGGCTCCAGCCGCTTCGCCACCGCCGCCCGCAGCGCGGGGTTGTTCTCCCCGACGCCGGCGGTGAAGACCAGCAGGTCGGTGCCGCCGAGCAGGGCGTGGTAGGCGCCGACGTACTTCACCAGCCGGTGCACGTAGACGTCGAGGGCCAGCCGGGCGTCGGCGTCGCCGGCGTCGACCCGCTGCTGCAGCTCGCGGAAGTCGTTGACGCCGCTGAGCCCGAGCAGGCCGGAGCGCTGGTTGAGCAGCCGGTCGATCTCGTCGGTGCTGGCGCCGGCGCGGGCCAGGGTGAGCACCACGGCCGGGTCGAGGTCGCCGCTGCGGGTGCCCATCACCAGGCCCTCCAGCGGGGTCAGGCCCATCGAGGTGTCGACCGGGCGGCCGCCGTCGACCGCGGAGGCCGATGCCCCGTTGCCCAGGTGCAGCACGACCTGCTTGAGCTGTTCGTAGGGACGCTCGACCAGCTCGGCCGCCTGCCGGGAGACCCAGGCGTGGGAGGTGCCGTGGAAGCCGTAGCGGCGCAGCCGGTGCCGCGCGGCCACCTCCCGGTCGAGCGCGTAGGTGGCGGCCTCGGCGGGCAGCCCGGCGAAGAAGGCGGTGTCGAAGACGGCCACGTGCGGGACGTCGGGCCGGATGGCCTGGGCCGCGCGGATGCCCATCGCCGCGGCCCGGTTGTGCAGCGGCGCCAGCACCTGCAGGGCCTCGATCTCCTCCAGCACGTCCTCGGTGACCACCTGCGGCTCGCTGTGCCCGCCGCCGTGCACCACCCGGTGCCCGATCGCCACCAACCCGGTCTCGTCCAGGTCCGGCCCGTGCCGGTCGAAGGCCTCCATGAGGATCGCCAGCGCGTCGCCGTGGGAGGAGACCCGGTCGTCGGAGCGGGTGGTCTGCTCGCCGGCGGTGTGGCTGGCCGCGGAGCCGGACTCCCCGATCCGCTCCACGCTGCCGCGGGCCAGCACCTGCTCGGAGTCGACGTCGACCAGCTGGTACTTCAGCGAGGACGAGCCGCTGTTGAGGACGAGCACGCTGCGCTGGTCCTGGGCGGGGGCACTGCCTGGTTCGGTGGCCACGTCGCAGACGCTACCGACCGGTCGGGCCGGATCGGGGTGCGGGCGGCTGGCTGAGGTCGTCCAGGGCTCAGAGGTTCTGCGCCTGCACGCAGGTGATCGCGACGGTGTTGACGATGTCGTCGACCAGGGCACCGCGGGAGAGGTCGTTGACCGGCTTGTTGAGGCCCTGCAGCACCGGGCCCACCGCGACCGCGCCGGCGCTGCGCTGGACCGCCTTGTAGGTGTTGTTGCCCGTGTTGAGGTCGGGGAAGACGAACACGGTGGCCCGTCCGGCCACGGGGGAGTCGGGCAGCTTGGTGCGGGCCACGTCGGGGTCGATGGCGGCGTCGTACTGGATCGGGCCCTCCAGCGGCAGCTCCGGCGCGCGCTCGCGCACCAGCGCGGTGGCCTCGCGGACCTTCTCCACCTCCGCCCCCGAGCCGCTGCTGCCGGTGGAGTAGGAGAGCATCGCCACCCGCGGCTCGATCCCGAACGCCCGCGCGGTGTCGGCGGAGGAGACCGCGATGTCGGCCAGCTGCTCGGCGGTCGGGTCGGGGATCACCGCGCAGTCGCCGTAGGCCAGCACCCGGTCGCTGAGCAGCATGAGGAAGACGCTGGAGACGCTGCGCACCCCGGGCCGGGTCTTCACGAACTCCAGCGCGGGGCGGATGGTGTGGGCGGTGGTGTGTGCGGCGCCGGAGACCATCCCGTCGGCCATCCCGAGCTGAACCATCATCGTGGCGAAGTAGGAGATGTCGACGACCTTCTCCCGCGCCTGCTCGATCGTCACCCCCTTGTGCGCCCGCAGCCGGGCGTACTCGGCGGCGAACCGCTCGACCAGCTCCGGGTCGCGCGGGGAGAGCACCCGGGCGGCGTCCAGGTCGAGCCCGAGCGTGGACGCCCGCGCCCGCACCTCGGTCTCCTCCCCGAGCAGCGTCAGCTCGGCCACCCCGCGGCGCAGCAGCACGTCGGCGGCGCGCAGGATCCGGTCGTCGGAGGCCTCGGGCAGGACGATGTGCTTCCGGTCCGCGCGGGCCCGCTCGAGCAGCTGGTACTCGAACATCAGCGGCGTGCGGACCCCGGACGGCTGGACGTCCAGCGCCCGCTGCACCGCCTCGGCGTCCACCCCCTCGGCCCACAGCCGCCGGGCCTCCTCCACCTTGCGTCCGGAGCCGACGATCATCGGCCCGTGCAGCCGGGAGAGCCGCTCGGCGGTGCGGTAGGTGCCCAGGGAGGTGATGGCGATCGGCAGGTCGTGCTCGACGCCCTCGACCAGCCGCAGCACGGTCTCGGGCACCTCGTAGCCGCCGACCAGGATGATCCCGGCCAGCGGGGGGAAGGTGCCCGAGCGGTGGGCCAGCACCAGCCCGGCGAGGATCTCGGGACGGTCGCCGGCGGCGATCACCGTGGTCTCGGGGGTGAGCCGGGCCAGCACGTTGGGCAGCGTCATCCCCGCCACCAGCAGGTCGAGGGACTCCCGGTCCAGCCAGTCCTGGTTGCCCCGCACCAGCTGGGCGTCCACCGCCTCCAGCTGCCGGCGCACCGACGGCGCCGCCAGGACCCGGCTCTCACCGATCGCGGAGGAGCAGAGGTCGGGGAAGTGCTCGGCCAGCCGGGTGCGGGTCTCGGCCAGCACGTCGGGGTGCACCCGGTTCGCGATCACCATCGAGACCGCCGCGTGCTCGGCGGCGAACACCCGGCGGGCCTGCTCGGCGGTGGTGATGACCTCCTCGGCGTCGCGGTCCACGCCGCTGACCACCAGCACCACGCCGGCGGCCAGGTTGGAGGCGATCCGGGCGTTGAGCACCAGCTCGTCGGGGGTGGAGGTGTCGGTGTAGTCCGAGCCGAGGACCAGCACCGCCGGGAACCGTTCGGCCAGCTCGCCGTGCTTCTCGACGATGGCGGTGAGGGCGGCGTCGCGGTCGGCGTGGGCGTCGTCGTAGGTGACCCCGACCGCCTCGGCGTAGGCCACGTCCACCCCGGGCTGGTCGACCAGCAGCTCGACCAGGGTGTCGCGGCCCCCGGCGTGCACGAGTGGCCGGAAGACCGCCACCGTGCCCACGTCGCGGATCAGCTGGTCGAGCAGTCCGAGCGCGACCGTCGACTTGCCGGTCAGGCCCTCGGGGGAGGCGATGTAGACGCTGCGGGTCACGCGCCGAGGCTAACGGCACTCCCGTGCGCCTCCGACGTCGGCGTGGTGTCGCGGAGGTGAACCCCGTCTGCGCCGTGGCGCACCTGGGTCCCGGCGCCAAGCCCGCCCACTCGCGGCGCCCGTCGGACCCGGACGCGCCGCCGGGCCCGACGAGCGCCCGGTCGCGGCATCCATCGGCCGGCCGCCCCGTTCCCGCGAGCAACGCCCACTCGACGCGCTCCTCGTGCGCCCCGGGCGTCCGCCGGCCCGAGCAGCGCCCACTCGCGGCACCTGTCGGGCCCGCCCACCTGGTGGACGCGAGCACCGCCCGCTCGACGCACCGCTCCCGTTCCCGGCAGGACGAAGGCGTCAAGAAAGATTGACGGACGCCAGCCGTCAAGTTAGGTTGACGACCATGGCGGATGCGACGGGAGTGGCGGCAGCGGCCTCCAGCAAGGACCCGGCCGAGGGGCTGGCCGCGGTGGCGGCGCTGCGAGCCCTGCAGGAGTCCCTGGAGGAGCTGCAGGTGGTCAACGCGCGCCAGCACGGCTGGTCGTGGCAGCAGATCGCGGCGGTGCTGCAGGTGAGCAAGCAGGCCGTGCACCAGAAGTACCGACGGCTCGGCTACTGAGCACGGCGCGGAGGAGGAGAGGGATGTTCGAGAAGTTCACCGCGGAGGCGCGGCGCACGGTCGTGCTGGCCCAGGAGGACGCCCGGTCCCGGCACCAGGGCCAGGTCCGCACCGAGAACCTGCTGATCTGCCTGTACGACCCACCGGGGGCGGAGTCGGTGGGCGCGGAGGTGCTCACCCGGGCCGGTCTGCCCCGGTCGGAGGCCGCGGCCGCCGTGCAGGCGATCGCCCGCACCGACCCCTCCGGCCCCGACGCCCAGAAGCTGTGGCGGCTGGGGATCGACCTGGACGCGGTCCGCTCCCAGGCGGAGGAGGCCTTCGGGCCCGGTGCGCTGGAGCGCACCCGTGCCGGTCGCCGGCGCGCCAGGGAGGGGCACATCCCCTTCGACGCCGCCGCTCGCACGGCGCTGGAGCTGACCCTGCGCGAGGCCCTCGACCTCGGTCACCGTCACCTCGGCACCGAGCACCTGGTGCTCGGGCTGGTGCGCGCCGAGGCCGGCGCGGCCGCCCACATCATGGCCGCGGCCGGCCTCACCCTGGACGGCCTGCGCGCCGCCGTCGCCGAGCTGGCCCCGCGCCGCTGAGCCTCACCCCGCTGCCCGCCGCCGGCACACACCTTCGCGCGACGGCACCCATGCTGCAGCGTGTGTGCGGTGCCGCGAGGGTGTGTGCCGTGACGGGAGCGGGTGGGCGCCACACACCGTCGCGCGACGGCACCCATGCTGCAGCGTGTGTGCGGTGCGGCGAAGGTGTGTGAAGCGCAGCGGGGATGGGCGTGGTGCGGCGGCGTCCACGACCGGCAGCAGCGGTCTGAGAGGGTGGGGCGGTCGTCCCAGCCGGGGACGCGACCGAGGAGGAGCAGCGATGGCGGGACGTCCGCTGGCGGTGGTGACCGGAGCGAGCAGCGGGATCGGGGCGGCCAGCGCCCGCGCCCTGGCCGCGGCCGGGTTCGACCTGGTGGTCGGGGCCCGCAGGGTCGAGCGGATGCAGCCGCTGGCCGACGAGCTCGGCGCCGACGTCCGCCCCCTCGACGTCACCGACGCCGGCTCGGTGCGCGACTTCTGCGCCGGGATCGAGCGCTGCGAGGTGCTGGTCAACAACGCCGGCGGCGCGATCGGCACCGAGCCGGTCGCCGAGGCCGACCCCGAGGACTGGCGCACCATGTACGAGACCAACGTGCTCGGCACCCTGCACGTCACCCAGGCGCTGCTGCCGGCGCTGGTCGCCTCCGGTGACGGTCGCGTCATCACCATCGGCTCGATCGCCGGCCGCGAGCCCTACCCGGGCGGGGCGGGCTACAACGCGGCCAAGCACGCGGTGTCGGCGTTCAGCCGGGTGCTGCGGATGGAGCTGCTCGGCCAACCGGTCCGGGTCTCCCAGATCGACCCCGGCATGGTGGAGACCGAGTTCAGCGTGACCCGTTTCCGCGGGGACGCCGACGCGGCCGCGAAGGTCTACGAGGGCATGACGCCGCTGAGCGCCGACGACGTCGCCGACGCCGTGGTCTGGGTCGCGACCCGGCCCAAGCACGTCAACATCGACCAGATCCTCATGCTGGCCACCGACCAGAGCTCGGCCCGGGTGGTGCACCGCCGCTGAGCGCGGCGCGGGCGCTCAGCGCTGGGCGAGGCTCTTGAGCAGCAGCCCGCCGCCGGCCGCCAGCAGGAAGGACAGACCCCCGAGCAGCAGCGCCGCCCCGAAGGGGTCGTCGGCGCGCGGGGCCAGCAGCAGCGTGCCCAGCAGCAGGGCGACCTCGACCGCGACCAGCGCGACGTGGCCGGCGACGTGGCGCCGCGAGCCGCGCAGCCGCGACGCCGTCCACACCGTCGGCGGCAGCAGCGCCACCAGGTAGGCCACCACCAGCACCGGGGCGGCGGTCGCGTCGGGCAGCACCAGCCACGCGCAGGTGCCGACGAAGGTCAGCACGCCGGCCAGGAAGGCCAGCGCGGCGTACCACTGCCGGTCCCGTAGCCGGTCGCGGGCCGGGGCCGCGGCCCCCCGCTCCGCCGTCTGCCGTCCATGCTGCGCCACGGCCCCGACCGTAGCGCGACGACCCGGCACCGGCCGGGCACGACCCGGGCCGACGGCTCAGGCGAACGCGGTCGCCAGGAAGGCCAGGTCGTCGCGGTGCCCCTCGCCGGGGGTCTCCACCACGACCGGGGCGCCGGCCTCTCGCACCACCTCCAGCACGCCCTCGGGGTCGAGCGATCCCTGGCCGAAGTTGGTGTGCCGGTCGGCGCCGGAGTCGAAGGCGTCGCGGGAGTCGTTGGCGTGCACCAGGTCGATCCGCCCGGTGATCGCGCGCACCCGGTCGACCAGCCCGGCCAGCTCCTCACCACCGGCGTGGAAGTGGCAGGTGTCGAGGCAGAAGCCCACCCGGTCACCGCCCTCGGCCGACTGCACCGCCTCCCACAGCCGGGCGATCCGGTCGAGCCGACGCGCCATCGCGTTCGCCCCACCGGCGGTGTTCTCGATCAGCACCGGCACCGGGGCGTCCAGCTGGTCGATCGCCTTGCGCCAGTTGTCGAAGCCCTTGGCCGGGTCGTCGGCGGCGCCGACGTGGCCGCCGTGCACGATGACGCCCTTCGCCCCGATCGCGGCGGCGGCCGTCACCGTCTGCTGCAGCAGCTTGCGGCTGGGGATCCGGATCCGGTTGTTCGTGGTCGCCACGTTGAGCACGTACGGGGCGTGCACGTACAGCGCGACACCTGCCGCCTCGGCATCGGCCCGCAACGCCTCCGCTCCGCCGGCGTAGTGCACCACCGGGCCCTTCCACCCCTGCGGGTCACCGAGGAAGAACTGCGACAGCTGGGCGTCCCTGGCCCTCGCCTGGGCGACCGGGTCGAGCTGGTCGACGTGCGCGCCCATCGGAGGTGTCTGCATGGGCCCGAGGGTAGTGGCCGGCTCCGACGTCAGTGGCCCTCGGCGACGCAGAACTGGTTGCCCTGCGGGTCGGCCAGCGTGACCCAGCGGAAACCCTCCGCCTCGTGCCTCCCGACCTCCGTGGCGCCCGCCCGCACCAGCCGCTCGGCCTCGGCCTCGACCGAGGTGTCGGCGGTGAGGTCGAGGTGGATCCGGTTCTTGCCCGGGGTCGGGTCGTCCACCTTCTGGAAGGCCAGCGCGGGCTGGCCGTCGGGCAGCCCGACCATCACGTAGCCACCGTCGAAGTCCTGCACCACCTGACCGCCCACCTGCTCGGCCCACCACCGGGCCAGCGGGCCCGGATCGTCGCTGTCCACCGTCACCATCGCCAGCTGCATCGTCATGGCCCGGACGCTACGCCGGGCCACTGACAGGACGACCGCGCGGCGATCGGCACCTCCTCCGGCCTCGTGATGACCACGCTGCCGGACGGCTCCGCCCGTCCTGATCCCAGCCCGTGCAGGGAGAGCAACACCTGACCAGGGTCGGGCAACTCCTGCCCTGGAGCGACCGGCCGACCGCTCCTAGCGTCGGAGGGGTCCGGCACCATCGGGGTGCCGGTCCAGCAGCAGGGAGAGACATGCAGACCTGGTTCATCACCGGCACCTCCTCCGGCTTCGGCCGTTCGCTCACCGAGCAGCTGCTCCGCCGAGGCGACCGGGTGGCGGCCACGCTACGCCGGCCGGCGGCGCTGGACGACCTCCGCGCCGAGCACGGCGACCGGCTCTGGGTGGCCAGGCTCGACGTCACGGACGCGGCCGAGGTCCGCCGGGTGATCGACGCCGCGGTGGCGGAGCTGGGGACGCTCGACGTGGTGGTCAACAACGCCGGTTACGGACTGTTCTGCTCGGTGGAGGAGGCCAGCGACGAGCAGGTGCGGCGGGTGGTCGACACCAACCTGGTCGGCTCCATGCAGGTGATCCGGGCGGTGTTGCCGCACCTGCGGGCCCAGGGCCGTGGGCACATCCTCCAGGTCTCCACCGCCGGCGGGCAGACCACCTACCCCAACTTCAGCTACTACCACGCCTCGAAGTGGGGCATCGAGGGCTTCTGCCAGACCGTGGCCGCCGAGGTGGCCCCGTTCGGGATCGCGGTCACGATCGTCGAGCCGGGCGCCACCGCGACCGGCTTCGGCGACGGGCTCGATACCGCCCCACCGATGCCGGAGTACGAGGCGACCCCAGCCGGAGAGGTCCGCCGGGCGCTCGCCTCGAATGCCTTCCCGCTGCCCAACGACCCCGAGAAGATCGTCCGCGCGATGCTCGACGTGGTCGAGCGCGAGCACCCGCCGCTGCGGCTGCCCCTGGGCGTCGACACCGCCGACCACGTCCGTGCCGCCCTGCAGGCCCGGCTGGCCGAGCACGATGCGGAGCGCGCGACGGCCCTGTGGGTGGCGATCCACCCGGGAGGTCCGGAGGACGATCAGCCGACCGCTGCCGCTCGGTAGGCGCTCGGCGCGACGCCGACCGCCCGCCGGAACGTCTTGGAGAAGTGCGAGGCGTCGACGAACCCGCAGCGCACGGCCACCTGGCCCACCGGCAGCCCGGTCTCGCGCAGGAGCCGCCGGGCCTGCTCCAGACGCAGCGCGAGCAGGTACTCATGCGGGGTGCGCCCGGTGTGGCGGCGGAACAGGCGCAACAGGTGGTAGCGGCTCAACCCCACCTGCTCGGCCAGGGTGGCCAGCGAGACGGGCTGGGCCAGCGAGGCGTGCAGCACCTCGACCGCCCGGCGGACGCGGGGCTCGTCCGGCGGCGGCGGGTCGGGGGTGGGTGAACCGCCGTGGACGGTGAGCAGGTGCACCGCCACGAGCTCGGCCACCGCCGCGGCGTAGAGGTCGGGGGCGCCCTCGCGGGCGGCCGTCCAGGCGCCGTGCACCACCTGCCGGAGCACCGCGTCGTCGAATCGCAGGGCGTCCGCGGCGGGACGCCGCCGCCCGCCGAGCTCGGCCCCCACCCGCTCGAGGACCGTCCCGGGCAGCAGCAGCCGGAGCTGGGCGATGTGGCCGCCTCCGCCGGGCCGCCAGGAGAGGTGGCTGGGCTTGCCCGGCGGGGTGGTCGACAGCGAGCCGGGGCCGAGCCGGGCGCTCACCCTGCCCCGGCCGTCCCGGCTCAGCACCACCCGCTCGCCGCCGGTCTGGAGGTCGACCAGCTGGTCGGTGATCGGGTCCAGCCGTACGTCGGGCACCGACGACGGGAGGGTCTGCCGCAGCAGCCGCAGCGAGGTCCAGCCGGCGTCCGCGCTGTCGAACGAGCGCTGCGCGTAGCGGTCCGGTCCAGGAGCCTCCACGCCGCCAGCCTAGGTCGCCGCCCTGAGTGGATCCCTGATCAGACGCCGGGCTCGGCCAGCGCCAGCGGCTCCTCGGCCGGCGGGGCGGACGGCCCCCGCCGCCAGACGCCGGTGCCGCCCTGCTGGTGGGGCAGCGGCCCGGTCTCGGGGCGGTGGTTGATCCCCAGCGCGTCGAGCCGGGCGACGTGGCCGGCCAGCCGCTGGCCGAACTCCTCGAAGGAGCGCCCGGCGGGGTCGGACCAGGCGACCTCGGCGTGCGCGCAGGCCCGCGGCCACAGCAGGTACTCCGCCCGACGCAGGTCGGGCACGTACTCGGTCCACAGCTGGCACTGGGTGCCGAGCACCCGGGCGGCGCTGTCGGCGTCCAGGTCGGCCAGCGGGTCGAAGGCGTAGGCCTCGGCGGTGGTGGTGAGCCCGAAGATGCAGCGCCGCTCCTCGGGGAGCTCTGAGGGGTAGTAGTCGAAGTAGGTGGCGGTCACCGGGGCCATCACCACGTCCAACCCGGCCCGGGCCGCGGCCACGCCCTTCTCCGGGCCGCGCCAGGCCATCGCCACCGCGCCCGCCAGCGGACCCTCGTCGCAGATCTCGTCCCAGCCCACCAGCCGGCGTCCCCGCTCGGCCAGCCAGTCGCGCAGCTGCTCGGTGAACCAGCGCTGCAGGTGCCCGGCGTCGGGCAGCCCGCGCTGCTCGGCCAGCGCCGCGCTGTCGGGGCTGGCCAGCCACCGGGTGCGGGGGGCCTCGTCGCCGCCGACGTGGACGAAGGTCGAGGGGAAGACGTCCAGCACCTCGGTGAAGACGTCGAGGACGAAGGCCAGCGAGGCGTCGTCGGTGCTGATGACGTAGTCGGAGATGCCCGGGGCGCTGCGCACCCGGTCCACCGCGTGACCGGGCACGGCCAGCTCGGGGTAGGCGGTCAGCGCGGCCTCGACGTGCCCGGGGAACTCGATCTCGGGGACGACGGTGATCCCGCGCTCGGCGGCGAAGGCCACCAGCGAGCGCAGCTGGTCCTGGGTGTACCAGCCGCCGTGCGGGGTGCCGTCGACCGGGCCGTCGGGGCCCACCATCGACTCCGGACGGGTGCCGCCCACGGTGTGCAGCCGCGGGTGGGCGCGGCACTCGAAGCGCCAGCCCTGGTCGTCGGTCAGGTGCAGGTGCAGCACGTTGTACTTGTGCAGCGACAGCTGCTCCACCAACGCGTACAGGTCGCGCAGCGGCATGAAGTGGCGGACCACGTCGATCATCACGCCGCGCCAGCCGAACCGGGGGCCGTCCTCGACCCGCAGGCAGGGCAGCTCCCACTCCGTGCGGGTCGCCCCGGCACTGAGCGCCTCCGGCGGCAGCAGCTGGCGCAGGGTCTGGGTGGCCCAGACGGCGGCGGCCGGGTCGGCGCAGGTGAGCGTGACCTGCTCGGGGGTGATCTCGACGACGTGGTGCTCCGCCGGAAGCCCGGGGTCGTGCACCACCCGCAGCGTGGCCGCCTCCGAGCGCTCCAGCGCCAGGCCGGTGCCCGGACCGAGCAGCCGGCGCAGCGGGGCCACCAGCTCGGCCGGTCCGGCGACGGTGGTGGTGGCGTCCAGGCGGTGGGTGCCCGTGGCGGGGGTGAGCGACCGCGGCTTCGGGATGATCACCCGAGCACCGTACTGGCGGTGGTGCGGCGACGAGGCCGATTTCCCACCCGGCGGGTCGTCGCCTACCGTCGCCCGAGGCTCCCGCCGCGGGCGGGCACCGCTGCCCGACGACGAGGAGGCGTGAGGTTGCTGGATCTCGGACCGTGGCTGGACAGCGTCCAGGACCCCCGGGCCGGTCGGCCGCGCTCCCGACCGCGACGCGACGCCGGCGGCCACCCGGGATCCCCAACCGGCACGGTGACGCTGCAGCAGGCCGTCGACCGGGCCGGACTCCTGCTGGGCCGCGGACGCCGTCTGCTCGGCATCGCCGGCGCCCCCGGGGCGGGCAAGAGCGTGCTCGCCGAGGCCCTGGTCGCCGCCCTCGGGCCGCGGGCGGTGCTGGTGGCGATGGACGGCTTCCACCTCGACGACCGGGTGCTCCGCGCCCACGGCAGCTGGGAGCGCAAGGGCGCACCCGAGACCTTCGACGCCGACGGCTACCTGGCCCTGCTGCAGCGGCTGCGGACCGCCGACCGTCCCGTCTACGCCCCGCTCTTCGACCGCGGCAGTGAGCAGTCGGTGGCCGGGGCGATCGAGGTCGGCCCCGAGATCGAGCTGGTGGTCACCGAGGGCAACTACCTGCTGCTCGACCGCGAGCCCTGGTCGCAGGTCGCCGGGCTGCTCGACGAGTGCTGGTTCCTGGCCCCGCCCGAGGACGTCCGCACCGCCCGGCTGGTCGAGCGGCACCGCCGCCACGGCCGCAGCGAGGACGGGGCCCGCGACCGGGCGTCGGGGCCGGACCAGCGCAACGCCGAGCTGGTGCTGCCCACCGCCGCCCGGGCCGACTGGCGGCTGGCCGTCGCCGACCTCGGCGCGGCCACCGGCCCCGGCTGAGGGGCCCGGGACCGGGCCGTCGCCTCAGGCCGCGTCGAGGGCGGCCAGCTGCTCCTCGTCGAGGTGCACCTCCACCGCGCCGAGGGCCTCCTCCAGCTGCTCGACCGAGCTCGCCCCGATCACCGGGAGCATGGCCGCCCGCAGCACCGGCAGCTGGTCCTCCGGGGTGCTGGACGACCCGGCGGCGAGCGCGAGCCGCCGCCGCGGCCCGGCCAGGTGCCAGGCCAGCACGACCTGGTTGGCGGTGGCGCCCAGGTCGTGGGCGATGCGGTGCACCAGCCGCAGCCGGTCGTGGCTGCCGGGGTGGTCGTAGGGGTCGCGGAAGTCCATCCACGGCCGGACCAGCTGGCCCGCCTGCTGCGGGGAGTAGCTGACGATCGTCAGCCCGGGGTGCTCGGCGGCGTAGTCGATGCCGTCCTGGTCGACCACCGTGCTGGTGTCGACCCCGGGGGCCGGCCAGTAGGCCGAGTGCTGCTGCTGCCAGACGCCGAACGCCGGCCGCCCGTGGTCGGCGCTGTGCCGGCGGGCCACCGCGAGCCGCCAGGTCGTCGTGTTCGACAGGCCGGGGACGGTCACCAGACCCTCCTCGACGAGGGCGGAGAAGGTGTCGGCGATCTCGGTGACGTCGCGGGTGCGGTCGTCGACGTGGCCGTAGTAGACGCCGACCCGGTCCAGCCCGAGCCGCTCGAGGCTGCCGGTCAGCTCGCGCCGCACCACCTCCGGGGCCAGGCCCTCGTAGTTGGTGGGGGCGGTGGTCGACAGCGGCTGGTCGGGCCGGACCTTGCCGGCGCCGCACTTGGTGGCGACGACGACCTGGTCGGCCACCCCGCGGCGGGCGATCCAGGCGCCGAGGGTGCGCTCGCTGAGACCCGCGGTGGCCGGGTCGTCGCCCCACGAGCCGTAGTTGTTGGAGGTGTCGAAGAAGCGGCCACCCGCCTCGAAGAACCGGTCGAGGATCGCGAAGGAGGTCGCCTCGTCCTCTCGGACGCCGAGGAGCATGACGCCGAGGCAGAGCTCGCTGACCTCGAGCTCGGTGGTGCCGCTGTGCAGCTTCCGTGTGTGCATGTGGGCGATGCTAGGAAGAGAGTGGCCCGGGCACCCGGGCCAATCCGAGACGGAAAGAGCAGACCGATGAGCACCATCGTGGTCGGCGGCGTGCTGCTGCCGACCGACCCGGGCGAGCGGTCGTCCTCGCGCCGGCTCGCCACCGCGCTGCGCCGCGGCATCCAGGACGGGCTGCTCCCCGACGGGTCGGTGCTGCCGCCGAGCCGGGCGCTGGCCGCCGAGCTGGGCTGCTCGCGCTGGCTGGTCACCGAGGTGTACGGCCAGCTGGTCGCCGAGGGCTACCTGGTCGCGACCGTCGGCTCGGGCACCCGCGTCCGCACACCGGCCCCGGCCGCGACCGGGGCGAGGCAGGGCGGGCCCGTGCGCACCCCCGGCCGGCCGCGGTTCGACCTCTCGCCGGGGGTGGCCGACCTGCGGGCCTTCCCCCGGACGCAGTGGGCCGCCGCCTACCGGCGCGCGGTGCTCGAGCTGCCGACCGACAGCCTGGCCGGGCAGACGCTCAGCGACAGCATCCCCGCCCGGACCGTCATCACCGGCTACCTCGAGCGCACCCGGCAGGTGCGCGAGACGCCGGCGCAGCTGGTGATGACCACGGGGGCCTCGGCGGCGGTCGGCTGGCTGGCCCGGCTGCTGGCCACGCTCGGGCACCGCACCGTGGCCGTGGAGGACCCCTCCTGGCCGGGGCTGCGGGAGGCGGCGGCCCGCAACGGTCTGCGACCGGTCCCGGTGGGCGTCGACGAGGAGGGGTTGCGGGTGGAGGAGCTGTCGGGCCGGCGGCTGCGCGGCACCCGGGCGGTGATCGCCACCCCCGCCCACCAGTTCCCGGTCGGGGTGGCCCTGTCGCCGGAGCGCCGGCGGGCGCTGGTGGAGTGGGCCGAGCGGGTCGACGGCGTGGTGGTCGAGGACGACTACGACGCGGAGTTCCGTTACGACCGGCGACCGGTCTCCAGCCTGCAGGGGATGGCGCCGGACCGGGTGGTGCTGGTCGGCTCGCTGTCGAAGTCGCTGGGGCCGGTGGTGGCGCTGGGCTGGGCCGTCGTGCCGCAGTGGCTGCTGGGGCGGATGCTCCTCGACGACCTGGCCCGCAGCGTCTGGCCGGGGCCGTTCACCATCGAGGCCTTCGCCGGTCTGGTCGACGGCGGGGCCTACGAACGCCACCTGCGGACGTCCCGGCTGCGGCTGCGCCGGCGCCGCGCCGCGCTGCTCGAGGCCGTCGCCGAGCTGCTGCCGGGGTGCGTGCCCGGAGGTGTGGCCGCCGGGATGCACGTCCCGCTGACGCTGCCCGCGGGCACCGACGCCGCCGCGGTGGTGGCCCGGGCGCGCGAGTCCGGGGTGGGGGTGGCCGACCTGGCGCGCTACCGCGTCCGGCCGGCCTCCGGGGCCGGGCTGGTGCTCGGCTTCGGCAACCTCCGCGACGGCCGGGAGCGGGAGGCCGTGGCCCGCCTCGCCGGGGCGCTGCGCGGCTGAGCCGCGACCGTCGCGCCCTCCCCGGCGCTGCTGGTAGGGTGGTCTGCTGGTCGACCCGTCGACCACGTCCCCGCCGCGATCCCGCGGCCGGGGCACGCATTCGCCCTCCTGCCACGGGGACGTCCCGTGGCCGCCGAGACCAGAGGAGGTGGAGTTCGCGATGCGCAAGTACGAGGTGATGGTCATCATCGACCCCGACACCGACGACCGCCAGGTGAGCCCGCTGCTGGAGCAGTACACCAAGGTGATCACCGACGCCGGTGGTTCGATCGAGAACGTGGACGTGTGGGGCAAGCGCCGCCTCGCCTACGAGATCCAGAAGAAGACCGAGGGCATCTACGCCGTCATCAACCTGACCGCGACCCCCGAGGCCGTGCAGGAGATGGACCGGCTCTTCGGCATCAACGAGCAGGTCATGCGCACCAAGGTGCTGCGTCCCGACGCGCACTGAGGTCGGCGGCTCCCGGTCCCCGGGAGCTGTCCACAGCCACCGGGTCGAGGCCTCGAAAGCCGTCGGACCCGCGTGGCACAGTGATCGCAGACACGACGTCCAGGCCTCCTGAGGCCCTCGAACAACGGAGCGAACATGGCTGGCGAAACCGTCATCACCCTGGTCGGCAACCTGACCGCCGACCCCGAGCTGCGGTTCACCCCGTCCGGAGCGGCGGTGGCCAACTTCACGGTGGCCTCGACCCCTCGCACCTTCGACCGCCAGAGCGGTGAGTGGAAGGACGGCGACGCCATGTTCCTCAACTGCGCGGTCTGGCGACAGGCGGCCGAGAACGTGGCCGAGTCCCTGCAGAAGGGGATGCGGGTCATCGTCCAGGGCCGGCTGAAGTCGCGCAGCTACGAGACCCGCGAGGGTGAGCGTCGCACCGTGTTCGAGGTGGACGTCGACGAGATCGGCCCGGCGCTGCGCTACGCCACGGCCAAGGTCACCCGCACCAGCTCGGGCGGTGGCCAGGGCGGTGGCGGCGGCTTCGGCGGTGGCAGCGGCGGCTACGGCGGTGGCGGCGGCAACGGCGGCGGCCAGGACTCCTGGTCCGGCGGCGGCAACCGCGGCGGCGGCCAGCCCCAGCAGGATCCCTGGGCCCAGGCCCAGAGCGACGAGCCCCCGTTCTGATCGATCTGCGAGCACCGACCCGCTCGAAGGCCGAGGCGACTCGGTCCGGCAACTGAACACACACACCGCCCCCGCCCGTCGGGGAGCGACAGGCACATTCCGGCTCCGGCCGGGCTCAGATGAAGGAGCACCACAATGGCCCCACGTGGCAAGCCGCCCGTGAAGAAGGGGAAGGGCGGCGCACCGGCCAAGACCGTGCGCATCGCCCACGTCGACTACAAGGACACCGCCCAGCTGCGGAAGTTCATCTCCGAGCGCGGCAAGATCCGCGCCCGCCGGGTGACCGGGCTGTCGGTGCAGGACCAGCGCAAGGTCGCCATCGCGATCAAGAACGCGCGCGAGATGGCCCTGCTGCCCTACGCCTCCACGGCGCGCTGAGAAGGAGGACCACGATGAAGCTCATCCTCACGCGCGAGGTCAGCAACCTCGGCAACCCCGGCGACGTCGTCGAGGTGAAGGACGGCTACGGCCGCAACTACCTGCTGCCGCAGGGCCACGCCATCAAGTGGACCCGCGGCGCCGAGAAGCAGATCGCCGACATCAAGCGGGTGCGTGACGCCCGTGAGATCCGCGGTCTGGAGCACGCCCAGGAGGTGCGCGACCAGATCGAGCAGCTCTCGGTGCAGCTCTCGGTCCGGGTGCACGACTCCGGCCGGCTGTTCGGTGCCGTGACCGCGGCCGATGTCGCCACCGCCATCAAGAAGGCCGGCGGCCCCTCGGTCGACAAGCGCAGCGTCGAGATCGCCAAGCCGATCAAGCAGACCGGCAAGCACACCGTCGGCGTCAAGCTGCACGACGGCGTCACCGCCCACCTCCCCGTGGAGGTCGTCGGCGCCGCCTGAGCGCACGCCGCACCACGCACCACACCGCAGGCCCGTCGGACCCGTTCCGGCGGGCTTGCGGCGTCCCCGGGAGGCGCCGGCGCGTGGCAGGGTGTCCGGGTGCCGATCCCCGACTTCATCCTCGAGCTGCGCGCGATGGTGGGCCACCACCCGCTCTGGCTGCCCGGCGTCACGGGGGTGGTGCTCGACGACGGCGGCCGGGTGCTGCTCGGCCGGCGGGCCGACACCGGCGAGTGGGCGGTGCCGGCCGGCATCCTCGAGCCGGGGGAGCAGCCGGTGGACGGGCTGCTGCGCGAGATCACCGAGGAGACCGGCGTCACCGCCGAGGTGGAGCGGCTGGTCAGCGTGCACAGCGACGACGTGGTGCACTACCCCAACGGCGACGTCTGCCGCTTCCTCAGCCTGGTCTTCCGCTGCCGCCACGTCGCCGGCGAGCCCCGGGTGGCCGACGACGAGTCGCTGGAGGTCGGCTGGTTCGCAGTGGACGCGCTGCCGCCGATGACCCCGCGCTACCGCAGCCGGATCGACGCCGCGCTCGACCCGCCGGCCCAGCCCTGGCTCTGAGCGCTCAGAGCGCGTCGGCGCCGAGCCGCATCCACCGCTCGCCGCGCGCCCGCAGACCCAGCGTGACGGCCCGGGCCAGCATCCACACGCACATCGCCCCCCACAGCCACACCAGCCCGGCGTCGGTCCAGCCGACCAGCACCGCCAGCGGCACGTAGACCACGGTGGTGACCATGCTGGCGACCGCGAGGTAGCGGGCGTCGCCGGCGCCGATGAGGACGCCGTCGAGGACGAACACCAGACCGCTCACCGGGGTGATCAGCGCGACCACCACGAGCACCCGCAGCACCTGCTGCTGGACCGCCTCGTCGGGGGAGAACAGCGGCACGTACAGCGGGCTGGCCGCCCACACCACGAAGCCGAACACCACCCCCGCCAGCATCCCCCAGCCGACCATCCGACGGGTGAGGCTGCGCACCAGAGTGCCCTCTCCGGCGCCGAGGTACCGCCCGATGATCGCCTGGGCGGCGATCGCGATGGCGTCCAGGGCGAAGGCCAGCAGCGACCACAGGCTTTGCACCACCTGCTGGGAGGCGAGCACGACCGCGCCCATCCCGGTGGCGACCGCGGTGGTGGTGAGGGCGGTGACCTGCATGGACGCCGTCCGCAGCACCAGCCAGACCCCGGTCCGGGCCGCGGCCAGCACGCCGGCCGGGTGCCAGCGCCACCGCACCCCCTCGGCCCGGGCCCCGCGCAGCACCACCCGGGCCAGCACCACCGCGCCGGTGGTCTGGGCCAGCACGGTGCCCAGCGCGGCGCCGCGGATCCCCAGCCCGAGGCCGTAGACCAGGGTGACGTTGAGGACGATGTTGGTCAGGTTGATCCCGATCGCCACGATCAGCGGGGTGCGGGTGTCCTGCAGCCCGCGCAGCACCCCGGTCGCGGCCAGCACCACCAGCACCGACGGCAGCGCCACCGCCACCACCTGCAGGTAGGCCACGGCCTCGGCCGCCACCGCCGGGTCGGGACGGTACAGCCCGACCAGCGGCTCGGCCGCCAGCCCGACCGCCAGCGCTGCCAGCACCCCGATCCCCACCCCGAGGGTGATGCCGTCTAGACCGCCGGCCAGCGCGCCGGCCCGGTCGCCGGCACCGAGCCGCCGCGCCACCGTCGCCGTCGTGCCGTAGGCGAGGAAGATCGAGAGCCCGACGACCACGCTGAACACGCTCATCGCCACCCCGAGGCCGGCCAGCGAGGTGGTGCTGACGTGGCCGATCACCGCGCTGTCGACGATGAGCAGCATCGGCTCGGAGACCAGCGTGGCGAAGGTGGGGACGGCGAGGGCGAAGATCTCCTTGTCCAGCGCGCGCCGGTCCGGCTGCTGCGGGGCGGGGGAGGTCACCGGTCGAGGGTAGTGCCCGCCGGCACCGGTCGGCCCGGTTCGCCCCGGGCCGATCGGGTAGTCGAGCAGGTCCGAGGACGCCCCGAGCGAGGAGGACCGACCGTGACCGAGCAGCAGCAGCCGGACGACCCGCGCGCCACCGACCAGCCGGACGACCTGCCCGGCGCGACCGCCGCACCGCAGGAGGACGACGCGGTGGTCGAGGACGAGTACGCCGAGGGCAGCACCACCGACCCCGACGGCGCCGAGCGCGACGCCCCCGCCGGGGAGGACTACGCCGGCAGCGGGTTCTGAGCGGGCGTCTGGCGCCCGTCGCCGTGGCGTAGCCTCGCCGCTCGTGCGCGCCCTCAGCTACACCCGACCCGGCGGCCCCTTGGAGCTGGGTGAGGTGCCCGACCCGGTCTGCCCGCCTGACGGGGTGGTGGTCCGGGTCCGGGCCACCGGTGTCTGCCGCTCGGACTGGCACGCCTGGCAGGGGCACGACCCGGTGCCGCTGCCGATGGTGCCCGGCCACGAGTTCGCCGGCACTGTCGTCGAGGTCGGCCCGCAGGTCAGCGGCTGGTCGACCGGGGACCGTGTCACCGCGCCCTTCGTCCAGGGCTGCGGACGCTGCCGCTGGTGCGCCGACGGCGACGCCCAGGTCTGCCCCGACCAGGTCCAGCCCGGCTTCACCCAGCCGGGCTCCTTCGCCGAGCTGGTCACGGTGCGCGCCGCCGCGCTCAACCTCGTCGCCCTGCCCGACGCGGTCGACGACGTGTCCGCCGCCGCGCTGGGCTGCCGGCTGGCGACCGCCTACCGCGCGCTCACCGAGCACGGCCGGCTGCGGCCCGGCCAGTGGCTCGCCGTGCACGGCTGCGGCGGGGTGGGCCTGTCGGCGGTGCTGGTCGGGCGCGCGCTGGGCGCCCGGGTGGTCGGCGTGGACGTCTCCCCGGCCGCCCGCCAGCGGGCCGCCGAGCTCGGCGCCACCGTGCTGGCGCCGGGGGAGGGCGTGGCGCTGCTCGACCTCACCGACGGCGGCGCCCACGTCGCGGTGGACGCCGTGGGGTCTGCCGGGACGCTGGAGGCCTCGGTGCGCTCGCTGCGCCGCCGCGGCCGGCACGTCCAGATCGGGCTGCTGCTGGGGGAGCGGGCGGCCCCGCCGGTGCCGATGGACCTGGTGGTGGCGCACGAGCTGTCGCTGCTCGGCTCCCACGGGATGGCCGCCGCCGGCTACCCGGAGCTGCTGGCGCTGGTGGCGGAGGGGTCGCTGCGACCGGCCGAGCTGGTGGGCCGGGTGGTCGGGCTGGACGAGGCGGCCGACGCCCTGGCCGCGATGAGCGGGCCGACGACCGCGGCGGGGACCACCGTCGTCCGGCTCGGCTGAGCCGGGCCGCCCGCGCTGCTCACCCCAGACGCCGTTCTCCCCAGGGTTGTCCACAGCCCTGGGGAGAACGACACCCGTGTAGTTCGCCGGTCAGGCCTTGGTGTCCGCCCCCACCGGGCCCGGGACGTCCTCCCGTCCGGGCACCTCGGGCTTGGCCGGCGGCCGCGCCGGCAGCTGGACCGCCAGTGCGAGGGCCACCACGGCGAGCCCGGCGGCCACCACGAAGGCCAGCTGGATGCCGCCCATCCGGGCGTCCAGCTCGGCCAGCCCGGACCCGGCCAGCCCGGTCGCACGCGCCGACATCACCGTCACCAGCAGGGCCGCGCCCGCCGCCCCCGCGACCTGCTGCAGCGTGCCCACCCAGGCCGAGCCGTGGGAGTAGGTCTGCGGCGACAGGCTGTTCAGCCCCGAGGTCATGGTCGGGGTGAAGGTCAGGCCGAGGGCGAAGGACAACCCGGTGTAGAGCAGCACCAGCAGCCAGATCGGGGTGTCGAGACCGGACCGGCTGAACAGGAACAGCGTCGTCGACAGGACCAGCACCCCGGGCACCACCAGCACCCGCGGGCCGACCCGGTCGTACAGCCGTCCGACCAGCGGACCCATCACGCCCATCAGCACCCCGCCGGGCAGCACCAGCAGGCCGGACTGGGCGGGGGTGAGCCCGCGCAGCTCCTGCAGGTAGAGCGGCAGCAGCACGATGACCCCGAACAGGCTGCCGAAGCTGACCATCATCACCCCGAGCGCGATGGCGAAGGTGCGGTTGCGCCAGGTGCGCAGGTCGAGCAGCGGCCGGTCGACCTTCTGCAGGGCGCGCTGGCGCAGCAGGAACGCCACGATGGCCACCACCCCGATGCCCAGCGGGACGAGCAGGTTGCCGAGGTGGCCGCCGGCCTCGCCGAGCTGGGTGAGGGCGTAGACCAGACCGCCGAAGCCGAGCGCCGACAGCGGCACCGACACCACGTCGACCGGGGCGCGGCGCGGTTCGCCGAAGTTCTTCAGCCGCAGCGCGCCGGCGACGAGCATGGCCGCGCCGATCGGCAGCATCAGCCCGAACACCGCCCGCCAGGAGAAGTGCTCGAGGATGAAGCCGGAGACGGTGGGGCCGAGCGCCGGGGCGACCGAGATGACGATCGAGACGTTGCCCATCACCCGTCCGCGCCGCTCCAGCGGCACCAGCGTGAGGATGGTCGTCATCAGCAGCGGCATCATCACCGCGGTGCCGCTGGCCTGCACCACCCGGCCGAGCAGCAGCACCGGGAAGGTGGGGGCGGTGAGGCAGAGCAGGGTGCCGAGGTTGAACAGCCCGAGGGAGAGGAAGAACACCGTCCGGGTGCGCAGCCGCTGCAGGATGAACCCGCTCAGCGGGATCACCGTGGCCATGGTCAGCAGGAAGGCCGTCAGCAGCCACTGGGCGGTGGTGGCCTCGACCCCCATCGCCTCGCGGATCGGTGGGATGGCCACCGACATGGTGGTCTCGTTGAGGATGAGCACGAACGCCGACAGCAGCAGGATCGGGATGATCCCGCGGGTGTCCTGCCGGGTGCCCTGCGCCGGGGTCTGGGCCGGTGCGGAGTCGTGCATGGGCGTGTCCTTCCGTTCGGATCCGCTGAGGCAGACCCGTGGGAGCTGGGAAACTCGTCGTCGAGCGGGATCCCGCCGCGAGAACCGCTGGCGGACGGCCTCGAGGCTAGTCGAGTCAAGCAGGGGTGTCAGACACTTATTCCCCCGCTCCGGACGGGATGCGAGCCGACTTGCCCCGACGGGCGGCGAGGGCATAGGGATCTGCCATGTCCGCAGCCCCCGCCCCCGCCGCGACCGCCCCGCTGCTCGTCCGCGGCCTCCGGCGGGTGGGCCTGCCCGGGTGGCCTGACGACGCGGCCCCGCTCGACGTGCGGCTGGCCGGCGGCCGGGTGGTCGAGGTCGGTCCGCGTCTGCCCGCCCGCGGAGAGGCGGTGCTCGACGCCGGCGGCGCCTGGGCCGTCCCGGGCCTGTGGGACCACCACGTCCACCTGGGTCAGTGGGGCTCCACCTTCCGTCGACTCGACACGGCCAGCAGCGAGCAGCCCGCCGACGTGCTCGCGCTGGTCGCCGCCCGGGTGGCCCGGCTGGCCGCCGAGGGCGCGTCCCCGACCGAGGTGGTCACCGGCTACGGCCACCGCACCGGGTCGTGGTGGCAGCTGCCCCGGGTCGCCGACCTCGACGCCGTCAGCGGCGACCACCCGGTGGTGCTGGTCAGCGGCGACGTGCACAGCGGCTGGCTCAACACCGCCGCGCTGCGGATGCTGGGGCTGCCGCCGCGGGAGCACCCGGTGGAGGAGCGGGAGTGGTTCGAGCTGCAGCCGCGGCTGCTGGAGCTGCCCGGCGCGGCCGAGGAGTGGGAACGCGGGATCGTCCAGGCCGCCGCGGCCGCGACCGCCCGCGGGGTGGTGGGCGTCACCGACCTCGAGTTCGCCCCGAACCACCGGGTCTGGCCCGCCCGGCTGGCCGACGGGCTGCGGCTGCGGGTCCGCGCCGGGGTCTACCCGGGGCTGCTGGAGGAGGTGGTCGCCGCGGGGCTGCGCACCGGGCAGGTGCTCGACCCCGGGCACGACCCGGACGGGCTGATCACCATGGGGCCGCTGAAGATCATCTCCGACGGCTCGCTCAACACCCGCACCGCCTGGTGCTGCCAGCCCTACGCCGTCACCTCCGCCGAGCTCGTCGAGCAGGTCGGCCCGACCGGCAGCGAGCACCACGGCGGGCCCAACTACTCCGCCGACGAGCTGGAGCGGCTGCTGAGCACGGCCCGCGGAGCCGGGCTGGAGGTGGCCGTGCACGCCATCGGTGACGCCGCCGTGCAGGCGGCGGTGGCCTGCTTCGAGCGGACCGGGGCGGTCGGCAGCATCGAGCACGCCCAGCTGGTCCGGGTCGAGGACGTGGCCGCGATGGCCCGGCTCGGGCTGGTGGCCAGCGTGCAGCCGGCGCACCTGTGGGACGACCGCGACGTCACCGAGCTGAACTGGCCCGGCCGCTCCGACCGCTGCTTCATGTTCCGGGCGATGCTGGACGCCGGGGTGGAGCTGCGGCTGGGCTCCGACGCCCCGGTCTCCCCACTCGACCCCTGGCGCTCGATGGCCGCCGCCGTGCACCGCTCGGGTGACGACCGGGCGCCCTGGCACCGGGAGCAGGCGCTCACCGCGGCCGAGGCGCTGGCGGCGTCCACCGACGGCGTGCACGCCCTGACGGTCGGCGCACCGGCCGACCTGGTGCTGCTCGACCGGCACCCGCTGCTCGCCGTCCCGGACTCGGCCGAGGTCGCCGCGCACCTGCAGGCGGTGCGGGTGCACGCGACGGTGGTCGCCGGCGCCCTGGCCGGCTGAAACGGGCTGTCCGCTCAGCGCACCCGCTCGCCCCGGGCGGCGGCCTCGGCGACGCCGAGCACGCGCCGGACCCGGGTCTCCTCCCGGCGCGCCTCGGCCAGCCAGGACAGGGCCACCTTGCGGGCCGAGGGCGGGAAGGCGTCCCAGTGCTCCCGGGCCCCCGGTCGCGCCGCCAGCGCGGCCGCCAGGTCGTCGGGGAGGACGAGCCGCTCCGCGTCGTCGTAGAGCGTCCAGGCGCCGTTCTCCCGGGCGAGGTCGATCGCCCGCTGCCCGGGCGGTTGCATCCGCCCCTCCGCGAGCAGCCGCTCCACCCGGCGCTTGTTCGGCGCCGACCAGCCGCTCCGCGGACGACGCGGGGCGTACCAGAGCCGGGTGCGGTCGGCGTCCACGGTGCCGGCGGTGCTGTCGATCCAGCCCCAGGCCAGCGCCTCGCAGACCGCGTCCTCGTACTCCAGGGCGGGACGTCCGGTGTGCCGGCGCCACTGCACCAGCCAGACGCCCTCGCGGCGCGTGTGGTGCTCGGCCAGCCAGTCGCGCCACTGTGCCAGCGTCTCGGCGTGCACGGAGTTCTCCGCCGTCAGGACCACCTCCGCCATGACCGCACGATAGGGCCGACGCCGGCCCTCCGGCACCCGGAGCCCGGCGGCACCGGGCCGGGCCGGCTCACTCCTCGTGCACGCGGGCCCCGCCGCGGCGGGCCAGCAGCGCCCCGATCCGGGCCACCACCAGCAGCGGCACCACGTCGGAGAACCCGGTGGTGGTCAGCGTGGTGACGCTGAGGAAGAGCAGCTCCATCCAGGTGCGCGGCTCCTCCGGGTCGACGCCGGCGGTGAACGCCCCCGCCCTTCGCCAGCGTGTCGAGTCGTCTGACGTCCAAGACGTCGGTGCGGGCGTCGACGCGCGACGTCCTGCCCGGAGCGGGCATGATGTCCTCGTCGTTCACCGCTCGCACCCACCGCCACAGGATGGAGATCCGCCGTGCCCGTCACCTCTTCCGCCGCCGAACCCGCGCCGTCCGACCGCGCCGAGCAGAGATCGGATGACCTGGACGTCGTCTTCGGTGGCTCGCTGGTCGGCGCCGACGCCTACACCACCACCGGCGGAGAGCGGATGCGGGGTCGGGTGCACCGGGTCGAGGGCGGGGAGCAGCAGCAGGCGGCCGGCGGCGTCCGGCTGGGCGGGGGGCGGCAGGGGCTGCGGTTCGAGGCCGCCGACCTCGTCCTCGGCCGTACCAGCGCCACCACCTCCTTCGTGGCCGAGCTCGAGCTGGTGCCGAGCGCCGACGACATCCCCGCCACCGGGGCGGTGCCGCCGGCCACCTGGTTCTCCGCCGGCGGGCACCTGCGGGTCGAGCTGGTCGACGGGCGGCTGCGCTACGGCTTCGACGGCGACGACGAGACCCGCACCTCGCACCTCGCCTCGGTGGCCGCCCCGGAGGTCGGCGTGCCGCACCGGCTGTCGCTGCACCACGTCTTCGCCGGCGACCGCGCCGTGCTGGAGGTCCGGCTCGACGGGGAGACGCTGCCGCCGGTCGTCTCCGCCGCCCCGATGGCCCTGCACCCCGGGCTGGAGAGCACCTTCGGCATCGGCTGCGACGTCCACCCCGAGCGCGGCGGCCACGGGGCGGCCGCGCTCGTCACCCGCGTGCGGGTCCGCGGCGGGGTCCCGCTCGACGACCCCGACCGGTTCCGGCTCCAGCCGGCCACCGGCGACGCACCCGAGGAGCCCGAGCCGTTCTGGGTGACCGACCCCGTGCCGGCCCCGCCGGCAGGTCTCCTCCCTGGGCCGCACCTGGCCCTCGACCCGGACGACGAGCCGGGGGAGGTGCTGGCCAAGGCCGCCCTGCTGCGTCCCAGCCCGACCCAGCTCGCCTGGCAGGAGCTCGGGCTCACCGCCTTCCTGCACGTGGGGATGAACACCTTCTACGACCAGGAGTGGGGCCACGGCACCGAGGACCCGGCCCGCTTCGCCCCGACCGGCGAGCTCGACGTCGACGGCTGGGTGCGCACCCTGCGCGACACCGGGCACCGGCTGGCGGTGCTCGTCGTCAAGCACCACGACGGCTTCCTGCTCTACCCCTCCCGCTACACCCGCCACACCGTCGCCGCCGCCGGCTGGCGCGACGGCGCCGGCGACGTGGTCGCGGAGTTCACCGCAGCCTGCCGCCGCTACGGGATGCGGGTCGGGTTCTACCTGTCCCCGGCCGACTCGCACCAGGAGCGGGAGGGGGTGTTCGGCAACGGCAGCCCCCGCTCCGAGCGGACCATCCCGACGCTGGTCGAGGGCGACGACCGCGCCGGCGCCGACCTGCCCGTCCTCGGCTACCCCGCCACCGACTACGGCGCCTACTTCCTCAACACGCTGTACGAGGTGCTGACCGGCTACGGCCGCGTCGACGAGGTCTGGTTCGACGGCGCGCAGGGCCACACCGAGCACGAGGAGCACTACGACTACCCGGCCTTCTACGACCTCATCGGACGCCTGCAGCCCGGGGCGGTGATCGCCGTCGGCGGCCGCGACGTGCGCTGGGTCGGCAACGAGGCGGGGCTGGCCCGCCAGGACGAGTGGGCGCCGGTGCCGGTGGTCGACGCCGGCGACGGCGGCAAGCTCGAGCTGGCCGGCCGGGCCGCCTTCGAGGACGTCGGCTCGCGCGTCCACCTGGTCCGGGCGGCCGGGGAGGACGCCACCGCGCTGCACTGGTGGCCCACCGAGTCCGACATGAAGCTCACCCCGGGCTGGTTCGCCCACCCCGACGACGTGCCGCTCAGCGGCCCGCAGCTGCTCGAGCACCACGAGGCGACGGTGGGGCGCGGCTCGGTGATGCTGCTCAACACCCCGCCGACGACCACCGGCGCGCTGGCCCCGGCCTCGGTCCGGGCGCTGGAGGACTTCGCCGCCGAGCGCCGCCGCGCCTTCACCCTCGACCACGCCCTCGGCCTGCCGGTGGCCGTCCCCGGCGGCACCACCGACCGGGTCACCGACGACAGCGCCCGCAGCAGCTGGGCCAGCCGCACCGCCGAGCCGGGAGCGGTCGAGATCGACCTCGGACGGGTCCGCCGGGTCGACCGGGTCGTGCTGGCCGAGGGGGTGGGCGAGCACGGGCAGGTCGTCGAGCGCCACGTCGTGGAGGCCGAGCTCGACGGCGGCTGGACCGAGGTCGCGGCCGCCGGGACGATCGGCGTCCACCGGGTGCACCGGCTGCCCGCCCCCGTGCACGCCCGCCGGTTCCGGGTGCGGGTCGAGCGGGCCCGGGCCGCCTGGTCGCTGGCCCGGCTCGGGCTGTACGAGCAGCTGGCCGACGACCCGGGCCGGCCGACCGAGGTGCACCTGGACTGCGCCGCCCCGGTGGCCGGCGACGGGTCGCCTGGGCGTCCGTTCCGCTCGCTGGAGCAGCTGCGCGACGTCGAGCTCGCCCCCGGCGCGACCCTGCACGTGGCGGCCTCGGACGGCGAGGACTCCGACACCCCGTTCTGGGGCTACGGGACGCCAGAGGCCCCGGTCACCGTCGTGGTCGACGCCCCGTCCGGACCGCTGTTCGGCACGCGCACCGTCGAGGAGGTGTTCGCCCCCCTCGCCGAGCAGGGCTGGGTCGTCACCCGCCGCTGACGGCCCGGCGTCGGCCCCTTCTTCCCGCGGTTCGAGGTATTCGCGCGTGCTCGGGGCATGGCGGATTCAAGGGGTGTGCGCAACAGTGAGTAGTTCGTTGAGTTTCTCAGCCGGGGTGGCGTAGTCCAAGACCTT
>NZ_QOUI01000008.1:0-200654 GCF_003327535.1 Desertihabitans brevis | reverse complement strand
CTGGCGCACCCCCACCGGACACCACTACCTCGTCACCAACACCGGCACCACCGCCCTCGGACGCGGCCCCGACGCCCACCGGCTCTGGGATGCGGCGCGATCAACCGCCGACGTCAGAGGGCCGTCGTGAGCTGGTGGGCGCCGGCACCGCCCATGCGTGGCCCGCAGCACCCGGGTCCGACGGACGCCAGGTGCGCGTCCGTCGTGGGGGGGTGCCGACGGGTCGTCCACGTCTCGCGGTCCCAGCCGGCGATCAGCGCAGGCGGAAGATGACCGCCCGCTGCACGACGAAGTTCACCGCGGTGGCGACACCCTGCGCGATGACGAAGGCGACCACCCGCACCCACAGCTCGGCCAGGCCGAGGCCGTCCAGCCAGGGGTAGAGCAGTGTGAACAGCCCGACCTGCAGGGCGAAGGTGGCGGCGTAGAGCAGCACCACGGCGACGAAGCGGCGCGTCGACGGCTCGGCGCGGAAGGTCCAGCGACGGTTGATGAGGTAGGCGGTGGTGGTGCCGGCGACGAAGGAGAGCGCCTTCGCCGGGCTGTGGCCCAGACCGAGCAGCATCAGCAGGTTGAGCAGCCCGAAGTCGACCACCGCCGACAGCCCGCCGGTGAGGACGAAGCGCACCAGCTGGGTGGAGAGCCGGCCGTGACCCGTCCGCTCCTCGACCGGCAGCTCGACCGGCTGCGGCAGCTGCTGCTCCGTCATCGCGCGTCTCCCCCGCTCGGCCAGTCCGGCGTCCGTCGGGCCACGAAGGCCTCGATCCCCTCGACCCGGTCCGCGGAGGCGGCTGCCTCGCGCCAGGCGGCGTCCTCGACCTGCAACGCCTCGTCGAGCGCCAGATCGTACCCGGTGCGCACGGCCCGGCGGGCCGCGCGCACGGCCAGCGGCGACCGTGCGGCGATCTGGCCGGCGAGCTCCAGCGCCGCCGCCCGCGGGTCCTCCGCCACCCGGTCGACCAGACCGATCCGCTCCGCCTCCTCCGCGCCGACCCGGCGCCCGGTCAGCACCAGGTCGAGTGCCCGGTTGAGCCCGACCCGTCGCGGCAGCAGCTGGGTGCCACCGCCGCCGGGCACCAGACCGACACCCACCTCCGGCAGCCCGAGGCTCGCCCGCGGGCCGGCCACCACCAGGTCGCAGCGCAGCGCCAGCTCGAGCCCACCGCCGAGAGCGTGACCGTCGACCACCGCCACGGTCGGCACCGGCAGGGCGGCGACCGCCTCGAAGGCGGCCTGCAGCACCGGGCGCTGGGCGAACAGCTGCCCGGTGTCCATCGTCCGGCGCTCCTTGAGGTCGGCGCCGACGCAGAACACCCCGTCCACGGCCGAGGTGAGCAGCAGCACCCGCAGGCCGGTCCGAGCCGCCCGGGCGCAGCCGTCGGCCAGCGCCTCGGCCTGGGCGGTGCTGATCGCGTTGAGCGCCTCCGGCCGGTCCATCACCAGCGCCCCGACGTGCTCGACGCCGGTGGCCTCCAGCCGGACGGACGCCGGGCTCATCGCCGGCGCTCCTCCTCCGGCGCGCCGAAGACCAGCTCCTCCAGCATCCGCTGCACCTCGACCACCTCCGGCACGTCGGGCAGCACCAGCGGCTCGACGTCGGCGTCGGTGTGCACCATCAGGGTGCCGGAGCCGAGCAGCCGGTCGCCGAGGCTGCGCTCCCAGCGGATGTCGGTGATCCGGCCCAGCGGCACGCTGTGCCCGTTGCGGGACAGCACCCCGGTGCGGGTCAGCAGCCGGCGGGTGGTCAGCGTGTACGTGGACGTGCGCCAGCGGGTGAAGGGCACCAGCGTCGTGGGCACCAGGGCGGCCAGCGCGAGCCCGCCGAGCACGTAGGCCCCGACCGGCATCATCGAGTCCGGCATCAGCCCGATGGCGAAGCCGGCGACCGCTGCGATCACCACCAGCGCCCCCACCGGACGCCACAGTGCGGCGGCGTGCGTGCGCATCGTCACGATCTCCCGCTCCCCCGGGTCGAGGAGCTTCCGCGGCACGCCCATGGCCGTCATGCTGGCACAGCGGACCCAATCCGCCTCGATCGTCCGGCGCGCCGGGGTCAGCGGTGGTGGGGAGGCATCGCGCCCTTGAGCGGGGCGCTCAGCTGCTCCAGCCGGTCGGCCAGGTCGGCCGGCAACGGGCCGCGGGCGAGGGCGTCCAGGTCGGCCCGCAGGTGGCTGACCCTGCTGCCACCGAGCAGCACGCTGTCCACGCCGTCGCGGCCGAGCAGCCAGCGTAGCGCGAGCTCGGCCATCGGCGTCCCGGACTCCTCGGCCAGGGCGATCCCGGGCAGGGCGACGGACGGCAGGATGGTGGTGGTCATGCGGTTCTCCTCCGGGGCGACATCACGGTCGCTTGCGGGCACCGAGCGGTATTGCGCGGTACACGCAACGACTTGCGCAGATCGCGCACTGTTGTGGCACACTGGCACCGTCCCACCGACGGAGGAGGAGAATGGCGCCGCAGCCCGGCTCGCTGAGCGTGCTGGCCGACGACCTCTCCGGTGCGGTCGAGTCCGCCGCCCTGCTCGGCCCCGGCACACCGGTCCACCTCGACCCGCCCGCGCGTGCCGACCACGCCCCGCAGCAGGTGCTCGACACCGACACCCGCCGGCTCGACCCCTCCGCTGCCGCCGACCGCCTGGAGCGGGCCTGGGCCTCCCTCGGCCCCGGGCGGGTCTTCGTCAAGATCGACTCGCTGCTGCGCGGACCGGTGCCCGCCCTGGTCTCGGTGGCGGCCCGGCACGGCACCGTGCTGCTGTGCCCCGCGCTGCCCACCGAGGGCCGGGCCGTGGTCGACGGCGTCCTGCTCTGCTCCGGACGCCCGCTGGCCGCCACCACCGCCTGGCAGCTGGAGCCGACCCCGCCACCGGCCACCGTCGCCGAGCTCTTCCCCGACCACCCGGTGCAGCACGTGCCGACCGCCGCGCTGCGCGACGGCGGCCTGGCCGAGACCGTCCGCAGCACCCGCGACCGGGTGCTGGTCTGCGACGCCTCCACCCCGGCCGACCTCGCCGCACTCGGCCGGGTGCTGGACGAGCACCCGCACCTGGTCGGCGTCGGCTCGGCCCAGCTGCTCGCCGGCTGGCGCCCGCCGCCGCGCGCCGCACCCGCACCCGACAGGCCCGCCGGCCCGACCCGGCCCGTCCTGGTGCTGGTGGGATCGGCCTCCGCCGAGGCCCGCGAGCAGACCCGGCAGCTCCTGCGCCGCCCGGACGTGGCCGAGGTGCCCGCCCCGCTGCGCGGCGCCCGGCTGGACGCCACCCGGCTGGCCGCCGAGCTGGCCCGGGCGCGCGGTCGCGCCGCCACCACGGTGCTCACCCTGCCCGCGCTCGCCGACCCGGCCCCCGGCACCTCGCTCGACCCGGACCGGCTGGCTGCCGACCTGGGGGCGGTGGTGGCCGAGGCGGTCCGCGACCGTCCCGACGACCTGGTCCTCATCGGCGGCACCACCGCCCGTGCCACGCTCGGCGCCCTCGGCGTCGACCTGCTGCGGGTCCGCGGCGGGATCCACCCCGGCGCGGTGGCCACCACCGACCGCAGCGGACGGGTGGTGGTGACCCGCCCGGGCAGCCACGGGCCGCCCACCTCGCTCCTCGACATCCTCGACTGGCTGGAAGGACACCCGCGATGAGCACTGACACCCCGCACCCCCCGCAGGGCGGAGCCGCCGCGGACGCCGCGCGGCCGCGTCCGGTGGTCGCGGTCACCATGGGCGACGGGGCCGGCGTCGGGCCCGAGGTGACGGCCGCCGCGGTCACCTCCCCCGACGTCCTGGCCCGCTGCGTCCCGCTCGTCGTCGGCGACGCCGGCCGGCTGCGCCAGGCGGCCCGGATCCTCGGCACGGACGCCGAGGTGGTCGCGGTCGAGGGCCCCGAGCAGGCGGTCGGCCAGCCCGGGCGGATCGACGTCGTCGACCTCGGGCTGCTGCCGGAGGACCTGCCGTGGGGTGAGCTCTCCGCGGTCGCGGGCGACGCCGCCTTCCAGTACGTCCGCACCGCCGCCGAGCTCGCCACCGCGGGCCGGGTGCAGGCCATCTGCACCGCCCCGCTCAACAAGGAGGCCCTGCACCTGGGCGGGCACCGCTACCCCGGCCACACCGAGATGCTCGCCGAGCTGACCGGCACCGAGGAGGTGTCGATGATGCTGTCCAGCCCGCGGCTGCGGGTGATCCACGTGACCACCCACATCGGCCTCATCGACGCGGTGCACCGGATCGAGCCGGGCCTGGTCGAGCGGACGGTCCGCCGCGGCCACGAGGCGCTGCGCCGCAGCGGCATCGACGCCCCGCGGATCGGGGTGTGCGCGATCAACCCGCACGCCGGGGAGGGCGGGCTGTTCGGCTACGGCGAGGAGGAGGAGAAGATCGTCCCCGCCCTGCAGCGGCTCACCGCCGACGGCATCGACGCGGTCGGGCCGCTGCCGGCCGACACCGCCTTCTACCTGGCCGGCCGCGGCGACTACGACCTCGTGGTGGCGATGTACCACGACCAGGGCCACGGGCCGATCAAGGTGCTGGGGATCGAGGCCGGGGTGAACATCACCGTCGGGCTGCCGGTGATCCGCACCTCGGTCGACCACGGCACCGCCTTCGACATCGCCGGCACCGGTAGGGTCCGCACCGAGAGCATGGTGGAGGCCATGCGGCAGGCGGTGGAGCTCTCCTCCGCTGGCTGATCGGAGGTGGCATGAAGGCGGCGCTGCGGCGCGAGCGGATCGTCGAGCTGGCCGCCTCGACCGGTTTGGCCAGCGTGGAGGACCTGTCGCGGGAGTTCGGCGTCACCGCCTCCACCATCCGCCGCGACCTGGCCCGGCTCACCGCCGACGGACGGCTCGCCCGCACCTACGGCGGTGCCATCGCGGTGCCGGCGCGCGAGACC
Organism: Desertihabitans brevis; assembly: GCF_003327535.1. Classification (NCBI taxonomy): domain Bacteria; kingdom Bacillati; phylum Actinomycetota; class Actinomycetes; order Propionibacteriales; family Propionibacteriaceae; genus Desertihabitans; species Desertihabitans brevis. The sequence goes on along the minus strand of NZ_QOUI01000008.1, from coordinate 195,781 downwards.
GCCCCCGACGAGCGGGCCCAGCTGGCCCAGGTGGCGAAGCGGGTGATCGGGGTCCGGGCGGCCGCCGAGGTCGAGGACGGCGAGACGGTCCTGCTGGACGCCGGCACCACCACGGCCGCGCTGGCCGCCGCCCTGCACCGCCACCGCGGGCTGCGGGTCGTCACCACCGGCCTCACCCCGCTGCAGGCCCTGGGCGACACCCACGAGACGGTCTGCCTCGGCGGGCACCTGCGCGCGATCAGCCAGAGCTTCGTCGGCCCGCTCACCGAGGCGGCGCTGGAGTCGCTCACCTTCGACCGGGTCTTCCTGGGCGCCGACGGGGTCTCCCCCGAGCGCGGGATCTGCGAGGCCACCCTCGACCAGACCCGGCTCAAGGAGCTGATGTGGCGTCGCAGCCGCCACACCTACGTGCTGGCCGACGCGGCGAAGCTCGGCGCCGAGCCCTTCCACGCCTGGTTGCGGATGCCCCAGCAGTGGACCCTGGTCACCGACGCCGACGCCCCGGCCGAGGTGTGCCAGCGCTTCCGCGACCGCGGGGTCACGGTGGTCACCGCCGGACCCGGGACGGCCTGAGCCTCAGCGCAGGTGCACCACGTCGCCGACGGCGAAGGCCCGCGGCCGGCCGGCGACGTCGACCACCAGCCGCCCGGACGGGTCGGCGTCCAGCGCCCGGCCGGTGACGGTCTCCCCGCCCGGCAGGTGCACCACCACGTCGCGGCCGAGGGTGGCGCAGACCCTGCGGTACTCGGCCAGCAGCTCCTCGCTGTCCTGCCGCCAGCGCTCCAGCCGTCCGGCCAGCTCGGTCAGCACCGCGGCCGCCACCGCGAGGCCGTCGACGCCGCGGGCCCCCGCCAGCGCGAGGGAGGTCGCGGTCGGCACCGGCAGCTGCTCGGAGGTCTGGGTGAGGTTGAGCCCCCAGCCCAGCACCGCGACGGACCCGGCCGGCGTCTCCACCCGCTCGGCCAGGATCCCACACACCTTCCGCCCGTCGAGCAGGACGTCGTTGGGCCACTTCAGCGCCGGTCGCAGCCCGGTCGAGCGCTCCACCCCGGCCACCACGGCGAGCCCGACCACCAGCGACAGCCACGGCACCCGCGGTGCGGGGACGCCGTCGACGTCGACCAGCACCGAGGTCGCCGACGCGGCCCCTGGCGGCGCCGTCCAGACCCGGTCCAGCCGTCCGCGGCCCTGCTGCTGGTGCCAGCTGAGCAGCACCGAGCCGGGGTGCGCCCGGCCGGCGCGGGCGTCGGTGGCGAGGTCGTCGTTGGTCGATCCGGTCGCCGCCACCACCCGTACCCGACCCCACCGCGGGACCGCGGCGAGCAGGTCGCGCAGACGCTCTTCGTCGGGGTGCGGGGCGGGGATCGGCTCGCTCACCGGAGCATGGTCTCAGGTTGGGGACGGCACGCCGGGATCCCTTAAGGTCGCCCTCATGACTCCTGACATCCACACGACCGCCGGGAAGCTGGCCGACCTGGAGGACCGCATCGAGCAGGCCGTGCACGCCGGCTCGGCGGCGGCGGTGGAGAAGCAGCACGCCAAGGGCAAGATGACCGCCCGCGAGCGGGTGGAGCTGCTGCTGGACGAGGACTCCTTCGTCGAGCTGGACGAGTTCGCCCGGCACCGCTCGACGATGTTCGGCCTGGAGCAGAGGCGGCCCTACGGCGACGGTGTGGTCACCGGCGTGGGCACCGTCAACGGACGTCCGGTGGCGGTGTTCAGCCAGGACGTCACGGTCTTCGGCGGCAGCCTCGGCGAGGTGTACGGGGAGAAGATCTGCAAGATCATCGACTGGGCGATGAAGACCGGCTGCCCGCTGATCGGCATCAACGAGGGCGGCGGTGCGCGCATCCAGGAGGGCGTGGTCTCCCTCGGGCTGTACGGCGAGATCTTCCGCCGCAACACCCACGCCTCGGGCGTCATCCCGCAGATCTCGCTGATCATGGGCGCGGCCGCCGGCGGGCACGTCTACTCCCCCGCGCTGACCGACTTCGTCGTCATGGTCGACCAGACCTCGCAGATGTTCATCACCGGGCCGGAGGTGATCCGCTCGGTCACCGGCGAGCAGGTGACCATGGAGGAGCTCGGCGGTGGACGCACCCACAACACCCGCTCGGGCAACGCGCACTACCTGGCCAGCGACGAGGCCGACGCGATCGGCTACGTCCGCGAGCTGCTGGCCTACCTGCCGCAGAACAACATGGAGCCCGCGCCCTCCTTCGACGAGCCCAACGACCTGGCCGTGCACGAGGTCGACCGCGAGCTCGACACGCTGGTGCCGGACTCGGCCAACCAGCCCTACGACATGCACGAGGTGATCACCCGCGTCCTCGACGACGGCGAGTTCACCGAGGTGCAGGCGCTGTTCGCGCCCAACATCGTCGTGGGCTTCGGCCGGATCGACGGGCACAGCGTCGGCGTGGTCGCCAACCAGCCGCTGCACCTGGCCGGCTGCCTCGACATCGACGCCTCGGAGAAGGCGGCCCGCTTCGTCCGCTTCTGCGACGCCTTCAACATCCCCGTGCTCACCCTGGTCGACGTCCCCGGCTTCCTGCCCGGCACCGACCAGGAGTGGAACGGGATCATCCGGCGCGGGGCCAAGCTGCTCTACGCCTACGCCGAGGCCACCGTCCCGCTGGTCACGCTGATCACCCGCAAGGCCTACGGCGGCGCCTACGACGTGATGGGCTCCAAGCACCTCGGCGCCGACGTCAACCTGGCCTGGCCGACCGCGCAGATCGCGGTGATGGGCGCCCAGGGCGCGGTCAACATCCTGCACCGGCGCCACCTGGCCGACCACCCGGACCCCGACACCCGACGGGCCGAGCTCATCACCGAGTACGAGGACGAGCTCGCCAACCCCTACATCGCGGCCGAGCGCGGCTACCTCGACCAGGTGATCGCCCCGCACGAGACCCGCCGCGAGATCACCCGGCTGCTGCGGATGCTGCGCACCAAGCGCGAGACCCTGCCGCCGAAGAAGCACGGCAACATCCCCCTATGAGCGGTCGGTCATGAGCGGCAGGCCGCTGCGGTTCGTGGTGGTGGGCCCCGGCTTCCGCGCCGGGGCCTTCCTCCGGGCCGCCGCGGCGTTGCCCCAGCTGTCCTGCGTGGGGGTGGTGGTCCGCCGTCCCCGTGACCTCGGGCTGCCGACCTTCGGCTCGCTGGCCGAGTGCCTGCAGCAGACCCGTCCCGAGCTGGTGCTCACCGCCGTCCCGTGGTCGGTGACGCCGCAGCTGGTGCCCGAGGCGGTGCGGCACGGTGTCCCGGTGCTGGCCGAGACCCCGCCGGCCCCCGACGTCGAGGCGATGCGGGCGCTGTGGGACGAGGTGGGCGGCAGCGGGCTGGTGCAGGTGGCCGAGCAGTACCTGCTGCTGCCCTCCCACGCCGCCCGGCTCGCGGTGGTGCGCTCGGGTGCGATCGGGACGCCGACCCAGGTGCAGATCTCCTCCACGCAGTACTACCACGCGGTCTCGCTGGTCCGCGGGCTGCTCGGCGCCGGACGGGTGCCGCTCACCGTCCGCGCCGACCGGTTCGAGGCGCCGCTGGTGCACCCGCTCGGCCGGCAGGGCTGGACCGGCGACCCCGAGCCGCGGCCGACCGCGAACGTGGTGGCGACCCTCGACCTGGGCGATGGCCGCAGCGGCGTCTACGACTTCGTCGACGGCCAGACCCGCAACCCGCTGCGGCACCGCCGGACGCTGGTGCGCGGCACCTCCGGCGAGCTGGCCGAGGACGAGGTGGTGCGGGTGACCGCGACGGACACCGTCACCACCTCGCGGTTGGAGCGCCGCCAGACCGGCCACGACCTCGACCTGCACGGCTACGACACCGACACCATCACCTTCGACGGCGAGGTGGTCTACCGCAACCCCTTCTTCGGCCACCGCTGGGACGACGACGAGATCGCCACCGCCGCCCTGCTGCTGCGCACCCGGGACTGGCTGCGTGGCGAGGGGCCCGAGCCGTACCCGCTGGCCGACGGCTGCTACGACCACCACGTCGGGCTGGCGATCGACGCCGCAGCCTCGAGCGGCGAGCGGGTACGGGTCGAGGGCGAGCCGTGGGTGGACGGCGGGACGGGTCTCCTCGACTCGGCCGAGGCCGGTGTGGTTGAGTCCGGCCCGGCGCCGCTGGTCCCCGACGAGATGGAGGAGCTCCCATGACCGACAGCCCGGTCCTGCAGGTCGTCTCCGGCGACCCCACCCCTGAGGAGCTCGCCGCGCTCGTGGTGGTGCTGCAGTCCCGGTCGGGATCGGCCGAGCCGCCGCAGCCGCCGCCGTCGGGGTGGAGCGCGCACTGGCGCCGGACCCGTCCCGCGCTGCTGGCCCCGCGGCCCGGCGCCTGGCAGGCCTCGGGGTGGCAGTGAGCACCCCCGGGGCCGACGTGCCACGGCCCGTCCGGCGGTTCGTGCTGGCTTCCCAGTCCCCGGCCCGGCTCGCCACCCTGCGCGCCGCCGGCGTGCACCCCGAGGTGGTGGTCTCCGGCGTCGACGAGTCCGGCGTGCAGGCCGACACCCCGGCCGTGCTGGCCGCCCGGCTGGCGCTGCTCAAGGCCGAGACGGTGGCCCGCCGGCTCGGCGGCGACCTCGGCCCCGACGAGGTCGTGGTCGGCTGCGACTCGGTGCTCGAGCTCGACGGCGAGGCCTTCGGCAAGCCCCGGACGCCCGAGGTGGCCCGGGAGCGCTGGCGCGCCATGCGCGGGCGCAGCGGCGTCCTGCACACCGGCCACCACGTGCACACCGGCGCCGCCGCGCGGACCGCGACGGCGTCCACGGTGGTGCACTTCGCCGACGTCGGCGACGACGAGCTGGAGGACTACCTGGCCACCGGGGAGCCGCTGCAGGTGGCCGGCGCGTTCACCCTGGACGGGTTCGGCGGCGCGTTCGTGCGCGGTGTCGAGGGCGACCCGCACTCGGTCGTCGGCATCTCGCTGCCGCTGCTGCGCGAGCTGCTCGCCGACCTCGGCCTGTCCTGGACCAGCCTGTGGCGGCTGACCCCGCCGGCCCCGCCCGCCACCCCGGCGCCGACCCTCACCCTCGGCTCGGTCGTGCTGCAGGTGGCCGACCTCGAGCGGGCCGCCGCGTTCTGGACGCAGGCCCTCGGCCTCCACCCCGACCCGCGCAACCCCGCCTTCCTCGTGCCGCCCGGTGGCGGCACGAGGCTGCACCTCGACACCGACGACCGCACCCACCTCGACCTGTGGACCGTCGCGACCACCGACGTGGACGCCGAGGTGGAGCGGCTGCTGGCCCTCGGCGCGAGCCGCGCGGAGTGGGAGCACCCACCGGGCGCGGACTTCGTCGTCCTCACCGACCCCGACGGCCACCACTTCTGCGTCGTCGGGCAATGATCCCCGTCCACAACCTGTCGATACGCGACCATCAGGTCCGTATGGCGTCTGTTGGTCCGCTATCGACATCTTCCGGACCGCCCGTCGACCGGTCGGTGACCGCTCGCGCAGACTGACCTGCGATCGGGAGGTGGGCAGGTGCGGAGACACGCGGTGGCGGCGGTGGCGCTGGCCGCCGTGGCGGGATGCGCCGCTCCCGCCACGGCGCTGCGGAGCTGCGAGTTCGGCAGCGACTACCTCGGGACCTCGGGGGCCGGCCGCCTGCCGGCTGGCTCCTACGTGCTGCGGCTGACCTGCCGGGACGCCGACCACGTCGAGATCCGGCTCCGCACGCCCGATCGGACCGTGTGGAGCGACCTGGTGCCCTGTGCCGAGGACGTCGAGCACCCGTTGGAGCTGACGGCCCCGGTCGGAGGCGACGCCTCGCTCGAGGTCACGCCCTCCGCCGCCACGGGCCGGGTGGAGCTGCACCGGCGTCAGGGCTGCCGGCCGCGCGTCCACGGCGCGCGCGCCCGGCTCAGGGCTCCTGGCGCAGGGTGAGGCCGGACACCTCGGTGCTGGTGGTGAACGCCCCCGACCAGCCCGGGCCGCTGAACAGCAGCGACCCTCCCCCGGTGGCGTCGACGGTGTAGCCGACGTCGGGCAGGGTCTGCTCCAGGTGCGCCGCGCTCGGCGGGCCGTCCTCGGCGGTGAGCACCAGGGTGATGACGTTGGGCTGGTCGATCCGCTCCAGCACGGTGACGTCCTCGGGCAGCGTCACCAGGTCGACCGGGCCGTGGGTCAGCCCGAGCTCGCGCAGCGTCACGGCCCCGGCGACGACGACGGTGGACGCCGGCGGCTGCGGCGGCGGCGTCGGCGCGGGGGCGGCGGAGCACCCGGTGAGCAACGCCACCGACAGGAGCACACCGCCCAGCACGGCCGCACCGGACCGGCCTGCGGAAGACATCACCGACGCAGACTAGTGGGTAGGCTGCCCGGCGATGACCAGCGAACCACAGTCCTCTCCCGCGGCCGCCGGGTCGGCTCCCGAGCCGTTGGAGAACGACCTCAACCCCGACGTCGACGAGGCGCCGCGCAAGCACCGGCTGCCCGCCGCCGTGCGGGCCATGCGTCCACGCCAGTGGACCAAGAACGTCCTGGTGTTCACCGCCCCGCTGGCCAGCGGCGAGCTGCTCGACCCGGTGGTGCTGGGCAAGGCCGCGCTGGCCTTCGTCGCCTTCTGCCTGGTCAGCGCCTGCGTCTACCTGGTCAACGACATCCACGACGTGACCGAGGACCGGCTGCACCCGAAGAAGCGGTTCCGCCCGATCGCCGCCGGCGAGCTGTCGGTGCCGGCGGCGTGGGTGCTGGCCGTGGTCAGCGGACTGGTCGGCTTCGCCGTCGCCTACGCCACCGCGGTGCCGCTGGGGATCACCGTGACGGTGTACCTGGTGCTGCAGGTCGTGTACTCGATGTTCCTCAAGCACATGCCGATCATCGACCTGGCCATGGTCTCCTCGGGCTTCCTGCTGCGCGCCATCGCCGGCGGCGCCGCCGGCGACATCGACCTCAGCCAGTGGTTCCTGCTGGTGGCCTCCTTCGGCTCGCTGTTCATGGTCGCCGGCAAGCGCTACTCCGAGTTCGTCGCCCTCGGCGTCGAGGCCGGCACCCGCAAGTCGCTGGAGCGCTACTCCGAGAGCTACCTGCGCTTCTCCTGGATGCTGGCTGCCGTCATGGTGGTCGTCAGCTACAGCCTGTGGGCCTTCGAGGAGCGCGCCGGCGGCGCCTGGGGCATCAACTGGGCCGCCATCTCGATCGCCCCGTTCACCCTGGCGATGCTGCAGTACGCGATGGAGGTCGACACCGGTCAGGCCGGCGAGCCGGAGGACATCGTGCTCAAGGACCGGGTGCTGCAGGTGCTCGGTCTGATCTGGGTCGTCCTCATCGGTCTGGCCGTCTACGGAGGGAGCCCCGCATGAACCAGTCCACCCTCTACGGCTGGGGCCGCACCCGTCGCACGGTCGCCGAGCTCGAGCCGGTGCGCACGGTCGAGGAGGCCCGGGAGGCGCTCCGCCGCGCCGACGGTCGCGGGCTGATCGCCCGGGGCCTGGGCCGCAGCTACGGCGACGCCGCCCAGAACTCCGGCGGGCTCAACCTCGACCTCACCCAGCTCGACCGCATCCTCGCGGTGGACGCCGAGGGCGACGACCCGACCGTCACGGTCGAGGCCGGGGTCAGCCTGGACACGCTGATGAAGGCGGCGCTGCCGTTCGGGCTGTGGGTGCCGGTGCTGCCGGGCACCCGCCAGGTCACCATCGGCGGGGCGATCGGCGCCGACATCCACGGCAAGAACCACCACACCCAGGGTTCCTTCGGCAACCACGTGCGCAGCATGGACCTGCTGCTGGCCGACGGCGAGATCCGCACCCTCACCCCGCACGGCGAGGACGCCGACCTGTTCTGGGCCACCGTCGGCGGGATGGGGTTGACCGGGCTGGTGCTGCGCGCCACGGTCGCCATGCAGCGCACCGTCTCGGCCTACTTCAGCGTCGACACCGACCAGACCCGCGACCTGGACGACCTGCTGGAGCGGATGAAGACCGGCGACGACGGCTACACCTACTCCGTCGCCTGGTTCGACGCCGTCACCCGCGGCGCCAGCCTGGGCCGGGCCGTCCTCACCCGCGGCAACAAGGCCCGGCTGGAGGAGCTGCCGGCCACGCTGCGCCGCGACCCGCTGAAGTTCACCGCCCCGCAGTTCGGCACCATCCCGGCGGTCTTCCCCAACGGGCTGGTCAACCGGCTCACCGCCAAGGCCTTCAGCGAGCTCTGGTACCGCAAGGCACCACGGCACCGGGTCGGAGAGATCCAGAACATCACCCAGTTCTTCCACCCCCTCGACATCGTCGCGGAGTGGAACCGGGTCTACGGGCCGGGCGGCTTCCTGCAGTACCAGTTCGTGGTGCCCTTCGAGGCCGAGGAGGCCTTCCGCCGGGCCGTCGTGCTGATCGCGGAGTCCGGCCACGTGTCCTGCCTCAACGTGCTCAAGCGGTTCGGCCCCGGCAACGACTCCCCGCTGTCGTTCCCGATGCCGGGCTGGACGCTGACCGTCGACATCCCGATCAGCGACAGCCTGGACCGGCTGTGCCGGCAGCTGGACGAGATCGTGCTCGGCGCCGGCGGCCGCCTCTACCTGGCCAAGGACTCCCGGATGGACGCGGCCACCTTCGCCCGGATGTACCCGCGCCTGGACGAGTTCCGGGCCGTCCGCGACCGGGTCGACCCCGAGCACCGCTTCGCCTCCGACCTGTCCCGACGTCTCGGCCTGTGAGCGCAGCGAACCGCGCTGTGACATCGTGAGCCGATCCCCCGACCCGAGGAGACCCATGGACGCCCTGGGCAACCCCCAGTCGGTGCTGCTGCTCGGCGGCACCTCCGACATCGCGCTCGCGATCGTGCGCCGCTACGCCCCTGATCACCAGCCGAAGGGCGCCCGCCCCCGGGTGGTGCTGGCGGCCCGGCCCGGTGCGCGGCGCGACGCCGCGGCCGAGGGACTGCGCGCGGAGGGCTTCCCCGTGGAGACGGTCGACTTCGAGGCCCGCCGGCCCGAGACCCACGCCGCCACGATCGAGCAGGCCTTCGCCGGCGGCGACATCGACATCACGGTGGTCGCCTTCGGGCTGCTCGGCGAGGCCGAGCGGGCCTGGACCGACGCCGACCACGCGCTGGAGCTGGCCGAGGTCAACTTCACCGCCCCGGTGCACACCGGCGTCCTGCTGGCCGACGCGCTGCGCCGCCAGGGCCACGGCCGCATCATCGCGCTCTCCTCGGTCGCCGGGGAGCGGGTGCGCCGCTCCAACTTCGTCTACGGCTCCACCAAGGCCGGCTTCGACGGCTTCTACCTCGGCCTCGGCGAGGCGCTCGCCCCGCACGGCATCACGGTGCTGGTCGTCCGGCCGGGCTTCGTCCGCTCCAAGATGACCGCCGGCATGGACGCCGCCCCGCTCGCGGTCACGCCCGAGCAGGTGGCCGAGCAGACGGTCGCCGCCGTCCGCGCCGGCAAGGAGCTGATCTGGGTGCCGGGCGCGTTCCGCTTCGTCATGATGGTGCTGCGCCACATCCCCCGGGTGGTCTTCCGCCGCCTGCCGATCTGAGGACCCGCCGATGGCCACGATCACCGCTGCTCGGGCCCGCCTGGTCGACCTCGAGGTGGAGACCGTCCGCACCGACGCCGTGCAGGCCTTCCTCAAGCAGGAGACCCTGCTGGTCGAGGTCGACACCGACGACGGCCTGACCGGCACCGGCTACTCCTACACCATCGGCACCGGCGGCCGCGCCGTGCTGTCGATGCTCACCGAGCACCTGCTGCCACGGCTGCCGGGTCAGCGCGCGGAGCGGGTCGAGCACCTGTGGCACGACCTGTTCGCCTCCACCCGGGCCACCACCACCGGCGCCATCACCTCGCTCGCGCTGGCCGCGGTCGACACCGCCCTGTGGGACCTGCGCGGCCTGCGGGCCGGTGAGCCGCTGTGGCAGGTGGCCGGAGGGTTCCGTCGCGACGTGCCGCTCTACGACACCGAGGGCGGCTGGCTGCACCTGTCCACCGACGAGCTGGTCGCCGGGGCGCTGGCCTCGCAGCGGGCGGGCTGGGCCGGGGTGAAGCTCAAGGTCGGCAAGCCGCGGCTGCACGAGGACCTCGAGCGGCTGATGGCCGTCCGCGAGGCCGTCGGACCCGACCTCGACCTGATGGTGGACGCCAACCAGTCGATGACCGCGGCCGAGGCGATCCGCCGGGCGCACGCCTGGGCGCCGGCCGACCTCAGCTGGTTCGAGGAGCCGCTGCCGGCCGACGACGTCAGCGGCCACGTCCGGCTGGCCCGCTCCACCCCGATCCCGGTGGCGGTGGGTGAGTCGATGTACTCGCCTGCCCAGTTCGCCGAGTACCTGCAGCGCGGCGCGGCCGGCATCGTCCAGGTCGACGTCGCGCGGGTCGGCGGGATCACCCCCTGGCTCAAGGTCGCCCACCTCGCCGAGGCGTTCAACGTGGCGGTCTGCCCGCACTTCCTGATGGAGCTGCACGTCAGCCTGGTGGCCGCCGTCCCCAACGGCCGCTACGTCGAGCACATCCCCCAGCTGCGCGCGGTCACCCGCACCGAGCTGGAGCTCCGCGACGGCCGGGCGCTCGCCCCCGACGTCCCCGGGCTGGGGATCGACTGGGACCCCAATTCCCTCGACGACCGCACGGTGGCCTGACAGGGTCGGCGCATGCCCTTCGCGCCCGCCCGGTTCCCCGAGGACGTCCCCACCCTGGTCCGCGACGACGTCACCCTGCGTGCGCACCGGCCCGAGGACGCCGCGGGGGTGCTCGAGCAGTGCACCGACCCGCTCTCGGTGCGCTGGACCACCGTCCCGCTCGGCTACACCGCGGCGATGGCCGAGGACTGGGTGCTCCGCGACGTGCCGGGCCAGTGGACGTCCGGGGCGGCGCACGTGTTCGCGGTCGAGTGCCCCTTCCCCGACGGCACCCGCCGCTTCGGCGGCAGCATGGACGTGCGCTGCATCGACGAGCGCCGCGGCGAGCTGGCCTTCGGCGCGCACCCGGCCGTCCGCGGCACCGGGGTGATGCGCACCGCCGGCGAGCTGGCCCTGGAGCACGCCTTCACCACCCTCGGCCTGCAGAGCCTGGTGTGGTGGACCGAGGCCGGCAACCTCGGCTCGCGCCGGCTGGCTCACGACCTCGGCTTCACGATCGCCGCCGGCGTGGTGCCGCGGTGGCTCGCCGCCCGCGACACCCTGGTCGACGCCTGGGTCGGCACCCTGCACGCCGCCCAGCCGCGACCCGTCCCGCCCCGGACCGTGCCGGTGCTGCACACGCCCCGGCTGGTGCTGCGCGCGCACCGGCGCAGCGACGACCCGCGGGTGGTGGAGGCCTGCAACGACCCGGCCACCAGCTACTGGTTGAACCAGCTGCCGGCCCCCTACACCGCCGAGGACGCCGCCCGCTTCCGGCTCGAGAACGCCACCGGCCTGCACCCCGACGACTGCACCTGGGCGGTCACCGCCCGCGGTGAGGACCGGCTGCTCGCCACCATCAGCCTGATGCGCCGGCCCGGCGGGCACGAGATCGGCTACTGGGCCCACCCCGACGCCCGCGGCCGCGGGGTGGTCACCGAGGCCGTCACCCGGCTGACCGAGCTGGCGCTCTCCGCCGACGGGTTCGACTCCCGCCGGGTGGTGATCCGTGCCGCGGTCGGCAACACCGCCTCCCAGCGGGTCGCCGGGCGCAGCGGCTACACCCGCTGCGGGGTGGAGACCGGCACCGCCGTGCTCCGCGACGGCACCCGCACCGACCACCTGGTCTTCGAACGCGTCAGGGAGCCTCGTGCAGCTTCGGGACGTCGGCCAGCAGACGCTGGGTGTACTCCTGCTGGGGTCGGAAGATGACGTCCTCGGCCGGGCCCTGCTCGACCATCACCCCGTGCTCCAGCACCATCACCCGGTCGGCGATGTAGCAGGCCTGCCCGATGTCGTGGGTGATGAAGAGGATCGTCATGCCCAGCTCGTCGCGCAGGTCGGTCAGCACGTTGAGCACGTTGACCCGCAGCGAGGCGTCCAGCATCGAGGTGGCCTCGTCGGCCACCAGCACCTTGGGGCGCATCATCAGCGCCCGGGCGATCATCACCCGCTGACGCTGACCGCCGGACAGCTCGTGCGGGAAGCGGTCCAGCACGTCGTCGGCGGCGAACCCGACGTGGCCGAGCGCCTCCTCCATCCGCTGCCGGCCGTCGCGGGCCCCGCCCAGCAGCCGCAGCGAGCGCTCCAGCAGGCGGCGCACGGTGAAGAACTGGTTGAAGGAGGCGAAGGGGTCCTGGAAGACGGCCTGGACGTCACGCCAGTAGGCCTTGCGCGCCGCCCCGCCGAGCCGGGTGACGTCCCGGCCGTCGAAGGACAGCGTCCCCGAGGTGATCGGCAGCAGCCCGAGCACCATCCGTGCCAGGGTCGACTTGCCCGACCCGGACTCCCCCACGATCGTGGTGATGTCGCCCTCGGCGATGCTGAGGTCGACCCCCTTGACCGCCTCGACGGCCTTGCGTCCCCGACCGAAGGTCTTCGTCAGGCCGCGACCCACGAACAGCTCCCGACCGCCCTCGCGGACGGGCCGCGCCGGCGTCGCCGGGGCCGTCACCGGGTGCTCCCCGCGGGATCGGGCGCCGGCTCGGACGCCGGAGCAGGGGTGCTGGTGCGGGTGGCCGAGCCCACCGGGACCGGCTCCCCGGGGTGCTCGGCGGCCCAGAAGCAGGCGGAGTGGCGCAGCTCGGTGCCGACGACCGGCGGCGTCTGGGTCCGGCACTGCGCCATCACCAGCTCGCAGCGCGGGTGGAACCGGCACCCGCTGGGCGGGTCGGCCAGGCTCGGCGGCGAGCCGGGGATGCCGGTGACCCGCAGGGTGCGGTAGCGCGGCTCGGGCACGAGCACCGAGGCCAGCAGCGCGGCCGAGTAGGGGTGGCGGGGCCGCTCGGCGAGGTCGGCGGCGTCGGCCACCTCCACCACCTTGCCCGCGTACATCACCGCGATCCGGTCGCTCACCGCCCGCAGCACCGGCAGGTCGTGGGTGATGAAGATGACGCCGCCCATGATCCCGGCCGACAGCATCTCCTTGAGCATGTCCATCAGCGCCCGCTGGGAGGAGACGTCGAGCGCGGAGGTCGGCTCGTCGGCGATCAGCAGCCGCGGGTTGAGCAGGGTCGAGATGACGGTCACCACCCGCTGCTTCATGCCCCCCGACAGCTGGTGGGGGTAGGCGTCCAGCACCCGCGGCGGCAGCCCCAGGTCGGTGATCCGCTCCCGCACGCGGTCCATCGACTCGCCGTAGCGGGCGCGTCGGTCGTGGGCCCGGATGACGTCGAAGCAGAGCTCGCGGACCCGCATCGTCGGGCTGATCGAGTTCATCGCGCCCTGCGGCAGCAGGGAGACCACCGACCCGCGCCAGGTCCGCGGGATCCGGGCCGAGGCGCCGAAGTCCTGCCGCTTGCCCTCGACGTCCAGCTCACCGGACTCGACCTCGAGCGGGGCCCGCACGTTGAGGGAGAGGACGGCGCCCAGGGTGGACTTGCCGGAGCCGGACTCCCCCGCCACCCCGAGCACCTCGCCCTCCTCGACGTGCAGCGTGACGTCGTCCACGGCACGGACCAGCCGGCCGTCGGGGGTGCGGTAGGCGGCCCGGAGGTTCCGGGCGTCGAGCAACCTCGTCATCGTGCGGCTCCTCCGGGACGGGCGACCGGGTCGGCGACGGTCGGGGTGACCAACCCCTCGGCCCGGCCGCGACGACGCGCCCTGCGGCCCTTGCGCAGACGCGGGTTGAACAGCTCGTCGCCGGCGGAGTTGAGCAGCAGCAGCGAGAACGAGATGAGGGTGAGCACGATCGTCGGCGGCAGGAAGGCCCACAGCGCGCCCACCCGCACCGAGCCCCAGACCTGGGCCCAGTAGAGCATCGTGCCGATCGAGGTGCTGCCCGACGGACCCAGCCCGAGCAGGCTCAGCGTCGCCTCGGCCAGGATCGCCCCGGAGCACTGCAGCACGAAGGCCATCACCACGTAGCTCAGCAGGTAGGGCAGCACGTCCCAGCCGAGGATGCTGACCCAGCGCGCCCCCGACAGCCGGGCCACCTCGATGTGCTCGCGGGCGCGGATGCTGCTGGACTGCGCCCGCACGGCCCGGGCCAGCCAGGGCCAGGCGGTCACCCCGATGATCACCGCCAGCGCCACCGACGACCTCGACCCCAGCGCGACACCGAGCAGGATGATCACCACGATCGTGGGGATCGCCAGCGCGATGTTGGTGACGGCGTTGATGACGTCGTCGACCAGCCCGCCCTGGAAGCCGGCGATGAGGCCGAGGACCAGCCCGATCACGGTCGCGATCGACCCGGCCAGCAGCCCGACCAGCAGTGAGGTGCGCAACCCGTGCACCAGGTTGGCCAGCACGCTCTGGCCCTGGTTGTCGGTGCCCAGCACCAGCGCGAGGCTCTCGGTGCTGGGCCGGTCGTAGAGACCGCCGACCACCTCGCGGGGGCCGGTGCCGACCACCAGCGGCCCGAGGACCGCCACCAGCACCAGCAGCACGATCAAGGTCGAGGCCACCCAGAACCGGGGGCTGAGGTTGGCACCCCTCATCAGCGGTCTCCTCCCTGTGCCGCGCGGATGCGCGGGTCGATCAGGCCGTTGAGCACGTCCACCAGGAAGTTGGCCACCAGCACCGCGATGGTGATGAGCAGCACGATCGCCTGGATCACGGGGTAGTCGTTGGCGCTGATCGCGGTGAACAGCAGCGTGCCCAGACCCGGGTAGTTGAACACCAGCTCGGTGACCAGGGCGCCGCCGATCATCGCCCCGATGGACAGCGCCAGCCCGGTGAGCTGGGGCAGCATCGCGTTGCGGAAGATGTAGCGGGTGATCCGGTTGTCGCTGATGCCCAGACCGCGGGCGTAGTTGACGTAGTCCGAGCCCAGCTCGTAGATCGCCATCGAGCGCATGCCGACCGCCTGCCCGCCGACGAAGACGATCACCAGCGACCAGAACGGCAGCCAGAAGTAGGTGATCGCGTCGCCGAAGAAGGCCAGGGTGGCCTCCGGGGTGAGCCCGAAGGAGTAGCCGCCGCCGGCCGGGAGCGCCTGCATCCGCACCGCCACCACGAAGAGCAGGATGATCGCCAGGCAGTAGTACGGCACCGAGGTGGCGAAGATCGAGCCGAGGAACGCGCCCTTGTCGAACCAGCCGCCGCGGAAGGCCGCGATCGCGCCGAGCGCGTTGCCGACCACCCAGCCGACGACGATGGCCGGCAGCTGGATGGCCACGCTCCAGGGCAGGGCCTGGGCGATCATCGAGTTCACCGAGGCCGGGTACTGGGCGAAGGAGGTGCCCAGGTCGCCCTGCAGGACGTTCTGCACGAAGACCAGGAACTGCTGCCAGATCGGCTGGTCGAGCCCGAACTCGCGCATGTAGTTGTCGTAGATCGCCTCGACCTGCTCACCGCTGCCACCTCCGCCCCGGGTCATCTGGGCGACGATGGCGTCCACCGGGTTGCCGGGCACCAGGCGCACCAGCACGAAGACGAGCAGCATCGCCGCGACGAAGGTGACCAGCAGCCAGAGGGTCCTGCGCAGCAGGTAGCGGGCGAGTGGCGGCATCGGAGTCCTCCCGTCCGGGGCGCGTCAGGCCTGGGCCTTCTCCAGCTGGAACAACCACTGGATGCCGGCGCCCTGCCACATCGGCGGGGCGTAGGGGTTGTCGCTGGTCGGGAAGTTGGTCCAGGTGCTGCTGTTGAACTCGTAGAACTCCAGCGGGCGGTACATCAGCGGCACCACCGGGACGTCGGCCCGCACGATCGCGTCCAGCTCGGCGTAGGCGGCCGCCGCGGCGGCCTCGTCGGTACCCGCGCCGGCGGTGTCGAGCAGCGCCCCCACCTGGTCGTTGTGGTAGCGCCCGTAGTTGCGGTAGGCCTGCTCGCCGACGTCGGGCAGCCCGCGGCTGTCCAGGGCGTCGCGGAACCGGGCCCACGGGCTGGCCGGCGACACCCCCGCGTAGGTGTTCATGCAGAGGTCGAAGTCGCCGTTCTGCTCGGCCTGGGTCACCTGCGGCGCCTGCGGGAACTCGGTCTGGATCCCGATCCCGGCCGCGGTGGCGTTGTTGGCCACGATCTCCAGCGCGGTGTTCCAGTCGCTCCACCCGCTGGGGCAGATGACCTTCCAGTCGCCGAGCTTGGTGCCGTCGGGCAGCACGTAGATGCCGTCGGCGCCCTTCTCCGCGCCGAGCTCGTCCTCCAGGATCGCCCGGGCCCGCTCCGGGTCGTGGGTCCAGCCCTCGGCCTCCACCGCGGCCTGGTCGAAGTAGGCGCTCTCGAAGCCGGTGGGCAGCACCAGCGAGGCGCTGACGGTGTCGGAGTAGCTCGACATGGCCGTCTGGGCGATGTTGGCGAAGTCGATGGAGTAGGCGATGGCCCGACGCACCTGGGGGTTGTCCAGGCCGGGCTTGGTGGTGTTGAAGATCAGCAGCGGGATGTTGCCCGGCAGGTGGTACGGCGCCTCCTTCAGCCAGGTGCCGACCGGCCGCTGCTGGTCCTCCCACATCTTCCAGATCTGGGAGGTGAACTGCTGGCTGGCATCGATCTCACCGCTGGCCAGCTTGAGGTCGCCGTCCTGGTTGGACTTGAAGATGGGGTGGTTGATCGCGGTCATCGGCGGGGTGCCGAAGACGGCGGCGCCCCAGTAGCCGTCGTGGCGGGTCAGCGCGATCTGCTGCTGGTCGGAGTGGTCGAGCAGGAACGGGCCGGAGCCGACCGGCTCCATGTTGGTCTGCTCCAGCAGCGAGCCGTCCTCGGCGAACCCCTCCCACAGGTGCTGGGGCAGGATGTAGGTCTCGGCGATGGCGGCCCGGATGTTGCCGGGGTTGAAGGGCTCCTCCTTGGCGGTGAACACCACGGTGCGCGCGTCGGTGGCCTCCACGGAGTCGATGTACTCCCAGATCGTGGAGTAGGACAGCGCGTTGTCCCGGGCGATCTCGAAGGTGAACACGACGTCGTCGGCGGTCAGCTCGGTGCCGTCGCTCCAGGTGGTGCCCTCCTGCAGCGGCACCGTGAAGGTGCGGTCCGACTCCTGCAGCTCGCGGCCGAGGCCGGGGGTCAGGGAGCCGTCCAGCAGGTTGAACCGGAGCAGGGTCTCGTAGATCAGCTGGCTCTGGTCGCCGCCGGTGGGCCAGGCGGGCGAGGCGCTCAACGGGTTGAAGCTGGTCGGGGCGCCCCACTGGAAGCCGGCCACGAAGAAGGTGTCGCCGGCGGCGCCGCTGCGGCCGGTCGCCCCGCCACCGCCGCCGCCGGTCTGGGCGGTGCCGCAGGCGGTCCCGCCGACGCCGACCGCCAGGGCGCCGGCGGTGATGCCGGCCATGGTGAGGAACCGTCGCCGACTCGGCACGAAGGCCCCGGCGCCGGCTGCGTCCACCCGCAGCTGCGGGTCGTCGATCAGGTCTGGCATGTGTCGTCCGTCCTCAGAGGGGTGCGCGCGGGCGTGTCAGCCGCGCGACCGGTGGTTGGGTGGCGTGCTGAGGGCCGGACGTGGTCGGGTGACGACCCCGAGGTGGCACGGTGCGTCGTTGCACCGACTCCCAGGTTGCGTCATGGAATCCTTCCCGATCCGCCGACCTCCGGCCCCCGCCCGGACGACGGCGGGGCCGGCGGCCACGCGGTGGTCGCCCCTGCTCCCGACGTCGTCGTCACGAGTTGGCCCGACTCCACCACCGAACCGGGGTGCTGTCAATGACCCCGCCGGTCAGGCGACGTCGACCAGGTCGGCCCGGGCGAGCGCCCAGCGCAGCGGATCCAGGCAGCGGAAGCTGGCGATCCCGTGCGGGTGCACGCCGGAGTCCACCGCGGAGGCGCCGAGGGCCGAGACGGCGAAGAACTGGCTGGTCCGCAGCCGTCCGTCGTGCGGGTGGGCCAGCTGGTTGATGACGTCGCGGGCTCGCATCGCGGTGAGCAGCGAGTGCACCTCCGCGCTGAGCAGCTCGGCGTCGTCGCGCTGGTAGGCCATCACCTCCACGCCGGGGTCGCGCTGCATCGCCGCCCCGGCGTTGCCCATGATCGCCTGCCACTGCGGCGCCTCGACCCGGGTCAGCCGCTGCAGCAGGTCGAACTTCGACACCACCACCCCGACCGGCGGACGACCCTCCGCGCTGAGCCGCAGCACGTTGGCCAGCACCCGCGCCGCGCTGCCCTGGTCCACCCCCCGCTGCACCACGTCGGGCAGCAGCGCCGCGATCGCCGGGTCTGCGGCCGGGTCGAACATGAACAGCACGACGTCGGCGCGGTCGAAGTAGGACAGGTGCAGCGCCCGCTCCGGCGGGTTCTGCAGCTCCTCCCCCGCGGCGTCGCGCAGCACCAGGTAGCGCCGGCGGCGGTGCCGGGTGCCGAGGCTGAGCACCAGCGGGTGCCGCTGGGCGGCGTCCTCGGTCTGGGCCCGCGGGGTGGCCTGCGGCATCTGCCGGATCGAGAACAGCGGCTCCTCGTAGTGGCGCTCGTAGCTCTGCTGGGAGAAGACGGTGCCGTGCTGCAGCGCCACCCCCTGGCTCTGCAGCATCAGCCCGAGCTGCTGCACCGCCACCCCGAGGTAGAGCGACTTACCGGTGTTGCGGGCCCCGGCCAGCGCCACGCACAGGGTGTCGCTGTCGCGCCAGTCCTCGGGCAGCAGGTAGTGGCAGGTCGGGCACACCTGCTCGGTGGCGGGCCGCTGGCACCGGTGGCAGGCCACGGAGGTGGGCGGCCAGCGCCGGGAGAACACCCCACCCTGCTGGCGGTCGCGGACCAGCTCGGTCACCACCGGCCACGTCACCGAGGTCAGCCCGGCGCAGGCGGCCTGGCGCTGGTTGTGCTCCGGCGGGCACACCCGGCAGGCGTAGGAGGCGACGTCCTCGGGCAGGGCGAAGAAGCACATCGGGCACTTGCTCACCGGCCCACCCCCGGCTGCTGCAGGGAGGTGACGACGTCGACGCCGAAGCGGGCCAGCGCGTCCACCGCGGACGGGCCGACGGCCACCGGGACGCCGGCCAGCGGGTCGTCCAGCACCACCTCGACCAGGGCGGAGCCAGGCCGGGCGACCAGGGCCGGCGCCGGGCCGCGGGTGAGCACCACCGACCCGGCCACCCGGGACGTCCGGACCTGCGGCGCGGGCGCGTCGGAGACCCACCAGACCACGTGCCCGGGTGCGTCGGCCGGGGTGGCACCGGCGACCGACGCGACGTCCTCGGCCCGTCCGGCCACCGCCGCGGCGAGCCGGGCCGCCCCGGTCGCGACGACGTCGCCGGGCCGGCTGGACAGCACCGCGTCCGGCGTGGCCTCGCTGACCGCGGCCGCCACCCCGACCAGGGCGTCGACCACCGAGGTCATCGCCCCGGTCGTCCACCAGGGGGTGGTCGAGGGACTGCGGTCCAGGTGCAGCCGCACCGGCTGCGGCAGCGGACGCAGCCCCGCGGCGGCCAGGGCACGCCCGGTGGCGGCGCGGGTGGCGGTGGCGAGCTCGGACAGCGGGTCGGGCTGGCGGACCAGCGTCACCTGCAGGTGGTCCGGCGCCAGTGGGCGCAGGAGGAGCAGGTCGGCACCGGTGCGCCCGGACAGGTCGGCCGAGACGCTGACGGCGTCCGAGCCCGCGGCGCCGGCGCGCAGCGTGAGCTTGACCCGGCTGCCCGGGCCGAAGGCCTCGCTGCCGAGCGGGCGGACGTGCACCCGCAGGTCACCGGCCAGGGCGGCCCGCGGGACGACGACCTGGGTGCCCTGACGGCCCACCTCGGGATCGGGGTCGCCCAGCACCAGCAGCTCGGCCGGCTGCGCGGCATACATCCCGACCGTCAGCTGCTGGCGCTCCAGCACCTGGGTGTGGTGCTCGGCGCCGAGTGTCGTCACCGTCATCCGCGCTCCCCCCACGGGCGGCGGCGCAGCAGGTCGGCGACCCCCTGCCGGGACACGTAGCTGCGCACCACCGCGCCCACCACCCTCTCCTCCGGGGCCCGCCCGTGGGACCGCCGGTGCTCCGTCTCGTACTCCGCCTGCAGCTGGTCGCGGCCCAGCCGCTGCTCCAGCACCCACCACCGCAGGGCCGGCTGCCCGTCGCGGTGCAGCCGGTGGACGTGCACCTCCGGCCCGGCCGGGCTCCCGGCCAGCGCAGGCGTCCGCGGGTCGCTGCGCAGCACACGGTAGACCTCGCGGCGGTGCGGCGGGCGGTGCGCCAGCCACCGCGCGGCCGGGCCGGTGAGCTCGGGCGCGGCGCGGACGAGCTGCTCCGTCTCGGCGGGCAGCGCCGCCCCGCGCAGGACGGCGTCCAGCAGCACGGTCTGGGCCAGGCCGACGAGGTCGGGCGGGCAGGGTCCGGTGGCGAGCCGGCGGAGCAGGTCGACGTGGTCGAGGCGGGCGACGGCGTCCAGGCCGAGACCGCGTGCGCCCTCGTGCAGCACGGCCTGGCGCAGCTCGACCAGGTCGCGGAGCCGGTCGGCGCGCCACAGCCGGTCCAGCAGCCGGCGCAGGTCGGAGGAGTCGGGTTCGGTCAGGACGAGGTCGGTGAGCCGCCGGTCGAGCAGGCAGCTGAGCTCGGCCGCACCGGCGGCGGCCAGCCCGGCCGCGGTCCAGGGCCGGTCGACCAGGGCGTCGAGCACCTGCCGGGTGGCGTCGAGGTCGGTGCCGGGACGGGGCCGCAGCAGGAAGCGCAGCAGCGCCAGCACCACCTCCTCCGACCGCTCGTCCGCCGGCACGGCCAACCAGTGCTCCACCTCGGCGCGGGTGGTCGGCACGGGCGGGGCGCCGGGAGCGAACAGCCAGCGCAGCACCTCCGGGTCGCCGGTGCCGACCGGGCTCTGCTGGACGACCGGGTCGGTGTCGTAGGCGCGCTGGGCCACCCCGGTCGCCGGCTCCGGTAGCACACCCACCCCGGGGAGCCAGGACGCGCCGGGGGCGCGCCAGGTCTCCTGCAGCAGCTCGCTGAGGTCGTCCTCGAGGGTGTCGGGCCAGGGCGTGCCGGTGCTGGTGAGCAGCCGGGTCAGGCCGAGCACGACGGCCAGCCGCCGCGCCGGCTCGTCGTCGGCGTCGCGGCGCTGCTCGCGGGCCAGCGCCGCCACCCGCTGGAGGTCGGGCCGGGGTGGGCGGTCCTGCCACCAGACGGCCGGCGGCAGCCCGAGCCGGGTGTCCTGCTGGAGCTCGGCCAGGGCGGACGGGTCGGTCAGCAGCCGGTCGGCGTAGATGCCGCCGAGCACACGGGCAGGGACGGTGGCCGGGGCGTCGAGGAGCGGGCGCAGCCGCTGCCAGGCCGAGGCCGGGTCGGGGCTGGTCCGTTCCAGGGCCCCGGTGACGACCCGCAGCAGCTCGGCGTCCTCGGCCAGCGCCTCGGGGCTGGCCCGCAGCACGGTCCCGGTGGCCACCTCCCGCAGCCCGGCCAGCTCGGGGTCGGCGACGTCCTCCTCGGCGTCGAGATACCACAGGTGGGCCAGCGCCAGCGGCCAGGCGGGGTCGTCGCCGGCCCCGCCGACCCGGGCCACGGCGGCGTCCATCAGCTCCAGCAGCGCCGGCTCGGCCACCGCCGAGCGGGCCAGCCGGGCCCAGCCCGAGGGCGCCGGCGGCGCGGCGGGAGGAGTGCGCAGGTCGACCAGCACGGGTGGGGTGGCCCCCTGCAGCGCGTCGGCCTCGGCCCCGGCCAGGCAGACCACCGCCAGCTCGTCGGCCTCTCCGCTGCGCACCCGGGCGGCGGTCTCCCCGGTGCTGAAGGTCAGCGCGGCGGCCTGCGGCAGCGCCAGCACCTGCGACAGCGCCCCCACCCAGCAGGCGGCGGTGTCGTCGTCGGGCACCAGCAGCACCAGCGCCACACCGCGCCGGCGGGCCTCGACCAGCCCGTCGAGGAGGACGCCGAGCGTGGCGGCCCGGTCGTCCCCGGCCAGCCAGTCCAGGGCCCCGAACCGGTCGACCACCGTCCCGGGGCCGGGCGGCCGCGGGCCGAGCACCGCCGCCGCCACCTCGGCCGGGCCGTAGGGGGTGAGCCAGTCCGGGGAGCGCCACCACTCCACCGGCCGCCGGCTGGGGGCGTCCTGCTCGACGGCCAGCACGTGGGCGAAGACGTTGCCCGGGCGTCCGCTGCCGTCCGCCCCGGCGGCCACGGTGTGCCACCACACCGCCGTCCGCCCGCGCCGGTCGTAGACCAGGGTGCGCGGCAGCGCGGTGCGCTGCTCGGCGGTGGGGAACGGCGGCAGCGGCCGGGTCGCCGGGCCGGTGGTGCGGATCCGCTGGACGACGTGCTGGCGCAGCGCCGGGTCGGTGAACCCGCGCTGCTCCTTGACCTGCCAGCCGCCGGCGGCGCCGGGGGCGTCGAAGCTGGTGTAGGTGAGCTCGCCCACCACCGTGCCGCCCACCACCGTCCCACCCGGTTCCGGCCCGCCGGTCACAGCCGCAGCTCCCGCACCGGCGGGTCGAGCAGGGCCACCGGGGGCACCTGGTCGGCCACCCGCGGGTTGACCGAGACGAACATCCGGACGTAGCCGCCCCGGGCCGGGTCGACGGTCAGCCGCCACCGGCTGCCGCCCTGCGGGGTGAGCCGGCCGACGTCCTGCGGGCGCAGGTAGGGCAGCGGGTTGTGCACGCCCTCGCCGTCGGGGACGAGGTCGACGGGCTCGCCGTCCTCGGCGTGCAGCGGGAGCCGCTCGGGGTGGTGGCGGGCCACGAATCCGACGTCGCGGACCTCCAGCGGGCCGTGCACCGAGCGCAGGTCGACCCCGAGGCCGACCACCTGCACCCCGAACCGGCGGACCCGGAAGGTGCGGTAGGCCATCCGCTGCAGACCGCGGTAGTCGACCCAGGCGGGCCGGCCGACCGACTGCTGCCCGTCCGCACCGATCGCCACCCCGACCAGGTGCACCCGGCAGCCGCCGTCCGGCAGCGCCGTCAGCTGCAACCCGCCCATCTGCCGGTAGGCCTCCAGCGAGACGTCCTGGCGCCGCCCGCCGGCACCGCCGCCGTCGCCGTCGCGCGGGCCGGTCCAGACCTGGACGAAGGCGGCCCCGACCGGCCAGCCGAACTTCAGCAGCTGGGTGTCGACCCGCTCCACCAGCTCGACCTCGGTGGGGCTGCCCACGCGGACCGCGGGCACCGGGCGACCGACGTGGACGGCGTCCCCGGCCACCGTGACCGGGGTGAAGTGGAGCCGTTCGGCTCCCTCGGCCCAGGCCACCCCCCGTTTGGCGTGCTCGCCCTCCCCCCGCTGGACGGCCCCGGGCACCCGCGAGGCGGGGTCGAGGTACTGGGCCAGCTCGGTCGCCGGCAGCTGGCGGGAGGAGAGGAACTGCGGGGGCGGGGTCGCGGTGGCGTACACCTCGACGTGCCCGGTCGGCGGCGGGCTCCAGCGCAGGTCGACCAGGTCGTCGGGCCGCAGCTCGACCCGCAGGTCGGTCACCGGCTCGGGCCGCACCGGCACCACCAGGGCGTGGCGCAGCAGCGGGCTGAGCACCGAGGAGCTGGGGCCGGTGGCGATCCGGGTGCGGACGGCGTAGAGGTAGCTCTGCCCGGGCACCACGGTGTCGTCGACGAAGCCGTGCCGGTGGTCGAGCTCGGGCTGCAGCAGGGACGCCGGATCGTCCAGGGCGGTGGCCGGGTCGGGGTGGTCGGCCGGCAGCCGTACCACCTCGACGGCCTCGGCCCGTCCGGGCGCGGTCCACTCGGCGCTGACCTGGTGCGGGCCGACGGTCCAGGCGACGTCGGCGACGTTGGCCACCACCTCGCGCTGGGCGAGCCGGACCGGCTGGGCGAACCCGGCGGCCTCCGCGCTCGGGCCGGTGTGCACCCACACCTGCACGAACCGCAGGCCCGACGTCAGCGGGACGGCGTCCAGCGCCTGCGACTCGCGGGTGAGCGCGACCAGGGTGCCGTCCTCGGGCAGCAGCGGGAACGCGGCCTCGGAGGTGACGACGCGGTAGAAGCCGGGCCCCGACGCGTTCGGGTCCGGGCCGAGCGGGACGGTCGGCCAGCGGTAGCGCAGACCGTCGGGGGTCGGCTCGACCTTGATCGGCATCAGCGCCGTGGCGCTCCGCGCGGGGAACTCGGTGTCGGCCAGCACGAGGTCGGCCAGCCCGTCGCCGGGGGCCCTCGGTGGCGGCACGGCCGGCGTCGGTGCGGGTGTCGACGGCGGCGCCGGCGGTGGCGGGGCGGACTCGGCGCGGGGGCCGACGATCCGCCACACCTCGTCGGTCAGCCACTGCAGCTGGGCCGGCAGCAGCCGGCTGACCTCCTGCGGGTTCCGCGCCCGGGCCAGCTGCTGCAGCAGGCTCTTGCGCAGGTCGATGAAGGTGAACCGGCCGGTGCTGGTGCCGTGGCGGCGCCAGGCCTCCAGCTCCTGCAGCACGCTGTCGTGGTCGGGCACTCCCCTCCTCCCCTCAGAACTCGACGCCGTCGTCGGGCACGGGACGGGCCGACCCCGCCACCGGACGGCCGGCCAGCTCGTCGGGGGTCAGCCAGCGGGTGTGCTCGACCACGGTGCGGGCCAGCCCGAACGAGACCGACCACACCGGCGGCTCGACCAGGTTGGCCCCGGCCCCGACCGCCACCGGGGTGAAGCAGCGCTGGGCCAGTGCCCGGTCCGCACCCGACAGGTCGGCCTCGCCGACGAACTCGTCGTGGCTGCGGGTGCGGCCGCCGCTGACGACCGGGGCCGACGCGCTGAGCCGGGTGGTCTCCTCCTGCACGGCGGCGTCGACGGTGCGGTGCACCCAGGCCCAGGCGCCGGGCAGGGTGGCCGGGTCGGCGGCGGCCCAGCGGCTCAGCGCGGTGCCGGGCTCCGCGCCCTCCGACAGCAGGTAGTCGGGGTCGACGGTGCGCTGGTGCAGCTCCCCGGACGTGCGGGCGCCGTGCTCGAGGAAGGCGGCGAACCCGCGGTCCATCCAGCCGCGACCGAAGGTGGCCCGCTGCACCCGCTGAGCGGCCAGGTCGACCTGGTCGGCGTCCGGTGCGGAGGCGCCCAGCTGCACCGACAGCGGGAAGGTCACCCCGTCGCCCGCCCCCTGCCCCGGGCCGGGCGCCGGCTGCCCGGTCGGGGCGAGGAAGCGGGCCAGCACGTCCACCCAGCGGCGCAGCTGGCCGTACAGCTCGGTCCGCACCCGCAGGTCCTCCACCGCCCGGGGCAGGTTCTGGCGGTGGACGTCGGCGGCCCGCACCAGCGAGCGCTGCCGGGCCAGCGCCTGGAACAGCTCCTGCTGGTGGCGGACGAAGACGACCGACCCGCCGACGGCGAAGCCGACCACCAGCACGAGCACGGCGATGACGGTGGTGGCGACGTCGAGCACGCCGTAGGCCCCGAGCACCACCGCGAGCACCGACAGCAGCACCGTCACCCCCGCCATCCCGAGCAGCCGGCGTCCGAGGCTGCGCTGGCCGCGCCCGGCCGCCGGGTCGTCCTCCACCTCACCGCGGGCCTCCTCCAGCGCGAGGAGGATCTGGCGCACCTCCCGACTGGACTCGACCACCTTCGCGCCGAGCTCGCGCCCGCAGGCGGTGGCGAAGCTGTCGGCCCAGCGCTCCCGCCAGTGCTCGAGCTGCTGGATCCGCTCGACCGGGGCCCCGCCCTCGACGCTGCGGAGCTGGCGCAGCCGCATCTCGACGCCGAGGTGGTCGGCGGGGTGCAACCGGTCCTCGACGGACTCCAGCGGCGGCACCACGTCCTCGACCCGGGCCAGCACGGCCCGCTGGTGCCCGGCCGCGACCGGCTTCAGGGTGGGGTGGCGCTCGCCCGCGTCCAGCAGGGTCATCGCCGCGCCGAGGAAGTCCCGCCACAGCTGCGGCACCCGCACCGGGGCGGGGACGCTGACCGGCTGGTCGGGCAGCCGCACCTCCGAGAGCTGGGCGGCCGCGCGGGTGAGGTCCTCCAGCCCGGCCGGGCTGCCGTCGGGACGCACCCCGCGCACCACCACGGTGTAGGCCGAGTCGGCCTGGCCGAAGACGGCCGCGTGCACCCGGGCCGCGACCTGGGAGGCGACCTGGTGCCGCACCGCCCGCGCCCACCGCTCCGGGGCGCCACGGACCGCCGAGGCGAGGAAGCCGAGGAACAGCCGCAGCGCCTCCACCGGGCCGACGTGCTCGGTCCGGGGCTCCGGCACCTCCTCCCGCCCGCTCCACAGCGGGTGTGCCGACGCCCAGCGCCGGGCGGTCTCCTCGGTCACCTGGCGCACCGAGTCCGCCGGTACGGTCACCGCGACCTGGTCGCCGTCCCAGGGCAGCGGGAAGGAGCCGCCGCCGGGCAGCACCCGCTCGCGCACCTGGGTGGCGGCGCCGCCGAGGTCGAGCCGGCGGTGGAAGGTGCGCACCACCCGGGCCCGCGGCACCGGGGAGCTGCTGGCGCCGTCGTAGGGGGCGCCGGGCTGGCCGCGCCACAGCCCGAGCAGGGCGCACAGCGCGGCGGCGGCGTGCGGGCCGAGGCCGACCGGGTCGGTGCGCTCGTCCAGCTCCTGGGCGGGCGAGCCGGGGGCGCGGGAGTCCTCGGGTGAGACGACCAGGGTGTGCCACTGCCCGCGCACCTGCCCGGCCAGGGCGTCCTCGCCGCCGGGGCGGCACAGGACCACCCGCAGCAACTCGACGGCGGGCCCGCGCTGGCCCGCGACGGACCCGCGCAGCTCCTCGGCGCGGGCGTCCAGGTGCTCGCCGTCGTCCCCGCACGGGTCGGGCAGGGCGGGCACCAGCACCGCGAGCCGGACCCGGTCGGGCTCGGTGCGGGCCACCACCTCGTCCACCCGGACGGGCCGGGCCAGGCCCGCGGAGACCAGCAGGCTGCGGTCGGCGGCTCCTCCGGGCTCGCCGGCGTCCACGAGCACGAAGTCCTCGACCAGCCCCAGCGCGTTCCAGTCCCGCAGCACGTCACCGACCCCCTCCAGGGGACCGCGCGGGCACAGCAGGACGGCCAGCGCCATCAGAACTCCACCAGGTCGTCCGGTGCGGCGCCGGCGGCCACCTCCACCATGGCCGCGACCCGCTCGGCGGCGGCGACGAACTCGGGGGCCAGGTCGCTCATCAGCGGCAGGCTGCCCGCGGCCGTCCGGGTGGCGGGGCGGAAGAAGCGACCGCCGGGGGCGAGGTACTCCGCCCGGACCAGCGCCCCGGGCCCCCGGGGGTGCTCCACCAGCCACTGCCGGGCCGCGCCCGCCCGCTCGGCCGGGGCGGCCTCGCGGATCGAGCGCACCGAGGAGGTGGCCGCCGGGTCGGTCAGCCAGGAGCGCAGCAGCCGCACCCCCGAGGCCTCGACGGCCGGTCCGACCGGGCCCTGGGGCGAGTCGTCGGCCAGCGACCGCAACGCCCGGTAGGGACGCATCGACTCCATCGTCTGGCTGCTGCCGGCCAGCGCCAGCAGCGAGGACTCCAGCACCGCGGGGAACCAGTCGATGGCGTCGACGAAGGCGGTCCGCGGGGTGAGCAGCGGGTGCGGGAAGGCCAGCCGGGTGCCGTCGCCGTCGACCACCTGCACCGGGTCGGTGTAGGGCGGTGGCGGCAGCTGCAGCCGGCCGGTGACCAGGCCGATCAGCCAGCCCTCGGCCAGCGTCCGCCGCTCCACCTCCGTCATCGGCACCGAGGCCGTCAGCGGACGGGCCCGCCGCCACAGCCAGAAGCTCTGCCGGGCACCGGACGAGGCGGCGTTCCAGTCGTCACGGATGCCGTTGAGCACCGGGGCGAAGGCGACCGGCGAGACCGGCATGTGGGAGCCGAAGATGTCGACCCGGCGGGCGGCCGACGAGGTGGCCAGCGCCCGGTCGAAGCGCTGCAGGCTGCCCTCGGCCACCGTCCGGTCCTCGGCCAGCACCCGGCGCAGCGGCTCCAGCACGGCCATCTGGTCGAACGGCACCGCGGAGAACTTGTACTCGAAGTCGATGCTGCCGCCGGTGCGGTTGACCACGTGCTCGTCGATCCCGGTCAGCGGACGGGCCGCCCGCAGCGCCAGCCCCAGCTTGGTGGTCAGCTCGGAGACGGTGCTGCGCGGGTCGTGCTCGAGCTGGGCCTGGACGTGGCTGCGCAGCGACACCCGGCAGTAGCTGTCGAAGCTCTCGTCGGGACGGGCCACGAAGGCCCGGGCCCGCTGCAGCACCTCCGCCGGAGCCAGCCCGACGTGGTAGTCGGGCAGGGTCGGCATCAGCGGCTCCCCGCCGTCGGGGTCGGCCACGAACTCCCGCGCCACCCACACCCGCTGGACGTCAAGCAACCCACCGGGTGCCTCGCCCTGGGCCACCGGCCACCGCCCGCTGGCGACGGCCCGCGGCACCGCGGTCACCTCGTGGCCCTCGGCCCCGGCCAGGGCGCGGCGCAGGTGCTCCTCGAAGGCCGAGCGGAACACCGCGGTCGGGGTGAGGGTGACCTCGTTGCGGGCCGGCTCGAACCGCGACGGCACGACCTCGCTCTGCGGCCAGGCCGCGTAGGCGTCGGTGGCGGTGACGGCCACGCCGACCGACCCGGCCTCGGTGCGCCGGGCGGCGGCCAGCTCCTCGGCGGCGCGGACCAGAGCGCTCCGCAGCCGGGGCAGCACGTCGCGGGCCAGCGCGGCCGCGCCGCGGGCGGCCCAGCCGGCGGCGGAGACGTAGAGCTGGCGGACCCCGCTCTCGGTGGCGGACTCCAGCACGCTGTCGAGCAGGGTGTCCCCGCCGGTGCCGCCGGTGATCTGACCCTTCGTCCGGGCCAGCGCCTCGCTCACCCGCGGCGGCACCGCCACCGGCGGCACGGTGGCCGCCGACATCGAGCGCAGGTGGCCCACCGACTGCTCCAGCACCGACTGGACGCCGTCGACCAGGGTGGTGCCGTAGGCCAGCCCGAACCGCGACACCTCGGCGGCGACCACGTCGAGGACGGCGCCGTGCAGCTGCTGCAGCCACTCGTTCGCCCAGCGGTAGGCCTCGGCGTCCAGCCGGGCGCCGTAGCCGGCGGCGGTGCGCCGCAGCGCCTCCCCCACCACGCCGCCCCAGTGCACCGCGGTCTGGCCGAGGCTGCCGGGCAGCTGCGGGCGCAGCACCTCGTCGACCACCCCGGTCACCCGGCGGCCGACCTCGGCCTGCGGCAGGGTGCTGAGCAGCCACTGCTTGACCACCTGCTCCGAGCCCGACTCCGGGACGCCGAGCCGCGGCGCGAGGTGCGTCCACTGCGAGCCGACGAGGTCGCGGGCCTGCTGGTCGCCGCCGGCGGGATTGCCCGGCTGCAGGTGCCCGTCGAGCATCCGGTCGACCGTCATCCGGGCGATCCGCTGGGCGGCGTACTCGGCGTAGCGCTCCCGGCCCATGGTGAGCGAGGCGTAGCCGAAGGAGCCCCAGGCCAGCGTCCGGCCGTCGGAGCCCCAGCCGAAGACCGAGGTGTCGACCGGGGCGGAGGCGTTGGTGAGGTCGAAGGCGGCGAACTCCGCCGACGCGGTGCCGCTGGCCACCAGCGCGGCCAGCCCGCGGCCCAGCGCCCGGTAGAGGTCCTTGGGCTCGGTGCCGAACCGGGCGCCGCCGTGGCCGCTGAGCCCGACGGGGAAGACCCGCTTGAAGGGGACGTCCTGGCCGGAGTCGTCGGTGATGCCGATGGCCCCGAGCAGGGCGTTGTCGTGGCGGCGGGCCGCGCCGGCCTGGGCGCTGACCACCTCCCCGACCATGCCGAGCCCGTTGGCCCGCACCCCGGGACGCTCCGACTCCGGCAGCGCGTCGAAGGTGTCGGGGGTGGCGAGGAAGGTGGCCACGTCGTCCTGGCGGATGCCGAGCTGGACGAGCATCCGGCACAGGTCGAGCGTCATCGAGGAGCCGGCCCCGCCGGCCATCGAGCCGACCACCAGGACGAGGGCGGCGTCGTTGGGCGAGTAGCTCTCTCCCAGCTGGCTGCTCACCTGCTGCAGGTCGGCGTGGGCGCGGGCGTCGTTGACCCGCTCCCAGGCGGCGCGCAGCTCGTCGCGGACCCGCTCGGCCCCGTTGAGCAGCACCATCCGGCCGACCGCGCGCAGCTGGCCGGCGCCGTTGGCGACGCTCTGCGGCGGGGCGGTCGGGTGCCAGCCGGTCGCGGTGCGCCGCGGCGCCCAGGTGCCGAGCTCCGCCAGCGCGCCGGTGGCGCGGGCGCTGACGTTCTCGTCGCAGTGGCTGTAGGCCAGCCCCTGCCGGCCCAGCCCGAGGTAGGCCCCGCCGGCCTCGCGGACGGTCGGGAGCCCGTCGGGGGCGCGGTCGGGTGAGGAGGGGACGTCGACGCAGAGGAACTGCCAGCCCGAGGGCAGCCCGTGCTCGCCCAGACCGGTCACGCCGAGCCCGGCGAGGTCCGCGCGCAGCTGGTCCATCATGTAGGCCAGGGTCGCGCCGCCGGTGCCGCCGCACCCCACCACCAGGAACCGCTTCACCCTCGTCCTCCGCTCTGCTCGTCCTGCACGATCGGTCCTGTCCTCACCGGCTGGGCGGCTCGGCCCAGGGGTCGTAGGGATCCGGACGCCGCCCGTCCGGGGCGGGCCCGTCGGCGCCATCCTGCCGGGGGCCGGGTCCGTCGAGCATCCAGTCCGCGTCCGGCGCGCCCGCGGCCGGGGCCGGCGGCGGGGTCGGCGCGTGCCTCCGGAGGATCTCGGGCAGCCGCCGGGCGGCGGAGTCGAGCAGCGCCTCGCGGCCGGCGTCGCCGGTGTGCAGCCCGACCAGCAGCAGCAGCCGGTGCTCGCCGTCGGGGCGCAGGCTGACCGCCCACTGGTCCTGGCAGGCCAGCGGCAGCCGACCGGTGCCGTCGGTGGCCGGGGCGGGGCTGGTCGAGGTGGCGACGGGCCCGTCGGAGCGGACCACCACGTGTCCGGCGCCGAACGGGTTGACCCCGACGGCGGTGCGCAGCTCGAACCCTGCGGCGGCGGTCCGGCGGGAGCCGCGGGCACCGAGCGGCAGCAGGTCCTTCAGGCCGGCCAGGTGCGCGGCCGAGAGCGGACGCCCGTGGCTGGTGACGACGTCGCCGTCGAGACGGACCGGGAGGCTGCGCACCAGCACGGGCGCGCCCGGGATGGTGGCCAGGGCGTACTTGACCAGCCAGAGCACCAGCAGCGGCAGCGCCAACCCCAGCACCAGCGCGAGGAGGAAGGTCGCCACGGCCAGCCCGACCTGCAGCGGGGCCAGCATGTCGGCGGTCCAGCCCAGCTCGACCTGCTGCACGC
The DNA here is from genome assembly GCF_003327535.1 of Desertihabitans brevis. Classification (NCBI taxonomy): domain Bacteria; kingdom Bacillati; phylum Actinomycetota; class Actinomycetes; order Propionibacteriales; family Propionibacteriaceae; genus Desertihabitans; species Desertihabitans brevis. The sequence goes on along the minus strand of NZ_QOUI01000008.1, from coordinate 164,778 downwards.
GCCCGGGGTCGTCGGCGGCGTCGACCGGGGCGGTGGCGACGGCGAGCGTCCCGCCCAGGGCGCCGTTGCCGGTGTCGGAGGCGGTCAGCCGCAGCGGCAGCTCCCCGCTCTCCCCCTCGGCCAGGCACAGCTGCCCGGGTCCGGCGACCTCGGAGGTGATCTCGCCGGTGACGTCGGCGGGCCCGGTCTGCACGGTGCTCGAGCCGTCGGCCAGCCAGACGCAGCCGGGCCCGGTGACCGGGAGCACGGCGTCGGCGGTGGTGGTGGCGTCGAGGGTCCCGAAGGCGACCTCGCGGCCCAGCATCGGGTAGCCGAACGGCGGGAGGACCCTGGTGGGCACGGTGACGGTCTGCGGCTCCAGCGCGGTGCCGGGCACCTCCGTGCCGTCGGCGTCGGTGGCGGGCGCGGTCGTGACGGCCAGGGTGAGGGTGAGCGGAGCCGGTCCCGGGGCGACGGCGGTGAGGTCGAGCGGGTGCGGGTCGCCGATCCGGTCGAGCGGCTCGCCGTCGGCGAGCACCACCGGGTCGGCCCCGGCCGGTCGGAGGACGGCGGTGAACGTCGCGGTGCCGAGCAGGGCGTCGGTCTCGACCCCCTCGCCGTCGAGGTCGGTCAGCCCGAAGACCAGCTCGGGAGTCTCGCCAGCTCGCAGCTCCAGCGGGTCGGGGCTGGTGACGGTCGGGACGAGGTCGCCGGTGAGGTGCAGGTCCAGGGTGGAGCGGGCGCCCTGGGTGCTGCTGGTGCGGTCGACCGCGGTGACCGACCAGACCCCGGTCCAGCCGCCGCTGCCGACCTCGCCCCGCTGGAGGGTGAGCGCGGTGGAGCGGTCGGAGGTCCACTCCTGGCGCAGCGTGACCCCGTCGAGGGACCGCCAGACCGGGTCGGCGCCGGGGGTGAAGACGACCTCGCTGCCGTCGGGGGCTGTGAGGACGACGTCGACCGGCACCTCGGCGTCGGTGCTGAGCAGGGCGCGGGCCTCACTGATGCTGTCGTCGAGGACGAAGGGGTGCCGACCCTCGGGGCAGACCTCGCCCTGGCAGACCTGGCGCTCGGTGGTCGTGGGCTCCTGGCCGGGGTTCTGCAGCCGGTCGAAGGCCCGGATCAGCGACTCGATGCTGTCGGCCTCGGTGAAGCTGCCGACGGTCGGTCCCTGGATGGCGCCGCACCCGCCCTCGCCGGTGGAGATGCCGCGCATCAGGTCGAAGTCGGCGCCGCCGCCGGCGCTGAGCCCGATGCCGAAGACCGTCACCGGGGCCCGGCGGAGCTGGTCGGCCACCCCGCCGTCGCGGCACAGGTCGTCGGCGGCCAGCCGCTCGGCCTCGGCGTCGCTGCCGGGGCGGGTGAGGTCGACGTCGGGGGCGTAGGGCTTGCGCTCGCCGTAGCGTTCGGCCTCGGCCGGGTCGGTGCGGTCGTCGAGGTCGAGCGAGCCGTCGGAGAACCACAGCACCGCCTGGCAGCGCTCCTCACCGGCGGCCTTGTCGGCCAGCGCCTGGCGGGCGCCGTTGAGCGCGGTCCAGTAGTCGGTCTCCCAGCCGTCGTCGGCCCCGGCGAGGGCGGCGACGTCGTCGCGGACCCGGTCGCCCGAACCGGCGAGGTCGGACCAGCGGCCCGGACCAACCAGGTCGACGCCGAAGGTGGCGACGGCGACGTCGAGGGCGACCTCGCGCTGCTCGGCGAAGCGGCCGAGCTGGCGGACCAGGTAGTCGGCGGCGCGGACGCGCTGGTCGTCGGGGTCGGTGTCGACGAGGCTGGCCGACTCGTCGAAGAGCAGCAGCAGGTCGCCCGCGCCGGCCCCGACCAGGCAGCCGCCGTAGGCGCCGACCGCGGTCTGCTCCGGCCCCTCCGCCGCTGCCCGCGGGGCGAGCCCCGACAGCGGGAGCCCGAGCAGCACCGGCAGCAGGGCCAGCACCGCCAGCAGCCGGGCGCGGGCACGAGCCGCGGCGCTCACAGGCGTCCCACCCAGTCGGCCAGCCGCCAGGCCGTCACCGCCACCGCGAGCACCACCAGCACGGAGACGACGACGTAGGCCGGACGCACCCAGCCGGGAGCGGCGTAGACGGGACGGGTGCGGGCCAGCACGTCACGACGGGTGTAGAGCGCGAGCAGACTGACCGCGACCGGCCCAGCCAGCAGCCAGCCGCCGAGCGGGACCACCGGCACGGGACGGGCCACTCCGAGCACCAGCAGCACGGCCACCACCGCGACCCCCAGCGCCGCCGCGAGCCAGCCGACCGGCGGCCGGGCCACCGCCACGGCGTCCCCGGCCGAGCCGCCGCCGACCGGTGCGGGCGGTGCGGGCGGACGCGTCGGGGCGCCCTGGGTCCAGTCCGTGCCGGGGTCGCCGGGACGCTGCCGCGCCGGGTCGTCCCACAGGCTCATCGCCGTCCTCCTCGCCCCGCGCTCACCGCGTCAGCACCTCGAGCAGCCGCACGAGCACCGCGTCGGAGGGAGCACCCTCGCCGAGCGAGCGCCACCACGCCTCCACCGAGCCCGCGCCCACCGCGGCCAGGTCCGCCCGGGTCAGCGGCACGGCGAGCTGGACCGCGGCGAGGAAGACCGCGCCGGGTGCCAGCAGGGCCAGCGCCAGCACCACCCCGGCCAGCACCCGACGGCGCTCCCGCACCACCCCGACGACCGCGAGCACCGCAGCGGCCAGCACGAGGAGGAGGGACACCGTGCCGACCTGGGCCGCAGTGCGCACGCTGACGCCCCGGGTGGGGACGGCCTCGGCCAGGCCGTGCCAGCCGGCGAAGGCGAGCCCGGCGGTGGCCAGCAGGGTCAACCCGAGCGCGACCAGCGAGGCGAGCGGCCGGCGGCGTGGCAGGCCCTCGCGGCGCTCCCGGTCCATGGTGGCGCGCAGGTCGTCCAGCCGGCCGGCCAGCGGCGAGGCGGCGCCGCGGGACGGGCCGAAGGGGTCGGGTGCCGGGCTCGACGGACGCCCCGCCGACCCCGGACGTCCGGGGTCGGCGAAGGGATCGAAGTCGTCGTGCGGCACGGACACCCCCTGGCTCAGGCTGTTTCGTACCACAACGAGGTGCTGGGGGCAGAGGTGCCGGCTCAGCTGAAGGAGAGCCGCCAGGGCAGGGAGAGGACACCCGGCAGCTGCAGCCCGAGCACCGTGGCGGCCCGCAGCAGCAGCGCCTCGGGCCCGCCCGGGGTCACCCGGACCGCGCCCGCACCGACCGGGTCGGTCCAGCCGGAACCGGTCTCCCCGCGGGGGCTCTCGCTGGAGCGGGCCGGGCGCAGCTGGGACAGCACCGCCGAGGCCGGCACGCTGCGCAGCCCGACCCGTTCCCGGTCCAGCCCGGCCAGCTCGCACGCCCGCTCGACCGCGACGTCCATCCCGCCGAGGTGGTCGACCAGGCCGTGGCGAGCGGCGTCCGCGCCGGTCCAGACCCGCCCGCGGGCCAGCGGCTCGAGGACGTCCAGGGCCATCCCGCGGTCGGCGGCGGCCTTGCCGGTGAAGTCGGCGTACACCTCGTCCAGCCAGCGGTCGAGGACGGCCCAGTCGTCGTCGGTGAACCCGCGCAGACTGCTGAACATGGCCGCTCGCTCGCCGGCGGTCATCTCCTCACGGACCAGGTCGACCTTGTCGGTCAGGCCGGTGGTGACGAACTTGCCGGCCAGCACCCCGATCGAGCCGGTGAGCGTGCTGGGGGCGGCGACGACCTCGCTGGCGCCCATGCTGATGAAGTAGCCACCGGAGGCGGCGACGTCGCCCATCGAGGCCACCACCGGACGTCCGCCCTCGACCAGCCGGCGGACCTCGCGGCGGACGGCGTCGGAGGCCACGTAGGAGCCGCCGGGGCTGTCCACCCGCAGCACCACGGCCTTGACGTGCTCGTCGTCACCGGCGGCGCGCAGGTGCTGGGTGATGGTGTCCGAGCCGGCGGTGGGGCCGCCCAGGACGCTGCCGCGGGTGCTGGGCCCGGTGACGATCGGCCCGTGCACGCCGACCACGGCGACCGAGTCTCGGCGCTTGTCGACGAGGTTGCGCAGCATCGCCGGCCCGCCGCGCTCGGCGGCGTAGCGGTGCACGTAGTGCAGGTCGACCTGGGGGCCGGCGGCGGCGTCCTCGCCCTCCCCGGTCGCCGCCGCACCCCACTCCGAGCGGAGCCAGGCGTAGACCTCGTCGCGGTAGCCGAGGTGGTCGACCAGGCCTCGCTCGCGGGCGTCGGCGGCCGTCAGCGGGGCCGCGTCCACGGCAGCGCGGACCTCGTCGCTGGGCAGCTCACGGCGCTCGGCGACCACGGCCACCGTCTCCTCCAGCACGCTGTCGGCCAGCCGCTGCATCATCTCGCGCTGGGCCTCGGTCACCTCGGCGGCGGCGAACTGGTTGGCCGCGGTCTTGTACTCGTGGCGCTGGCCGAACTGCGGCTCCACGCCCACCTTGTCCAGGGCGCCGCGGAGCAGGGTGACCTGCAGACTGACCCCGGTCAGCCCGACCGCGCCACTGGGCTGCAGCCAGATCTGCTGGGCGTGGGCGGCCAGCCGGTAGCCGAGCAGCCCGTTGGACAGCTCGCCGAAGCTCTCGGTGAACGCGACGGTGGGCTTCTGCGCGCCGAAGGCGGCGACCAGCGCGCCGACCTCGTCGACCTGGGCGGCGCTCAGCGGGCAGTCGCCGACGTGGACCACCAGCCCGACCACCTTCGGGTCCTTCGCCCCGGCCCGCAGCCCGTCGCGGATCCCGCGCACGGTGGGCACGTGCATCGCGCGCAGGAAGTCCCCGGGCGAGCGTGGCGGGGTCGAGAGGACCCCGCGGCTCAGGTCGAGCTCCAGCACGGTCGGCAGGCTGGGACGGCGGCGGACGAGGTCGGTGAGCTCACGCGTGAGGTCCATGCCGGCCAGCGTAGGTGGGCCCGCTGACACGGGGAACGGCTCGCGGCGTGGAGTGGCGAGGGTTGGGGTATGAGCCAGGGCAACCCCCGAGACGGCGTCGACGACGCCGAGGAGAGGAGTGGTCCGCGTGGCCGACACCCCGGTCGACGACCAGCTGTGGCAGGACTTCCACGACGTGGTCAACATGACCTCGCGCGAGCTGCACGACTGGTTGCGCACCCAGAACTCGACGATGACCACCGAGGAGCTGCCCGACCAGGCCGGCAACCCGCTCACCCACGGGGTGCTGCGGGTGCTGGCCAAGCGCCGCACCGACCTGGACGCCGAGGACCTCGCGGTGATGGAGCAGGTGGTCGCCACGGTCCGCGCCCTGCGCGGTGAGGACCCCGACCCCGAGGCCGGCGACGACGACTGGCGCCACGGGCTGATGGACCTGGGTCACGACCCGCTCAAGCCCACCGGCTGAGGCTAGAGCCACCCGTTCTCGCGGGCGACGCTCGCGGCGGCGGCGCGGTTGCGCGTGCCGGTCTTGCCGATCGCCCCGGAGAGGTGGTTGCGGACCGTCCCCTCCGACAGGTGCAGCCGGGTGGCGATCTCGGCGGCGCTGGCCCCGGTCAGCGCCGCTCCCAGCACCTCCCGCTCGCGCGCGGTGAGCGGGTTGTGCCCGCTGGTGAGCGACTCCGCGGCCAGCATCGGGTCGACGACCCGCAGGCCCGCGTGCACCCGGCGGACGGCCTCGGCCAGCTGTCCGGCGGGGGTGTCCTTGACGACGAACCCGGACGCGCCGGCGTCCATCGCCCGACGCAGGTAGCCGGGCCGGCCGAAGGTCGTGACGACCAGCGAGCGGCAGCCGGTGCCGGCCAGCTGCCCGGCCACGGCGATGCCGTCCATCCCGGGCATCTCGATGTCGAGCAGGGCGACGTCGACCCGGTGCTCGCGGACCGCCGGGAGCACCGCGTCGCCGGTGCCCACCTCGGCGACCACCTCGAGGTCGCGCTCGAGCCCGAGCAGGGCGGCCAGCGCCCCCCGGACGAGGTCCTGGTCGTCGGCCACCAGCACCCGGATCGTCATGGCATCCTCACCTCCAGCTCGGTGCCGCCGTCGGCGGGTGCGCGCAGCACGAGGGTGCCGCCGGCCTCGCCGACCCGCTCCCGCAGCCCGCTCAGCCCGCTGCCCGTGGGCACCCGGTCCCCGACACCGACGCCGTCGTCGCGCAGCCGCAGCGCCTGCTCGGCGAAGGCCAGCCGGACGTGCCTCGCGCCGGCGTGCCGGACCACGTTCGTGGTGCCCTCCCGCAGCGCCCAGCCGAACAGCGCCCGCAGCTCGGGCCGGACGTCGTCGGGGTCACCGTCCTGCTCCAGGGCGACGCCGGCGGCGTCCAGGGCGGTCCGTGCCGCGGCGAGCTCGCTGGCCAGGTCGGAGGTCCGCAGCCGGGCGACGGTGCGCCGGATCTCGGCCAGCGACTCCCGCGACAGCCGCAGGACGTCCTGCACCTCCGCCCGGGCCCGGCCGGGGTCGACCACCAGCAGCCGGTCGGCCAGCTCGGCCTTGAGGCTGATCACGGTCAGGCTGTGGCCGAGCACGTCGTGGACGTCGCGCCCCACCTGCTCCCGCTCGGCCAGCAGCGCCAGCTCCTGACGCAGCGACGCCTCCCGGCCGGCCCGCCCGGAGAACCAGCGGAACGCCACCAGCACCCCCAGCGTGCTCAGCACCCCGAGCAGGCTGAGCGCCCCGACCAGGTCCGGCGCCGGGTCGAGTGCGACCAGCAGCAGCGCCGCCGCGAGCAGCGCGGCGACTGCCGCCACCGCGTGCCGTCGCGGCAGCCCGAACACCGCGAGCGCCATCGGGAACGGCAGGCTGTAGAGCACGTAGCCACCCTGCGCGGGCAGGGTCAGCGCCAGCAGCGCGACGAGCACGCCGATCCACAGCCAGGTGCGCAGCGTCGGCGAGCGGACCGGCAGCAGTCCGGGGTTGCGGTGGGCCAGCACGTAGGCGAGCGCGAAGACCAGCAGCGCCCCGCCCGCCACCGCCCGCGGCAGCCGCGGACCGTCGTCGACGACCAGGAAGAACAGCGGGATGGCCAGCAGCACCAGCCAGGCCGCGGCGAACCCCCAGCCGGGGTCGGCCGGGAGGCGGGGACCGCGCGGTGGGGAGGAGGTCACGCCCGTCGGGTCCCCCGGCGCGCCGCCAGCACCGCCAGCGCGCCCAGCACGAGCGTCCATGCCCCCACGTTAACGACCGGCAGCCACAGCGGGTCCTGCACGAGCTCGCCCGAGAGGGTCGGGGTGGCGCCGTCGGTGAGCGGGTAGCGGGCCAGCGCCATCACGCCGTAGACGGGGGTGAAGCGGGCGAGGTCGAGCAGCCAGCCGGTGAGTGGGACGAAGGCGCCGCCGAGGAAGGCCAGCACCACCAGCAGCCCGGACGCCGCCCCCACCGCGGCCTCGGAGCGGAACAGCTTGCCCACCGCCACGCCGTAGCAGGCGAACTCCACCGAGCCGAGCAGGATCAGCACCGGGGACAGCAGCCACACCCGCGGCTCGGCACCGGCGCCGGTCAGCGCGCCCAGCCCGCACACGCCGGCCACCGGCAGGGCCGCCACCACCAGCGCCACGAACACCTTGACCCGGACGAACCCGCCGCGGGTCATCGGGGTGAGGGCGAGCTGGCGGCCCCAGCCCTGGTGCTGCTCCAGCGCCGCCGACCCGGCCATCCCGGCGGCGGCGGTGATCGCCCCGTAGGTGGCCAGCGAGATCATCGTCTGGGCCGCCACGTCGCCGTGGGCGAGCCGGACCGAACCCCAGGGCACCATCGCGCCGAAGACCAGGAAGAACAGCATCGGCAGCGCGACGGAGAAGACGGTGCTGCTCCAGATCCGCAGGGTGCGCCGCAGCTCGAGCAGCGGGTAGGTGAGGTTCATCGGTGCTCCTCGGTGGGGACGAGTGCGTCGGTGAGCCGGAGGAAGGCGTCCTCCAGCGAGGCCGGGGCGATCTCCAGGTCGTGGGCCGGGGTGCGGGTGAGCAGGTGGCGGGCCAGGACGTCGGGCTCCGTGGCGCGCAGCACGAGCCGGGCGCCTCGCCGCGAGACGGCCGCGACTCCCGGCAGCCGCGCCAGCACGGCGTCGGCGGGCGGGTCGTCCCAGGTCACGCCGACCGTGCGCAGGGTCGAGCGGCGGATCTCCGGCGTCGGACCGTCGGCGACCACCCGACCGGCCGCCATCAGCACCAGCCGGTCGGCGAAGGCGTCGGCCTCCTCCAGGTGGTGGGTGGCGAAGAGCACGGTGCGTCCGGCCGCGGCCTCGGCGCGCATGGCCGTCCAGAAGGCGCGTCGGGCGCCCACGTCCAGCCCGGTGGTCGGCTCGTCGAGGACGAGCAGCTCGGGGTCGGGCAGCAGCGCGAGGGCGAACTTCAGCCGCTGCTGCTCACCGCCGGAGCAGCGGACCACCCGGCGCCCGGCCAGCGCGGTCAGCCCCGCCCGCTCGAGCACCTCGTCGACCGCCAGCGGGGCGTGGTGCAGGGAGGCGATCATCCGCACCGTCTCGGCGATGGTGAGGTCGCGCATCAGCCCACCGGTCTGCAGCACCGCCGAGACCCGGCCCTCGACCACCGCCTGACGGGGCCGGCGCCCCAGCACCCGGGCCCGGCCGGCGTCGGGTTCGCTCAGGCCGAGCACGACGTCGAGGGTGGTGGTCTTGCCGGCCCCGTTGGGCCCGAGCAGGGCGACCACCTCGCCGCGCCCGATCCGCAGGTCCATGCCGTCGACCGCGCGCACCCGGCGGCCGTCCTCGGCCCGGAACCGCTTGACCAGACCGGTCAGCTCGAGGGCCTCCGTGCCGGGTGGTGCCGTGGTCGTCGTCATGGCACCAGGCTCGCGGCCGCCGCCCGGACGGGCCTGGGAGCAGCGTCACGACTCCCGGATGACGACTGTCACGGTCGACGGCTACGCCCGGCCGCGGTCGCGGAGGAGCTCCACCGCGGCGTCCAGGTGGCCGGCGTGGCGGGAGTACTCGTGCAGCACGTGGAAGGCGATCCAGCGCAGGGTGGTGGGCACCGTGGCGCCGTCGGCGAACCGGCCGCCGGTACGGGCGAGCGTGTCCAGCGGGGTGCCGGTGAGCACCTCCTCGGTGGTGCGCGCCTGCTCCACCAGCCGGGTGGTCAGCCCGGCGACGTCCACGTCCTCGGGCACCCGCCACCGGGCCCCTGCGTGCTCGGAGGGGTCGGCGCTGCCGGTGCGGCCCCAGTCGCCCCACGGCTCGTCCACCGGCTCGCCGAGGAACCTCCAGCGGATCCAGCGGCGCTCCATGTGCAGCAGGTGCGACAGCAGCTCCAGCGGGCTCCAGCCCGACGGCAGCACCGCCGTACGCTGCTGCTGCGGGGTCAGCGACCCGACCGCCTCCACCACCTGGCCGCGCAGGAAGGCCAGGTAGGCGACCAGGTGCCCGGCCTCTCCCCCGTCCAGCCCCGGACGGGGCTCGCCGGCCTCGGCGGGGCTGCTCACGCCTTCTCCCGACGGCGCTCGGCACCGGTCTCGTCGGTCTCCCAGTTCGCCGCGTTCTTCTTCGACGGCTGCACCCGCGGTGGTTCGCCCGGCATCTTCGGATGGTCGGGCGGGTAGGGCATCTCCCCCAGCCCGGACTCCTCGTACCACTCCAGCAGCGGCTCGATCGAGCCGGCGGACTCGTCGATGCCGGCCCACGGGTCGCCGTCGGCCAGCCGCTCGGGGACGGTGAAGAGGTTGAGGCTGCGCGGGTCGGTGGTGGTGGCCAGCTCCTCCCAGGACAGCGGGGTCGACACCGGCGCACCGGGCAGCGGGCGCAGCGAGTACGCCGAGGCGATGGTGCGGTCGCGGCAGTTCTGGTTGAAGTCGACGAAGATCCGCTCGCCGCGTTCCTCCTTCCACCAGGCGGTGGTGACGCCCTCGCTGCGCTGCTCCAGCCGCCGGCCGAAGCCGATCGCGGCGTGGCGGACGTCGACGAAGTCCCAGCGCGGCCCGATCCGCACGTAGACGTGCACGCCGCGGTTGCCCGAGGTCTTGACGTAGCCGGTCAGCCCGGCCTCGGTGAGCAGCTCACGGGCGACCAGCGCCGCCTGCACCGCCTCGGCGAACCCGGTCCCGGGCTGGGGGTCGAGGTCGATCCGCAGCTCGTCGGGGTGGTCGACGTCGGAGCGTCGCACCGGCCACGGGTGGAAGGTGAGAGTGCCCATCTGGGCGCACCACACCGGCACCGCGATCTCGGTGGGGCACACCTCCGCGGCGGTGCGGCCGGAGGGGAAGGTCACCTCCACCGACTCCAGGTAGTCCGGCGCCCCCTGCGGCACCCGCTTCTGGTAGAACGCGTCGGACTTGTCGCCGGGACGCCCCGTGGACAGCTTGATCCCGGGGTGCACGCCGGCGGGCCAGCGCTCCAGCGCGGTGGGCCGGTCACGCAGCGCCCGCATCAGCCCCTCCCCCACGGCGGCGACGTACTCGGCCACCTGCAGCTTGGTGATGTCGGGCGTGGAGTCGGTGGCCGGGTAGATGACCCGGTCCGGGCTGGAGATGCGCACGACCCGGTCACCGGCCTGCACCTCCGCCGCTGCGGTCTTCGCCATGGGCGCCAGGCTAGGGCCGATCCCTGACCACGTGTATGTCGTCGCGGTGACGACCGACGTGTCGCGGCGTGTCGCCGGCTCCACCGGGGACGGCGAACACGATCCCAGGGCGGGCAGTAGCGTCCTCGGCATGGACACCCGCCCCCTCGCCCTGGTCACCGGCGGCTCGCGCGGCATCGGCCTCGCGATCTGCCGCGAGCTCGCCGACACCCACCGGCTGCTGGTCGGCGGCCGCGACGCCGAGCAGCTCGCGCAGGTGTGCGCCGACCTGCCGCAGGCCGAGCCCTGGCCGGTCGACCTCGCCGACGCCGACGCCGTCGCGGCGGCGGCCGCCGGGGTCGAGGAGCTCGACGTCCTGGTGCACAACGCCGGCGTGGAGGCGTCCGGCACGGTGGCCGAGCTGACCCGCGAGGACTGGCGCCGGGTGCTGGAGCTCAACGTCGTCACCGTCGCCGACCTCACCCGGGCCCTGCTGCCGGCGCTGCGCCGACGCCGCGGGCAGGTGCTGACCATCAACTCCGGCGCCGGATTCACCGCCGGCGCCGGCGGCGGGCTCTACGCGGCCTCCAAGTTCGCCCTGCGCGCGTTCACCGACGCGCTGCGGGAGGAGGAGCGCGGCACCGTCCGCGTGATCTCGGTGCACCCGGGCCGGGTCGACACCGAGATGCAGCAGCGGATCCAGGCCGGCGCCGGCCGGGAGTACCGGGCCGAGGACCACATGCGCCCCGAGACGGTGGCCCGGGCGGTGGCCCACGCGCTGGCCACCCCGGCCGACGCGGTGGTGGAGTCCCTGTCGATCCGACCGGCCTGAGGCGTCCTAGGGTGACGGGCATGACCGCGCTCAGCCCTGCCACCCTGGATGCCCTGCCCGCCGAGGTCCGCCGACCGGGCTACGACCGCACCGCCGTCCAGGCGGGGATCGTGCACTTCGGGCTCGGCAACTTCTCCCGCGCCCACCAGGCGATGTACGTGGACGAGCTGCTGGAGCAGGGCGGCGGGCAGGAGTGGGGCATCTGCGGGGTCGGGCTGATGCCCCGCGACGCCGCGATGCGCGACGCGCTGCAGGCCACCGACGGGTTGTACACGCTGGTGCTCAAGCACCCCGACGGCACCCTGGAGCCGCGGGTCATCGGGTCGGTGGTCGACTACCTCTACGCCCCCGACGACCCGCAGCGGGTGATCGACCGGCTGGCCGACCCCGGCACCCGGATCGTCAGCCTGACCGTCACCGAGGGCGGCTACAACGTGCACCCGGTCACCGGCGAGTTCGACCTCGGCAACGCCGCGGTCGCCGCCGACCTCACCGGCGCCCACCAGCCCACCACCGTGTTCGGGCTGGTCGCGGCCGGGTTGAAGCTGCGCCGCGAGCGCGGGATCGAGCCGTTCACGGTGATGAGCTGCGACAACATCCCCCACAACGGCGACGTCGCCCGGCGGATGTTCAGCGCGTTCGCCACCGCGCTGGATCCCGAGCTGGGTGCCTGGATGGGCGAGCACGTCGCCTTCCCCAACTGCATGGTCGACCGGATCACCCCCGCGACCACCGACGACGACCGCGCGGAGGTGCGGGAGCGCTGGGGCATCGAGGACCCCTGGCCGGTGGTGGCCGAACCGTTCACCCAGTGGGTGCTCGAGGACGACTTCCCGCTGGGCCGACCCGAGCTGGACCGGGTCGGCGTCCAGCTGGTGGAGGACGTCACCCCGTACGAGCTGATGAAGCTGCGGCTGCTCAACGCCTCCCACCAGGGGCTGTGCTACTTCGGCTACCTGGCCGGCTACCGGCTGGTGCACGACGTCTGCTCCGACCCCTTGTTCGCCGACTTCCTGCTCGCCTACATGACCGAGGAGGCCACCCCGACGCTGCCGCCGGTGCCCGGGGTCGACCTCGCCGACTACCGGACCACGCTGATCGAGCGGTTCTCCAACGCCCAGGTCCGCGACACCGTGGCCCGGCTGTGCGCTGAATCGTCGGACCGGATCCCCAAGTGGCTGGTGCCGGTGATCCGGGAGAACCTGGCCAGCGGTGGCCCGGTGGAGCTGTCGGCGGCGATCGTGGCCTCCTGGGCCCGCTACGCCGAAGGGGTCGATGAGCAGGGCGAGCCGATCGAGGTGGTCGACCAGCTCGCCGACCAGCTGGTCCCGATCGCCCGCTCCCAGGTCGAGGGCGACGACCCCGACGTGTTCGTGCGCAACGAGCAGCTCTTCGGCGACCTCGCCAGCCAGGAACGCTTCCTCACCGCCTACCGGTGGGCTCTGTCCTCCCTGCACGGGCACGGCGCCCGAGCCACCCTGGAGGCGCTGATGGCCGAGCGGCCACGGCCCTCGCGGCCTGTCGAAGGGCCTCACCAGCCCGCGGTGCGGTCGCGAAGCTCGCGGTAGGCCTCCAGGACGTCGGGGGTGGCGTCGGCCTCGAGGGTCTCCGAGGTGCCCTCGAGCTCCCAGGCCGGAGGCTGCTCCGCACCCGAGAGCACCCAGGCGGCCTGACGCGCGGCACCGCGGGCGACGTACTCCCCGTCCGGCGGCAGGGTGACCGGGACGCCGAGGACGGCCGGGGCCAGCGCCCGCACCGCCGGCGACTTGGTCGCCCCGCCGACCATCGACACCGCGGTGGTGCGCACCCCGGTCACCTGGTCCAGCGCCTGCACGGCATCGGCCACCGAGCACAGCAGCGCCTCGAACGCCGCCCGGGCGACGTCCTCGCGGGTGGTCGAGGTGGTCAGCCCGTGCATGGTGCCGCGGGCGTCGGGCCGGTTCGGGGTGCGCTCGCCGTCGAGGTAGGGCAGGAAGGACAGCCCGTGCGCACCGGCCGGGGCGGCCAGCGCGAGCCGGGCCAGCTCGTCGTAGCCCACCCCCAGCAGCCCCGCGGCGAGCTCGAGGATCCGCGCGCAGTTGATGGTGCAGGCCAGCGGCAGCCACCGCCCGGTCGCGTCGGCGAACCCGTTGACCGCCCCGGACGGGTCGAGCACCGGGTCGGCGGCGACGGTGGAGGCCACTCCGGAGGTGCCCAGCGAGATCAGCACCTGGCCCGGCTGCAGGTCCAGCCCCAGCGCGGCGGCGGCGTTGTCGCCGGTGCCGGCGCCGAGCAGCGCCCCGCTGCGGGTCTGCCCCGCCGAGGTGTGCGCGGGCACGATCTCGGGCAGCCGCGGCCGGTGGCCCAGCGCGTGCTCAGCCAGCTCGACGTCCCAGTCGTCGGTCTCGGGGGAGAAGTAGCCCGTACCCGAGGCGTCCCCGCGGTCGGTGGTGTAGCGGTCGGCGTCGGCGCGCAGCCGCCAGGTCAGGTAGTCGTGCGGCAGCAGCACCGCCTCGGTGCGGGCGGCGTTCTCGGGCTCGGCGTCACGCAGCCAGCGCAGCTTGGTGGAGGTGATCGAGGCGACGTGCACGCTGCCGGTGCGCCGCGCCGCTGCCTCGGGCCCGCCCAGCTCCTCGACCAGGGTGGCCGCCTGCGGGGCGGAGCGGACGTCGTTCCACAGCAGCGCCGGACGGACCACCTGCTGGTCGGCGTCCAGGGCCACCATGCCGTGCTGCTGACCGCCCACCGCGACCGCGGCAGCCCGCTCCAGCAGCGGCCCGCCCGCGGTCTCGAAGGCGCTCCACCACTCCCGCGGGTCCACCTCGGTGCCGCGGGGGTGCGGCGCCTGCCGCTCCTCCACCACGCGGCCGGTCGCGCTGTCGACCAGGATCGCCTTGCAGGACTGGGTGGAGGAGTCCACACCGAGTACGAGGTCACTCATCGTCGGGCCCTTCGTTCCTGGCGCTCCGGCGCCTCCGGATCGTCCTGCCGCAGGATACGCATTCGTCCATCGAGAGACACCTCTTGCCGATCTCTCGTATTTTGTGAGAAGTTCCTCGGCAGATCACCACAACGACTGAGGAGCACCCCATGACCCTCTCCCGACGCAGCCTGCTGCGCGCGGGTGCGCTCGGCGCCGGGGCGCTGGCCGGCGGCGGCCTGCTCGGCGCCTGCGGCTCGGGCAGCCAGCCGGCACCGGTGCCGGAGTTCACCGGCGGCGACGAGTGGCGCCGCTTCGCCGGCACCACCATCAACTTCATCTCCGAGAACACCGCCCCGACTGCGGCCATCGCGGCCAACCTGCAGCCGTTCACCGAGCTGACCGGCATCAACGTCCGGATCGTCAACCTCGAGCTCAGCGCCCTGGTGCAGCGGGTCGCGCTCGACCTGGCCTCGGGGCAGAGCCAGTACCACGTCATCTACGCCGACCCGTACCAGGTGCTCGCCCCCTACTCGGCCGGGCTGGCCGACCTGCGCGAGTTCATCGACGCCGACGGCTACCCGCCGCTGGAGGGCGGGCTGGAGGACTTCATCCCCACCCAGCTCGCCGCCACCGGCACCTTCGAGGACCCCGACAAGGTGTTCGCCCTCCCCTACGACTGCCCGACGATGATCTGGCAGTACCGCCAGGACCTCTTCGACGCCCACGGTGACCGGATGCGCGACGACCTCGGCTTCGACGTCACCCCGGGGATGGAGCGCACCTGGGAGGAGTTCTTCCAGATCGCGCAGTGGTTCAACGCGCATGTCGACGAGGTGGTCGCCGGGGTCGGCACCCAGTCCAAGCAGCACGACTCGTTGATGTGCGACTTCTCCAACGTGCTGTGGTCCTACGGCGGGGAGTACTTCGAGGGCGGCTCCGAGATCGGCCTGCGCGGCGCCACCGACCCGGGACGCTCGCTGCTGGCCAGCGACGAGGCCAAGGAGGCCGCCGCGTTCTACCAGCGGCTGGTCGGCATCGCCCACCCCGGCTCGCGCTCCTGGGACTGGGACGGCGTCGGCAACGCCATGGCGCAGGGCCAGATCGCCATGTGCGTCAACTGGCACGAGTTCGCCTCCGGCAACGAGGAGTCGCTGCCCGGCCAGGTCTCCTACGCCCCGCTGCCGCACGGACCCGCCCGCTCGTCGGCGCACTTCGGCGGCTGCGGGATCGGCATCTCGGGCAACACCGGCGGCGCCGAGCGCGGAGCGGCCTGGCTGTTCGTCAACTGGGCCACCTCGCCGCAGACCCAGCTGGCCAACCTCGCCTCGGCCGCGGGCGGCGGGACGCCGACCCGCACCTCGGTCTACGAGCTGCCCGAGGTGCAGGCGGCCGAGCAGCGTCCCAGCGAGCTGCCGAACATGCTCACCGGGCCGACCATGGAGGTGGCCTGGCGCGACGACGTCATCGGGCTGCGTCCCAAGATCCCGATGTGGAACGAGTGCGACACCGCGGTCTTCACCGAGCTGTCGAAGATGCTGGCCGGGCAGCAGCAGCCGGCGGCGACCATGGACGGGCTGGCCCGTCGCATCGACCAGATCGTGGCGCGGGGGTGGCAGGCATGACGCAGACGACCGCACAGCCGACCGGGGGGCAGGAGCTGGCCCCGGAGCGGGTGCAGCAGATGAAGGACCCCCGGCGGCCGCGTCGCGGGCTGGGCTTCCCCGGGCTGCTGATGGCGCCGGCCGTGATCTTCATGGCCGGGCTGTCGATCATCCCGTTCCTCACCCTCATCGGCATGAGCTTCTCCCGGGTCCGCCTGCTCGGCGGCGCCGCGCTGGAGTGGCGCGGCCTGGACAACTGGGCGCGCGCGCTGACCGACCCGAACCTGTGGACGTCCTGGGCCAGCACGGTGCTCTACTTCGTCGTCACCGTCGGCCTGGAGCTGCTGATCGGCGTCGGCGTCGCCGTGGCGCTGCACCGGGTGCTGCGCGGACGCGGCCTGGTGCTCTCGCTGGTGCTGCTGCCGATGTTCGTGGCCCCGGTCATCGTCGGCCTGCTCGGCCGCTACCTGGTCGACCCCACCTTCGGGCTGTACACCAACTGGCTGCAGGCGGTCGGCATCGACATCGACCCGCTGGGCAGCCCGGTGACCGCCTTCATCGCGGTCGCGCTGATGGACGTCTGGGAGTGGACGCCGCTGATCACGCTGATCACGCTGGCCGGGCTCTCGGGGGTGAACCCCTCCATCCTGGAGGCGGCCGCCCTGGACGGGGCGAGCCGGACGCGGACGCTGTTCCACATCATCTTCCCCTCGATCTCCAACGTGCTGCTGGTGGCGTTCCTCATCCGCTCGATGGACGCCGTCCGCTACTTCGACATCATCACCATCACCACCAACGGCGGCCCGGCCGACGCGACGAAGATCGTGCCGCTGCGGCTGTACGAGACGGCGTTCCGGTTCTTCGACCTCGGCTACGCCGCCGCCATCGGACTGATGATGCTGGCCGTCACCATCGCCATGGCGAAGGTGTTCGTCCGGCTCCTCGACCGGAAGGGACTGGCCCAGTGAGCACCACCACCACCGCCTCCACCGAGGCCGCCGCGCGCCCGCCGAAGCGGTCGACCGGGCTCTCCTTCGACCAGAAGATGACCCCGGGCGGCACGGTCGTCACCTGGGTCGTGCTCGGGGTGTTCCTGCTCTGGACGCTGATCCCGCTGGTCTGGATGCTGCTCGGCTCGTTCAAGGGCGGCGACGACGTCACCGCCGCCGACCCGAAGTGGTTCTTCACCCCCAGCCTGGAGAACTACGTCGGCCTGTTCACCGGCGCCAACAACCTGCTGCCCTACATCTGGCACAGCGTCGTGGCCGCGGTGGTCTCGGCCGGGTTGTCGCTGGTGCTGGGGACGCTGGCCGGCTACGGGCTGTCGCGGACCCGGATGAAGCGCAAGTCGGACCTGTCGTTCTGGATCATCTCCACCCGGATGGCCCCGATCGCCGCGGTCGTGCTGCCGCTGTTCCTGATGTTCCGCTTCGCCGGGCTGATCGACACCCTGCCGGGGCTGATCCTGGCCTACATGACGTTCAACCTGCCGTTCGCCACCTGGCTGATGCAGGCCTTCTTCGCCGAGATCCCGCCCTCGCTGGAGGAGGCGGCGCTGGTCTCGGGGTGCACCCGGTGGGGCGCGTTCTGGAACGTCATCCTCCCGCTGTCGAAGGCGGGCCTGGTGACCACCGGCATCCTGTGCCTGGTGTTCGCCTGGAACGACTACGCCTTCGCCTCGGTCTTCGCCGGGCCGAGCTCGCAGACGCTGCCGATCGCGGCCAGCCAGCTGGTCACCCAGACCGGCGTGGACTGGGGCCAGCTCACCGCCATCGGCACCATCGTGGTCGTCCCGATGGTGGTGCTCGGGCTGGCGGTGAAGCGCTGGCTGGTCACCGGTCTGTCGCTGGGCGCGGTGACGGGAGAATGAGCACCGTGACCACGACGACGCCGTCCCTGCCCACCACCATGCGGGTCTCCCTGCTCGAGCGCGCCGGCGAGATCGGCCCCGCCGAGCGACCGGTACCCTCCCCCGGTCCGGACGAGGTGCTCGTCCGGGTCGCCTCGGTCGGCATCTGCGGCTCCGACGTCCACTACTACCGGCACGGCCGGATCGCCGACTTCGTGGTCCGCGAGCCGCTGGTGCTCGGCCACGAGGCCAGCGGCACCGTGGTCGCCGTCGGCGCGCACGTCGACCCGGCCCGGGTCGGCCAGCGGGTGGCGATGGAGCCGGGCGTGCCCTGCCGGCACTGCGAGCAGTGCAAGCACGGCCGGTACAACCTGTGCCCCGACGTGGTCTTCTTCGCCACCCCGCCGGTGGACGGCACGTTCGCCGAGTACGTGACCCTGGCCGCCGACTTCGCCCACCCCGTGCCGGATACGCTGTCCGACGACGCCGCCGCGCTGATCGAGCCGCTCTCGGTCGGGGTGTGGGCCTGCCGCAAGGCCGAGGTCGGGGCCGGCACGAAGCTGCTCGTGACCGGCGCGGGGCCGATCGGGCTGGTGACGGTCCAGGTGGCCCGCGCGCTGGGGGCGTCGGAGATCGTCGTCACCGACGTCGACCCGGGACGGCTGGCCGTGGCCGAGCGCTACGGTGCCACCGAGACCGTGGACGTCCGCACCGGCACCCTGGACCACCTGGCCGCCGGTGCGGGGCGGATGGACGCCTTCATCGAGTGCTCCGGCGCCCAGCCGGCCGTGCTGGCGGGGTTCCCCACCGTCCGGGGCGCCGGGCGGATCGTGCTGGTCGGGATGGGCGCGGACGAGCTGACCATCCCGGTCGGGCTGCTGCAGAACCGTGAGCTGGTGCTCACCGGCACCTTCCGCTACGCCAACACCTACCCCACCGCGATCGCCCTGGCCGCCAGCGGCCGGGTCGACCTGGACGGCCTGGTCACCGGCCGCTTCGGGCTCGACCGCGCCGAGGAGGCCCTGCAGTCGACCGGCACGCCCGGCGTGATCAAGTCCGTGGTCCGCCCCGGGGAGTGACCGGGTGGGACGCAGCAGCAACGCCGACGTGATGCGGCGCCGGGGCGACCTGCTCGACCGGGTGATCCGGGCCCGCCGGATCGAGATCAGCGCCCTGGCCAGCGAGCTGGGCACCAGCGTGATGACGGTGCACCGCGACCTGGACGCGCTGGCCGCCGAACGGCTGCTGCGCAAGGAGCACGGGCACGCGGTCGCCCCGACCGAGCTCGAGCGCCAGACCAGCGCCGCGTTCCGGCTGCGGTTCGGCACCGACGTCAAGGAGGCGGTGGGACGGGCCGCGCTGCCCTGGCTGACCGCGGCCCGGACGGTCCTCGTCGACGACTCCACCAGCTGCCTGCCGGCGCTGCACGCCCGCTGCCGCACCGGCGTCCCCGTCACCGTGGTGACGAACTTCCTCGCCGTGCCCGAGGAGCTGCGCCGCTACCCGCACGCCACCGTGCACCTCGTCGGCGGACGGGTCGCCCCGGAGCTGCGGGCGGTGTTCGGCCCGGTCGCCGAGGCCGGGTTCACCGAGTGGCGCGGCGACGTCGCGCTGATCTCCGCCCCCGGGGTGGCCGGCGGGGAGGTGCTGCACCTGCTGGAGGACTCCGCCCGGGTCAAGCAGGTGATCGCCGAGCGCTGCCAGACCCGGGTGCTGCTGGTCGACCGGCACAAGCTCGGCCTGCACGGCCCGCACGTCGTGCTGCCGGCGGGACGGGTCGACGTCCTCATCAGCGACGAGCCCGACCCGGGCGGACGGGCGGAGCTGGACGCCTTCGGCCAGGCTGGGACCACGGTGGTCACCGTCCCCCACCCCGGTGCCGACTGACCTCCCCCCACGACCCCTCACCCACCGATCCAAGGAGATGGACATGCCCGTGCTCGACTCGTTCTCACTCACCGGGAAGGTCACCGTGGTGACCGGCGCCGCCCGCGGCATCGGCGCCGCGCTGGCGGTCGCGGTGGCCGAGGCCGGCTCCGACGTGGCGCTGCTGGTCCGCGACGCGGCGGCTGCGGAGCCGGTCCGCGAGCAGGTCGCGGCCCTCGGCGTCCGGGCCGGGGTGTACACCGCCGACGTCACCGACCGGGCCGGGCTGGAGGACGTCCGCGACGCGATCACCGCCGAGCTGGGGGTGCCCGACGTGCTGGTCAACAACGCCGGCACCTGCATCCACCGGGCCGCCTTCGAGGTCAGCGACGAGGAGTGGGACACCGTCGTCGACACCAACCTCACCGGGCTGTGGCGGACCTCGCAGGTGTTCGGCCGGGCGATGGCCGACCGCACCGACGGCCGCCGCGGCGGGTCGATCGTCAACATCGGCTCGATCTCCTCGATCATCGTCAACCGGCCGCAGTGGCAGCCGGGCTACAACGCCTCCAAGGCCGCGGTGCACCAGCTGACGAAGTCGCTGGCGGTGGAGTGGGCTCCGCTGGGGATCCGGGTCAACGCGCTGGCCCCGGGCTACGTGCGCACCGCGATGGCCCCGGTCGACGACCCCGCCTTCAAGCCGCGCTGGATCGACGACGCGCCGATGCAGCGGGCGGCCGAGCCGGAGGAGCTCGGCCCGACCGTGGTGTGGATGGCCAGCGACGCGTCCTCGTTCATGACCGGCTCGGTGGTGGTCGTCGACGGCGGCTACACCGCCGTCTGAGCCGGCCGGTAGCGTCGCGGCCATGACCCGCGCGCTGCACCACCTCGACCTGTGGGTCTCCGACCTGCCGCGCGCCGAGGCCGAGTGGGGCTGGCTGCTGGGGCTGCTCGACTGGGAGCACGACGGCTCCACACTCACGCACCCTGACGGCACCTACCTCTATCTCGAGCACTCCCCCGACCAGCGCGACGTCCCCCACGACCGGCTCCGCCCGGGCGTCAACCACCTGGCCGTCACCACCGACGACCGGGCGCTGCTGGACCGCATCCGCGCCGAGTCCTCGGCCCACGGCTGGCACGAGCTGTTCCCCGACCACTACCCGCACGCGGGCGGTGAGCAGCACACCGCGCTCTACCTGGAGAGCTCGGAGGGGTTCGAGGTCGAGGTCGTGCTGGAGCCGTCGGAACGCTGACGTTCAGCCGGCCGCGTCCGTCCGCGGGGGCGGCTCGGTGGGTGGCGAGTAGGCGGTACCGGGCGACCGCGGTCCGCACGACCCGTGCCGTGGCCCGTCCGTCGTCGTCGAGCACCGCGCACAGACCCGCCTCCAGCGGGGCGGAGCTCGCGACGGGTGGCCCGGTCTAGCACCCCCGGGGGGCTACCAGGGACCAGGCCAGACCCTGCTCGGTGGTCGGAGGGGCACCCGGGGGGCCGCTGCGAGAGCCGGGGCTCGAGCGTCGCCGCGACCGACGCCGCCGGGGCCGGTCGGCGATCCGACCACCGGCGGGACCAGCCGCCAGATCGCGAGGAGGCCGCGGGCCGAAAACGCGAGCTGGTGTCGGCCGCTGCCGTGGACGCCGGCAGCAGGGCCCACTCCCGGCTCGGAAGCAGCGGCTGCTCCTGGGCTGCCAGGCGGACGCGACCGCTGGCGGTCCAGCGTTGCAGGTCGTGGCGCGGCACGGTGCAGCCTCCTCCCGCTCCCGGTGACCATCCTGCGGCCGTCGTCGCGCCGTGGCCTGCCATGGTGGTCGACATGACGCTTCTGCCTTTCGAGAGCCACTACCCAGTCGTCCATCCCGCGGCCTGGGTCGCCCCCGGAGCCACCGTGATCGGTCGGGTCACCCTGGCCGCCGGAGCCTCCGTCTGGTACGGCTGCGTGCTGCGAGGTGACGGGGACGACATCGTCATCGGTGAGCGCAGCAACGTGCAGGACCTGTCGGTCGTCCACGCCGATCCGGGGCTCGGCGTCCACGTCGGGACCGACGTCACCGTGGGGCACCGGGCGATTCTGCACAACTGCACGGTCGGGGACCGTGTCCTCGTCGGCATGGGGGCGGTCGTGCTGAACGGCGCCACCATCGGCTCGGACGTCATCATCGGTGCCGGCACGCTTGTACCCGAGGACGCGCACATTCCTTCCGGGACGCTCGTCCTCGGGCTCCCTGGGAGGGTGCGACGGGAGCTCACCGGGGCCGACCGAGCCGCGGTACTGGCCAACGCCGACACCTACGTCCAGCTCGCGCTCCGGCATGCCGGTCAGGTCACGCCAGACCACCGTTGACGTCGACAACCGCTCCGTGCACGTGCCGCGCCCGGTGCGAGGCGAGGAACAGCACCGTCGCCGCGACGTCCTCCGGCGCAGCGAGGCGCCGGCACGGCGTGCCCGCGGCGATCCGCTCGCGCTGCTCCTTCGTCGTCACGGCCCACATCTGTGGTGTGTCCGGCGGACCCGGGCACACCACGTTCACGCGGATGCCGGTCCCGGCCAGCTCGGCGGCCAGATGACGCCCCAGGCCGATCAACCCGTAGCGGGCCACCGTGTAGTGCGGGCCCATCACACTGCTGTACCGCCGCCCGGCGATCGAGGAGGTGATGACCACGCTCGCACCCGCCCTCAGGTGCGGCAGAGCGGCCTGCACCGCCAGCACGGCGCCGCGCAGGTTGGTGTCGATCAGCTCCTCCCACTCGTCCACGGTCAGATCCACGAACGGCGTGGAGGATCCCACGAACGCGTGTGTGACGACCGTGTCCAGCCGCCGATAGCGCTCCATCCCGGCGGCCACCGCCTCGAGGTGGGCAGTCGGTGACCGGAGCTCCACCTCGAGCGGCAGGAAGTCAGCGGCGGGCTCGCCGACCCGCCCGCAGTCGACGCCGACTACCCGCTGACCCCGTGCTCGTAGACCGCTGACCACCGCGGCCCCGATCCCGCTGCCGGCACCGGTGACGTAGGCGACGGGAGGACCGTCCACCAAGCCCACGCCACTCATCAGTAGAGCCCGCCGTTCACGTCCAGCACCGCGCCGTGGACGTGCCGTGCCGCGTCACCGGCGACGAACGTGATCACCTCTGCGACGTCCTCGGGCTGGGCGATCCGGCGGAGCGGCGTCCTCGCCGCGATCGCCTCCTGCTCCTCGGTCGAGGCGTGGGCGGTGAGGATGGGGGAGTTCGTGGGCCCGGGAGCTACACAGTTGATCCGCACCCCCGTGCCAGCCAACTCGGCAGCGAGGTGGCGCGTGAGGCCGATCACCCCGTACTTGCTGGTCGTGTAGTGGGCCCCGTTGGAGACGCTCCTGGTCCGACCGGCGATCGAGGACACGATGACGATCGACCCCGTGCGGCGCTCGATCATCCCGGGCAGGACCGCCTGCAGGCACAGCATCGTCCCGGTCACGTTGACGCGCCAGACGCGGTCCCAGGACTCCACCGTCATCTCAGTGAAGGGTTCGGGGTAGCCGAGGGCGGCGCTCGTCACCAGCACATCGACGGCGCCGTCTGCGGCCAGGGTGTCGGCGGCGACCGCGCGCACCGCCTCGGCATCCGCCACGTCGACGACGTGGGGCACCCACCGTCCTGGTCCCGGGTCGAGCTCGCCGGGGCGCAGGTCGAGGCCGTGCACGGTGGCGCCGGCGTCGAGGTATGCCCGCGCAGTCGCACGACCGATGCCGCTCCCAGCCCCGGTGACCATCACGGTTCGCTGACCGCTCACCGCAGCACCAGGTCGGTGTAGTTGTCCGAGAGCACCGCACCGGCGGCGTCGGCCACCCGCATCGCCACCCGGTACTCACCACCCGGCGCATTCGCAGGGATCGGCCAGACGATCTGGTCCACGCGCTCCACCGAATCGGCGACCAGACGGGTGCTGAACTCGCTCTTGTGCAGCACCTCCCCGCTCTCGCGATGCACGATCGCGTAGCTGACGACGGCATCCTCGATCGCGTGGTCGTGGTCATTGGTGATCCAGAGCTTGGCCGAGAACGTCTGCCCGCGCTGGTAGACCTTCTCCCGACCGATGATGTAGGGCCGGGCTTCCCGCTCAAGGCTGATGAGCACCCGGGTGTACACGGCCTTCATCGAGTCGTACACCTGGTAGGGGCGACGGTAGTAGTCCAGGAGACCGGACCCGATGATCGGGCAGGAATCGCTCCAGTAGTACAGGTACATGGAAGCCACCGGCGCGTACTTGCGCTGTCGGATGAATTCGATCTGCTCCTTGACCACAAGTGCTTCGTAGCGCTGGTAGTTGTCGATGAACTCCTCCACACTGCTGCCCAGATCGACCTTGGCACCTTTGAAGGCCAGCTCGTAGAACAGGCCGTGGTATTCCCAGGTGTCCCAGTCCGGAGGCCACAGCTTGTCCTCGGGGATGAAGGTCCGCAGCGTCTCCAGCACCGGGACCGACGCCGCCCCGAACTCCACGATCTGCGGTTGCACCACCACCTCGTCCATCGGTCGGTCCCCGTCGTGGACACCGCCGATCATGAGGTTCTGCGCCCCCTCGCGGTAGTCGCCGAGGTGGATCCAGCGGACCGGGTCGACGGTGGCGAGCGTCTCCTTCAGGACGGGACAGAGCCGGTGGTAGTTGTTCGGCTTGTCGGGCAGCAGGTAGATCTCGGGCTCCTTGAACACTGACCACATCCCCATCGAGGCGTGGTTGGTCAGCATCTCCCCCATGTCGCGGATCATGTCGCTCGCCCGCTCGATGAAGTCGTCGCTGTCGCTGACGCAGTAGTGCAGCGGGAACACCTGCCAGACCAGCAGCCCGAGCTCGTCGCACATGGTGTAGAAGCCGTCGGGCTCGACGTGGCTGCCGATCCGGATGGCGTTGATCTGCATGTCGAGCATCTTGGTGAGGTCCTCCTCCCACATCTGGGGATTCGCCTCGCTGAGCCACTGACTCGAGATGTAGCGCATCCCGCGGAGGAAGATCCGCTTGTGGTTGAGGTACCACTGGCCGGTCGTGTCGTCGTGGCGGATCTCTTTGATCGCGAAGCGCTGCTCGACGACGTCCTCACCAACTGCGGCGCGTGCGGTGTACATCGACGGGTGGCCGTGGTCCCAGGTCCACCAGAAGCGGGCCTCCGGCACGGTCACCACCATCTTGTGCACGGTGACGCCGGGGGTGAGCGTCACCCGGCGCACGCGATCGGGCACAGGGTCCCCGTCGAAGTTGGCCGGCGCCACGCCGAGGACGAGATCGGTCGTGACCACCGCGCCGGTGGTGTTCACCAACCGGACGTCGACGTCGACCAGCCCCGTGCCGTCGGGCTTGTCCAAGCCGTCACCCAGCCAGTCCTTCTTGATCCCGATCCTGGTCGAGATCCGGACATGGGCGACGTGCACCGCCGGACGTGCGATGAGGTCGACCGACCCCCAGATGCCACCGCTGTTGCCGTCCTGGCGGTACTTGGTCATCGCCCCCGGACGGTGCATGGCGTCGATCATGTGCCCCTTGACCTGGGAGATCGCCAGCGCCTGGTGGCGCTGGTGGTCCGGCGACAGCGGGTTCTCCGGGAATGTCGCCTGGACGTACTCGGTGGGGTCACGCGGTGCTCCGTCCTTGACCACGAGGACGTTCTCACCGTCACGGTCGACGAGGTCGGTGACGTCGAACTCGAAAGGGTTGAACATGCCCTCGTGCGAACCCAGGTAGGTGCCGTTGAGCCAGACGTCGGCGTAGTAGTCCACCGCCCCGAAACGCAGGAAGATCCGTTGACCCACGAATCTGTCGTCCACGGTGAAGGACCGGCGGAACCACACGCTGCCGAAGAAGTCGCCGATCTCGGTGAGGTACCAGTTCGTCGGCAGCTCCACCGGACGCCACGTGGCCGCGTCGAACGCAGGGTCGGTCCAGCCGAGCTCCTCGCCCGGCGTGTCCGCCTCCAGGGCGTAGGCCCAGGTGCCGTTCAGGTCGGCCGAGGTTCGGCCCTCATGGATGGAGATCACGTTCGATGCCTCTCGTCTGGATGGTCGTCGGGGTCGTCGGGATCAGGGCACAGAGCGACGGCGCGGCATGGTGCACCGTCGCCAGCGGCGAGCTTGAGCGGAGCCGCCACCAGGAAGACCTCTCGAGGCAGCGCGGAGAGTCCGCGGAGGTACTCGAGCAGCAGGACCCCGCGGCGGAGCAGGAGGTCGTGGGTCACGAAGTCGGTGGGCCGGACTGTGTGTCCGCGCATCGCGTCACCGATGGCCCGGTCCTGGGGAA
The DNA here is from genome assembly GCF_003327535.1 of Desertihabitans brevis. Taxonomy (NCBI): domain Bacteria; kingdom Bacillati; phylum Actinomycetota; class Actinomycetes; order Propionibacteriales; family Propionibacteriaceae; genus Desertihabitans; species Desertihabitans brevis. Next base: position 139,062 of record NZ_QOUI01000008.1, on the reverse strand, counting down.
AGTCGAAGCCGACCAGTCTCGGTCCTCGATCGACCAGCCACCGCGCCGCGGCGGAGCTGAGGTGGGGTGAGTCGAGCCAGTACGCCTCAGTGCCGACGTCCCGTCTCAGCTCCCAGTCGGTGCGGATGAGCAGGATGTCCCGCAGCGTCACGCCTGCAGCCGCCTGCGCCAGGTCCTCCGGCTCCACCGGCGCACCGGCCGGAACTGCGGAGACGTCGAGCACAGTCGCCCAGCCGATCCAGGCCGAGGCGTCCAGGGCCTCGACGGTGGGGCTCTTCGCCACCACATGGGCGGGAGCGTCTGCGTGGGTGAAGCCGTGTGCCGACATCGTGAAGGTCGTGGTGGTGAAGGGGTCACCGGCGTCGAGGCATTGGGTGAGGGAGCGCTCCTGGTTCCAGCGGAAGTGCTCAACGGGGATCTCGAAACTCAGGTCGTGAACCGTACAACCGACCGCCCTCACCCCTTGACCCCTGTCGTCGCGATCCCCTCGATGAGATAGCGCTGCGCGACGATGAAGAACCCGATGATGGGCCCCAGACCCAGCAGCGACATCGCGAACAGCGATCCGTAGGAGGACTCGCCCGTGGCGTCGAGGAAGGAACGCAGTGCGAGCGGCACCGTGTGGGTGGTGGGATCGTTGAGGTAGATGAGCGGGGTGAAGAAGTCGTTCCACGTCCAGATGAAGGTGAAGATCGCCGTCGTCGCCATCGCCGGCATGGTCAACGGCAGGATGACCTTCCAGTAGGTCCGGTACGGCCCCGCCCCGTCGATCGTCGCCGCCTCGTCCAGCTCGCGTGGCAGGGCACGGATGAACTGCACCATGAGGAAGATGAAGAAGGCGTCGGTGGCCAGGAACTTCGGCAGGATCAGCGGCCAGAACGTGTTCACCCAGCCGAAGGAGGAGAACATGATGTACTGCGGCACCACCACCACGTGGTAGGGCAGCATGATGGTGATCAGCACGATGGCCAGCACGACCCGCCGCGCACGGAACCTGAGCCGCGCCAGCGCGTAGGCAGCGAGGGAGCAGGAGAAGATGTTGCCCACCACCGCGGCGACGGCCACCACCAGTGAGTTGAAGAAGTACAGCTCGAAGCCGTACTGGAGGGCGTTCCAGCCCTCGACGTAGTTGTCGAGGGTCACCTCCCAGGGGATGAGGCCCTGGTTGCGAAAGATCTCCTCCTGGGGCTTGAACGAGCTGGACAGCATCCAGATCACTGGGTAGAGCATCACCACGCTCAGCGTGAGGAGAGCCAGGTGGGTCATCAGGCGGCGGAACCGGCTGGCCCGATGATCACCTGCCATGCCGGGTCCCGCTGCATCGGGGTCGCTCTGCAGGCGCGGCGCACGAATCGTTGTCGTCATCTACTTCTCATCCCCGTAGAAGACCCAGTAGCGCGAGGCCACGAAGTTGGCGGCTGTGAAGACCCCGATGATCAGCAGCAGGATCCAGGCCATGGCCGAGGCGTAGCCCATCTCGAACTGCGTGAACCCCCGCTGGTAGAGGTAGAGCGTGTAGAAGAGGGTCGAGTCCACCGGTCCACCGGAGCCCCCGCTGACGATGTAGGAGGGGGTGAAGGCCTGGAAAGCGTGGATGAACTGCAGGATCACGTTGAAGAACACGACCGGTGTGAGCAACGGCAGGGTCACTCGGAAGAACTGGCTCAGCCGTCCCGCCCCGTCCACCGCCGCCGCCTCGTAGTACTCCCGTGGGATCTGGCGTAGGCCGGCCAGGAAGATCACCATCGGTGAACCGAAGGTCCACACGTTGAGCACCACGAGCGTGCCCAGCGCGTGGTCAGGGTTGCCGATCCAGCTCGGGCCGTTCACCCCGAACAAGCCCAGCAGGGCGTTGAAGATCCCCTCGCTGCCGAAGACCTGTCGCCACAGGATGGCGATGGTGACGCTGGCGCCCAGCAGTGAGGGCAGGTAGAAGGCGGAGCGGTAGAAGCGGAGCCCGCGGACACCCCGGTTCAGGAGCAGGGCTAGCGCCAGGGCGAAGGCCAGCTGCAGCGGCACCGAGACGAAGACGTACCGGAACGTCACCCCGATGGCCTTCGTGAACCGCGGGTCGTCCAGCAGCCTGACGTAGTTCTCGAGTCCCACCCAGCTCGGGCTGCTGAGCAGCCGGTAGTCGGTGAACGACAGGACCAGAGAGGCCACCATGGGCACTGCGGTGATAGCCACGAGGCCCAGCAGCCAAGGGGTCAGCATCACCCAGGCCGCCCGTTCCTCCTGCTTGGCCCACGCCGACCGGGTACGGCGGACCGGCGGGTCCAGCGGCGGCTCGGCGACCGTACGCCGGCTGAGCGTTGTCTGGGTCATCTGCCTCGCCGTCCGGACTCAGCTCGCACCGATGGACGCGGCGAGCTCGTCGACCAGCCGGGCGCCGGCGGCTGCCGGGTCGAGCTCGCCGAAGCCGACCGCCAGGCCGAGCTCGCTCATCAGCGAGTCCGCCCGAGAGGAGCCCGAGGGACGCGGGGTGGCGAAGACGGACTGCGCCTCCACGGCCTGCGCGAACTCGAGCACCTTCCGGTCCACGGGCTCCAGCTCCGCCTCCACCGCCTCGACCCAGTTGGAGTTGCCCGGCACGCCCAGCTCCAGACCGAAGATCCGGTTGGCGTCGGGATCGTTGACGAAGAAGTCGACGATCGACGCCGCCTCTTCGGCAACCTCGTCCGTGGCGTTGGCGTTGATCGAGACGTAGCTCCCGATCACCAGCGAGGCAGGCGCCCCGCCGACCTGGGGGAACGGCGCGAGCGCGAGCTCCCCGGCTTCACCTACGGCCGTCTGGAAGGTGACCAGCTGGTTGGAGTTCTGAACGTGCATGGCGGTGTTGCCCTGTGCGAATGCGGTGTCCTCGAACGGCGCGGAGGAGTCCTCCGCGGTCTGCTCGGCGGTCTGGCAGCCACCGGCGTCGAGCAGCTCCTTCCACAGGCGGAACCACCGCTCGCCGTCGGCCGCGTCGAAGTTGAGCTGGGCCGACGCGTCCGGCGCGAACAGGCTCTTGCCGTCTTGGACCAGCGTGGTCTCGAACGTCGGAGCCGAGATGGCCTGGTAGGTGCTGCCGAGGGAGCCCTCGGGCAGGTTCGCGGCGAGCTCGAGACAGGCACTGGCAAACGCGTCCCACGTCCAGTCGAGGCCGGGCTCGGCCACTCCGGCCTGGGCGAAGAGCGCCGCGTTGTACATCGTGGCCGGGATCGTGGCCCCGACGAGCAGCATCACGAGGGTGCCCTGGTACTCCCCGGCTGCCAAGGACGCCTCGGAGAACAGCGACAGGTCGAGCGGGCCGCCGTCGGCGAAGCTGCGGAGGTCGGCGAGCTGTCCACGACTGGCGTAGTCGGAGACCTGACGCTCGGTGACGTGCAGAAGGTCAGGCGCGTTGCCCCCTGCGAACTGGGTCGGGAGCCGCTCGAAGTAGGAGCCGTAGTCCGCGAACTCGCGGGCGATGCTCACGCCCTCGTGGCGCTGGCTGTAGAGGTCGTAGATCGCGTTGAACTTCGCGTGGCGGACGTCACCACCCCACCAGGCCGCTCGGACGGTGGTTCCGCCCTCAGCACCGCCGCCCGCGCCGCCGCTGGTCGGACGAGGGGTGCATCCGGCCGCTGCGAGGGTAGCGCCGGCCAGGGACACCCCGGCCGCATGGAGGAAGAGTCGTCGGTTCATCGGCAATGACATGAGGAGCCCCTTTGCTTCCATCCCGGATCTCACCGTTCGCAGATCCGATCGTATCTGTAGCGTGGCAAACCGGTCAGAGGCTGTCAATGGGCTAAGTTGAGCGAGTTCGTTTCTTGAACCCGCAACTTTTACGATCGGATCTGTCATGGGAAGTCGGACGCTTCGGGTCGGCATCATCGGCGCTGGCCACATCGCCCATGCCCACCTGCGGGAGCTCGTGCAGCAACCAGGAGTCCAGATCAGCGCTGTCGTGGATGTGCGTGCTGACGCCGCCCGTGCGCTGGCTCGGGCTTGTGGCGCCACCGCATGCGCCACCGTGGAGCAGGCCTGCTCGGCGATCGATGCCGCCTACCTGCTGACCCCGCCCCGGGTACGGGAGCACGCTGTCGCCGTCCTCACCGCAGCAGGGATCCCGGTCCTCTGCGAGAAGCCGCTGGCCGCCGACGTCCCCTCCGCCCGACGACTGGCCGAGCTGGTGCGGGCGGCCGGCTCGCCCTTCATGGTGGGGTTCGTGCGTCGGTGGCACCCGCCGTACCAGCGGATACGAACCCTGGTGGCCGCTGGCGAGCTCGGTCGTCTCCTGATGGTCCAGCGGCAGCGCTTGGGCTACCTGCCCCTGTCTCAGGGGAACTGGCGGACCGACCCGAGCCAGGCGGTCGGGATGACCGTGGAGTCGCTCTCCCACGACCTCGACCTGCTGCGCTGGCTGGTCGGGGAGGTGGTCGAGATCGAGGGTCGCGTCGTCGGCTCGCGGCCGGAGCTGCGCGACTTCGACGACACGGTCCTCGCCACCGCCCGCTTCGCCGACGGCACGATCGGCTCCTGGCAAGCCAGCTGGATGAGCGCGGTCGAGCACAACTCGCTCGCACTCATCGGTGACGCGGGCACGGCGGTACTGTCCGGTCGCGGCATGTGGCGGTCCGACAGCCTGACGACGGCAGCGCCCGGAGCGACGGAACGGGTCGAGCTGCTGGCTGAGGATGAGGCGGCCGACATGGGGTTCGCCGGTGAGACGACGACCTTCCTCGCCCTGGCCCGCGGCGAACAGGTGGAGCACCCGACCGTCGAGGACGGGCTGCGGACCGTCGAGCTCTCGGCCAGCATCCTGTCCTGAACCAGCCGGGCGTCACCGCCCCTGGAACCGCGCAGGTCGCTTGGCGAGGAACGACTCGACCCCCTCGCTGAAGTCACGGCTGCCGTACACCCGCCGGTAGACATCGGCGGTCTCGACGGCGGCGTGCACCTCATCCACCCGGCGCTCGAGCTCCTTGAACGACCACAAGCTCAGCGGAGCGCAGCGACGGACGGCGGCCAACAGCTCCTGCAGCCGCTGCTCAAGCTGCTCGGTCGGCAGCACGGCGTTCACGAATCCCGCGGCGAGCGCCTCCTCCGCCGACAGCAGACGTCCGGTCATCAGGATCTCGCTCGTCAGTCGACGGCCCAGGAGGGCGTGCAGCCGAGCCAACGAGGTCGCCGAGAGCGTGTTCCCCAAGGTCTGCGCGATGGGAGAACCGAACCGTGAGCCGGGTGTGCACAGGACCAGGTCGCTGAGCGCGGCGAGCACCAGGCCCCCGCCGACGCACGCGCCGTCGACCACCGCCACCACGGGGACCCGCAGCCGCAGCAGACCTCGCTGACCCCGGGCGATCATGGCCTCGTACACCACCCCCCGCTCGCCGTCGCCGATATCGGCGAGGTGGCGGATGTCGGTGCCGCCGGCGAAGGCGCCGTCGGCGCCCCGGAGCACCACGGCGCGCACCGACCCGTCCGCCTCGAGCGCATCCCAGGTGCGCTCCATCGCCTCATACATGGCATAGGTGATCGCGTTGCGCTTGCCCGGGTGCGACAGCGTCACTGTCACCACGTCCTGATCCCGCCTGACCAGCACCTCGCCCGTCACCGACGCTCCTCCCAGGTCTCAGGCTGGTGCTCACCGAGGAGGGGCGGGTGTCGGCGGGTCGCCGCAGGCGTGCCGCTCAGCTTCACCGGGAAACCCAGCGTCTGCACCGTGCCCTCGACCGGGTGCGGGATGCTCTGCACCATCTCGCGGAACGCTGTGTGCTGGTCGGCGAGGACCTCGTCATAGCTCAGGATCGGACCGCAGGGGACACCGTCAGCCAGCAGTCGTTCCACCCAGTCCTCGGTGGACCCGCCGGACAGCACACCCTCGATCTCAACGGCCAGCTCGGCCCTGTGCTCCATGCGGGCGGGGTTGTCGACGAAGCGGGGGTCGGTCAGCAGGTCGTCGCGACCCAGGCTGCGGCAGAGGAATCCCCAGAGGCGCTGATTGTTGGCACCGATGGTCATCCAGCCGTCCGCGGTGCGGAAAGCCTGGTACGGGGCCGACATTCGGTGGGCCGAACCGGTGCGCTGCGGGACCTCTCCGCTGGCCCAGAACTCCGTGGCCTCCCACACCGTCAGTCCCAGGGCGGCCTCGAACAGGGACGTCTCGAGCCGCTGACCCTCGCCCGTCCGCTGCTTGTGCGCGTAGGCGGCGAGGATGCCGTACGCGCAGAACAACCCGGATCCGAGGTCGGCCACCGGCACACCCGCCTTGGCCGGCGGAGACGAAGGATGTCCGGTCACCCCCATCACGCCCGCCATCCCCTGGGCGATGAGGTCGTAGCCAGGTCGTTGCGAGTACGGGCCGGTCTGGCCGAAACCGGAGATGCTGGCGTAGATGAGCCCAGGGTTGGACGGGCTCAGCGACTCGTAGTCGATGCCCAGACGCCGCGTCACCCCTGGCCGGAAGTTCTCGACCAGCACGTCGGCACCACCGGCCAGCTCGCAGAACCGTGCGTGATCGTCCTCCGAGCGTAGGTCGAGCACCACCGAGCGCTTGTTCCTGTTCAGCGCGAAGAAGGCCGGTCCGTCGTCGCCCTTCCCCGAACGCCCCCACGAGTGCCGGGTCTGGTCACCACCGCCGGGCGGCTCCACCTTGATGACGTCGGCACCGAGGTCGCCAAGCAGCATCGTGCAGAAGGGGCCGGCCATCACCTGGGTGAGGTCCAGCACTCGTACTCCGCTGAGCGCACGGGAGTCCATGTCTTCCTCTCATCGTGTCGGGCAGGGTGGCACGTCCGGTACTCACCACCGGGCGGCGACGTACTTGGTCTCCAGGTACTCGTGGATGCCCTCGTGCGAGCCCTCACGTCCGAGCCCGCTCTGCTTGACACCACCGAAGGGCGCGGCCGGGTCGGAGACCAGTCCACGGTTGAGACCGACCATTCCGGCCTGGAGCCGGCGCGACACCCGCAGGCCGCGGGCCAGGTCCTCGGTGAAGACGTAGGACACCAGACCGTGCTCGGTCGCATTCGCCAGCGCGACGGCCTCGTCCTCGTCGTCGAACCGTGCGATGGGCAGCACCGGGCCGAACACCTCCTCGTGCATGATCCTCGCCTGCGGCGGCACGTCGAGCAGCACGGTCGGTGGGTAGAAGCTGCCCGGGCCCTCGAGGGCGGCGCCGCCCAGCACGACCCGGGCGCCCACGGCCTTGGCGTCGTCGACCAGCGCCTGCACCTTGGCCACCGCGGCGTCGTTGATGAGCGGCCCCAGATCGACGCCGGGACGGGACGGGTCCCCCACACGCAACGAGGCCATCTGGGCGACCACGCGGTCCACCCACTCGGCAGGGACGCCGCGTTGGAGGTAGCAACGGTTCGCGGCGGTGCAGGCCTGACCGGTGTTGCGCAGCTTGGCCAGCAGGAGGCCTTCGAGCGCCGCGTCGGGATCGGCGTCGTCGAACACCAGGAAGGGAGCGTTGCCACCGAGCTCCATGGCGGTGCGAACCACCCGGTCCGCGCACTGGGCGAGCAGCTGGCGGCCGACCGCCGTCGAGCCGGTGAAGGACAGCATGCGCACCCGCTCGTCCTCAAGCAGGGCCGCAACCACCTCGGCGGCTCGCGTGGTGGGCAGGACGGCCAGCACTCCGTCCGGCAGCCCGGCCTCCTGCAGCAGGTCGGCCACCGCCAGCGCGGTCAACGGTGTGTCCGGGGCGGGTTTCAGCAGCGCGGTGCAGCCGGCCGCGAGTGCGGGACCGATCTTCCTCGTGGCCATCGCCGCCGGGAAGTTCCAGGGAGTGACGAGCAGGCAGGTACCGACGGGCTCGTGGCTGACGAGCGCCTGGTTGGAGCCGGTGGGGCTGGCGAAGACCTGCCCCCGAACACGCACACCTTCCTCGGCGTACCAGCGGAAGTACTCGGCGGCGTAGCTCACCTCTGCCAGCGCGTCCGCCTCCGACTTGCCGTTCTCGCTGACGATCAAGCCGGCCAACTCGGCGCGGCGCTGGCGCATCAGCTCGAAAGCACCCATCAGGACATCGCTGCGCGCCCGCGCCGACGCGGCCGCCCAGGCAGGAGCGGCTCCGTCCGCCCGCTCCAACGCCTCCAAGGCGCCCTCTCTGCCCAGATCCGGCACCTCGCCCACCAGCGCTCCAGTCGCTGGATTGCGGACCGCCATCGTCTGCCGCGCCAGCGTCGTCATGACACCTCTCCCACCATCGCTGCCGGGGCAGCCTCGGACAGCTCGCCGGCCCAGGCGGCACGGAGCACGTGCTCGGCCGTCTCGGCGGTCAGCGCGACCGGGTTGTTCTGACTGAGCCGCTTCGCCTCCACGCCACGTGCGGCGGCCCAGGCGATGCGGTTCTCCGGGAAGCCGATGTCCGGCAGACGCGTCGGCAACCCGATATCCCGGAGGAACGTCTGCACCATCGCGGGCGCCCGATCGGCCGACGGCCGCTCCCCTGGCCCGGCCAGAGCCGCAGCGACCAAGGCCATCTCCGCCGGCCGTGCGGGCAGGTTCAGCTGCATGACGTAGGGCAGCAGCAGGCCAACGCCGACCCCGTGCGGGGTCTGGGTGAGGGCTCCGACCGGGTACTGCAGCGCATGCGCGGCAGAGGTCCCTGCCGTGCCGAAGGCGAGCCCGGCGAGCAGGGACCCGTACATCACCTGGGACCGCGCCTCCAGGTCATCTCCGTGGGCGACGGCCTGGGGCAGACCGGCGACGAGGTGGCCGACAGCCTCCCGCGCCAGCAGGTCGGTGAGAGCGCCGGACCCGATGAAGACACGGTCGAGCGAGATGCCCGGCACACCGGAACGACGTACTGCGGTCAGGGCCTCGACGGCGTGCGTGAGGGCGTCCGCACCGACTGCGGCAGTGAGCCCGGGAGGACAGCTGAGCGTCAGCTCGGGGTCGCACAGCGCCGTCGTCGGGATGAGGTGGGGGCTGGAGATCCCCACCTTCGACGTCAGAGACGGATCCGTCAGCACAGCGACCGGGGTCACCTCCGACCCGGTACCTGCCGTCGTCGGTACGGCGACAACCGGCAATGTCGGACCCGGCACGACGAATTCGCCATACAGCTCGGAAGCACTGACGCCGTGGGCCAGCACAGCAGCCACCACCTTGGCCAGGTCGATGCAACTCCCTCCGCCGATGGCCACGACGACGTCCGCACGGGCCACGTCCGCGCGCGAGACGGCCTCGTCAACCGAAGCGAGAGGCAGCTCAGGTACCACCTCGGAGTAGAGCTCGACCTGCACGCCAGCGGCGCGTAGGCAGTCCTGCATCTCCGCACCGTGGTCGGACGCGGCGACGAAGGGATCGGCCAGCACCAGAGCACGGCCCCCCAGCGAAGCGACGACCCGGCCCAACGACCTGCGCTGGCCAGGCCCGAAGACGATCTCGGCCGGGGACCGCAGCACCGCCAACATCAGGAGTTCCGCCTGGAAACCAGATCGAGCCAGGCGGTCAGTGGGCGTTCCATCACGACGTCTCCTATACGATACGATCTGATCGCAGTTTGATAGTTGGAGGCGGTAGCGTCAAGCCTGGACCGGAGTTGCTGAGACGATGGACGCTCCAATACGATCGCATCTTTGCCAGGAGGAGGGTCCATGACGTCACGTGACAGGGGCCGAGGCGAGGAGCGCCGTCGCGGTCTACCGATCGCCGACGAGGTCTACAACGAGATCCTCTCCAGCGTTCTGTTCTCGCGGGTGCAGGCAGGTGACCGCATCACCATCGACGCGGTGGCCCGTGAGTACAACGTCTCCCAGACGCCTGTCCGAGAGGCGCTGCACCGACTTCAAGCCGATGGCATCGTCGTGCGTCACCACCTCGCGGGCTATCGGGTCGCCCCCATGCTGACCCGCGAGCAGTTCGAGGACCTCGTGGAGCTCCGCCTGCTGCTCGAGCCAGCCGCGGCTCGACGGGCCGCCGAGCGCATGTCAGTGGAAGAGCTTGGCGAGTTGCGGGCGCTCAGCGCGGAGATGTCAACCGAAGCGCACCGCTCGACCGGCGAGCACGCCTACGCTCGCTTCTCCCAGCTGGACGCCCAGTTCCACGAGGCGGTGGCTCGTGGAGGCGGCAACCAGTTCGTACGAGAGTCGCTCACCCGTCTGCACACACACGTGCACCTGTTCCGGTTGGCGCACCAGACGTCGATCACCAGCGAGGCGATCGACGAGCATGAAGCCGTGATCGAGGCCATCGCCTCGCGCGCCCCGGATGCAGCAGCGTTCGCCATGCGTCAACATCTCGAGGCGTCGGCACGCCGCTTCCGCGCCGCCTTCGACACCTGAGGCACCAGCCGTCGTCGACCCCCGGTCAGCCGGGGTGGACGTCCGGGTTCAAGGCAGTGACGGTTCATCTCGAACCAGAGACAGCACTGAGGGCCGCCTCGAAGGCCGCCAGCGCCGGCGCCCCGCGGAGCACGAAGGTGACCGTGGTGACGTCGGTGCTCGCCGCGGCGACGGTGCCGACCGCGATCCGGGCGGCGTCGTCCATCGGCCAGCCGTAGATGCCGGCGCTGATCGCGGGGAACGCGACGGTCCGCGCGCCGAGCTCGTCGGCCACCCGCAACGACTCGCGGTAGCAGGAGGCCAGCTGGTCGCTGTGGTCGATCGTCCTCGCCCACACCGGCCCGACGGTGTGGATGACCCAGCGCGCCGGCAGATCACCGGCGGTGGTGGCGACCGCCTGCCCGGTGGGCAGCCCGTCGGGCAGCGTCGTTCCCCGCAGCCGCCGGCACTCGGCCAGGATGCTCGGCCCGCCGGCCCGGTGGATGGCGCCGTCCACGCCACCGCCACCCAGCAGGGAGTGGTTGGCGGCGTTGACCAGCGCGTCGGCGCGGAACCGCGTGAGGTCGCCCTCGACCAGCTCGATCTCGGTCATGCCCCGACGCTACCGACGCCGCCGGACCCCACTCCTGGCGCCCCGACCCAGCCCCCTGAGCCAGTCCCACCCCAGCGCCTGAGCCTGTCGAAGGCGAGCGCCCCGCGACAAGCCACCAGGATCTCGCTCCACCGTCACCCGTCCACCCGACGTGCGCCCAGGCAGCACGCGGGCACGCGACCGTCCGCATCCCCACCCTGGAGCAGGATCCCGGTCAGACCGGCGGCACCCCGTGCCGGCGCTCGGTGAAGCGGCGCCCGCGGGTGGCGGCCGCGGCGAACCGGGCGACCAGCTCGGTGCGCAGGTCGGCCGGTTCGACCACGGCGTCGATGACGAGGTCGGCCGCCAGCCGCAGCACGTCGATGTCGGCCTCGTAGGCCGCACGCAGGTCGGCGACCAGCGCCGTCCGCTCGGTCTCGTCGGTCAGCGCGTTGATCCGGTTGGCGTAGACGGCGTTGACCGCCGCCTCGGGCCCCATCACCGCGATCCGGGCGGTGGGCAGCGCCAGGCATGCGTCGGGGTCGAAGCCGGGGCCGCACATCGCGTACAGGCCGGCCCCGTAGGCCTTGCGGACGACCACCGAGATCTTCGGCACCGTCGCCTCGGCCACCGCGGTGACCATCTTGGCGCCGTGCCGGATGATCCCCTGCCGCTCCACCGCCGAGCCGATCATGAAACCCGGCACGTCGGCGAGGAACAGCAGCGGGATGTTGAAGGCGTCGCACAGCCAGATGAAGCGGGCCGCCTTGTCGGCAGAGTCGACGAACAGCACCCCGCCCTTGACCGCCGGCTGGTTGGCCACCACCCCGACCGGGTGCCCGTCGAGCAGTCCGAGCCCGACCACCAGCTCGGGGGCGAACAGCCGTTTCACCTCGAGGAAGGAGTCGGCGTCGAGGACGCCGTCGACGACGGTGCGGATGTCGTAGCCCCGCGACTCCTCCACCGGCACCGTGTCGTCGGTGAGCCGGCGGGCCGGCGGCGCCGGCTCCTGCACCGGCGGGTCCTCCCGCCAGCAGCGGGGGAAGTAGGAGAACCACTCCCGGGCCTGGGCGATCGCGTCGGCGTCGTCGACGGCCAGCTGGTCGCCGCAGCCCGACACCTCGGCGTGCATCCGCGCCCCGCCCATCTCGGCCAGGCTGACCCGCTCCCCCACCACCATCTCGGCCATCCGGGGCGATCCGAGGTACATCGAGGCGTTCTGCTCGACCATGATGACGACGTCGCAGAAGGACGGGATGTAGGCCCCGCCGGCGGCCGAGGGCCCGAAGAGGCAGCACACCTGGGGGACGCGCCCGGACAGCGCGACCTGGTTGCGGAAGATCCGGCCCGCGCCGCGGCGTCCGGGGAAGATGTCGACCTGCTCGGTGATCCGGGCGCCGGCGGAGTCGATCAGCCAGAACACCGGCAGCTCGTCGCGCAGCGCCACCTCGGTGACCCGCACCATCTTCTCCGCCGTGCGCGCACCCCAGGAGCCGGCCTTCACCGAGGGGTCGTTGGCCACCACCAGCACCGGACGCCCGTCCACCAGCCCGCGGCCGGTGACCACCCCGTCGGCGGGGTAGCCGGGCTCCAACGCGTGCGCCAGCCGGCCGTCCTCGACGAAGCTGTCCTCGTCGAGCAGCAGGTCGACCCGCTCCCGTGCCGACAGCTTGTGCTGGGCGGCCAGCTTCACCGCCGCCTGCTCGGTCGGCACCCGGGCGGCCTCGTCCGCCGCCCGCACCCGCTCCCGCGCTGACTCATCTCCTGGAACGGGTCGGTCGCTGCTTGTCATCGCTGCAGCAGCCCCAGGCCCCGGGCCAGCACCATGCGTTGCACCTCCGAGGTCCCCTCCCCGATCTCCAGCACCTTGGCGTCGCGGTAGAGGCGGGCCACCGGGTACTCCTCCATGAAGCCGTAGCCGCCGAACACCTGGGTGGCGACCCGGGTGGCGGCAACCGCCCACTCGGTCACCTGCAGCTTGGCAACCGCAGCGGCCCGGGCGTAGGCGTCGGCCGGGACGCGCTCGCCGTGGGCGGCGGCGTCCTTCATCGCGGCGGCGGAGTAGACCAGCAGGTGCGCGGCCCGGCACCACGCGTCGAGGTCGGCGACCTGGAAGGCGATCCCCTGCCGGCTGCCGATCGGTGCGCCGAAGCTGGTGCGCTCGCGGGCGTAACCGGCGGCGAGGTCGCGGCAGGCCCGCAGGCAGCCCAGCGCGAGCGCCGCGATCGCCACCCTGCCGTCGTCGAGGACGGCGAGGAACTGGGCGAACCCGCGGCCCCGCTCCCCCAGCAGGTTCTCCGCCGGCACCGACACGTCGACCAGGGTGACCGGATGGGTGTCGCTGGCGTGCCAGCCCAGCTTGGCGTAGGCGGGCTCGACGGTCAGCCCCGGGGTGCCGGCGGGCACCAGGATGGTCGACACCTCAGGACGCCCGTCGTCGCGGACGCCGGTCCGGGCGGTCACGGTGACCAGCCGGGTCAGCTCGTGCCCGGAGTTGGTGATGAACTGCTTGCTCCCGTTGAGCACCCACCGGCCGTCGACGAGGTCGGCCCGGGTGCGGGTGGCGGCGGCGTCGGAGCCCGCCTCGGGCTCGGTCAGGCCGAACGCGGCCAGGGCGCGTCCGGCCATCAGGTCGGGTAGCCAGCGCTCCTGCTGGTCGCGGGTGCCGAAGGTGGCGACCGGGTTGATGCCGAGCCCCACCGCCGCCTCGACGGTGATGCCGAGCGACTGGTCGTGGCGCCCCAGCTCCTCGATCGCGATGCACAGGCTGGTGAAGTCGCCGATCCCGCCGAACTCCTCCGGACCGCCCAGGGCGAACACGCCGAGGTCGCCCAGCGCGGTGAGCACCGCGGCGGGGATGCGGTGCTCGGCGTCCCAGCGGGCGGCGTGCGGGCCGACCTCCCGGGCCGCGAAGTCGGCCACCACCCGGCGCAGCTCACGGTGGTCCTCGGTCATCCAGTCGAGCTCGTCCACGTCGCTCCGATCGTCGTCGATCGCGCCCGGCCGGTGGGCCGGACCTGGTGCCGGCCGCGGCCCCCGGCAGGGATGGCGCCGGACCGCGACGTGGCGCAGTTCACGCTAGCCGACCTCCCCCGTCGATTGGGCGGAGGTCGGGCGGGAGGCTCAGAACGTCCAGGAGCGCTTGGACATGCCGTACCAGAACCCGTCGACCGCGGTCCGGCCCGCCGGCGTCCCGGTGCTGCTGGCCGCGCCCATCGCGACGAACAGCGGGGCCAGGTGCTCGGTGGTCGGGTGGGCCAGCCCGGGGGCGGGCGCCCGGTGGGCGAAGTCGAGCAGCGTGTCGACGTCGCCGCCCTCGACGGCCTCGCGGGCCCAGTCGTCGAACTCCGCCGACACCGACGGCGGCGGCGCAGAGGCGGGCTGGCGGGGGTCGAACCAGGACAGGTTGTGGGTGGTGAACCCGGACCCGACGACCAGCGTGCCCTGGTCGCGCAGCGGGGCCAGAGCCCGGCCGAGCTCGAACAGCGCGGCCGGGTCGAGGGTGGGCATCGACAGCTGCTGCACCGGGATGTCGGCGTCGGGGAACATCTCCTTGAGCGGGACGTAGGCGCCGTGGTCGAGCCCGCGCTCCTGGTCGACGTGGACGTCGACGCCACCCAGCAGCGCCGACACCTCCGCGGCCAGCCCGGGGGCGGTGGGCGCGTCGTAGCGCACCTCGTAGTAGCGCCGCGGGAAGCCCCAGAAGTCGTAGGTGAGCTCGGCCCCGCGGGTGGAGGACATCGTCAGCGGCGCCTGCTCCCAGTGCGCGGAGACGATCAGCACCTGCCGCGGCCGGGGCAGCTCGCGCGACCAGGCGGCGAGCTCGGCGGTCCAGCGGGTGTCGTCGGCCAGCGGCGGCGCACCGTGGCTGAGGTAGAGGACCGGCATCGGGCTGGTGGTCATGCGCCCAGCGTACGCCACTAGTTGAAGCCTCAACTACTGCTGCTGGTCAACCGGGGAGCCGCACCCCTTAGACTGCCGGTCGCCCCGCGCGGAGCCGGTGCGGGTGAACCGAGGTGAGGAGTCCCAGGTGCCGATCAGCAAGGTGCTCGTCGCGAACCGCGGCGAGATCGCGGTGCGGATCATCCGGGCGGCTGCGGACGCCGGGCTGCGCAGCGTGGCCGTCTACGCCGACGCCGACGCCGACGCCCTGTTCGTGCAGCTGGCCGACGAGGCCTACGCCCTCGACGGCAGCACGCCGGCCGAGTCCTACCTCGACATCGCCAAGCTGCTCTCGGTCGCCGAGCGCTCCGGCGCCGACGCCGTCCACCCGGGCTACGGCTTCCTCGCCGAGAACGCCGCGTTCGCCTCGGCCGTGATCGAGGCCGGGCTGGTCTGGATCGGTCCTCCGCCGGCGGCGATCGACGCCCTCGGCGACAAGGTCAAGGCCCGCCACATCGCCGAGAAGGTGGGTGCGCCGCTGGTGCCCGGCACCCCCGACCCGGTCGCCGACGCCGACGAGGTGCTCGCCTTCGTCGACACCCACGGGCTGCCGATCGCCATCAAGGCGGCCTACGGCGGTGGCGGACGCGGGCTGAAGGTGGCCCGTAAGCGCTCCGAGGTCGCCGACCTGTTCGACTCCGCGGTCCGGGAGGCCGTCACCGCCTTCGGCCGCGGCGAGTGCTTCGTCGAGCGCTACCTGGACCAGCCGCGCCACGTCGAGACCCAGTGCCTGGCCGACGCCCACGGCAACGTGGTCGTCGTCTCCACCCGGGACTGCTCCCTGCAGCGGCGGCACCAGAAGCTGGTCGAGGAGGCCCCGGCGCCGTTCCTCAGCGAGGAGCAGGTCGAGCGGCTGTACACCTCGTCCAAGGCGATCCTGCGCGAGGCGGGCTACGTGGGTGCGGGTACCTGCGAGTTCCTCGTCGGCACCGACGGCACCATCTCCTTCCTCGAGGTCAACACCCGGCTGCAGGTCGAGCACCCGGTCTCGGAGGAGGTCACCGGGCTGGACCTGGTGCGCGAGCAGTTCCGGATCGCCGACGGTGAGGCGCTGGGCTACGACGACCCGGTGGCCCGCGGGCACTCCATCGAGTTCCGGCTCAACGCCGAGGACGCCGGCCGCGGGTTCATGCCGGCGCCGGGGACGCTGACCGAGTGGTTGCCGCCGTCGGGTCCGGGCGTCCGGGTGGACGAGGGCTACCGCACCGGGATGACCGTGCCGGGCAGCTTCGACTCGCTGGTGGCCAAGGTGGTCGTCACCGGGAGCGACCGGGAGCAGGCGCTGGCCCGGTCGCGGCGCGCGCTGGCCGAGATGCGGCTGGAGGGCATGCCGAGCGTGCTGCCGTTCCACCGCGCCGTGCTCGAGGACCCGGCCTTCACCGCCGCCGAGGGCGTCTTCGCCGTCCACACCCGCTGGATCGAGACCGAGTTCGCCAACACCATCGAGCCCTGGTCGGGCACGGCGGGCGAGCAGCCGGAGGCGCCGGAGACCACCACCGTGGTCGTCGAGGTCAACGGCAAGCGGGTCGAGGTCAAGGTGCCGGCGAGCCTGGGCGCGGCGACCGCCCCTGCCCGGCAGCCCAAGCCCGCGCGTCGGGCCCGCACCGCCTCGTCCACGCAGGCCGCCCCGACCGAGGCGCTCACCGCGCCGATGCAGGGCACCATCGTCAAGGTGGCGGTGGCCGACGGCGACACCGTGGCCGAGGGTGACACCGTGGTGGTGCTGGAGGCGATGAAGATGGAGCAGCCGCTGCTGGCCCACCGGCCCGGCGTGGTGCACGGGTTGAGCGCCGAGCTGGGGGCCACGGTGACCAACGGCTCGGTGATCTGCGAGATCCGGGACGCCGACTGACCCTCCGTGGTGGCCGAGTCAACGGCCGTGACTGATGATCTGCTGAGAATCGCCCGGTCCGTGACCTGCTGCTTGGGTCGTCGGGGAGGATGGAGCGCATGGAATACCTGGTCCTGATGCTCGTCTTCGGCGTGCTGATCGGCGGAGGGCTGTTCGCCGCCCGCCACTCGGCACGTCAGCGCGAGCGCGCCGAGCAGGCCGAGCTGGAGAACCAGCTCTCGGTCTCCAAGCGCGCCGCCGAGGAGGATGTGACCAAGTTCGGCGAGGAGCTGCAGCGACTCGACTCCGACGTCGCCGGGCACGCGCTGGACGAGCCGATGCAGCAGGACTACGCCCGCGCCCTCGACGCCTACGACGACTCCAAGACGTCCCTGGACGCGGTGACCCGGCCCGACGAGATCCGCCACGTCACCGAGATCCTCGAGGACGGGCGCTACGCGATCGCCTGCGTGAAGGCCCGGCTGGCCGGTGAGCCGCTGCCGCAGAAGCGTCCGCCGTGCTTTTTCAACCCCGCCCACGGCCCGTCCTCGCAGAACGTGGAGTGGGCCCCCGCCGGTGGCACCGCCCGTGAGGTGCCCGCCTGCCCGGCCGACGCGGAGCGTGTGCTCGCCGGCGCCGACCCCTACATCCGCACCGTCCAGCGCGGCGCCCAGCGGGTGCCCTACTGGGAGGGCGGCCCGGCCTACGCGCCGTGGGCGCAGGGCTACTACAGCTCCTGGCGCGGCAGCGACCTGCTGTCGGGTGTGCTGATCGGCTCGCTGCTCTTCGGCGGCGCCGGCAACATCTTCGGCGGCATCGGCGCCGGGATGGCCGGCATGGGCGAGGGCATGGGTGAGATGTTCGAGGGCGTCGGCGAGGGCTTCGAGGGCATCGGCGACGGCATCGGCGAGATGTTCGGCGACCTCTTCGACTGATCCTCCCGGCGGTCGCAGCCCGGGACGGAGCAGCCGCCGTCGCCGGTGACCGGCGGCGCGCTCAGCCGGTGGTGATCCGCTCGGGGCGGCTGTAGACGTTGCAGGAGCGCCCGCGCGAGAAGCCGACCACCGTCACCCCCGACTCTGCGGCGTGCTCGACCGCCAGCGAGGACGGCGCGGAGACGGCGGCCACCAGCGGGATCCCGGCGAGGTGCGCCTTCTGCACCAGCTCGAAGGACACCCGGCCCGACAGCTGCAGCGCGCACCCGCTGAGCGGCAGCATCCCCTCCCGCAGCGCCCAGCCGATGATCTTGTCCACCGCGTTGTGCCGGCCGACGTCCTCGCGCACGCAGAGCAGCTCCGACGACCTGTCCGGCCCGATCCGGAACAGCCCGGCCGCGTGCACCCCACCGGTGCGGTCGAACATCTGCTGGGCCTCCCGCAGCCGGTCGGTCCAGCCGAGCACCTCCGCCAGCGGCACGCGCACGGGGTCGGCGGCGACGTCGAAACGGGACAGCTTCGTGACGGCCTCCATCGACGCCGTCCCGCAGGCCCCGCAGGAGCTCGACGTGTACACCGCCCGCTCGGTCGATGCCGGACGCCGCACGCCGGGTGCCAGCCGGGCGTCCAGGTGGTTGAAGCTGCGGCTGCCGTCGGGGTCCACGCCGCCGCGGTAGCTCATCGTCGCCACCTCGGCGGCGTCCACGACGATCCCCTCGGCGTGCAGCAGCCCGAGCACGAGGTCGAAGTCGTGGCCCGGGGTGCGCATGGTCACCACCCACGGCTCCCCCGACAGCGCGATCTCCAGCGGCTGCTCGCCGGCCAGGGTGTCCGGGCCGGAGCGGTCCGTGCCGTCCAGGCTCAGCCGCCGGACCCGCCGTCTCGTCGTCGCCCGTACCACCCGTCCATCCTGCCAGCCTCCCTCCGACCGCCGCCGTGCCCGGTCCCGACCCGGTCGGCACGGCCGAAGGTGGGCTGCACCAGAATCGGGTACGCCTGCGGCCGGACGGCTGGTCCCAGGAGGAAGGTCCGTGATGCGCGACGACTCCCCGGTACCCGACGACCGGCCCGGGCCCGACGACCGGCTGGTGTCCGACGAGCGTCTGGCGCAGGCCCTTGCGGTCTACTGCGGAATGGTCGACCGGGTGGTCAGCGACCCGTCGCGGTGGCTCGGTCTCGACGAGGACCCGCCGCCGACCGCCGGGTTCCCGGCCCGGGTGCTGGACGCCCTGCGCGACCGCACCCTCGGCGACGTCACCCCGGCCTCACCGCGGTGGTCCGAGCTGCCGGTCGAGCGACGGGTGCGGTGGTGGGTGATCCGGATCGGCGTCAGCGCCGGGCTGGCGGCCGCGGCACCCCGGGTGGCCGGGGCGCTCGCCGACCGGGTGCCGCTGCAGGCCGCGCTCGGGGCCGCCGCGTCCGGTCTGGCGGTCTGCGCCACCGCCCGCGAGCACGGCCGGACCGACCCAGCGGAGTGGGTGCCGCTGCTCGGGCGGGTGCTCTTCGACCGCGACCTCACCGCCGACCGGACCGAGGTGCCGGACACCGCCGAGTCCGAGCAGCGCCTCGGTCCCGACGCCGTGGACGAGGACGCGGGCCTGGCCCGGCGCCTGGGCCGCGGGGCGCGTCGGGCCGCCGGCACGGTGTGGCGGCTGGCCCGGACGCTGTGGGAGCTGCAGAGCCTGTTCGACGAGCGCCCGCGGGGCCCGTTCCTGGCCCGCGCGATCGCGAAGGTCCCGGTGGTCGGGCTGGCCGGTGGCTGGGTGGACGAGCGCGGCGGCGTCCGGCGCGCGGCGACCGAGACCACCCGGCTGCTGGGCGCCGCCGGCACCTGACGCGTCCCCGCGCGCGGGTGTCTCAGTCGACGACGGGGGTGATCGCTCCGCGGTGCAGCCGGCGCGCGGCCTCGGCCAGCGACCCCGACAGCGAGGGGTAGACGGTGAAGTCGCCGGCGAACTCGTCCACGGTGATCCGTTCGGCGACGGCGAGCGAGAGCGGGTGGATCAGCTCGCTGGCCGACGGCGCCACCACCACCCCGCCGACGATGATGCCGGTGCGGGGCAGGCAGAAGATCTTGACGAAGCCGTCCTCGATGCCCTGCATCTTGGCCCGGGCGTTCCCGCGCAGCGGCAGGGTGACCGCCTTCGCGTCGAGGACGCCGCCGTCGACGTCCTGCTGGGAGACCCCGACCGTGGCGATCTCGGGGGCGGTGAAGACGTTGGCGGCGACGGTGTTGAGGTCGAGCGGGGCGACGGCGTCACCGAGGGTGTGCCACATCGCGATCCGGCCCTGCATGGCCGCCACCGAGGCCAGCGGCAGCACCCCGGTGCAGTCCCCGGCGGCGTAGACGCCGCGCGCGGAGGTGCGGGACACCTTGTCGACGGTGATGTGGCCGGAGTCGGTCAGCGCCACCCCGGCCTCCTCCAGCCCCATGTCGGTGGTGTTGGGGATGGAGCCGACCGCCATCAGCACGTGCGAGGCCTCGATGACGCGGCCGTCGGTGAGCTCCACCTCGACCCCGTCGCCGACCCGCCGGGCGGCGGCCGCCCGGGAGCGGGCCATGATCGTCATCCCGCGGCGCTCCAGCACCTCCTGCAGGACGCGGGCCGCGTCGGGGTCCTCGCCGGGCAGCACCTGGTCGCGGGAGCTGACCAGCACGACGTCGACGCCGAGGGCGTGGTAGGCGCTGGCGAACTCGGCCCCGGTGACCCCCGAGCCGACCACGACCAGCCGCTCGGGCAGCTCCTCCAGGTGGTAGAGCTGCTGCCAGGTGAGGATCCGCTCGCCGTCGGGCTGGGCGTCGGGCAGCCGGCGCGGGTGCGTCCCGGTGGCGACGAGGATGGCGTCGGCCTCGAAGCTGCGCTCGCCGTCGGAGGTCTCGGCGACCACCCGGCGGGTGCCGTCCAGGCGTCCCCGGCCGCGGACGACGTCCACGTGCTCGCGCGCGAGGCGCTCGGTGATGTCGCTGGACTGCTTGGCCGCCAGCCCCAGCACCCGGGAGTTCACCGCCGCGAGGTCGACCGAGACGAGGGAGTCGATGGTGGCCGGGTCGCCGTCGGCGCCGCCCACCCGGAGGCCGAGCTCCTCCGAGCCCTGGATGATCGTCATCACCTCGGCGGTGGCGATCAGCGTCTTGGACGGGACGCAGTCGGTGAGGACGGCCGCGCCCCCGACGCCCGCGTCCTCGATCAGGGTCACCTCCCCGCCGAGCTGGCTGCCCACCAGGGCCGCCTCGTACCCAGCCGGTCCGCCGCCGATGATCACCACACGAGTCACGCCGCCCATCCTGTCACGCCGACCATCCCCGGCCGTCCGTCCGGCGGGCCCGCCCGACCGCCGCGGCCAGCGCGTCGAGCACCTCCACCGTCTGCTCCCAGCCCAGGCAGGCGTCGGTCACGCTCTGCCCCCGGACCAGGGCGGACGGGCCGACGGCGACGTCCAGCGGCTGGCGTCCCTCCACCAGGAAGCTCTCCAGCATCACCCCGGCCACCGGTCCCCCGGCGGCCACCTGCTCGGCCACGTCGGCGGCCACTCCCGGCTGCCGGCGGTGGTCCTTGCCGCTGTTGGCGTGGCTGGCGTCCACCAGCACCCGCGGGTTCAGCCCGGCGGCGGCCATCCCGTCCGAGGCGGCCTGCACGTGCTCGCGGGAGTGGTTGGGCCCGCTCGCCCCGCCGCGCAGCACCAGGTGCGTGTCGGTGTTGCCGGTGGTGCGGACCAGCGCCGCCCGCCCCTCGGCGTCGATGCCGAGGAAGGTCTGGGCCGCCGCGGCCGCGCGGCAGCCGTCCACCGCCACCTGCAGCCCGCCGTCGGTGCCGTTCTTGATGCCCACCGGCATCGACAGCCCGGACACCAGCTGGCGGTGGATCTGGCTCTCGGCGGTGCGCGCCCCGATGGCCCCCCAGGTCACCAGGTCGGCCAGGTACTGCGGGGTGATCGGCTCGAGGAACTCCGTCGCGCAGGCCAGCCCGAGCGCGTTGACGTCGAGCAGGAACCGGCGGGCGGTCCGCAGCCCGGTGCCGATGTCGTGGCTGCCGTCGAGGTGCGGGTCGTTGACCAGGCCCTTCCAGCCCACGGTGGTGCGCGGCTTCTCGAAGTAGGTGCGCATCACCACCAGCAGGTCCGGCTCCAGCCGGCGGGCCTCGGCGGCCAGCCGCCCGGCGTACTCCAGCCCGGCGTCGGGGTCGTGGATCGAGCAGGGTCCGACGACGACGAGCAGGCGGTCGTCGACACCGTCGAGGACCGCCCGGACCGCGTCGCGGGAGCGTCGGACGGAGTCGGCGACGGGGTCGCCCGGCGCCTCCTCGAACAGCGTGGCCGGGCTCGGCAGTGGTTCGGTCCCGACGACGCGGACGTCGGCGGTCGGCGGCCCGGCGGTGGCGCCGGGGGCGGTCGTGGTGGTCACGGGAGGGCTCCTGGGATCGGGGGCGGGCCCTCGTCCAGAGCCCGCCGGGAACGGCGAAGGGCAGGGACGTCGTCCCTGCCCCGTCGGCTCTGGAAGGTTCGTGGTGGCGCGTCTACCCGGCCGCAGGCCCCTCCGGAGCCGACGTCAGATAGCCGAACCATCGTGCGAACACGAGCGGCAGCCTACACCGACGACGCCCGGGGGTGCACGGTGAGAGACTGCGCGGGTGACCGACGACCCGAAGGCGCTCGCCGCCGACGCCGCCCGCGCCCTGCTCACCGCCGCCTCGCTGGAGTCGGTCGACCTGGCCCTGGTGCTGGGCTCGGGCTGGTCGGCGGCCGCCGACCGGCTGGGTGAGGAGCTGTCCACGGTGCCGCTGGCCGACCTGCCCGGGTTCACCGCCCCCACCGTCGCCGGCCACGGGGGGCAGCTGCGGGTGGTCCGCACGCCGAACGCCAAGGTGGCCGCCGTCTTCACCGGCCGGCACCACTTCTACGAGCGGCGCGACGTCGACGCGGTGGTGCACGGGGTGCGGACCGCCGCGGCCGCCGGGGCGTCCACGCTGGTGCTGACCAACGGCTGCGGCGGGCTGAACCCGGCCTGGCCGCCGGGGACGCCGGTGCTGATCCGCGACCACATCAACCTCACCGGCACCACCCCGCTGCGGGGGGCCACCTTCATCGACATGACCGAGGCGTACGCGCGCCGGCTCCGCGAGCTGGCCCGCGGCGTCGCCCCCGAGCTCGACGAGGGCGTCTACGTGCAGTTCGGCGGCCCGCAGTACGAGACGCCGGCGGAGGTGCAGATGGCCCGCGTGCTCGGCGGCGACCTGGTCGGCATGTCGACCACCCTGGAGACGCTCGCGGCCCGCGAGGCCGGGCTGGAGGTGCTGGGCATCTCGCTGGTCACCAACGCCGCCGCCGGGACCACCGACGCGACGCTGGACCACTCCGAGGTCATCGAGGCCGGCCGGGACGCGGCCCCGCGGCTGGCCGAGCTGCTCACCGGTCTGGTGGCGGTGCTGTGAGCGCCCTGCCCGAGGAGCTGGCCGAGGCCGCCGCGCGCTGGCGGGCCGAGGACCCCGACCCGGCCACCGTCGCCGCCCTCGACCTGCTGCTGGCCCGGGCCGGGGAGGGCGAGGAGGCCGCGGCCGCCGAGCTCGCCGCCGCCTTCGCCGGTCCGCTGCAGTTCGGGACGGCCGGGCTGCGCGGCCCGCTCGGGCCCGGACCGGCGCGGATGAACCGGGTGGTGGTCACCCAGGCCGCCGCAGGGCTCGCGGCCTGGCTGGGAGAGCAGCCGGGCGCGCCCGGGGGGACGGTGCTGGTCGGCCACGACGCCCGCTACAACTCCGACGTCTTCGCCCGCGACACCGTCGAGGTGCTGGCCGGGGCCGGTTTCGACGCCGTGCTGGTGGACGTCCCGACCCCGACGCCGGTGATCGCCTTCGGTCTGCGTCACCTCGGCTGCGTGGCCGGGGTGGTGGTCACCGCCTCGCACAACCCGCCGCAGGACAACGGCTACAAGGTCTACCTCGGCGACGGTTCCCAGATCGTGCCACCGACCGACGCCGAGATCGCCGCCCACATCCGCACCGCGGCGGCCGCCCCGCTGGCCGACGTCGTCCGCTCGGCGGGGTACCGCACCGCCGACGACTCCCTGCTCGCGGCCTACGTGGCCCGGGCGGCCACCCTCGTCCCGGCCGGTGCGCCCCGGGAGGTGTCGTGGGTCTACACCCCGCTGCACGGCGTCGGCGCGGCGGTGGTGGACGCGGTGGTCGGCGCCATCGGCTTCACCCCCGGCCGGCCGGTGGCCCAGCAGGTGGAGCCCGACCCCGACTTCCCCACCGTCGCCTTCCCCAACCCCGAGGAGCCCGGCGCGATCGACCTGGCGCTGGCCGCGGCGCACCAGGAGGGCGCGGAGCTGGTGGTGGCCAACGACCCCGACGCCGACCGGTGCGCGGTGGCCGTCCCCGACGCCGGCGGTGAGGCGCCCGGCGGGTGGCGGATGCTGCGCGGGGACGAGCTCGGCGCGCTGCTGGCCGACGACGCGCTGCGCCGCGGCGCGTCCGGGGTGTACGCCCGCTCGGTGGTCTCCAGCACCCTGCTCGACCGGCTCGCCGAGGCCGCCGGGCAGCCGTCCACCACGACGCTGACCGGGTTCAAGTGGATCGGTCGGGTGCCCGGGCTGGCCTTCGGCTACGAGGAGGCGCTCGGCTACTGCTGCGACCCGGCCGCAGTGGCCGACAAGGACGGCATCACCGCGCTGGTGCGGGTGCTCGCGCTGGCCGCGTCGCTGCGCGCCGAGGGGCGCACGCTGACCGACCGGCTGGACGAGATCATGCGCACCTCCGGCCTGCACGCCACCGACCAGCTGTCGGTGCGCGTGACCGACATGGGTCAGATCGCCACCGCCATGCAGACACTGCGGGCCACTCCTCCGACGACCCTGCTCGGCGAGCCGACCCGGGTCCTCGACCTGGCCGCGGGCAGCGACGCGCTGCCGCCCACCGACGGCGTGCTCATCACCACCGACCGGGTGCAGGTGGTGACGCGCCCGTCGGGGACCGAGCCCAAGCTGAAGTGCTACCTCGAGGTGCGCCAGAGCCCGGAGGAGTCGACCGATCTGGCGGCGGCCCGCGTGCGGGCGGCGTCCCTGCTGGCCGAGCTGCGCGAGGAGATGGCCACCGCGCTCGGGCTGGTATGACCGGGAGCGGACGCACGCTGGTGCTGGTGGCCGGGGCGTCGGGCAGCGGCAAGTCGCGGCTGGCCCGGATGGCCGGGCGGCCGCTGGTGCGCCTGGACGACTTCTACCGCGACGGCGACGAGCCGGGACTGCCGCACACCCTCGGCATCGTCGACTGGGACGACCCCGGCTCCTGGCACCTCGAGGAGGCGGTGGACGCGCTGCGCACGCTCTGCCGGACCGGCACGGTCACCCTGCCCCGCTACGAGATCGCCGCCAACGCCCGGGTGGGCAGCCACGTCCTGACGCTGACCGACGACGGGTGCGTGGTGGCCGAGGGTGTCTTCGCCGCCGACGTGCTCGAGCCGGCGCGCGCGGCCGGCATGCACGTCCAGCCGCTGTGGCTCAACCGGCCGCGGACGCTGACCTTCCTGCTCCGGCTGCTCCGCGACCTGCGGGAGCGGCGCAAGCCGCCGCTGGTGCTGCTGCGCCGCGGGCTGGCGCTGTGGCGCTCCGAGCCGGCGATGCGCCGGCGGGCCCTCGCGCTGGGCTTCGAGCCGCTGGGCATGCGGGCGGCCGTCCGCCGCCTCGCCGGCGGTTCGACCGGTTGAGGCTCGGCCAGCGCGGACGGTCGGGGAATCGGTCCGGCGCCGGACCGGTTCCCCGGGTATGAGCATCGACACCGGCAGGTACGGGATCTGGCTGCGCGCCGACGAGTGGTCCGCGGAGCTGGCGTCCGCGGCGGAGGACCTCGGCTTCGGCACGCTGTGGATCGGCGGGTCGCCCGACGGCGACCTGGCCGACGCCGAGCGACTGCTGGCGGCGACCGAGCACGTGCTGGTGGGCACGAGCATCGTCAACGTCTGGAAGGACGACGCCGCCACGGTCGCTGCCTCCGTCCACCGGCTCGCGGAGCGCTTCCCCGGCCGGTTCCTGCTCGGGGTGGGGATCGGTCACCCCGAGGCGCAGCGGGAGTACGCCTCGCCCTACCAGAGCCTGGTCGACTACCTCGACGCGCTGGACGCGGCGGGCGTGGCCCCCGAGCAGCGCGCGCTGGCCGCCCTCGGTCCGCGCGTGCTGCGGCTGGCCGGCGAGCGGACCGCCGGGGCGCTGCCCTACCTCACCACCCCCGAGCACACCGCCCGCGCGCGGGCCGAGCTGGGCGACGGCGTCCTGCTGGCGCCGGAGCACAAGATCGCGCTGCAGCAGGACCCGGCGGCGGCCCGCGACGTCGCCCGCCAGGCCGTCGCCCTCTACCTCCGGCTGAGCAACTACACCCGCAACCTGAAGACGCTCGGCTTCTCCGACGCCGACATCGCCGACGGCGGCTCGGACCGGCTGCTCGACGAGCTGGTCTACCAGGGCCCGGCGGACGCTGTCGCCGCACGGCTGGAGCGGCACCTCGCCGCCGGGGCCGACCACGTCGCCGTGCACCCGCAGTTCACCGACGGCGACGACCGTCCCGGTCAGCTCCGCGAGCTGGCGGCCGCGCTCGGTCTCTGACGACCGCGACCCGCCTCAGCCGCGGCGGCGCCGCCGCAGCCCCGCAGCCACCAGGCGGCGGAGCAGCTCGCGGCTGTCGGTGGGCACCGCGCCGAGCTCCACGGCGCGGTCGTACCGCTCCTGCGGCAGGTCGTAGTGGTCGCCCTGGAAGGCCCGCCGCGGGATGTCCAGGCCGGCGGCGAAGGCGTGCAGCTCCTCGTAGGAGTCGTCGCTGACCAGGTGCGACCACACCGTCCCGCGGTGCGGCCAGCGCGGCGGGTCGATCAAGATCATCGCCCCACCGTAACCGGGGCCGACCGGCTCCCGCCCGGGCCCACCTGCCAGGCTGGAGGCCATGTTCCGCCGCAGCGGCGCCGCCCTGAAGCGCATCGGCCTGGAGGTGCTGGGCTGGGGGCTGGTCGTGCTCGGCCTGGCCGCGCTGGTGCTGCCCGGCCCCGGGCTGCTGCTGCTCCTGCTCGGCCTCCTGGTGCTCTCGCAGCAGTACGCCTGGGCCCAGCGCTGGGTGGAGCCGGTGAAGCGGCGCGCGCTGCGGACCGCCGACGACGCCGTCAGCACCTGGCCGCGGCTGGCGCTGTCGGTTCTCAGCGTGCTCGTCGTGGCCGGGGTCGGCGTGCTCTGGGGGATCCGCCCGCCCGCCCCCGGCTGGTGGCCGGTGGACGACCGGTTCTGGTTGTTCGGCGGCTGGGCCACCGGCGGCACCGTCCTCGGCTCGGCCGTCCTGGCCCTGGTGCTGCTCGTCTGGAGCTGGTGGCGGCACCGCCGGCACGGTCCGGTCGCCCGCGTCTGACGGCCGGCCCCGCTCAGTCCTCGGCGCGGTGCACCGGCGCCCACTCCGGCCCGGTCTCACCCAGCGTCTCGTCGAGCTTGCTGAACAGCGGCGACGGCTTGCTCAACGGCGTGCCCGGCGCGATGTCGGTGCGCTGCCAGCGGGCCTGCTCCAACGCGTAGGAGCCCATCAGCACCGGGTAGTCCGGTCCGCCCTCCTCCGACACCTCGTGGATCTCCGGCAGCGCCGCCCACACCCCGCGACCGCCGAGGGCCTCGAAGACCAGCTGCGCCGAGTGCGGCAGGAACGGGGTGAGGAGGGTGTTGCAGTCCGAGACCACCTGCAGCGCGGTGTGCAGCACGGTGTCGCGGCGTCCCGGGTCGTCCTTGAGCTTCCACGGCTCGGTCTCCGACAGGTAGCGGTTGGCCAGCGTGACGATCCGCATCGCCTCACCGATCGCCTGCCGCACCTTGTTGCGCCCCAGCGCCTGCCCGACCGTGTCGAAGGCGGCCGCGGAGGCCTCCAGCAGGGCGACGTCGACCGGCTGCAGCTCCCCCGGCGCGGGGATGGCGCCGACGTTCTTGTGCGCCATCGACAGCGAGCGGTTGACGAGGTTGCCCCACTCGTTGGCCAGCTCGTTGTTGATCCGGCGGACGAACTCCTCCCAGGTGAAGTCGGCGTCCTGGTTCTCCGGGCCGGCCGCGGCGATGAAGTAGCGCAGCGCGTCCGGGCCGAACTCCTCCAGGAAGTCGCGGACGTAGATCACGGTGTTGCGCGACGTGGAGAACTTCGCCCCGCTCATGGTGAGGAACTCACTCGAGACCACCTCGGTGGGCAGGTTCAGCCCGCCGTAGGGGCCCGGGGTGCCGCCCTTGTCACCGCTGCCGCTCGCGCCGAGCAGGATCGCCGGCCAGATGACGGAGTGGAAGACGATGTTGTCCTTGCCCATGAAGTAGTACGACAGCGCCTCCGGGTCGTGCCACCACTTCTGCCAGGCATCCGGGTCGCCGCTGCGCCGGGCCCACTCCACCGAGGCGGAGAAGTAGCCGATGACGGCGTCGAACCAGACGTAGATCCGCTTCATCGGGGCGTCCCGCCAGCCCTCCAGCGGCACCGGCACGCCCCAGTCGAGGTCGCGGGTGATGGCGCGGGGCTGCAGGTCGTCGATGAAGTTCTGGCTGAACTTCAGCACGTTGGGACGCCAGTCGCGGCGCTCGCCCAGCCAGGCGGTGAGGCTCTGGGCGAAGGCGGGCAGGTCGAGGAAGAAGTGCTCGGTCTCGACGAACTCGGGCACCTCGCCGTCGATCCGCGAGCGCGGGTTCAACAGGTCGATCGGGTCGAGCTGGTTGCCGCAGTTGTCGCACTGGTCGCCGCGGGCGCCGTCATAGCCGCAGATCGGGCAGGTGCCCTCGACGTAGCGGTCGGGCAGGGTGCGTCCGGTGGACGGGCTGATGGCGCCCATCGACGTCTTCGCCACCACGTAGCCGTTCTCCTCCAGCGCGGTAAACAGCTGCTGCACCACCTCGCGGTGGTTGACCGTGGTGGTGCGGGTGTAGAGGTCGTAGGACAGCCCGAGCCCGCGCAGGTCCTCGGTGATCATCCGGTGGTACTTGTCGGCGGTCTCCCGCGCGGTCAGACCCTCCTTGTCGGCCTGCACCTGGATCGCCGTGCCGTGCTCGTCGGTGCCCGACACCATCAGCACGTCGTGACCGCTCATCCGCATGAACCGGGCGAAGATGTCGGAGGGCACCCCGAAACCGGACACGTGGCCGATGTGCCGGGGACCGTTGGCGTACGGCCAGGCCACGGCGGCGAGAACAGCAGTCATGCGCCGCACCCTACCCAGGACCGCACCCCGTCCCCGACCGCGATTCCCGGTGCCGGCCGGGGCACCGCGCGTCCGCCGGAGTTCACCACCTCGTGGCCCGCCGGTCGTTGTCTAGACCTCTGCGGCTCCGCGAGGATCGGACGCGTGACTGCCACCCCCGCGCCACGTCTGCGCACCCTGCTTCCCGCCGGCCTGCTGGCCGTCCTGCTGCCGGCACTGGCCTGGCCGCTGCCCGCCACCGCCCAGCCGACCGACGTCCCGCCGCACGACGCCGTGCCGGTGCCCGGGCCCGCCGATCCGGCCGCCGGACGGCTGCCCGCCGCCAGCAGCGACGAGGGCGGCTACGGCGTCCCGATCGGCGAGGACGACGGCGCCCGCGTACTGCTCGACCGGCAGGCCCGCCCGGTCGCCCCCGGTCTCGACCTCACCACCTTCGACTGGGTCGCGCGGGAGGGCTTCATCCGCGGCCAGGTGCTCACCGTCGAGCTCGGCGACGGCCGGATCACCGCCGACTACCTCGACTCCGGCCGGGTCACCGACCCCGAGCCGCTGGACGGCCCGGCCACCGAGCGCGGTGCGGTCGCCGGCGTCAACGGCGACTTCTTCGACATCAACAACACCGGCGCCCCGCTCGGCGTCGGGCAGGCCCAGGACGGGATCGTCAAGGGTCCGGTGCCCGGGCACGACCTGGCCGTCGGCTTCGACGAGGACGGGCTGGGCCACATCACCCGGGCGCTGCTGGAGGGCCGGGTCGAGCTGCCCGACGGCGGCAGCATCCCGCTGGCCGGCTACAACCAGCACCAGGTCGTCGCCGACGGCGTGGGCGCCTTCACCGAGCAGTGGGGCGAGGCCAGCCGGGCCCGGATGACCGAGGGCGCCACCCGCGTCCGCGAGGTCACCCTGGTCGACGGCGTGGTCACCGCGGTCGCCGACACCGCGGGCGCGGGTGCCATCGCGCCCGGCACCACCGTGCTGGTCGGCCGCGACGGCGGCGCCGACGCGCTGGCCGGACTGGTCGTCGGCGACGAGGTGGCCGTCAGCCACGAGCTGCGCTACGACGGCGCCGAGCTGGCCACCGCCCTCGGCGGCAACGTCACGCTGCTGGAGGACGGCGAGGTCGTCCCGCACACCGACCCGGCCGCCCACCCCCGCACCGCGATCGGCTTCGACGAGGACGGCGACACCGCCTACCTCGTCTCCATCGACGGCCGGATCGCGCAGAGCCGCGGGATGACCTACACCGAGCTCGGCGGCTTCCTCAAGGAGCTGGGCGCCGACGACGCGCTCAACCTCGACGGCGGCGGGTCGTCCACCATGCTGGCCCGCGAGGCCGGCGAGGACGACCTCGACGTCGAGAACACCCCGTCCGACGGGTCGCTGCGCGCGGTGCCGAACGGTCTCGGGCTGTTCGCCGCCGAGGGCTCGGGCCGCCTCGACGGGCTGCGCGTGGTGCCCGCCGCCGACGAGGAGGACGAGGACCTGCTGCGGGTCTTCCCCGGCCTGACCCGCCGCCTGGACGCCCTCGGCCACGACGAGACGCTGGCCCCGGTGGCGACCAACCGGCTCACCTGGCGCTCCACCGACGTCCAGACCGGCTCGGTCCGCGACGGTGTCGTCACCGGGAAGCAGCCCGGACCGCTCACCGTCGAGGCCCGCGACCGCCGCGTCACCGGCTCGCTCGAGCTGGAGGTGCTGGAGCCGCTGGACCGCGTCCGCCCCTCGGTCGACACCGTCAACCTGCCCGACGCCGACGCCCGCGGCAGCTTCCGCATCATCGGCGCCGACCACGGCGGGTTCGAGGCCCCGCTGGAGCCCGCCGACGTCGAGCTCGACTACGACGAGAGCGCCGTGACGATCGAGCCCGACGGCGCCGGCGGCTGGGACGTCACCCCGCTGACCGAGACCGCCTCGGTGGTCGTCACCGCCACCGCCCAGGGCCAGACGACCAGCCTCGGCATCACCGTCGGGGTCGAGGAACGGGTGCTCGCCGACTTCGACGACGGCATCGACGGCTGGCGGTTCGGCTCGGCCCGTGGCAGCGGCTCGCTGGCACCCGCCGAGGGCGAGGACGGCAGCGGCGCGCTCACCATCGACTACGACTTCACCGCCTCGACCGCCACCCGGACGGCCTATGCCAACGCGCCCGCACCGTTCGCGATCGAGGGCCAGCCGCTCTCGGTCGGCGCCGACGTGCTCGCCAGCGGAGAAGGCGAGTGGACCGCCTTCACCGTCATCGACGCCGAGGGCCGCAGCAGCGCGCTGTACGGGCCCTACCTCACCGAGCCCGGCTGGCAGCGGGTCGAGGTGGCCATCCCCCAGACCCTCGCCTTCCCCATCTCGATCAGCCGGTTCACCGTGATCGAGACCAAGGCCAACCGCTCCTACCGCGCGGCCACCACGATCGACGACCTGTCGGTGCAGGTCGCCCCGACCGTCCGCACCCCACCGGCGGAGCGGGTCACCGACGACGTCGTCGTCACCGACGGCACGCTCGGCACCGAGGGGCGGAAGTGGCGGTTCGCCGTCGTCTCCGACGCCCAGTTCACCGCCGCCAACCAGTCCCTGGTGCCGGCGGCCCGGCGCACCCTGCGCGAGGCCGTCGCCGCCGACCCCGACTTCGTCGTCATCAACGGCGACTTCATCGACACCGCCTACCCCGAGGACCTGGCCCTGGCGCGCACGGTGATCGAGGAGGAGCTGGAGGGGAAGGTGCCCTGGTACTACGTGCCGGGCAACCACGAGATCTACGGCCCCGGAACCATCGCCCCCTTCGAGGCCGAGTTCGGGCCGGCCCAGCACTCCTTCGTGCACGAGGGCACCCGGTTCGTGCTGCTCGACTCCTCCACCGGGACGCTGGGCGGCGGCGGCTTCAAGCAGTGGCAGCTGCTCGACCAGGCCCTCGACGCCGCGCGGGCGGACGCGTCGGTGAACGGGGTCGTGGTGATGTGGCACCACCCGCCGCGCGACCCGTCCCCGCTCAAGGCCAGCCAGCTGAGCAACCGCTACGAGGCCGAGGTGGTCGAGGACCTGCTCGCCGACTTCCGCGCCGAGACCGGCAAGGGCGCGGCCTTCATCGGCGCCCACGTCGGAGCCTTCTCCGCCGCCTCGGTGGACGGCGTCCCGTACGTCGTCAACGGCAACATGGGCAAGGCGCCCTCCACCGACCCGGCCGACGGCGGCTTCGCCGGCTGGAGCCTGGTCGGCATCGACCCCGACGCCGGTGCGGTGCCGGCCGACGAGCGCGGCCGCGGGCACGCCGAGCCGGCTGACCCGTGGATGCAGGTCGAGATGCGCCCGCACGTCGACGAGCTCGCGCTCGACGCGCCCGCCGAGCTGGGCGTCGGCGCGACGGCGCAGGTGGAGGCGACCGTCACCCAGGGCGAGCGGTCGTTCCCGGTGGCCTACCCGGTGAGCGCGGACTGGTCCGGCGCCCGGGTCAGCATCGGCGAGCAGCGGCCGGGCCGGGAGGCGGTGGTCGCCCTCGACCCGGCGACCGGTCGGCTGACCGCGCTCCGGCCCGGCACCGCGACGCTGTCGGTGACCGTGAACGGCGTCACCGAGCGGGCGGAGGTGACCGTCACCGGCTGAGCCGGGGCTCAGGGGTGCAGGACGAGCTTGCCGACGTGCTCACGGCGGGCCAGCTCCTGCTGGGCCCGCGCCGCCTCGGTCAGCGGGAACGTCGCGGCGACGACCGGCTGGACGTCCCCGCGCCGGGCCAGCTCGACCAGCAGCTCGAAGTGGCGGCGGGTGTGCATCGAGGAGCCGACCAGCTGCGCGTTGTGCAGGTAGAGCCGGCGCACGTCCACCGTGACCTGGTAGCCGCCCAGCGCGCCGGCGACCACCCAGCGCCCGCCCTCGCGCAGCAGCGGCAGCCCATCGGCCACCAGCGCACCGGCCACCACGTCGAGCACCACGTCGACGCCGTCCGGGGCGAGCTCGCGGACCTGCGCGACGACGTCGCCGCCGCGGTCGACCACCGCGTCCGCCCCGGCGTCGTGGACGGCCTCCGTCTTGCTGCCGCTGCTGATCGCCAGCACCCGTGCGCCGCGGGCCCGGGCCAGCTGCACCGCCGCGAGCCCGACACCGCCGGAGGCACCGGAGACCAGCACCGTCTCCCCCGCGGCGAGCCGTCCCCGCTCGACCATGCCCAGCGCGGTGCCGTAGGCGGTCGGCAGGCTCGCGAGCTGGTCGTCGGTCAGCGGGGAGCCGGTGACGTCGTGCACCTGCTCCGCCGGCGCGGTGACGTAGCCGGCGTACCCGCCGTCGCGCTCGCTGCCCATCAGGCCGACCGGGTTCGCGTCGGGCCCGTCGCCGTCGTACCCGGCCGGGTCGACCAGCACCCGACGGCCTCCCAGGTCGTCGTCGACGCCGGCACCGACCGCGACCACCCGGCCGGCGACGTCGGCGCCCTGGACGCGCGGGAACTCCACCGGCCCGCGCCAGCCCGACAGCGCGTCCGGGTCGCCCGGGCGTCCGTAGGCGCCCTCCCGCGTCCACAGGTCGGTGTTGTTGAGCGCCGCGGCGGCCACCTGCACCAGCACCTCGCCCGGCCCCGGTGCCGGCACGGCGACGTCGGCCACCTCCAGCACCTCCGGTCCGCCGTGGCCGGTGATCCGCACCGCCTGCATCGTCTCCGGCACCTGCATCTCCGTCTCCTCCCTCGGTATACTGATCTGTGAAGTCCAGAGTACACAGATCAGTAAAAGGAGGCTCCGGTGTCGGAGGTGCGACAGTTCAGTGCGGCCGGGCGGCGGGTGCTTGCCGCGGCCGAGGAGCTGTTCTACGAGCGCGGCATCACCGCCGTCGGCGTCGACCTGGTCGCCGAGCGCTCCGGCGTCACCAAGCGCACCCTCTACAACCAGTTCGGCTCCAAGGACCAGCTGGTGACGGCCTACCTCGGCGAGCGCGACCGGCGCTGGCGCGCACTCGTCCGGAGCACCGTCGACGACTGCGCCGATCCCCTCGACGCCGTCACGGCACCCTTCGAGGCGCTGCGGGAGTGGAGCCGGACCAGCACGCGCGGGTGCGCCTTCGTCAACGCGCTGGCCGAGCTGCCCGACCCCGACCACCCCGCGCACCGGGTCGCGACCGAGCAGAAGCGCTGGCTGCGTGACCTGTTCGTCGAGTGCGCCACGGCCGCCGGATGCCCCGACCCGGCCATCCTCGCCACCCAGCTGCTCGTGCTGCACGAGGGAGCTCTGGCCACCCAGCCGCTCGCGCTCGACACCCTGTCGGCCACCACCGACCTCGCGCGCGCCCTGGTCCGGGCCGCCGCCGGCGAGACCGGGTAGCCACCGGGACGGCCGGGCGGCGGGCGTCCCACCCTGCGGGTCGGGCGTTGCCGGTGCCCGCACGACCGGGGGAGGATGGAGCCACTCCCAGCCCGAAGAGGTGCTCTCCGACATGGCCGTCACCGAGACGATCTCCGACCCAGCCGACCACCCCGCCGAGACCGCGCGGCGCCCGGTCGACCCGCTGCACTTCGACTACTCCCCGTGGTCGTTCTGGCGCGAGGCCGACGAGGAGGCGCAGCAGGCGCAGCGGCAGCGCCAGCAGGACGCCCTGGCTGCCCGGCCCGGCTGGTCGCTGGGTGAGCGGTGCTTCCTCAGCGAGCACGCCTCGCTGCAGAACACCACGCTCGTGCTGGGCGACCGGAGCTACGTCGCCGCCCACGCCTACCTCAGCGACGAGCTGGTCGCCGGCCGCGACTGCACCATCAACGCCTTCACCGTGGTGCGCGGGCGGATCCGGCTGGGCGACGGGGTGCGGATCGGTGCGCACACCTCGCTGCTCGGCTTCAACCACACCATGAGCGACCCCGACGTCGAGGTGTTCCGCCAGCCGATCAGCAGCCGCGGCATCACCATCGGCGACGACGTGTGGATCGGCTCGCACGTGGTGGTGGTCGACGGTGTCACCGTGGGCGACAAGGCGATGCTGGCCGCCGGCGCGGTCGTCACCAAGGACGTCCCCGCGGGCGCGGTGGTCGGGGGCAACCCGGCGCGGGTGCTGCGCTGGCGGGTGCCTCCGGCCGACGGCGTCCCGACCGACGGCGCGGCCGACGCCCTGGCCGAGCGGCTGCTGGCCCACCTCGAGCGGGCCCGGGAGCAGGGGCAGGACGTGCTGGCCCGCTGCTGGGAGCCGGGACTGCCGGACGGGCAGTTCCTCGACCGTCCCGGCGCCCGGCCGACGGTCCGCGCCCAGTGCGACGCGATCGAGATCGCCGACCTCCTGATGGGCACCACGCCGCCGCAGCTGCCGGCCGCCGACCAGGGCGACCGGCTGGCGGGCTGGCAGGACCCGGCCACCGGCCTGGTCCCCGAGCTGGACGAGACCGGCCGTCCCGGTCCGGCGGCGCGCGACTGGCACGACGGCCCCGCCGGCTACCACATCCTCAGCGTCGGCTACGCCCTGGACGTGCTGGGTCGCGGGTTCGAGCACCCGGTGCACGCGGTCAGCGGTCGCA
This sequence comes from Desertihabitans brevis, assembly GCF_003327535.1. Taxonomy (NCBI): domain Bacteria; kingdom Bacillati; phylum Actinomycetota; class Actinomycetes; order Propionibacteriales; family Propionibacteriaceae; genus Desertihabitans; species Desertihabitans brevis. The sequence continues at coordinate 103,877 of NZ_QOUI01000008.1, read as the reverse complement.
GCCCGGACGACCTCGTCGAGGCGGTGGAGGGCCAGCCGTGGAGCACCCGCGCCTGGGGCTCGGGGGCGTTCGTCGACCACCTCGGGACCGCCCTGCGCTGGGACGTCCCGCGCGGCGTCCCCGGTAGCACCGAGCTGCTCGCCACGCTGATGGGCTGGATGCACGTCCGCGCCGACCGGCGCACCGGCATGTGGGGCACCAGCAGCGGTTCCGACGGGATGCTGCAGGTGGTCAACGGCTTCTACCGCGCCTCGCGCGGCACCTACGCCCAGTTCGGGCTGGCGCTGCCCTACCCGGAGCGGGTGGTCGACACCACGCTGGCGCACGCCGCCGAGCCCCGGTTCTTCGCGCCCGAGCGGCAGAACGCCTGCAACGTCCTCGATGTCGCCCACCCGCTGTGGCTCGCTGGCCAGCAGACCACGCACCGGCGCGAGGAGGTGGTCGCGCTGGCCTCCCGCCTGCTCGGCGACGCGCTCGGGCACTGGACCGACGGCCAGGGCTTCGGCTTCCAGGCCCCCGGCGCGGTTGGCGTTCCCGCCACCGTGCCCGGGCTGCAGGGCACGGAGATGTGGTCGGCCATCCTCTGGCTGCTGGCCGACCTGGTCGGGCTGTCCGCGCTGATGCCGCGCCGGCCGCGCGGCGTGCACAAGCCCGAGCCGGCCGTCCTCCTGCCCCCGATCGGCTGAGGTCTCGTCCGAAAGCTGTCGATAGCGGACCATCAGGCCGTATAGGGGGCTGATGGTCCGCTATCGACATCTTCCGGAAGGGCGTGGTGCCGGGATCGCCCTTTGACAGGCTCAGGGCGCTGTCGTCCGACCCTGTCGGCTGACCCGATCGGAGCGCGCTGAGCCTGTCGGAGCGCGAGCATTGCGCCGCCCCTCGACAGGCTCACGGACGACCTCGGCGGGCTAGTTGCCGTCGACGACGTCGAGCTCGATGCGGTCGCCGACGCCGTCGGGCCAGCGGATCTCGAGGAGGGTGCCGTCGAGGGACACCCCGGGCAGCACGGGCTCGTGCTCGGCGAGCACCACGGCGACCACCTGCACGGCCCCGGGGCGGACGTCGTCGGCGGCGGCCCAGGGCACGACGAGCCGGCGGCCGAAGGGGTTCTCGGCCTCGTGCACCGACGAGCCGACGCGCAGGTCGCCGAGCAGGGGGTGCACCGCGCTGACCGCGGGGGCCCGGTGGACGTCCTCGGTGGGGGTCGCCCAGCCCGAGAGCACCAGGGTCAGCGGCAGCGGATCGGCACCGTCGGCGCGCAGCACCGCCACCCGCACCTCGACGGCACCGCGCAGCACCGACCAGGTGTGCAGGACCTCCCCGGGCCGCGGCTCCAGCCGTCCGTCGGCGTCCATCAGGACGACGTCGTGCCGGCTCCCGGCCAGGGCACCGGTGACCACCGTGGACGTCAGCGGACGCCGCTGCGACCAGCGTCCCGCCGCGTCCCGCACGGCCACCAGGTTGTCCGCCACCGGTTCCAGGTCGTCGGGTGCGCCCGTGGTCGGTGCCGCTGCGGCGCCCGGGCTCACGGGCACCGGCGCGGTGGCGGTGGAGTAGGCGAACCGGCAGTACTGCGGGTCCTCCGGGCCGGGGGCGGCGCCGCTGTGGTCGACGCCGTGGTTGACCACCCGGACGATGCCGTCGGTGGGCGGGCCGACGAGCCAGCCGACCGGCTCGACCGCCAGCGTCGTCGGAGCGGCGTCCTCGACCGGCTCCGGCTCGTTCCACACGGGGTGGTCCTCCCCCAGCACCAGCCCGGCGAAGCCGAGGCTCGACCAGTACGGCGACCCCGGGCCGGAGTAGGGCTGGCGCATCACCTCGTGCCGGCCCAGCCAGCCGAGGCTGAGCAGGTCGTGCTCGTCGTAGGCGTCGTGCTCGACGAACCAGCGCAGCGCGGCGCTGCCGACCCGGCGCACCTCCCCCGCCGGCACCGTGTCCAGCTCGAACACCGGGCCCGCCCACAGCGCCCCGGTGGTGGCGAAGCGGTAGACCAGCGAACGGCCCTGGTACAGCGGCGCGCCGTCGGGGCCGAACAGCCGCACCAGCTGGGGCACCAGCGCCGCCATCCGGGAGCGGCTCGTCTCCAGCAGCCCCGGCGCGGCGGCCTCGCCGGAGATCCGGCAGTACCACAGCGAGAACAGCTGCATGACCCAGGGGTTGTACCAGTCGACGTTGCCCGCGCGGCCGTCCGGACGACCGTCGGTGTACCAGCCGTCGCCGAGGTAGCAGCCGTCGAGGAAGGCCAGGTTGTCGGCCACCTCCTGCTCGTCGACCGGCCCGCCGACCGAGCGCAGGAAGGCCTGCGTCACGTTCTGGAACCAGCGCCAGTTGCTGTTGCCGTAGTCGGCCCCGAGCGAGCCGGCCAGCCACTCGACCAGCCGGTCCCGGACGCCGCTCTCGAGCCGGTCCCAGATCCAGGCCCGCGACTCGTGCAGGGCGATCGCCACCGCCGCCGCCTCCACCCGGGCCTGACGGACCTCGTCCAGCCGCGGCCACCGGTCGACCGCGGACGGGTCCGCGCCGGCCGCCAGCCCGGCGGCGTACCAGCCGGCGTGGTCGTGCGGGTCCTCCGACGAGCCGGCCAGCCGGAACGCCGCCGCCAGGAACGAGCGGGCGAACGCCTCCAGGCCGTCGCTGGCCCGTCCCGCCACCGAGTCCGGACCCGGCAGCTCGAACCGGGCCTTCCCGGGGCTGGCCCAGCGCCGCAGCGCCAGCAGGGAGAGGTCGGCCACCCGCTCGTGGTGGGCGCGGGTCCACCCCGTCGCCGGGGAGAGCGTGCGGTCCAGCGGCATCGCGGCCAGCTCGGCAGCGATGCCGCGCGGGGCGTCGGGCTCGGTCATGGGGGTCCTCCTCGGACGCCCGGGCGGGCACGGGCCTGCTCGGCCCGGGCCCGCCCGGAGCACATCGGTCAGCGCGGGGCGGAGCCGGACTGCAGCTGCTCCTGGTACTCGGTGCGCATGGCGTCACCGACCTCCTGGCGCCAGGTGTCGACCAGGCTCGTCAGCGAGTCGGCGGGCTGGCGGCCCTGGACGATCTCGTTGACCCCGTCGAGGAACTTCTTGTCGGCGGTGGCGTTGTCGGTGGCGGCCGCGTTGGAGTACAGACCGATCGCCGGGTTGGTCTTCCCGGTGGGGATCTCCAGCGACTGGTAGGCGTGCTGGACGTCCGCGTCGTCCGGCCGGCCCGGCTGGTAGATCGTGTACGGGCTGTCGGCCAGGTAGCGGATCGGGATGACCGTGTTGGTCTGGCCCTGCTTGGTCAGGACCGGGTTGCCCAGGTCGTCCTTCTCGTGGTCGACACCCTCCTCGCCGTACAGCCGGTAGAGGTACTCCTCGGTGCCGAACGGGGCGGCCAGGTAGTTGAGCACCCGCAGCCGCTCGCGGATCTTCTCCGGGTCGTCGTTCTGGGTCAGCAGGGTGATCGAGAAGAAGCCGCTGCCGTAGGTCCACGGGGCGAGCCCGCTGCCGTCGCGCAGGTAGGACGGCATCAGACCCAGCTCGAAGTCCGGGTTGCTCGCGTTGTCCAGGATGTACTGGTTCCAGCCCGGGTAGCCGTCGTCGGTGATGGCGATGGTGCCCGCGTTGAACAGCTGCTTGAACGGGTTGGCCGGGTTGAAGGCGTCGGGGTGGATGACGCCGGCGTCCCACAGCTCGGTCAGGTCGCGGACGGTCTGGGCGAACTCCTCGGTCTCGTAGCGGTGGGTGAAGGTGCCGCCCTCCTCCTTCCAGACGTTGGGCTCGTCGTTCATCCGGCCGAGGATGACGCGGACCTGACCGATGAGGCCGAAGGCCCAGCGGCGACGGGCCGGATCGGTCAGCGCCGTGGCGGCCTCGCGCAGCTCCTCGTAGCCCTTGAGCTCGGTGGGCGCGCCGACCTCGTCGAAGAGGTCCTTGCGGATGAACTGGTAGGCGCCGATGGCCCCGCGCGGGATCGGGATGCCGTAGATGCCGCCGTTGTAGACCGCCGACCGCCAGGAGCGGGTCGGGATGTTGGCCAGGTTCGGGTACTCGTTGATGGCGTCCCCGGCCAGGTACTCGGTGAGGTCGGTGAAGCGCCGCTCCAGCAGCTGCGGCAGGTTGGGCACCGGCACCGGGCTGCCGTTCGGCGTCTGCACCAGGTCGGGCAGGTCGTTGCCGGCGATGGTGGTGGCGAAGCGCTGCTGGTAGTCGGCGGCGCTGACCATCTGCAGCTGCAGGTCGGTGTTCATCCGCTCGTTCAGCCCGCGCCAGTAGCTGTTGCTGTCCGGGCCCGGCGGCACCGCGAAGTAGATGTTGGCCAGACCGGTGATCGTCGCGCCCGTCCCGGGCACCTCGGGCACCGACCTCGGGTTCTCGGTCGGGAAGGTGCGGAAGGCCGGGTCGACCCCCTGCTCGGTGCCCGGCAGGTCCGGGGTGACACCCGTGTAGGGGGTGTAGGTGGGCAGCTGCACGGCGGTGTTGGCCGCGGCGGAGTTGCGCTCCTCGCTGCCCCCGCCGGAGCAGCCGGAGAGGCCGAGGCCCATGAGGAGGGCGGAGCTGCCGGCGCCGGCGAGCAGCTGGCGACGGGTGAAGGCTGCGGGTGACATGGAGGATCCTCTCTGATCCGGTGTGTGATGGGTTGGATGGGCTTCGGTGGTGGCGGGCCGGACGTCAGTGGGCGACGGGGTCCCCGGCCGGCGGGCTGGCGCGCGGGTCGACGGGTCCACGGTGGAACACCATCCGCACCTGCCCCTGCTGTGGGCCGTCGGTCGGTGTGAGCAGGAGCCGCCAGAGCCGCTCCCCCCACAGGAACCTCAGGTAGGGGTCGTCGAGGTCGCGGGTCTCGACGTCGACCCGCGCTCCCTCCACGTCCAGCACGAGCGTGCCGGTGGCCGTGCGGAGCCCGACCCGGCAGACGCGCTGGCCGTCCTCGACGTCGCCGAGGTGCGGTTCGACGGCGAGGGTCAGCGGGAGCACCAGCGAGCTCACGCCGGCGCCCTGCCAGGTGTCGGTGACCTCCACCCGCCCGGCCGTGCGGTCCAGGATGGCGGTGCGGACGTAGGACTCCAGCCCGGCCCCGGCCGGCCAGGCGGGGGCGAGGTCGGCGGTCAGACCCACGCAGCCGTCCGCCTCCTCCAGCCGGACGGCCCGGGCGGCGTGCTCGCCACCGGGCTGCTGCACCGTGCCGCTGACGACCGGCAGGCTGTGCCAGTCGCTGTTCATCTCGAACAGCTCGTAGCGCCGTGGCCCGAAGGTCTGCCCGCTGTAGACGCCGACGGCCGGGTCGACGACGACGTGCTGGCCGTCGAGGGCGATCGACAGCCCGCCGACGTCGTTGTGGTTGTGGTGCTCGGCGTTGTGGCCGGCCTTCATGCACAACATCAAGCCCTCGGCGCTGCCTCCGGTCTGGCGGGCGGTGAGCACCTGCAGGTCGGGGAACCACCGTTGCTGCGGGAACGGTGGGTCGCAGGATGGGGCGTCGGCGTACCCGGGCTCGAAGAGCTCCGACAGCCCACGCCACAGGCTCGCCCTCGCCCGCTCGTGCCGCCCGCTCGGGAGGTCGCGGAGGTGGACGGCGAGCTGGCGGGCCTCCGGGTCGTCGAGCAGCCGTCCCGCCCGGTGCAGCACGGAGGCCTCGAGCAGCCACTGCCCGTGGCCGTCGGCGTGCTGGACCATCCTCCGCCCGCCGACGTGCATCGCGACCGGGTACCGCGACAGCACGGCGACCTCCGGCACGCCGAACCCGTCCAGCCGGCCGCCGCTGGCCCCCCGCAGGGCCTCGAGGCAGTCGAGCAGCTTGGCCGGGCCGACCGCCCAGTAGGACTGCCCCTCCGAGCAGCCGCCGTCGGGCAGCAGCTGGGCGACGTAGGCGTCCAGGGAGGCGATCACCTTGCTGACGAGGACGGCGCGGCGGTCCGCGTCGGCCTCGGTGAGCAGGGCGGTCACGAGCAGGTTGGAGCAGATCCAGGGGGTCCAGTTGTTGGGGTTGCGGTCCTCCTTGGCCAGCCACTGCCAGTCGTCGCGCTCCAGCACCGGGGTGAGCAGGCGGCGGTCGATCTCGGCGACGACGCGCTCGTCGAAGGCCTCGCCGCCGGCCGCGACCAGCCGCTCCCCCATGACGTGGCGGGTCCAGGCCAGCTGGGCACCGGACTCGGCCGCGAACAGGTCGACCACCGGTTCGTCGGTGGCCGGGAGCGGCAGCCGGGCGTGCCGTCGTGAGAAGGAGTGCGCCGGCAGGCCCCAGAACGACTCCTCGCAGATGGACCAGACCGCGTCCATCACCGGGTCGTCGAAGCGGGCGTCGCCGGTCAGGCCCGCACCGAGGACCAGGTCGCGGAGGAGGCTGCGCCGGGCGAAGTGGCTCAGCTCGAACCTGGCCCGGTTGCCCACGCGGTGGAACTCGGCGAACAACGAGGCGCGCAGCTCGGGCCAGGGGGTCGTCAATGCGGCCTCGGCCCGCTCCACCACCTCGCGCCGACGGGGGGCCGGCACGGCGTCCCAGGCGGCGCGCTCGGCCACGGTCGGGAAGGGGTGCCAGGTCCCGAGGGCCTCCCGCACCACCGCCGGCGGCATGATCGCCGTCAGCGGACCCCGCCCGTAGGGCAACGTCGGGTCAGCCGGCAGGTCGTAGGGGCGGACCTCGTCGACGGGCGAGGACGCCTCAGGGGTCGCCCTCACCGTCCCGGCTCCTTCGACCCGTGCCGGCGGGGCCCGTCCCACCCCACCGGCTGGACGGAGTCCTCGGCACCGGCCGCGTCGACGCGACGCCCGGGCGCTGTGGATGGCACGGTGACTCCTTTCCGGTCGGTGGCGTGGGGGCGGGGCTCAGCCCTTGACGGCGCCGATCATCACGCCCTTGGCGAAGTGGCGCTGGATGAACGGGTAGACGAGCAGGATCGGCACGACGGCGATGACGAGGATCGCCATCTGCAGCGAGAGCTGCGGTGGCAGCGCCTCGGTCGCCCCGAGCTGGTCGCCGCCGATGGAGGTCTGGTTGACCACGTAGGTGCGCAGCACCAGCGCCATCGGCCACTTGTCGGTGCTCTGGATGTAGAGCAGTGCGTTGAAGAATGCGTTCCAGTAGGAGACGGCGTAGAACAGCCCGATCACCGCCAGCACCGCCTTGGACAGCGGCAGCACGATCCGGAACAGGATGGTGGCGCTCGAGGCGCCGTCGATGGCGGCGGACTCGAACAGCTCCCGGGGCAGGTCCTGGAAGAAGGCCCGCATGACGATGACGTTGAAGGCGTTGATCATCACCGGGAGGATCAACGACCAGTAGGAGTCGATGAGCCCGAGCTGGCGCACCACCAGGTAGGTCGGGATCAGACCCGGGGTGAAGAGCACCGCACCGAGCACCAGCAGCGTCATCGGCTTGGCGCCGGCCGCCCCGGACCGCGACAGCCAGTAGGCCAGCCCGGCGGTGGTGGCCAGCGACAGCAGGGTGCCGACCACGGTGATGAGGATCGAGATGATCATCGCCCGGGTGACGACGCCACCACCCAGCACCGCGGTGTAGGAGGACAGGTCGATCGGGCCGGGCCACATGACCATGCCGCCGGCAGCGGCGTTGATGGTCTCCTGGGAGGCGAGCGAGGTGGCGATGATCGACCAGAAGGGGACGATCACCAGCGCGACCGAGATCCCCAGCACGAGGGTCTTGCCGATCTGCACCAGCAGGCTGGGCTTCTCCATCCAGACCGGACGCTTGCGCTCGCCGGTGCGGGCGCTGGCCTTCATCTCGTCGCGCACGGTGTCCGTGCCGATGGTGGACTCCTGTGTGCTCACTTCTCGTACACCCCTCTCTCACCGAACACGTGGGCCAGCTTGTTGGCCCCGATCACGAGCAGCACCCCGACGATCCCCTTGACCAGGCCGACCGCGGCCGAGAGGCCCCAGTCGCCGCCGAGGATGCCGTTGTTGTAGACGTAGGTGTCGAGCACCTCGCTGGCCGGGATGCCGACCGGGCCCTGCTGCAGGATGATCTGCTCGAAGCCGACCGACAGGCTCTGGCCCAGGCGCAGGATCAGCAGCAGGATGAACAGGCCCTTGAGCGCCGGCAGCGTGATGTGCCACAGCCGCTTCCAGGAGTTGGCGCCGTCCACGGCGGCGGCCTCGTACTGCTCCTGGTCGATCCGCGAGATCGCGGCCAGGAAGATGATGGTGCCCCAGCCGGCGTCCTTCCAGATCACCTGCGAGGTGAGCAGCGCCTTGAACAGCTCCGGGACGCCGATGATCTCGACGATCGGCAGGCCGTTCTGCACCAGGAAGGTGTTGAGCATGCCGGCGTTGCCCAGCATCTGCTGGAACAGCGACACCACGATCACCCAGGAGAGGAAGTGCGGCAGGTAGAGCACCGACTGCAGCACCCGCTTCAGCCGCTCACCGGCGAGGCTGCTGAGCAGCAGCGCCAGCACCAGCGGGATGGGGAAGACCAGCACCGTCTGGATGAGCGTCAGCACCAGCGTGTTGTAGAGCGCGGTGAGGAACTCGGGGTCGGCCTCCCAGAGGAAGGAGAAGTTCTCCAGCCCCGTCCACTCCGACTCCCCCACGCCCAGGTAGGGCTGGTAGTCCTGGAAGGCGATGACGTTGCCGAGCAGCGGCACGTACTGGAACATCAGCAGCGCCACGGCGCCAGGCAGTCCCAGCAGCACCAGCAGCCGGTCGCGGGTCCAGCGGTTCGTCCGGCGGCGGTGGTCGCCACCGCGGTCGGCCGGCAGCACCGCGCCCATCGCGCGGGCACGGGGGGTGTCTCGTAAGCGCTTGCTTGACTGGTCGAGCGCCATGTCGTTCTCACCTGCTTCGTCGGAGGTCCGTCGCGTCACGCTGCCCGGAGGCCGAGCCTGCCCGGCGGGGGTGGCGACTGCGGCACAGTCAATCCCGGACGCGTGGGATGTGGCAAGACCTTGCCACAACTTTCTCCTCGGCCCGGCGGCAAAGAGCCGCCGGGCTCCGGAGGTCAGGCCACCAGCGAGCGGAGGTAGGCCAGGTTGTCGGCGGTGCGCTCGGCCAGCGGGAGCTCGGTGGAGAAGTCCTCCACCGTCACCCAGCCGTTGTAGCCGTGCTCGGCCAGGGCGCCCAGGTAGGCGGCGACGTCGGCCTGGCCCGCCCGCAGCGTCGCCCACCCGAACTCCCAGTCCACCGTGCCGTCGTCACGGGTGCCCGTGCTGCGCCAGACGCCGTTCTTGACGTGCACGTGCGCCAGGTAGGGACCCAGCAGCTGGAAGGCCCAGCGGTGGTCCTCCTGGCCCTCGGCGAGCAGGTTGCCGAGGTCGTGGATGACGCCCACGGCCGCCGGGTCGAGCCCGTCGAGCAGCCGCAGCGCCGAGGAGGCCGACGCCGTGAGCGTGCGGTGGTGCAGCTCGACCAGCGCCTTGACGCCGTGGGCCGCGGCCCGCTCGGCGACCCAGGCGTAGGCCTCGCGGACCCGGTCGAAGACCTCGGGGTAGGTCTCGTCCGCGCCCACCCCGGGCACGCTGACCCGCAGCTGCTTGGCGCCGACCGCCGCGGTGGCGGCGATCACGCGTTCGACGTCCTCGCGGCGGGTGGCCGGCACGTAGGGGCAGAGCCCGGAGATCTCCAGCCCGGCCTCCTTGCTGACCCGCGCGATCTCCTCGACCGACTCCTCCAGCCCGGTCAGCGGCCAGGTGGCCTGGTTGCCGCGCCAGAAGCCGGGCTTGCCGTCAGGGCTGCCCGGGTCGTCGACGACCCGCCACTCGATGCCGTCGTAGCCCTGCTCGGCCAGCGTGCGGGCGGCCTCCTCGGGCGTCCACTCCGGGGTGGAGGCGGTGAAGACGGAGAACCTCATGCCGGCACCCCCACGGTGGCCGGGGTGGCGCCGGGGACGACCGGCTCCACGTCGTCGTGGCGGCCGTCGAGGACGTCCTGCACCTGGACGGCCTGGCCGAGGGCGGCCGAGACGTAGATCGAGCGCACCAGGGCCTGGGAGAGCAGCGCGTCCTCGGCCCCCACCAGCGGGGCGCGGCCCTCGCTGATCGCCGCGGCGATGTCGTCGTACTGGCGCAGGTGGCCGGCGACGAACTTGTCGGGCTCGTTGCGCGAGCCGGCGAACTCGTCGCCGAGAGCGGCCTCGGCCTGGTTGCCGGTGACCTTGGCCGCGCGCAGGTTGTCGGCGGCCTCTCCGTCACCCACGTGCAGGTAGCGCAGCTCGTCGTTGTCGATGATCGCCGAGCCGCGGGTGCCGTGCACCTGGACGCGGGTGGTCAGGCCCGGGTAGGCCGCGGTGGTGCAGAAGATGGTCGCCAGCGCACCGGACTCGAAGCGGACGGTGGCCGTGGCGGTGTCCTCCACCTCGACCCGCTCGTGGGCCAGCTGGGCCACGTGGGCGAAGACCTCGACCGGGCGGCCGAGGAACCAGCGGAGCAGGTCGACGGTGTGCACGCCCTGGTTCATCACCGCGCCGCCGCCGTCGAGCTCCCAGGTGCCGCGCCAGTCGCCGGAGTCGTAGTAGCCCTGGCTGCGGTACCACGACATCGAGGCCAGCGCGCAGGTGAGGGTGCCGAAGCCGCCCTCGTCGAGGGTGCGCCGCACCACCACCGCCCCGGGGTCGAAGCGGTGCTGGCTGATCACCGAGACGACCTGCCCGCGCTCAGCGGCCTCGGCGGCCAGGCGGGTGAAGCGGGCGCTCTTGGAGACGGTGACGTCGAGCGGCTTCTCGATGACCACGTGCAGGCCACGGGCCAGGGCCTGCTCGGCCTGGTCGACGTGCATCCCGCTCGGGGTGCAGATGGCGGCCAGGTCGGCGCCACCGGCGGCCAGCGCGGTGTCGAGGTCGGTGTACTCCTGCGGGGCCGTCCCGCCCTCGTCGACGACGGCCTGCGCCACGGCGCTCGCGCGCTCGGCGACCGGGTCGACCAGGCCGACCACCTCGAAGGAGGGGTGCCGGGTCAGCACGATGCCGTGGTGCTTGCCGATGACGCCGCAGCCGACGACGAGGACGCGCACGGGCCCGGACGTCGGTGTGGGGCTGGAGGTGGTGCTCATGGCAGGGGGACTCCTCAGGAGGTTCTCGGGCGGGGTCCGGCGGTGGCGCCGGAGCCGGTCGGCGGGCGGGTGCCCTGCTCCACGACGGCGTCGGCGGGAACGGGCTCGCTGCCCACGACGTCGTGGCTCATGGTCGTGCAGCGTAGATCCGGCGCTGGCAACAGCGGAAGTGGTTTGCCAAGAAGTTGCCATGGTGGTTCGATCTCGGCATGGCGTCCCCAGTTGCGCCGGTCGGCGGCGCGGCCGGGCGCACCACCCTGGCCGACGTGGCCGCGCGCGCCGGGGTGGCGGTCTCGACGGTCTCGCGCGCCCTGTCCGACCCCGGACGGGTCAACGTGCACACCCGTCACCGGATCGAGGTGGCCGCCGAGGAGCTGGGCTACCGGTCCTCGCGTCCGGCCCGTCCACCGGCCGGCGAGGGGGTGCGGACCGGGGTCGTGGCCGTCCTGGTGCCCAACATCAGCGACCCGTTCACCGTCGACCTCATCCGCGGCACCCACCACGAGCTGCGTGCCGCCGGGCGGCACCAGCTGCTGATCGACACGGAGGGATCGGACGCGCTGGAGGAGGTGCTGCTGACCCGAGCCAAGGACCTCTGCGACGGGGCGGTGCTGGGCATCCCCCGGCTGCCGGACGCGCGGATCGACGCGCTGGAGCGGGCGACGGTGCCGCTGGTGACCATCAACCGCCCCCGGCGGCAGGGCGGCAGCGTGGTCCTCGACACCGCGGCGGGCATGGCCGAGGCGGTCGAGCACCTGGTCTCGCTGGGACACCGCCGGATCGTCTACGTCAGCGGGCCGCGGACGTCCTGGTCGAGCGAGCGGCGCTGGCGCAGCATCAGCCGGACCGCCGCCCGGCTCGGGGCGAAGGCCACCCGCACCGGACCACACCCGCCGTCCCACGCCGCCGGCACGGGTGCCGCGGAGGCGGTGGTGAACCTCGGCGCCACCGCGGTGATCGCGTTCAACGACATGATCGCCATCAGCATGCTGCAGCGTTTCGCCGAGCGCTCCGTGCGGGTGCCCGAGGACGTCAGCCTGGTGGGGTGCGACGACACCTTCATCGGGGCGTGCACCTCCCCCGCCCTGACCACCATCGCCAGCCCGACCGAGCGCGCTGCGCGGACGGCGGTGTCGCTGCTGCTCACCGGCGGGACCGAGCGCCGCTCGGTGGTGCTGCCCACCCACCTGGTGGTGCGGGGCTCGACCGGGCCGGTGCGCTCCTGAGCACCCGGGCCAGACCTGCGTACCGGTGGCGACACCGGGGCGCCTGCGGCCGCGCCGAGCGCCTTCCGTGTCGTCCGGAGCGGGCCGGGTACCCAGCTGAGGTGAGCCAGGACGACCGCGTGAGCCGCCCCACCTTCTGGCTGATGGTCGTCCCGAGCGTGCTGCTGGCTGCGCTGTTCCTGCTGGCGCCGGGCGCCCTGACCCGCCGGCTCGGGCTGCGGGACCCGCGCAGCACCACCCTGGCGCGGTGCCTGGGCGTCCGGCAGGTCGCGGTGCTCGCGGCGTTCGTCCGCCGGCCGGCCAGTGCCCGGCTGTGGATGTTCGTCGCCGAGGACGTCATGGACGTGGCCCTGAGCCTGCTGCTCCTGCGCGGGCGGCCTCCGGCGCATGCGGCCCGCCGAGCGGCCCTCGTCGTCGCGATCGGGCTCACCGTGGCCGACCTGCTCATCACCGTCCTCGCTCGTCGGTCCGCCCGCCGGGTCCGGACCCGCGGAGCCGTCCGCCCACGGCGCTGAGTGCGGACGAACCGCGTAGACGTCGTGGCGCTTGCGACTCTCCTGCCTTGTGCGCTGAGCAGAGCCGCCGGCACGCATCCTGGTGGGTGGCGCCTTCCTCTGCACAGAAGCCGCATTCGCCGACCCTTCCGTAGGGCAACCAGTGAGCAGGGGTTCCGAACGCCCTTGGCGGCCAGCTTGGGGAGCTCCTCGGCTCGCTCGAAAACCATCGCTTCTGCACCGGGTGTCGGTGGCGCCAACATCCACTCTCGCGGCCGGATCCTCCGGGCTCTGAGGGCGCCGACTAGGATCATCGCGATGTCACGTTCCTAGAGCGCGCCCCTGACCTGCCAGTTCCCACTGGTAGGCCAGCTTGGCGCGCTCACGTTCTCGCCCCACAGCGAAACGGTCCTCTGGAGCGCACATCCAATGCCCGACTTTTCCTCGTTCGATCCTGCCTTCCTACCGCAGGGGTTCGGCCAGTCCGAAGCACTCGACCTCGACCAGTTCGTAGACGACACCCTCACGCTCACGACGATCGAGGGCACCGAAGATTTCCTTCAAGCCGACCTGTCCAGCGTCTCCGACATCGTGAGCACAGCTCGACACCGCGCTGCGGTCACCGTTCATGTGCAAGGCACGCTCCGCCGGCTCCACGCTTCACGGCTCTACTCCACCGCCGCGATTCCCCTCCCCGGCCCACTGCGTCAAGAACCCAACCTCACGCCACTCCTCCACTCACTGCAGCGCGGGACCCTCCGTACCCTCACCACCGACCATCCGATCCGCTTCCGCGTGGGCTCAGCCGACTCAAACCTCCGCCAACGAGTCATCGGAAACATCGAAGCCTCTCTCGGCTGGATCAACGACCCAGCCGACTGGGACGTCAACATCACCACCGACCACGCCAGCTGGACAGCCCAACTCGGAGCCCTGTACTTCAGTCGACGGTTCCCGGCTCTGGATCGAGTGCCCTGGTCCACCACACCGCTGGTGGCCGAGACCCTGGTCCGCCTCGCCAAACCGACCTCGGGTGCACGTGTTCATGACCCATGCTGCGGCACGGCGACGCTGCTCATCGCCACCCGTTACAACACGTCTGGGGCGCAGCTGAGCGGCACCGACCATGACGCCAGCACGCTGGCAATCGCCCGGGCGAACCTGCAACGCCACGACGTCTACGCCGAGCTCACGCTCGCAAACGCGACCCCGATCTCGGCAGAGAGCGGCAGCTTGGACCGAGTCATCTCGAACCTGCCCTTCGGCAAGCAAGTAGGCAGCCACGAGAGCAACGCCAGCCTCTATCCCGCACTGCTCCACGAAATCGCACGGACTCTCAACCGGAGCGGACGCGCCGTCCTGCTCACTGAGGACAAGCAACTCCTCCGTACCACCGTGCAACGCACCAAAGGTCTGAAGCTCGTCAAGGAGCGACTCTTCCGATACAACGGTGCCACTCCCAGCGCCTTCGTGCTCACCCGCACACGACGGTGAGAGACGCGCAAGTGGCGGGCTCAGAAACGATCGTCACTGGCCACATACGTCATTGGTGAGGTATCCCTCTTTCGGTTCGCTACCGGGCGCCGCGGGCCGTTGCACTACTACACCGACCGGCCAGGGCCCGGCGTGGTCGCTGAAGGCTGGACGGCGCCCAAGGGGGCATCAGCGCGTCGGCCCCTCCCGTCGTCGTCGGGATGGCGCGGTGGACGGGGGGCTGCGTCGAGCCGTGCGAGGTGTCGGGCGTAGGCCAGCTCGAGCGTCCAGATCACGCGTGCCCTGCTTTCCCACCGTCTGCGGCGCGGCGGAGCTGTTGAAGGTGCCCGGCCAGGGAGGTCAAGTCGTCGGGGCTGAGGTGTGCTCCGAGGGCTGTCTCGAGTGTGGAGGTGATGACCGCTTCGCCCGTGTCGAGCAGGGGCTGCGCCGCTGCGGTGAGGGTGATGACCGAGGAGCGCCGGTCGGCGGGGTTGGCGGTGCGGGTGCACAGTCCGGCGGCTTCGAGCCGGTCGACCAGCTTGCTGGTGCCACCGACGGTCAGGGACAGCTCGCGGGAGAGGTCCTGGACGCGGCTGGGTCCGAGCCGGCGCAGGACGAGCAGAGCCTCGAAGCGGCCGAGTGGCACGCCGGTCGCGGCACGAAGGGCGGTGTCGACCTGGTCCCACAGCTGCATCTCGAGGCGGGTGAGGTCGAAGAAGATGTCGTACAGCTTCACCGGTCGGCCCTCATGGCGGCGGTGACGCTCGCGGTCTCGGAGATGGTGGCGATGTTGGTCAGGGCGAAGTTGGTGGCGGCGTGCTGCCATTCGGCGCTGAGGCTGGAGGTGGCGTCCTGGACGAGGAGCACCTCGTAGCCGTGGTCGGCGGCATCGCGCACGGTGTGCTCGACGGCCATGTTGGTCCAGGCGCCCACCACCACGAGAGTGCGGACCCCGAGGTTGCGCAGCAGGGTGTCGATCTCGGTGCCGTTGAACACGCTCATCCGGGTGCGGTCCAGGGCGAGCTCCCCGGGCTGGGGGGCGAGTTCGTGGACGATCTCCGCGCCCCAGGTCCCGACCTTGAAGGAGTCGGGGGCGAGCATGCGGAAGATGGGGGCGTTGTCGCCGCTGAGGCCGCGCAGCGGGTGCACCACGATCCGGCTGTAGACGACGGGGACACCTGCTGCGCGTGCGGCTGCGGTCACGGCGGCGACGTTGGCCACCACCTGCTGGGAGGCGGCGTGCTCGGCGGCACCGGTGGAGGCGTAGGCGCCGTCGGGGTGAACGGCGTCGTTCTGCATGTCGATCACGAGCACGGCCGTGCGCGTGGAGTCGGTGGGTGTGGTGGTCATGAGACCAGATCTCCTAGCGAGAGGAACAGGGTGATACCCGGGGGAAGCATATTCCGTGGAAGATTGTTCCCTGGTACAGACCCTGACCGGAGGAGACCAGCTGTGACCGAGATGATGCGCGCCATCGTGCTCGACGGACCGGGCGGACCCGACGCCCTGCAGATCCGGGACGTCCCGCGACCCCCGGTGGAGCCGGGGCAGGTGCTCGTGCGGGTGGAGGCCTTCGGGCTCAACCGCTCAGAGCTGCACTTCCGCCAGGGGCTCGGCTCCTTCGGTTCCTTCCCCCGGGTTCCCGGCATCGAGGCCACCGGGGTCGTCGTCGACGCACCGGGTGGCGAGTTCGCACCCGGGACGCAGGTGGGTGCGCTGATGGGCGGGATGGGACGCACCATCGACGGCGGCTACGCCGAGTACGTCGCCGTCCCCGCCACCTCCGTCGTTGCCTTCACCAGCGACCTGGCCTGGGCGGTGCTCGGTGCGGTGCCGGAGATGCTGCAGACCGCCCACGGCTCCCTCACCACCGGTGTGGACGCCCAGCCTGGTGACACCCTCCTGATCCGCGGCGGTACCTCCTCGATCGGCCTGGCCCTGGCCGTCCTGGGCAAGCAGCGCGGCCTGACTGTGCTGTCCACCACTCGCAACCCCGGCCGGGCCGCGGTGCTCGAGGCTGCCGGCGTGGAACACGTCATCATCGACGACGGCGACATCGCTGCGAAGGTCCGCCAGATCGTGCCCGGGGGCGTCTCCGGTGCCGTGGAGCTGGTGGGCACCCCCACCCTGCGGGACACGCTGCGCGCGACGGCCGTGCACGGCACGGTCTGCTTCACCGGCATGCTCAGCAACCAGTGGACCGTCCCGGACTTCTACCCGATCGACTTCCTGCCCAACGGCGTCCGCCTGACCGCCTACTCCGGCGAGGCCAGCGACCTCCCCGCTGAGGTACTGCAGCACTTCCTCGACGCCGTCGCCTCCGGCGCAGCCACGTTGCCCATCGGGCGCGTCTACGCCTTCGACGACATCGTGCAGGCCCACACCGACATGGAGAACGGCGCCGTGGCAGGGAAGCTCGTCGTCACAACACGCTGAGACGGCCCGACACTGCCCTGACAGCGTGATGGGCCCGCTTGAGCGTGCGCTTCTGCTGGGAACTCCTGGTCGAACAAGGGTGACCCGGTCACACGCTTCGAGCAGCTCTTTGAACTGGACGTGTCGATCAGCTGCTGCCCCGCTCGAAAACCATCGTCTTCCGAGCAGCTCGGACTGGCGATCACAGGCCCGGCAGCCACCGCGTGAGGACGGCAAGTCGTTCGCGGGCGGTTGACGGGTCTCCCCACGACTCACCTCCCGGAAGCAGCTCCAGCCGCGGCCAGAGACTGGATATCGCCCGCGCCGCGTCGACCAGACCCGGGTCGGCGGTCCCCATGGCGCCGGCGATCTCGGCGACGACGTCCGAGCCCAGTTCGCCGTGCAGTAGAGCGAGATCGATGGCTGGGTCATCGATAGCCACCTCGCCCAGGTCGAGGATCCCTGTCAGCTCGCCGTCTGGACCGACCAGGAGGTCCTGTTGGCGGCACGACCTTCCAACCAGTCGACCATCGCGAGCACCCGGTCGCGCAGATCGGGATCGAGGTCCACGGTGGTCGCCGCGTGCCGAAACTCTGCTGTGGGGTCATCTCGCCGCACGCCGAGCGCAACAGCGTCGGCGACGTCAACGCCGTGGAGGCGATCGAGCAGTGTGGCGATCACCTTCACCATGGGCGAACCAGGTGTCACGTCCTGCGGGCGCAGGGGTGTGCCGACCACGCGGCGCTCCAGGATGGCGGTCGGCAGTCCGTCAACGTCTTCGAGCACGGCCGCGTCGGCCGGGAAGGGAACGTCTCGACGGCGGAACTCGGCGATCAGAGCGACCTCGTGACGACGACCCCCTCGCCAGGTCCACGGCTCGGGATAGGACCGCGACACCCGGAGCGCCCACCCGTCCCCGCTCGACCCCAACGCATAGGTCAACGTACTGGTGCCCGCGCCGATCAGTACCGGTGCTGACAGGCCGACGCACGGCTCCCGGCGGCGGGCGAGCGCTGTCGGCCGCTTCAGCTCACCAGGGGTCAGGGAGGTCCTGGTCACGCTGACGTCAGCGTGCTCGTCGTCCGTGATCGCACGTCAGTCGAGCCGCGGTGCCGTCGCCGGTCATGGCCGCCACCATAGGCGGCGGTGGGTGAGCTGATCCAGGGCTATCCTCGCGGTCAACCACGGCCGCCCGGGACCCAAGGACGGACCTGTTCGGCTGGCAGGCCAACGCCTCACCGGACCGGCTGACGACGCCGCTGATCAGGCGTGACGGGGAGCTGCTTGGAACTGGCTGGCACACCGCGATGAACGCGGGCTCGGTGCCCCTGCCCCACCGGCCGCTCTCAGAGGGTGTCGAGGAGGTCTGACCGTCGGAGCAGCCGGTGAGGGCGAGCGCCACGGTGGTGATGGTGGCACCCAACGCGATCCCATCTCGTCAACGGGTAGATGTGTGAGGGTCCGTCCGGGCACCGGCCAGCTCATGGCCTTCTCGGTGAAGGAGACCTGATGGATCTCGGTACCAGCGACAAGGTGGCCCCTGGTCACCGGTCGGGACTCCGGTGTCGGTTGGCACACCGCCGAGGTGCTGCTGGCCGAGGGGGCCACGGTGGTGCTGGGTGGATCGTGAGCAGGAGCCGCTGCAGCAGGCGGCCGGATGCCCCTGACGGCAGGCTGCATGTATTCGCCGCTGATGTCACCGGCACCGCTCCGTGACCGCCCTACGTGACCGGGTGCTGGGCGCGGTGGACGACATCGACATGTTCGTGTCCACAACACCACGACGGCGACCATCGCCGCGGGTCCGACGGCGGAGCCGAAACGGTGTGCTTGAGGCGCTTGGAGGCCCACCACACCACCGACGTCACGGCCCGGTCCAGCGCCCCCTTGCCGCGGGCTCATCAGACCGTGGTAGATGTCACGGATCCTGACCAGCATCACCAGCAGACCCAGCACGGCCAGCAGCAGCTCCACACCGGCGTTCCTCCCAGGTCGGCACCGATCCAACCGCACCGGCCCAGACCAGACCGGGTGGGACAGCATCGTTCGGCCGGGTACAGGGTCCCGACCGCTCCACACCGAGCCGGAGGCGACGACGTTGACCATCAACCTGGTGCTCACCCTCTTTGCGGGGACGACGCTGCTGCTGTCGGCGTTCTCGCGGCAGCTGCAACGGGTGAGCCTCCCTGGGCCGCTACTGGCGCTGGCTGCGGGCGTGCTGATCGGTCCGCACGCGCTGGACCTGCTGCGCATCGAGGACCTCGGCGTGCCCACCGGCACCCTGCTCGAGCAGGCGAGCCGGCTGACCCTGGCCGTCGGTCTGGCAGGGGTGGCGATGCGGCTGCCCCACGGGTACTGGCGGTCCAGCACCAGCTGGCTCGGTCTGATCATCGGGGTGGGCATGGTGGCGATGCTGGCGGTGGCCACCGGTGTGCTGTGGGCCCTGCTCGGCGTGCCGTTCCTGCTGGCGCTGCTGCTGGGGGCCATCGTCACCCCGACCGACCCGGTGGTCACCACACCGATCGTCACCGGGTCCCTGGCCGAGGACCGGATCCCGGACCAGGTCCGTCACGACCTGTCGGCCGAGAGCGGCATCAACGACGGTCTGGGCTACCTGTTCGTGCTGCTCCCTGTGCTGCTGCTCACCAAGCCCGACACCGCCTGGCACGAGCTGCTGACCACCGTGCTGGTGCGTGAGGTCCTCGGGGCGGCCCTGCTGGGCGTGGTGGCCGGCTACCTGCTGGGACGGCTGTTCGTGCTGGCTGAGGACAAGGGGCTGATGGAGGAGAGCTCCTACCTGGGCTTCCTGCTGCCGCTGGCGCTGTTCGTGCTGGGGGCGGCCAAGCTCGTCGGCACCGACGCGGTGCTGGCGGTGTTCGTCGCCGCGGCCGTGTTCGGCCAGGTGATCCCCCAACGGGATGAGGCGCAGGAGGACAAGGTCGAGGACGCGGTGAACCGGTTCTTCCTGCTGCCGATCTTCGTGCTGCTCGGGCTGGCGCTGCCGATCGGTTCCTGGCTCGAGCTGAGCTGGGTGGTGCCGCTGGCCCTGCTCGCGGCGGTGCTGCTGCGGCGTCTGGTCACCCTCTGGCTGCTCCGTCCCCTGCTGCGCCCGGTCCACGACCGCTCCGAGACCGCCTTCCTCAGCTGGTTCGGACCCATCGGGGTGTCGGCGCTCTTCTACGCGACGCTGGCCGAGCGGCTCACCGGCCACAGCGAGATCTTCGTCTGGACCACGCTGGCCGTGACGCTCTCGGTGCTGGTGCACGGCCTCTCGACGGCACCGGCCAGCGCGTGGCTCCAGCGTCGCCAGAGCACCCGCCACCCTCCCCGGGCCGACTGAACGGACCCGCTCGCCACCGCCTGGCGGTGATCGCCCCGGGGTGTCGTCGCGGTGGTGGAGGAGCTGCAGTGAGACAGCCAGCCACGCCTGGATCGTCGCATGGGGGAACCATCTGACGAGGCGCTGAAGACCCGCCAGCTCATCAGTCAGGCCACCGGCATCGTGATGGACGTTCTGTCGGCCAGCGAACGCCAGCGTGGTCGACATCGAGGCGATCGGGAGCGGCAGCCGGGTCTTCGACTACGCGACCCTGCTCGACCACCAGCGGATCGAGCCCGCCGCTCTGGAGCTGCTCGTCACCGCCGCCGCTGCCGTGGCGGGACCGGGCCTGCTGCGGGCCTGCTTCGACCTCGTCGCACTCGACCTCGTCGACTACTCGACGGTGGGCCCCGAGGACCACCGCGTCCTGCGCATCCGCGAGCTGACGACCCGCGCACAGCAGATCGACCACCTCACCTCGCCGTGAGCCGGGTCCCCGCGTCCACCGTCAGCGGGTCCAGTAGTCCTCGGCACGCCGCCCCGGCCGGAATCCGTGGTGTGCGGCGAGGGCGGTGGCCTCGGGGAAGTTCGCGGCCAGCCCGCTGGTCGCGTGGTCGTCGCTGCCGAAGCTGATCGCCCGTCCGCCCTCCTCGGCCCACCACTGGGGGATCCACGGCCGCACCGGACGTCCGGTGTTCAGCTCGAGGGCTCGCCCGGAGGACGCGATGGCGCGCAGGGCCTCGCGGAACCCGTCCTCGAACCGGCGGTGGTCGAAGGGGCCGTGCTCGTCGGTCGGCCAGTAGCGCGCGGCGTAGTCGATGTGGGTGAAGACGTCGAAGGTCCCGCCGTCGACCATCACCGGCACCTCCCGCAGGTAGGCCCAGACCACCTCGGCGGGGTCGGGCAGCAGCCGGAACAGGGTCACCGGCTCGCTGCGGTGCCCGGCGAAGGGCACCGTGTGCAGCGAGCCGTTGACGCGGTCGAGCTCCGACAGGTCGAGGAGGCCACCGGCGGCCTCGCCGTCGAGGTGCGGCTGGCCGAGCTCGACGCCGGTGAGGACGCGCAGCTCGGGGAACTCGTGGCGGCAGCGCTCGATGCTGTCGAGGTATCCCTCGACGTCGAGCGGTGGCGGCTGCATGAGGCCCTCGCGGATCAGGACCCGCTGGTGCCCTGCGAAGTCCTCAGGGGCAGCCCGCCAGCCGCTGAGGTCGAGGTGGTCGGTGAAGGCGAGCGCCGGCAGCCCGATCCGCACGGCACGGGCGCAGGTGCGTCGCATCGTCCCGGCGGCCGGCCCCGACGCCCCGCCGGTGTCCCAGGAGAACTCGCTGTGGACGTGCGTGTCAGCCGGGAGCGGGGTCACCCGCCCACCCTCGCACTAGTGCCGGTCGGGATAGGGGTCGTGCTTGGAGTCCCCGCCGCTGAGGGTCTCGTAGTAGCCGTTGCTGCAGCTGGGGCACGGTGGCAGGTTCTTGGTGGAGGTCACCTGCAGCCGGTAGCCGCACTGGTTGCACTTGTACGTGCCGGCGGAGGCGTCGCTGCCGGCGGGGACGGGATCAGCCATGCCCGGTGGGTACCCACGTCGGCGCGGCTCACCACCGGTCGGAAGAAGACGTCCGGTGGGCCCGGGCAGCGAGTCAGCCGGCCGCGGGTCGGCGCAGGGCGAGCAGGTCCATCGGGTCGGCGTCGTGCTCGGGCAGGCCCGCCACCAGGACCGGGAAGTGCGGATCGTCGCTGTGGCCCTCCAGCTCCACCCGGCGGACGCCCCTGGCCCCGAGCCGCAGCAGCGTGCGCGCCACCGCGGCCTCGAGGAACGCCACCCCGTCCTCCTGGTCCGGGGCCGCGGTCTCGCTGACCGCCAGGGTGCGACCCTCCCACTGCTGCGCTGAGACCAGGCAGAAGGCCAGCACCTCCTCGGGTGCCGCTTCCTCGACGACCACCGTGGAGGTGTCCGCGTCGAGCCCGGAGCGATAGCGCTCCCACGCGTCCACGAGATGGTGCGGACGGACCGGCCCGACCGGTGCGTGCGACCACTCGTCGTACTGCAGCCACGCCCGGCGGACGCCGGCCGGGTCGGCCTCTGCGAGGGTCAGGGCGGTGTGGCCGTCGGGCACGGGATGGGCGTCGATCCACTGCCGCCAGGGTGTGGTCGTGGGGTCCGCCCACGGCTCGGGGTGGTGGCGCACCAGCTCACAACCGAGCGCTTCTGCGAACAGCCGCCGCAACGGCTGTCTCGCCATCGCCCGCGCCTGCACCCGGTAGGGGCGCTCGAGCAGCTGGCAGGCCGCGCCGTACAGGCTCGTGCCGATCCCGGCCCGCCGGTGCGCGGGCGCGACCACCACCTCGCAGAGGTAGTTCTCCGTCACCGGGTCGAGCTGCATGCTCGCCAGCCCCACGACCTCCCCGGCGCGTTCGGCCACCACCGTCCGACGCCACCGCGGGCCGTCGCCGTCGGGCCGCAGCGGCGGCAACCCGTCGGACGAGGCCTGGTCGGCGGGACGCGCAGGTCGGATCACGACAGCTGAGGAATCAGTCGAAGAATGCACCGTCATGTCCCGGACATTGACAGGTCGATATCGACGAGATCAATAGCCCGCGGAAAGAAGTTCAAAATTCCGGACGAATCGCTGCCAGGGGAACTCGATATTCACACCCTATAACGCTCTCGGCCGCCCCGCCTCCGCTCGCGCAAGATATCTCAGAATTGATGACCGTTTTCCCGTGGCGGTGTTTCTCGCGATAGGATGTCGAAGAGCACCCGGGGCGGCGCAGCTGCCATCGACGGCGACGCAGAGGCGCTCAGTCCAGACGCACCCGGACGAACCGCAGCGGGTGCCGGCGTCGTCCGCCGGACTCGGCGGTGTCGGCGCGGACCTCGACCACGAGGACCGGGTCGGCGTGGGTGACGGTGACCGGGTCACCACCGAAGTGGGCGGCGCTGACCTGGTCCGGCCACGGGTGCGGCGCGCTGGGCGGGCTGAGCAACGGGCCGACCTCGGCGCTCTGCCGCGGTGCCAGCGGTGCGCGGCCCAGCACCCCCAGCTCGCCGTCCTCGCTCCAGCGACCCACGACCAGCGCCTCGGGCCGGTGCAGCGGTCCGACGACCGCGCCCACGACGCCCTGCAGGGTCTGGCGCTGCTTGACCTTCACCCAGCTGCCGGCGGCGCCGTAGCGGGCACCGGCCCGTTTGGCCACCACCCCCTCGATCCCCATCGGCGCGAGCGCCGCCATCCAGCCGGCCGCCTCGGCGCGGTCGTCGGTGCAGGGGGTGGCCTGGACCGGTGGACGCCAGCCGGCGCCCAGCACCTCCAGCCGGTCACGGCGGGTCGTCCAGGACTCCCCCGTCCGGTCGCTCCCCTGCTCGACCAGGACGTCGAACACGACCAGCGTGGCCGGCGACGACCGCGCCAGCGCGGCTGCCCGGCGCGGACCGGCCGCCATCCGCTCCTGCAGCGCGTCGAAGCTGAGCCGGCCGTCGCGGAGGACGACGATCTCGCCGTCGAGCTGGCTGCCGTCAGGCACCTGCTCGACCACGGCCGTCGCCAGCTCGGGGAACAGCCGGGTGAGGTCGGTACCGCGCCGCGACACCAGCCGGCCGATGCCACCGCGGCACTCGACCAGCGCGCGGTAGCCGTCGTACTTCGGCTCGAACACCCAGCCGGGCCCGGTCGGCAGCCGCTCGGCCGGCTGCGGCCTGGTCAGGCTCGGGCTCATCGGGTCGGTCCTCCGGCGCGGGTGGGACGCCCGGCTCAGCTGAGCAGCACCGCGAGCGAGGCCAGCGCGCCACCGAGCACGAACGCGATGACCCCCGCGCGCACCACCAGCGACTTGTTCTTGTCGGCGCGCTCGCGGTCGAGGCCGATCACCGGGCAGCCGGCCCACGCCAGGCCACCCAGCCCGAGCAGCTGCGCGCCCGCGCCGACCCAGAAGCCCACGGCCGCCAGGGTCGGCAGCCCCGCCGGCCGCCAGCCACCGGCGAGCAGCCCCGCGAGCCCGATCGCTGCGGCCAGCAGCGCCGCGGCGAACCACAGGGTGCCGCTGAAGCCGATCCGGGTGAGCTCGGCAGGGACGCTCTTCTGCGGAGGGAAGTCGGTCACCCTCCGGTGCTAGCCGCCCGCCGCGGACCCAAACCGCGGCGGGCGGCCGGGTTCACCAGGCGTAGTCCTCCGGGGCCGGCTTGTGGCCGGGGAAGAGCTCGTCGAGCCGCTCCAGGGTGGCCGCGTCGAGGCTGACGTCGACCGCTGCGAGCGCGCCGTCGAGCTGCTCCGGCGTGCGGGGGCCGATGATCGGCGCGGTGACCGCCGGCTGGTGGAGCAGCCAGGCCAGGGCCAGCACCGCCGGCTCCAGGCCGAGGTCGTCGGCCAGCTGCTCGTAGGCCTCGATCGCGGGCCGGTTCGCCTCCAGCGACTCCTTGGCCCGACCCTCCAGCCGGCGCTGGCCCTCGTTCTCCTTGCGGACCACACCACCCAGCAGACCGCCCTGCAGCGGCGACCACGGGATGACGCCGAGTCCGTGGTACTCCGCGGCCGGCAGCACCTCCAGCTCGACCTCGCGCTTGAGCAGGTTGTAGATCGACTGCTCGCTGACCAGCCCGTTGAACGAGCGCATCTCGGCCGCGGACTGGGCCTGGGCGATGTGCCACCCGGCGAAGTTCGAGCTGCCGACGTAGAGGATCTTGCCCTGCTGGACGGCGACCTCCATCGCCTGCCAGATCTCCTCCCACGGCGTGTCCCGGTCGACGTGGTGCATCTGGTAGAGGTCGATGTAGTCGGTCTGCAGCCGCTTCAGGCTGGCGTCCAGGGCCCGGCGGATGTTCAGCGCCGACAGCTTGCCCTGGTTGGGCCAGGGGCGGTCGGGGTCGGACATGTCGCCGTACACCTTGGTGGCCAGCACGGTGCGCTCACGGCGTCCGCCGCCCTGGGCGAACCACTCACCGATGATCTCCTCGGTGAGCCCGAGGCGGATCTGGCGGCCGTAGCCGTTGGCGGTGTCGAAGAAGTTGATCCCCACCTCGTGGGCGGAGTCCATGATCTGGTGAGCGGTCTGGGTGTCGGTGGCGGGCCCGAAGTTCATCGTCCCCAGGCAGAGACGGGAGACGGAGAGCCCGGTGCGTCCGAGATGGGTGTAGTCCATGGCCCCACTCTGCCCGGCGGTTCGCCGCCACCCTCGCCCGGGTCGAGGGGTTGACCGATGTCCGGTCAGCGGCGATAGCATCGCCGCGTGACGATGGGAACGACGACTGACGATGCTGCCCTGGTCGACGAGCGGGCGGCGCTGACGGCAGCAGCCTGCCTCTTCCGGGCCCTCGGCGACCCCGCGCGGCTGGCGATCCTGCGCCACCTGCTGCTCGGCGGGCACCGGGTGGTCGACCTCACCGCCCACCTCGGGCTGGCCCAGTCCACGGTGTCGGCGCACCTGGCCTGCCTGCGCGACTGCGGTCTGGTCAGCGCGCGCCCGCAGGGACGCGCCTCGGTGCACGAGCTCACCCAGCCCGAGCTGGTGCTGGAGACGCTGCGGGGCGCCGAGCAGCTGCTGGCCGCCACCGGGGACGCCGTGACGCTGTGCCCGGTCACCGGCGAGGACGCCCGGTGAGCGCCCCGGCGACGCCACGCCCCACCGGCTGGGTCGCCGACCCCGGGCTCCGCCACCGGCTCGGACGCCGCGCCCAGCTGCTGGCCGGCGCCTCGGTCGTCTACAACGTCGTCGAGGCCGTGGTCGCGATCAGCAGCGGGATGGTCGCCGGCTCGGTCGCCCTGGTGGCCTTCGGCCTGGACTCGACCGTCGAGGTGGCCAGCGGACTCATCATCCTCTGGTTGTTCCGGCACCGGCTGCCCGAGTCGCGGGAGCGGCTGGCGCTCCGGCTGCTGGGGGTGTCCTTCTTCGCCCTCGCGCTCTACGTCGGGGTGGAGTCGACCCGGACGCTCCTCACCGGCGCCGATCCCGATCCCTCCCCGGTGGGCATCGGCCTGGCGGTCGCCTCGCTGGTCGTGATGCCGCTGCTGTCCTGGGCGCAGCGCCGCACCGGCCGGGCGCTCGGGTCGAACGCGGTGGTCGCCGACGGCACCCAGACCCTGCTCTGCACCTACCTGTCCGCCGTGCTGCTGGTCGGGCTGCTGCTCAACGCCACCCTGGGCTGGTCCTGGGCGGACCCGGTCGCGGGGCTGGTGATCGCCGGAGTCGCGGTACGGGAGGGCTACCAGGCCTGGCGGGGCGAGGGCTGCTGCGGCTCCGTCGCGGGCCGCGACGACGAGGACGCCTGCGGCTGCGGCGACGGCTGCACCGCCGCCTGCTGCCGACCGGCCGGCACCGCACCCGACCGGGCCCGCTGATGGGCGCCGGGCACAGCCACGGCCACGCCAGCGGACGGCACCGCTGGCGGCTGGCGGTCGCCTTCGGCCTCGTCGCCGTCTTCTTCGTCGTCGAGCTCGTCGCCGGTCTGCTGTCGGGATCGCTGGCCCTGCTGTCCGACGCCGGGCACATGGCCGCCGACGTGGTCGCGCTCGGCGCGGCTCTGGTCGCCACCCGGGTGGCGACCCGACCCGACACCACGGGACGGCGCACCTTCGGCTCCTACCGGGCCGAGGTGTTCGCCTCCGGGCTGGCGGTGCTGCTCATGCTCGGCGTCGCGGCGTACGTGGTGGTGGAGGCGGTCGGCCGCTGGGGATCCGGGGTCGAGCCGCAGACCGGGGCGATGGTCGTCGTCGGCGGCCTCGGGCTGGTGGTCAACGTGGCCGCGCTGGTGCTGCTGCGCGGCGGGGCCCGGGAAAGCCTCAACGTCCGCGGCGCCTACCTGGAGGTGGTGGCCGACACCGCCGGCTCGGTCGGGGTGGTGCTGGCCGGCGTCCTGGTGGCCGCCACCGGGCAGCCGCTGTGGGACACCGGGGTGGCGCTGGCGATCGGCTCCTTCGTGGCCGTCCGGGCGGTGCTGCTGGGGCGCCAGGTGCTGGCGGTGCTGGGTCAGCACGCCCCCGAGGGTGTCGACCCCGAGCGGGTGGCGGCCGACCTGGAGGCGGTCGACGGCGTCCTGGAGGTGCACGACCTGCACCTGTGGACGCTCACCTCCGGCATGCACGTCGCCACCGCGCACCTCGTCACCGCCGAGGAGGAGGCGGTGCACCCGGTGCTGGACCGGGCCGGGGCGCTGCTGCGGGAGCGGCACGGGCTGGCCCACGCCACCCTGCAGGTGGAGCCGCGCACGCACCGCACCTGCGCCGAGATCGACTGGTAGCCGGTCAGCCCTCCAGCCCGGGCAGCAGGACGTCCTCCCGCAAGCGGTCACGCTCCGGCTTCGGCAGGAAGGACGCCTCCAGCGCGGTCAGCTGCAGCCGGCGGAGCCGGTCGAGGTCCCAGCCGAAGGCCTCGACGCACAGCGCCAGCTCGCGACTCAGGGTGGTGCGGCTCATCAGCCGGTTGTCGCAGCTGATCGTCACCGCGAAGCCGAGGTCGACCAGCCGGCCCACCGGGTGCTCGGCGATGCTGGCCGCGATCCCGGTCTGGAGGTTGGACGAGGGGCACACCTCCAGCGGCAGCTGCAGGTCGCGCACCAGCACGGCCAGGGTGCCCAACCCGCCGTCGGCGTCCACGTCCTCCAGGACCCGGACGCCGTGGCCGAGCCGGTGCGCCCCGGCCAGGTGGACCGCCTCCCACACCGACTCCGGTCCGGCGGCCTCGCCGGCGTGGACGGTCACCCGGGCGTTGGCGCTCTTGAGCAGCTCGAAGGCCTCGAGGTGGCGCGACGGCGGGAACCCGTCCTCGGCACCGGCGATGTCGTAGCCGGCGACCGAGTCGTCGCGGTACTCCACCGCCAGCCGGGCGATCTCGGCCGACCGGTCGGCGTGGCGCATCCCGGTGACGATCTGGCGGGCCACGATGGTCCGGCCCTGCGCCGCCGCCTCCGCCACACCCTCGGCCAGGCCGTCGCGGACGGCCTCGACCGCGTGCGCCGGCGTCAGCCCCTGCTGGCCGTGCTGCTCGGGCGCCCAGCGCGCCTCGGCGTAGACCACCCCGTCGGCGGCCTGGTCGAGCACCCACTCCCGGGCCACCCGCCGCAGCGCCGACGGCGTCTGCATCACCGCGATGGTGTGGTGGAAGGTCTGCAGGTAGCGCACCAGCGAGCCGGAGTCGGCGGCCTCGAAGAACCAGTCGGCCAGGGCGTCGGCGTCCCCGGCCGGCAGCGGGTGGCCCACCTCGGCGGCCAGCTCGAGCACGGTGGCCGGGCGCAGACCGCCGTCCAGGTGGTCGTGCAGAGCCACCTTGGGCAGGGCGCGGATCTGCTCGGGGGTGGGTGGGGTCAGCGGGTCAGCGGCGTTCGGCACGGCGGGCAGCCTAGTGCCGCCGACCGGTCAGGACTCCATCAGATGGCCGGTCCGCACCAGCTCCTCGGCGACATCGCGGAGCTTGACGTTGCGCTGCTGGCTCACCCGCGACAGCACCCGGAAGGCCACCGCCGCCTCGATCTGGAACCGCTCCATGAGGATGCCCTTGGCCTGCCCGATGAGGTCGCGGCTGGCGATCGCACGGCCGAGCTGGTCGACCCTCTGGGCGTTGGCGAAGGCCACCGCGGCATGGGTGGCGAACAGCAGCCCGATCTGCTCAGACTCGTCGTCGAAGGCGCGAGGACGGCGCGAGTAGAGGTTGAGGGCGCCGAGGTTGTCCCCCTCGACGTAGAGCTGGAAGGCCAGCATCCCCCTGGCGCCCAGCTCGAGCGCCCGGCGGCTGAACCGGGGCCACCGCTGCTCGGCAGCCATGTCGTCGACCCGGACGGTCTGCTGCTCGAAGGCCGCGTCCAGGCAGGGGCCCTCGCCCAGCTCGCTCTGCACGGCGTCGACCTGGTTGGGCAGCGCACTGGTGCCGTGGTAGCTGGAGACCTCGCGGCGCGCGAGCACCACGCTGATGGAGCCCTCGTCGGTGCCCGGGATCAGCGCCACCGCCGAGCGCACCAGCTCATCGAGCATGGTCTCGGTGTCGTCCTCGCTCTGCAGCTGCCGAGCCAGCGTCCCGAGGCTCTCGGCCAGCGCCTGGTCGGGGACGTCGCCGGCGCTCTCGGCCGACGGCTTCCCGCGCGGGCTGTCGTGGCTGTCGTCCCTCACCTCGGCTCCCTCGGTCGGCGATGGCCGCCGGAACGGCCCGTGGGCACGCTAGCAAGGGGCGGCCGCCGCCGCCCAGTCAGCGTGAACACGGCCGCGGGCCCACCCGCAGGTGCTTCAGCCGCCCCGGACCGCGTCGAGGTCGGTGACGTCGAAGGCGTCGGGCAGCACCTCGCGCATCGTGCGGATGCCGCGGGCGGTGTCGACCAGCAGGTCGGGGCCGCCGTTCTCCCACAGCAGCTGACGGCAGCGACCGCACGGCATCAGCACCTCGCCCCGGGCGTCCACGCAGCTGAAGGCGACCAGTCGTCCACCACCGCCGGCGTGCAGCGCGGAGACGACCCCGCACTCGGCGCACAGCGTCACCCCGTAGCCGGCGTTCTCGACGTTGCAACCGACCACCACCCGGCCGTCGTCGACCAGCGCGGCCGCCCCCACCGGGAACCGCGAGTACGGCACGTAGGCGTGCTCGGAGACGGCCCGGGCGGCCTCGCGCAGCGCGGCCCAGTCGACGTCGGCCGGCTCAGGGCTTGTCATAGGGCACCCCGTCCGCCGCCGGGGCCCGCACCTTACCGATCAACCCGGCCACCGCGATGATCGTCGCCACGTAGGGCAGCACCAGCAGGAACTGGCTCGGCATCGGGGTGTTGAGGGTCTGCAGCTGGGAGGCCATCTGGGTGACGAAACCGAAGAACAGCGCCATCAGGGTCGCCCAGACCGGGTGCCAGCGACCCATGATCAGCGCGGCCAGCGCGATGAAGCCG
Source organism: Desertihabitans brevis (assembly GCF_003327535.1). Classification (NCBI taxonomy): domain Bacteria; kingdom Bacillati; phylum Actinomycetota; class Actinomycetes; order Propionibacteriales; family Propionibacteriaceae; genus Desertihabitans; species Desertihabitans brevis. The sequence goes on along the minus strand of NZ_QOUI01000008.1, from coordinate 74,142 downwards.
TTGCCGACCGTCATCTCCTTGGTGAACGACCCGGTGGCGGCGAGGGAGAAGAACGCGCCTCCCAGACCGCCGAAGACGCCGCCGACCAGCACCGCCGACCAGCGGATCCCGCGGACGCTGATGCCGACCGTGTCGGCGGCCTCGGGGTGCTCGCCGACCGCGCGGACCCGCAGCCCCCAGGAGGTGCGGAACAGCAGGAACCAGACCACCAGCACCGAGGCGATCGCCAGGTAGGCCAGGGCGTTCTGCTCGAACAGCACCGGCCCGAGCAGCGGGAGCGCCGACAGCCCCGGGATCGGGATCGGGGTGAGCAGTGGCGCGGCGTTGAGCTCGCCGGAGCTCGGCTGCACCAGCTGGTCGAAGACGAAGCCGGTGAGCCCGGCGGCGAGCAGGTTGAGCACCACCCCGAGCACCACCTGGTCGACCTTGTAGCGGATCGCGAACAGCGCCAGCAGGGCCGCCATCACCAGCCCGCCGACCACCGCGGCCAGCAGCGCCAGCGGGATCGAGTCGGTGATGCTGCCGACCACCGCGGAGGTGAAGGCGGCGGTGAGGAACTGGCCCTCGATGGAGACGTTGACGACGCCGGCCCGCTCGCACAGCACCCCGCACAGGGCACCCAGCACGAGCGGGGTGGCCAGGGTGAGGGTGCCGGAGAGCTGGTTGCTGACCGGGAACGGCAGGTCGCGGCCGGCGGCGGCCCAGGTGAGGAAGCCGAGCAGGAAGGCCACCCCGGCGACCGCCCCGGCCAGGGTGCGCACCCGGCTGCCCAGCCGGCCGACGAGGAAGCCGGCGCCAGCGAGCAGGCAGAGCAGGGCGCAGACCACGACGACCGGCACCCCGGGCAGCCCGAGGGTGGGCAGCTGCACCTCGTCGAAGGCGTTGGACAGCGCGAACCGGGCGACGTCGCCGGTGCTGGCGGTGAGCACCACCAGCACCACGCCGACGACCAGCACCAGCACGCCGACCGACAGCCGGTGCGTCCGGTCCTCCCTGGACTCCAGCCGGGTGGCGGCAGGACGCCCGGTCACGGCTTCGGGACGGGTGGTGGTCACGAGGACAGACCTCCGGTCGGGGTGGTGCCGGTGAGCGGCGCGCGGCGCGCCTTGAGGAAGGGCACCACGGTGGTGACCAGGGCGGGTGCGGCGACGAACAGCACGATCAGCGCCTGCAGCACGGTGGTGAGCTCGGCCGACGTCTGCGCCTGGGACTGCATGGCCAGCCCACCGGCGTGCAGCGCGCCGAACAGCAGCCCCGCCAGCACGGTGCCCAGAGGGCGGGACCGTCCGAGCAGTGCGACGGTGATGGCGTCGAAGCCGATGCTGCCGACCAGACCACCGCTGAGCGGGGTGGGCGTGCCCGAGACGTTGGGGCCCAGGGCGGCCTGCACCCCGGCCAGCCCGGCCAGCGCGCCGGCGATGAGCATCGCCAGCACGGTGCTGCTGGACACGCTCATCCCGGCGGTCCGGGCGGCGTGCGGGTTGAGCCCGACCGACTTGATGGTGAACCCGGCCACCGAGCGCTCCATCAGGAACCACACCAGCACCGCCGCGGCCAGCGCGAGGACGAAGCCCAGGTGCAGCCGACTGCCCTCCAGCCGCGGCATGGTGGCGTTCCAGTCGACCACCGGCGAGATCGGGTCGGCGCGCCCGGGCCGCTGGAAGGCGGTGGTGGTGAGGGCGAAGGCCAGCAGCCCGGTGGCGATGTAGTTGAGCATGATGGTGACGATCACCTCGTGCGCCCCGGCCCGGGCCTTGAGGACGCCGGCGATGCCGCCCCACACCGCGCCGGCCAGCATCCCGAAGGTCACCGCGACCAGCAGGTGCAGGCCCGGCGGCAGGTGCCAGGTGAAGCCCACCCAGGCACTGGCCATCGCGCCCACGACCGCCTGGCCCTGGGCGCCGATGTTGAACAGCCCGGCCCGGAAGGCCAGCCCCACGCCGAGGCCGGCGCAGATCAGCGGCGCCGCCTGGGCGGTGGTCTCGGTCAGCGGCACCCAGCCGCCGACCGAACCGGCGACCAGCGCGGCGTAGGCGGAGGACACCTTCTCCCACGACGCCCCCAGCGGCAGCTGCGGCGCGGTGAAGAGGTAGGCGTACTGCCCGATCACCTCCGGGTCGGAGACGACCATCAGCACGGCCCCCACGAGGAAGGCCAGCACGAAGGCCAGCGCCGTCACCAGCACGTCGCGCCAGGGCAGCCGGCGCAGCACCCGTCGGACCAGCTCAGGCACGACGCTCCCCCGTCCCAGGCCCCTGCAGATCGGCCACGTGCTCGGCCACCTCCGCCTCCAGCTTCTGCTCCTCCTCGGCCACGGTGGTGACCGAGGCCGACCGGACCGCCTCCTCGTGCGGGACGCCGGCCATCATCAGCCCGAGCACCTCCCGGGAGGTGTCGGCGTCGACGACCCCGACCACCCGGCCGCGGTACATCACCGCGATCCGGTCGGCCAGCGCGGACACCTCGTCCAGTTCGGTGGAGACGATGAGCACCGCGGTGCCCTTGTCGCGCTCCTCGACGATCCGCTGGTGCAGGAACTCGATGGCGCCGACGTCCACCCCACGGGTGGGCTGGGAGGCGATCAGCAGCGACAGCGGGCGCGACAGCTCACGGGCCAGCACCACCTTCTGCTGGTTGCCGCCCGAGAGCGAGGCCACCGGAGTCTCCACCGACTGGGTGCGGACGTCGAACTGCTCGGTCAGCGTCTCGGCGTGGGAGCGGATGTCGCCCAGCCGCAGCAGACCGCGGTCGGCGAAGGCGTCCACGTGGTTGAGCACCAGGTTCTCCGCGACCGTGAAGGAGCCGACGAAGCCGTCGTACTTGCGGTCCTCGGGGACGAAGCCCATCCCGGCCCGCAGCCGGCGCCGCGGCGTCGCCCGGCTGAGGTCGGTGCCGTCCAGGCGGATGCGGCCGCGGCTGGCGGGCACCACTCCGAGCAACGCCTCGGCCAGCTCGCTCTGCCCGTTGCCCTGCACCCCGGCCACGCAGAGGATCTCCCCGCCGGCCACCTGCAGGTCGACGTCGTCGACGACCACCACGCCGTCGGGGCTGGTCACGGTGAGGTGCTCGACCTCCAGCCGGGCCCCGGCCACCTGCGCCGGCGTCTTGTCGACCTTCAGCGAGACCGCCCGGCCGACCATCATCTCGGCCAGCTCGGACTCCGAGGCCGACGGCGCCGCCTCACCGACCACGCGGCCGCGACGGATCACGGTGATCCGGTCGGCGATGGCGCGGACCTCGCGCAGCTTGTGGGTGATGAAGACGATGGCGCGGCCCTCGTCGCGCAGCGCGCGCATCACCTCGATCAGCTCGTCGGTCTCCTGCGGGGTGAGCACCGCGGTCGGCTCGTCGAAGACGAGGAAGCGCGCGTCGTTGCTCAGCGCCTTGAGGATCTCCACCCGCTGCTGGACGCCGATCGGCAGGTCCTCCACACGGGCGTCGGGATCGACCTCGAGCCGGTAGCGCTCCGACATCTCCCGGACCAGCTGGCGGGCCGCGCGCAGGTCGAGCACGCCGCCGCGTCCGGGCTCGCGGCCGAGGACGATGTTCTCGGCGACGCTGAACACGTCGACCAGCATGAAGTGCTGGTGCACCATGCCGATGCCGGCGTCGATGGCCTGGCGGGGGTTGGCGAAGCGGACCGGGGCGCCGTCCAGCAGGATCTCCCCGCCGTCGGGCTGCAGCAGCCCGTACAGCTGGTTCATCAGGGTGGACTTGCCGGCCCCGTTCTCACCCAGCAGGCAGTGGATCTCACCGGGGCGCAGGTCGAGGCTGACGGCGTCGTTGGCGACCAGGGAGCCGAACACCTTGGTGATCCGGTCCAGCCGCAGGACGCCCGCGCCGGCGTCCGTGCCGGCCACGTCCCCACCGGGCGGGGAGGCGCTGCTCGAGGTCACCTTCGGGATCCTTCCACACGGGTCCGGCAGCGCGACGCCCCGAGCCCGGTGCAGGGCTCGGGGCGGCGGCGGGTGCTCACTTGGGCTGGGCGGCGGACTCGATCTGGATGGTGCCGGAGGTGATGTCGGTGCGCAGCTGCTCCAGCTCGGCCTTCAGCTCGGCCGGCACGTCGTCCTCGAACTCGTTGAACGGGGCCAGCCCGGTGCCGTCGTTCTCCAGGGTGCCGACGTAGGGCTCGTTGGAGAACTCGTCGTTGTAGGAGGCCCGGATGGCGTCGGCCACCGCGAGGTCCATCGCCTTGTAGACGCTGGAGATCAGCTGCGGGCAGTACTGCTCGGCCGAGACGCAGCCGTCGGTGTCGACCCAGATGGCGTTGACGTTGCCGCCGCTGGACTGGGCCGCCTGCAGCGCACCCTCACCGGCCGGGCCGGCGACCGGGAAGAGGATGTCGGCGCCCTGGCTGACCAGGGTGTCGGCGGTCTGCTTGCCACCGGCGATGTTCTGGAACGGGTCGTCACCGGGGACGAACTGGCCGTCCTGGTTCTCCGAGCTCCAGCCGATCACCTGGACGTCGGTGCCCTTGGTCTCGTTGTGGTGGGCCACGCCCTGGGCGAAGCCGTCCATGAAGATCGTCACGGTCGGGATCTGCAGCCCGCCGAAGGTGCCGACGGTGCCGGTCTTGGTCATGCCCGCGGCCAGGTAGCCGGCGAGGAAGCTCGACTCGGCGGTGTTGAACAGCAGCGGCTTGAGGTTCTCCAGGTCGGCGCTGCCCTCGGGGTTGGAGTCGACGATGGCGAAGTCGATGTCGGGGTTGGCCTCGGCCGCAGCGGTGGTCGCGTCGTCGAGCAGGAAGCCGACGGTGACGATGATGTTGCAGCCGTCGGCGACCATCGCCTCCACGTTGGGGGCGAAGTCGGCGTTGGTCGAGGACTGCACCTCGTTGCTCTCGATGCCGAGCTCGGCCACGGCATCGGTCAGGCCCTTGTAGGAGGTCTGGTTGAACGACTTGTCGTCGAAGCCGCCGGAGTCCGACACCATGCAGGCCTTGAACGCCGCGGCGCCGTCACCGCTGCCGCCGGCGCTCTCGCTGGTGCTGGGCTGCGGGGCCTGGGGGGCCGGCGGCTCGGCGCAGCCGGCCAGGGCGAGCAGGGCGGCGGTCGCCAGCGTGGCGACGGCGGGGAGCTTCTTCACGACGAGGGCCTTTCGACAGGAGGATCCACGCCCGCAGGGGGTGGGGTGAGACGATCGTGCGGCCGCCTCGGGCGGGCGCTGGAACTGTAGAACGGCAGCCCGCCCCGCGTCTGCCTCGATCCGGCCCTCCGGCCGGAGTGGTATCGACTTGTAATACGCCGGGTGCGGGGAGACCGGCCGGGCGGTCAGGACAGCCGGGCGGCGCCCACCGCGGCGACCCGGCTGAGCACCTGGACGCCGACCGCGATGCAGCCCTCGTCGACGTCGAAGTACGGCCGGTGGATGTCGGGCCAGTCGGTCTCACCCGGGCTGCGCACGCCGAGCCGGGCCATCGCGCCCGGCACCCGCTGCAGCATCCAGGAGAAGTCCTCCCCGCCGAGCGACTGCTCGGTGCGGGTGACCGAGCCGCGGCCCAGCTGGCTCTGCGCGGCGTCGATCAGCCGGTCCACCCCGGCCGGGTGGTTGACCGTCGGCGGCAGCCCCTCGTCGAAGTCCACCTCGATCGCCACGTCGAACGGCGCGACCAGGTGCTCCAGCACCTCCGGCAGCAGGGTGCGGGCCCGCTCCCAGCCCTCCACGGTCAGCGTCCGCATGGTGCCGGCCACCACCCCGTGCCGCGGGATCGCGTTCTCGGCGGTGCCGGCCTGGACGTGGCCCCAGATCAGCGAGGTGCCGCTGCGCGGGTCGAGCCGGCGCGACAGCACCAGCGGGGCCTGGGTGATCACGGTGCCCAGCGCGGCCACCACGTCGCTGGTCGTGTGCGGGCGGGAGGTGTGCCCGCCCGGGCCGCTGAGCGAGACCCGGATGCGGTCGGCTGCGGAGGTGATCGGGCCCTTCTTCAGCGCCACCTGCCCGACGTCGGTGCGCGGGTCGCAGTGCAGCGCGTACACCTCGTCCAGCCCCTCCAGCGCGCCCTCGGCGATGACCTCGGTGGCCCCGCCCGGGCTGACCTCCTCGGCCGGCTGGAAGATCAGCCGGACGGTGTTGCGCAGCAGTCCGCGGTCGCGCAGCCGGGCCAGCACCAGACCGGCGCCGAGCACGATCGTGGTGTGCACGTCGTGGCCGCAGGCGTGGGCCACCCCGGCCTGGGTGGAGGCGTAGGCGACGTCCTTGGTGTCGTTGATCGGCAGCGCGTCGATGTCGGCCCGCAGCCCCACCCGGGCCGGACGTCGCTCGCCGTCGAGCACCGGCACCGGCTCGCGCGGGACGATCTCGCAGACCAGACCGGTGCCCATCTTCAGCGGCTGGGGGTGGAGGCCGGCGCGGGTCAGCCGCTGCACCAGCCGGGAGGTGGTGCGGCGCTCGTTGAAGCCGACCTCGGGGTGGGCGTGCAGGTCGCGCCGGAAGCTGACCAGCTCGTCGTCGAGCCCGAGGGTGGCTTCGCGGATGACTTCCTGGACCTGGTTGTACACGAGGTGCGGGCTTCCTGAGGACGACGTCGGGACCTCTCGCAGTGTGCCAGAACCCGTGCCCCCGGGCCGCTGGGGCGCGGGATCAGAACGTCTCGCGCGGTCGGTGCACGCCCCAGACGTCCCGCAGCGCGTCGCACACCTCGCCCACGGTGGCGCGCCGGCGCAGCGCCTCCTTCAGCGGCACCAGCACGTTGCCGCTGCCGGCCGCCACCCGCCGGACCTCCTCCAGGGCGGTCCGCACCGCGGCCCCGTCGCGGGAGGCCCGCAGCCGGGCCAGCCGGGCGGTCTGCTCCGCCTCCAGGGCCGGGTCCAGCCGCAGCGGCTGGTAGGGCTCGTCCTCCTCGACGGTGAACCGGTTGACGCCGACGACCACCCGCTCGCCCTCGTCGACCTCGCGGGCCACCCGGTAGGCGATCCGCTCGATCTCGCTCTTCTGGAAGCCCTCCTCGATGGCCCGCACCGCCCCGCCGCGCTCCTCCACCGCCGCCATCAGCCGCAGCGCCTCGGCCTCCAGGTCGTCGGTCAGGCTCTCCACCACGTAGGAGCCGGCGAACGGGTCGACGGTGGCGGTGAGGTCGGTCTCGTGCGCGAGCACCTGCTGGGTGCGCAGGGCCAGCCGGGCCGCCTTCTGGGTGGGCAGCGCGATCGCCTCGTCGAAGGAGTTGGTGTGCAGCGACTGGGTGCCGCCGAGCACCGCGGCCATCGCCTGCACCGTCACCCGCACCAGGTTGACCTCCGGCTGCTGGGCGGTGAGCTGGACGCCCGCGGTCTGGGTGTGGCAGCGCAGCATCATCGAGCGCGGGTTCTGCGCGCCGAACCGGTCGCGCATCAGGTGCGCCCAGATCCTGCGGGCGGCGCGGAACTTCGCCACCTCCTCCAGCAGCGTGGTGCGCGCGACGAAGAAGAAGGACAGCCGCGGCGCGAACTCGTCCACCGCCAGCCCCGCCCCCAGCGCCGCGTCGACGTAGGCGATCGCGTTGGCGAGGGTGAACGCGATCTCCTGCGCCGGCGTGGCCCCGGCCTCGGCCATGTGGTAGCCCGAGATCGAGATCGTGTTCCAGCGCGGCAGGTGCTCGCGGCAGTAGGCGAACGTGTCGGCCACCAGCCGCAGCGACGGCTCGGGCGGGAAGATGTAGGTGCCGCGGGCGATGTACTCCTTGAGCACGTCGTTCTGGATGGTGCCGGTGAGCCGCTCGGCGGGCACCCCCTGCTCCTCGGCGACCAGCTCGTAGAGCAGCAGCAGCACCGCGGCGGGGGCGTTGATCGTCATCGAGGTCGACACCTCACCCAGCGGGATGGCGTCGAACAGGACGGCCATGTCCTCCACCGAGTCGATCGCGACCCCCACCTTGCCGACCTCGCCGGCGGCCAGCGGCGCATCGGAGTCGTGGCCCATCTGGGTGGGCAGGTCGAAGGCGACCGAGAGCCCGGTGGTGCCGTGCCCGATCAGCTCGCGGTAGCGGGCGTTGGACTCCCGGGCCGTGCCGAATCCGGCGTACTGGCGCATCGTCCAGGGACGTTCGGTGTACATGCCGGGGTGGACGCCGCGGGTGTAGGGGAAGCCGCCCGGCTCACCCAGCGCGGCCGGATCGGCGCCCTCGCGGTCGGCCGGGCCGTAGACCCGGGCGAAGGGGGTGCCGGACTCCGTCTCGCCACGCACCACCCGACCTCCTCGACGCTGCTGGGCACCTCCGCCGCGGCCGATGATGCCACGCCGGTCGACGTGGCAGGATCAGCCGCATGACGACCCCACGCCGGATCGACGTCGACACCCCGGACGGCCCGATGCCGGCCGACTGGTTCGCGCCGCGGGCCGAGCCGGCCGCCACGGTGGTGCTGTTCCAGGAGATCTTCGGCGTCACCGACTACATCCACCGCCGCAGCCGCGACCTGGTCTCCGAGGGCTACGGCGTGCTCGTGCCGCACCTGTACTGGCGGCTGGGCGAGGACGGCACCGCGCCCGTGGTCACCGAGACCGACGCCGACGCGCTGGAGCGGGCGATGGGCCTGGCGCAGCGGCTGGACCTGGAGACCGCGGTGGCCGACGGGGTCAGCGCGGTCGAGACCGTCCGGCGCTACGACGGCTCGACCGGGGTGGGGCTGCTCGGCTTCTGCTTCGGCGGCGGGGTGGCGTTCGCGGTCGCGGCCCGGGTGCGGCCGGACGTCCTCATCGGCTACTACGGCTCGGCGCTGCCGTCACTGCTCGACCTCGCCCCGCAGGTCACCTGCCCGAGCCTGCACCACTTCGGCGAGGCCGACTCCTTCATCGACGCCGACGCCCAGGCCCGCGTCCGCGAGGCCGTCACCGCCGCCGGCGCCACCTGGATGGCCCACCCCGGCGCCGACCACGCCTTCGACAACCACCTCGGCGCCTGGCACCACCACCAGGCCGCCGTCAACGCCTGGCACGCCACCACCGAGTTCCTCGACGACCACCTCCCCACCGCCTCGGTCCCCCACCCGTCCTGACCGCCCGTTCGGGATCCGGCACCGACATCGGTGCGCGATCCCGAACTGGGAGCTCAGCGACAGCGCCGGCAGCGGCGGAAGGTGCCGTCCCACCCTCGCTGGCGGAGCAGCAGCCCGACCTGGGCGGCCACGTAGCACGGGTCGGCGACGGTGTCCTGCCAGCCGTACCGCAAGGTCGGTCGACCCCGCAGCTGGTTCCGGTTGTCGCGGCGCATGTCCCGGAACACCCTCGCCCGGTGCCACAGCGCACCGTCGAGCTCGACCACGACGCCGAAGTCCTCGTAGACGACGTCCCGGCGTGTTCCGTCGGAGCGGTGCTGACGGCGGGGACGGGGCAGGCCGTGCGCCGACTCCACGTCCGTCCGGTAGAGACGCTCCAGCGGTGACTCGACGCCCTCGGCCACCTCGGCCAGCAGGTCGCCGAGCAGCGCGCGCTGCGGCACCCGCCCTCGGCGGGCCATCGCGGCGCGCACCCGTCGGGCCGTGGTGCGCCGCGACAGCGCCACCGAGAACAGCAGGTCGACCAGCCCCGCGGCCGGGAGGACGCCGGCGAGGTCGAGCACCGTCTCCTCCACGCACAGCGTGGGTGGGCGCGACGGCCCCGTCCGACGCGACAGCCGGTCGAGCCGGAACCGCCAGGGGCCGCCCGACTGCGGTGCCCGCGGCCCCCGGACCCAGACGTCGATGACGTCCGGAGCGTCGAGCAGACCGTGCACGTGTGCCGCGGCCCGTCCTCCGAGGAGGCTCCCGGCGTCACCGACGCGCAGCCCGGCCCACGCCCGCGCCGTCCAGTCGGGCGGCTGCGCCGTGGTCAGGTAGGTCCCTCGTCCCAGCGGGTGCCAGAGGCCGTCCCGGGTGAGACGCCCGACCACCCGCCGGCTGAGGCCGTGCTGCTCCGCCTCGGCACGGGTGACGACGCCCCCGTGGCGGGCCGCGAGCTCGAGGAAGGCGGCGGACGGACGGACCCTGGCGTGCACCCGTCCACGCTCCCACCCCGGACCACCGCCCGACGCCGACTCCGCCACATCTGTGGACGGGCCGCCAGTTCGGGATCCGGCACCGACATCGGTGCGGGAAGGCGAACCGGGACCGGGCTCAGCGCACCTGGCGGACGAGGGCCTCGGCGGCGTCGAGGATGAACGACGTCTCCCGCGCCCAGTGCGGCTCCTGGCTGCGGTAGGGGCCGGTCGCCAGCGAGATGATCACCGCGGCCGCCCGCAGCCGCAGCTCGGCGGGGTCGACGCGGGTGTCGAACACGGGCACCCAGCCCTGCAGCAGGGCCCGCACCCGGGCCGCCTGCTGGGCGTTCATCCGCTGCACGGTGGAGAGGTGGGCGACCAGGCACGCGAGGTCGTCGACCCGGCGGCCGGGGCCGATGGTGTCGACGTCGAGGACGCCGACGATCCGGCCGGCCTCGACGTGCACCTGGCCCTCGTGGAAGTCGCCGTGGGTGGGCTCGTCCCCGGGGCTGATGCCGGCCAGCCCGGACTGGATCTCACCGGTGATCCAGTCCAGCCGCCGGCGCTCCATCGGCAGCGCCCGGGAGACCATCTGGCTGTAGTGCTGCACCGAGTCGGTCCACGGCGGACGGCGCTGCAGCTGGCTGACCGCCGGCGGCATCGCGTCCAGCAGGGTGATCAGCGCCTCGGCGGTGCACGGCGGGCGCTCGTCGAAGATCGCCTTGGCCAGCGGACGTCCACCCAGCTCGCGGAGCACCAGCAGGTAGTCCTCCGTGGTCGCCACCACCGGCGGGGCGGGGACGCCTGCCTGGAGCAGCATCCGGTGGCGGCGCTCGACGTCGGCGAACAGCTGGGCCCGCAGCACCTTGACGTAGAACACCGCCCGGCCCGCCGGCGAGTCCACCGTGACCCGCAGCACCGCCCGGCGCCGCGGCCGGTAGGCGATCATCTCCAGCGTGACCTCGTCGGGACGCACCGGCCGCGGCAGCACCCGCTGGTTGGTGAGCAGGTCGGCCATCTGGTCGGGGTAGGCGGCCCGCGCCAGACCCGGCAGGTCAGGATCCTTCGGGTAGAGCCACACCGCCATCCGCCGGTCGCCGGCGGCGAAGATCTCGGCCCGCTCGTCGCTGGGCGCCGGGCCGCCGGCCCGCGCACTGACCCCGAGCAGCTCGTCACGGCGGCCGAAGGGCCACTTCACCGAGGCGTGGTAGGTGGCGGTGGTGGAGTGCTGGGGGTTGGCGTCGACGTGGTCCATCCGCCAGTCGAGCAGCTGCCCTCCGGCGTGCTCGACCGCCGCGCTCAGCAGCTCACCGACGTCGCGGGAGGTGAGCAGCCGCGAGCCATCAGGGTCCTGCTGCTCCACCGGCACCTCCCGGGCGAGTCGACCTGGTCCGCGCGCCGCCGTGTCAGCGCGCTGTGCCCGCCGCACCCGCAGGGCGCACCAGGCCAACCGCATCGTAGACGTCGGCCAGCGTCTTCGCCGCGACCGCGCGGGCACGTTCCGCGCCGGCGAGCAGCAGCGCCTCCAGCTCGGTCCGTTCCTCCATCAGCTCCAGGGTGCGCTGGCGGAACGGGGCGATGACCTCCATCGCGGCGTCGGCCACGGCGACCTTGAGGTGGCCGTACATCTTGCCCTCGAAGTCCGTCACCAGCTGCTCCACGGAGCGTCCGGTGAACACCGAGAGCAGGTTGAGCAGGTTGGACACCCCCGGCTTGTTCTCCTCGTCGTAGGCGATCACGGTGTCGGAGTCGGTGACCGCGGAGCGGAACTTCTTGATGTTGGCCTTCGGCTCGTCGAGCAGCTCGATGATCCCGTTCGGCGAGGAGGACGTCTTGCTCATCTTCGAGGTCGGGTCCTGCAGGTCCATGATCTTGCCGACCGAGCTGACGATGTGGGGCTCGGGCACGGTGAACACCTCGCCGAAGCGGTGGTTGAACCGCTGGGCGAGGTCGCGGGTCAGCTCGAGGTGCTGGCGCTGGTCCTCCCCCACCGGGACCCGCTCGGCCTGGTACAGCAGGATGTCGGCGGCCATCAGGATCGGGTAGGTGAACAGCCCGACGTTGGCCTTGTCGGCACCGACGCGGGCCGACTTGTCCTTGAACTGGGTCATCCGGCTGGCCTGGCCGAACCCGGTCAGGCAGCTGAGCACCCAGGCGAGCTGGGCGTGCTCTCCGACGTGGCTCTGGGCGAACACCGGCGAGCGCACCGGGTCGACGCCGGCGGCCACGAACTGGGCCGCGCTGCGCAGGGTGCGCTCGGTCAGCTGCTGCGGCTCGACCTCGACGGTGAGCGCGTGCAGGTCGGCGACGCCGTAGAAGGTCTCGTAGTCGTCCTGCAGGGCCACCCACTGACGCAGCGCACCGAGGTAGTTCCCCAGGTGCAGGGAGTCGGCGGTGGGCTGGGTCAGGGAGAGCACGCGGGCTGGCATGGCGGTCATTGTTCCATCGTCGGGACGCCGCCGCGTCCGGGTTCTGGCCCGGACGGTCTCACGACGCCGGGGTGGCCGGGGTCGCCGGACGCGCGCCGACCGTCACCCGGAACCGGGCGGCGCGGCGGCCGTCCAGCTCGAGCACCTGGAAGCGGACCGGGTGCCCGGGCTCGTCCTCGCCGGCGTCGGGCCCGCGCAGCTCGACCTCGAGCTCGTCGCCGGGCAGCGGGAGACGTCCGAGCCGGGCCATGAACCACCCGGCCACAGTGTCGTAGGGGCCCTCGTCGAGGACCAGCTGGTGGCGCTCGGTGAACTCCTCCAGCGTGGTCAGCCCGTCCAGCTCGCCGGCCGCCGGCGCGGGCGTCCCGACCACCACGTCGTACTCGTCGGTGATGTCGCCGACCAGCTCCTCGACCAGGTCCTCCATGGTCACGATGCCGGCGGTGCCGCCGTACTCGTCGCGGACCACCGCGAGGTGGGCGGCGCGACGCCGCATCTCGGTCAGCGCCGGCAGCATCCGCACCGTGTCGGGCAACGAGATCACCGGGCGGACCAGCTGCTGCACGGTGCTGGCCCGCCCGGCCAGACCGGGGTCGAAGAGGTCGCGGACGTGCACGAAGCCGACCACGTCGTCGGTCGACTGGGCGGTCACCGGGTAGCGGGAGTGCGGCGCGTCGCGCACCTCGCGGACGGCCCGGGAGACGGGGGTGTCCCCGGCCAGGAAGTCCACCTCGGTCCGCGGCACCATCACCTCCCGCAGGCTGCGCTCGCCCGCGCTGAACACCTCGTCCACGATCCGGCGCTCCTCCGCGCCGAGGGTGACCGAGGTGCTGACCATGGCGCGGATCTCCTCGTCGGTGACCTCCTCCCGGCTCGCCTTCGGATCGCCGCCGAGCAGCCGCACCGCGACGTTCGTCGACGCCCCCAGCAGCCAGATCACCGGCCGGGCCAGGGTGGCGATGAAGTCGACCAGCGGCGCCAGCGCCAGCGCGAAGCCCTCGGCCCGCTGCAGCGCGAGCCGCTTGGCGGTGAGCTCGCCCAGCACGATCGAGAGGTAGGAGATGACGATGGTGATGGCGACCAGGGCCAGGGTGTCGGCCACACCGGCCGGCACCCCCCGGGTCTGCAGCACCGGCGACAGGTCGTCGGCGAGGGTGGCGGCGCCGAAGGCGGCGGAGAGGAAGCCGGCCAGGGTCACCCCGATCTGCACCGCGGAGAGGAAGCGGTTGGGGTTGGCGGCCAGCCGGGCCACCTTCTGACCGCGGCTGCCGCGGTGGCTGAGGTTCTTGACCTGGCTCTCCCGCAGCGACACCAGCGACATCTCCGCCGCGGCGAACACCCCGCCGATCACCGTGAAGAGCAGGATCAGCCCGATGTTGACGAGCGTGGAGTTCACGCGCTGAACCCTAGTCCGCCCGGACGGCGGCGGTCAGCGTCCGTCGACGACGAGGTCGGCCCGCAGGTCGGGACGCTGCTGGGCGAGGTAGTCCTCCTCGCTGGGGATCCACTCAGCCAGCCACCGCTCGCGCCACACCCGCTCGCCGTCGCGTGCGCGGGCCCGGGCGTGGCGGACCGCGGCCGGGACGTCCACCCAGACGGTGAGGTCCCAGGGCACCGCCAGCCGCCGGTCGGTGGCCGAGACACCCTCGACCACGACGGGGACGCCCGGAGGCGCGTGCTGCCAGTCCAGCGGCCGGTCGGCGGCGAGGTCCCAGCGCTGCCAGCGCGCCGCCCGGCCCGCGAGCAGCGGCTGGAGGACCTGGCTGGTGAAGAGGTCGTGGTGCCAGGTCGGCACACCGGGACGGGCGAAGTCGTCGACGTGCACCACCACGGACCCGTCCAGCGCCCCTCGCAGCGTCTCGGCGAAGGTGGTCTTGCCCGAGGCGCCCATCCCGTCGACCCCGACCCAGGACGTCCGCCGCAGGGGTGCGAGCCTCTCCCGCACCTGCCGGACCGCCTCCGCGGCATCGATCACGGCACTCCTCCGGGGACGGTCGCGGGGCTAGGCTGGCGGCGCGGGTCCGCGCACCTCGACGGTGCCTCACGAAAGGCTGCTGCGTGTCGTCACAGTACTTCGCGGGAGGAGACCCGGGACCGCACCGCGACGACCGGACGGGCGCCGAGCCGACCGAGCCGCTCCCCGCCGTCCCGACCCCGGCCGGGGCGACCTGGCCCTCCGACGCGGCACCGCCCGAGCCGACCCGGCCGCTCGACCCCGGGGCCACCGCCTGGGGCCCGCCCTCCTCCGCCTCGGCCGACCCGTACGCGACGCAGCCGCTGCCGCCGTACCCGCCCGCCGACCCGTACGCCCCGCGGCCCTCGGCATCCGCCGATCCCTACGCCGGCCAGGCGATGGTGCCGGCGTCCTTCCCGGCCCACCCGTACGGGGGTCCCTACCCCGTCGCGCACCCCTACGCCTCGCCCTACGGGTCCGAGCCGAACTGGTCGGACAAGTCGAAGACCACCGCCGCCGTGCTCGCCTTCTTCCTCGGCGGCCTCGGGGTGCACAACCTCTACCTCGGCCACACCGGCCGCGGGGTGGCCCAGCTGCTGATCTGGGTGCTCGGCATCTGGCTGTTCGGCATCGGTCCCCTCATCACCGGCATCTGGGCGCTGATCGAGTTCGTCCTCATCCTCACCGGCACGATCGGCGACCGCCAGGGCCGGGCGCTGCGCTGACGGTCCGCCGACGACGGCCGGTCTGCGCCGACCCGGGGCGGATTGCTAGCGTCACCCCGACAGGGCCCGGACGGGCCGCGGACACCGCGCCGTCGGCGCGAGGAGGAGTCGAGACGTGAGCAACGCACCCGTCAAGGTCGCCGTCACCGGGGCGGCCGGTCAGATCTGCTACAGCCTGCTGTTCCGCATCGCCAGCGGTGCGCTGCTCGGGCCGACCCAGCCCGTCGAGCTGCGGCTGCTGGAGATCACCCCGGCGCTGAAGGCGCTGGAGGGTGTGGTGATGGAGCTCGACGACTGCGCGTTCCCGCTGCTCAGCTCGGTCGAGATCGGCGACGACGCCACCCAGGTGTTCGACGGGGTCAACCTCGCCATGCTGGTCGGGGCCCGTCCGCGCAGCAAGGGCATGGAGCGCAGCGACCTGCTCGAGGCCAACGGCGCGATCTTCACCGCGCAGGGCAAGGCCCTCAACGACCACGCCGCCGACGACGTCAAGGTGCTCGTCACCGGCAACCCGGCCAACACCAACGCGCTGATCGCGATGACCAACGCCCCCGACATCCCCCACCACCGCTTCAACGCGCTGACCCGCCTCGACCACAACCGCGCCCTCACCCAGGTCGCGCAGAAGGCCGGCGTGCCGGTCGCCGAGGTGACCCACATGACGATCTGGGGCAACCACTCCGCCACCCAGTACCCCGACCTGTTCCACACCGAGATCTCCGGCCGCAACGCCGCCGAGGTCATCGACGACCAGGCCTGGGTCGAGCAGGACTTCCTGCCCACCGTGCAGAAGCGCGGCGCGGCGATCATCGAGGCCCGCGGCGCCTCCTCGGCCGCCTCGGCCGCCAACGCCACCGTCGAGCACATGCGCGACTGGGTGACCGGGACGCCGGAGGGCGACTGGATCTCGATGGCGGTGCCGAGCGACGGCTCCTACGGCGTGCCGGAGGGCCTGATCAGCTCCTTCCCCTGCACGGTCACCGACGGCGAGTACTCCATCGTGCAGGGCCTGGAGATCGACGACTTCTCCCGCGGCAAGATCGACGCCACCGTCGCCGAGCTCGCCGAGGAGCGCGACGCGGTCCGCTCCCTCGGCCTCATCTGAGCGACGCAGCGACGGCCCGGGGTACACCGCACCCCGGGCCGTTGCACGCCCGGACGACCCGGACGCCCGGGGGCGTTCCCACCGCGATCAGCGCAGGTAGGCCAGCACCGCCATCGCCACCCCGGCCCCCAGCAGCAGGACGACGTCGACCGCCTGGTGGCGCACCCGCAGCAGCCCCACCGCCCGCCGCGGCAGCACCAGCCGGAGCACCCCGGCCAGCACCAGCCCGCCGGCGCAGGTCCACAGCCCGACCCGCCACTGCCCCAGCGCGCACAGCACCAGCCCGGCGGCGAACACCGCCAGCGAGGCCAGCAACGGCCAGGGGTTCAGCGAGCGCGAGGTGGCGGCGCTCGGACGTCCGGCGGGCTCCATCAGGACCGGCTCAGGCGGTGGCGGCCATCGCCTCGGCGCGGTCGACCACGTTGCTCAGCAGCATCGCCCGCGTCATCGGGCCGACACCGCCCGGCACCGGGGCGATCAGCCGGGCCTTCTCCAGCACGGAGGGGTGGAAGTCGCCGACCAGACCGGCCTCGGTCCGGGTGATCCCGACCGCGACCAGCACCGAGCCCTCGGCGACCATGTCGGCATCCACCAGGTCCGGCACGCCGGCGGCGGCGATGACGATGTCGGCGCGGCGGGTGTGCGCGGCCAGGTCACGGGTGCCGGTGTGGCACAGCGTGACGGTGGAGTTCTCCGAGCGGCGGGTCAGCAGCAGCCCCATCGGACGCCCGATCGTGGTCCCGCGGCCGATCACGCACACCTCGGCGCCGGCCAGCTCGACGTCGGAGGCCCGCAGCAGCTCGATGATCCCCCGCGGCGTGCACGGCAGCGGCGCGGGCGTGCCGAGCACCAGCCGGCCGAGGTTGGTGGGGTGCAGCCCGTCGGCGTCCTTGTCGGGGTCGACGAGCTCGAGCATCGCGTTCTCGTCCAGGTGGCCCGGCAGCGGCAGCTGCACGATGTAGCCGGTGCAGGCCGGGTCCTCGTTGAGGGCCTGCAGCCGCTCACGCAGCTCGGCCTCCTCCACGTCGCCGGGCAGCTCGACCGCGATCGAGGTGATCCCCACCTCGGCGCAGTCACGGTGCTTGCCCCGGACGTAGGAGTGGCTGCCCGGGTCGTCGCCCACCAGCACGGTGCCCAGCCCGGGCACCACCCCGCGCTCGGCCAGGGCGGCCACGCGGCGCTTCAGGTCGTCCTTGATGGCGGTGGCGACGGGCTTGCCCAGCATGGTCTGTGCGGTCATCTCGCTCCTCGGGTGCGGGCGGTGGTCAGTGGAAGAAGTGCCGGGAGCCGGTCAGGTACAAGGTGACGCCGGCCGCGCGGGCGGCGGCCACCGTCTCCTCGTCCCGCACCGAGCCGCCCGGCTGGACGATCGCGCGGACGCCGGCGTCGATGAGGATCTGCGGCCCGTCGGCGAAGGGGAAGAAGGCGTCGGAGGCCGCCACGGCACCACGGGCCCGCTCGGCACCGGCCCGCTCGACGGCCAGCCGGCAGGAGTCGACCCGGTTGACCTGACCCATCCCGACCCCGACCGAGGCGCCGTCACGGGCCAGCAGGATGGCGTTGGACTTCACCGCCCGGCAGGCCCGCCAGGCGAAGACCAGGTCGGCCAGCAGCGCCTCGTCGGCGGGCTCGCCCGCGACCAGGTTCCACTGCGCCGGGTCATCGCCCTCGGCCTGCATCCGGTCGGCCTGCTGCAGCAGCAGCCCGCCGCTGACCGCCCGCAGCTCGGTGGCCGGACGGTCCTCGTCCGCGCAGCGCAGCAGCCGGATGTTCTTCTTGGCGGTCAGCACCTCCAGCGCGCCCTCCTCGTAGTCGGGGGCGACCACCACCTCGGTGAACACCTCGGCGACCTGGCGGGCCATCTCCACCGACACCGGGCGGTTGGTGGCGATGACGCCGCCGAAAGCCGACACCGGGTCGCAGGCGTGGGCCCGCCGGTGCGCCTCGGCGACGTCGGCGCCGACCGCGATCCCGCACGGGTTCGCGTGCTTGATGATGGCGACCGCCGGCTGCTCGAAGTCCAGCGCGGCCCGGCGGGCGGCGTCGGTGTCGACGTAGTTGTTGTACGACATCTGCTTGCCGTGCAGCTGCTCCGCACCGGCCAGGCCACCGCCGGACGGGTCGGTGTAGAGGGCGGCCGCCTGGTGCGGGTTCTCCCCGTAGCGCAGCACGTCGGCGCGCTCCCAGGTGGCGCCCAGGAAGGACGGGAACACCTGGTCGGGCTCCGCACCCAGCCCGTTGGCGAACCACGACGCCACCGCGACGTCGTAGGCGGCGGTGTGCGCGAACGCCTCGGCGGCCAGCCGGCGGCGCTCGACCAGGGTGAACCCGCCCGCGCCCAGCGCCCGCTCCAGCTGCCCGTACTGGCTGGGCGAGGTGATGATCGCGACCGAGGGGTGGTTCTTCGCCGCGGCCCGCACCATCGACGGCCCGCCGATGTCGATCTGCTCGACGCACTCGTCGGGACTGGCGCCGGAGGCGACGGTCTCGGTGAAGGGGTAGAGGTTGCTCACCACCAGGTCGAACGGCTCCGCTCCCAGCTCGGCCAGCTGCTCGCGGTGGCTGGCCAGCCGGCGGTCGGCGAGGATCGGCGCGTGCACCAGCGGGTGCAGCGTCTTGACCCGGCCGTCGAGGCACTCGGCGAAGCCGGTGACCTGCTCCACCGGGGTGACCGGCACCCCGGCGTCGGTGAGCCGGCTGGCGGTCGAGCCGGTGGAGACGATCTCCACCCCGGCGGCCTGCAGGGCGCGCCCGAGCTCGACCAGACCGGTCTTGTCGTAGACCGAGACGAGGGCCCGCCGCAGCGGCACCCGGTCGGGGGCGTCGGCGTCGGTGACGGGGCTGTCGGTCATGACGGGTCTCCTCGTTGTCTCGCCCGGACGGTGCCGGGGCCGGGTCAGGACTGGGTGCGGGCGAGCCGGTCGACGGTCTCGACCAGGATCTCGCGCTCGACCACCTTGATCCGCTCGTGCAGCGTCTCCACGGTGTCGTCCTCGCGGACGTCGACCGCCCGCTGGGCCAGGATCGTCCCGGTGTCCACACCGGCGTCGACCATGAACACGGTGGCCCCGCTCACCTTCACCCCGGCGGCCAGGGCGTCCCGCGGGCCGTGCATCCCGGGGAAGGACGGCAGCAGCGCGGGGTGGGAGTTGATGGTGCGGCCGCCGAAGACGTCCAGGAAGGCCTCCCCCAGCAGCTTCATGAACCCGGCGCAGACCACCAGGTCGGGTCGGTGCTCCGCGACCGCCTCGGTCAGCCGGGCGTCCCAGGCCGACCGGTCCGCGCCGCGTTCGAGCGGGACGACGAAGGTGGGGACGCCGGCCCGCTCGGCCCGCTCGAGGCCGGCGATGCCGGTGCGGTCGCTGCCCACCGCGACCACCTCGACCGGCAGCCGTCCGGCCGCCGCGGCGTCGAGCAGCGACTGCAGCAGGGTGCCCGACCCGGACACCAGGACCACGACACGCATCGCCACCCGCCAGACCCTATCGCCTGGCCCGGCGGCGGGCGATCCGCGCGACGACCGCCCCGGACCGAACGCCGGCCGGGTCAGCGCCTCCGGCGGAGCACCTGGGTGGCCTCGGCGTCGTCGAGGCGACGCAGCACCCGGGTGTCCTCCTCCTGCGCCTCGTCCGGGCCGTCGGCTCCCGGACCGACGGGCCGGCGACGCACCAGCAGGCCGTAGACGAACCCGGTCACCAGCCCGGCGATGCCGAGCACGGTCACCGACATCACCGCCAGCTCGGTCAGCCGCGGACCGAGCCCGGTCAGCCGGCCGCTGCCGAGGCTGCCGCGGGAGGCGGCTCCGGCCACCGTCAGCACCAGCCCGGTGAGCGCCGCGGCGAGTCCGCCGACCAGGCAGGCGGCGTCGAAGCGCAGCGGGCGCAGCCCGCGCAGCAGCACGACCGCGGTCACCGCACCCGCGGCCACCCCGGCCAGCAGCCACAGGCAGGACGTCCACGTCCCGATCCCCTCGGGGGGCAGTGCCCCGAGCACGGGGATGCCGGGCAGCAGCCCGAGCTCGGTCACCATCGGGGAGACCACCGAGTCGGTCGCGACGGTGAACCCCGCACCGAGCAGGTAGCTCATCGCCCACAGCACCAGGTTGGGCAGGTAGGCCAGCTGGGCGAGCACCAGCACCACCGCGGACACCGGCTGCGGCGCCGCTCCGCCGCTGAGCGCCTGCACCTGCTCGAAGTGCTGGACCACCGAGACGACGAGGACCGCGGCCGAGGCCAGCCACATCACCGCCACCCCGGCGCCGACGGCCCTGGGCAGCCGGCGCAGCCAGTCCGGCAGCGCCCACGGCAGCCCGACGGCCCGCACCGCACCCCACCACCCGCCGGCGGCGGCGAGCACCGCACCTCCGGCCAGCACCCGGACCAGCTGGTCCGGGGTGCCGACCAGGGTCGCCACCACCGCGAGCGGCAGCAGGTAGCCCAGCACCAGCAGCACCACGCACCGGGTCAGGACCCCCCGGGTCGCGCGCACCGCGGCCGGCGCCTGGCGCGCGGCGAACCCGGCGACCTGGGTGAGCACCAGCAGCTGCAGCACGGTCAGCCCCAGCGGCACCAGCGTCCAGGTGCTCGTGCCGAGGTGGGCGTTCCCGCCGTGGCCGGCGAACCAGAACTGCGTCGCGGCCCGCAGCGGCAGGGTCGAGGGCCCGGCCATGTCGGCCAGCCAGCCGACCAGCACGAGCGCCGCCGGCAGCAGCCAGCCGACCGCGCTGGCCGCCGTCCCACCACCCACCGCGGCCAGCCACGCCGGCACCACCGCCGGCTCGGCCGCGGGCGCCGTCCGCTGCCCGGCCTCGGTCACGCGGAGGGTCGGCAGCCGGTCTCGGACGCTGGTGGCGGGAGGAGTCATAGCCCGTCCATCGTCGCCCCCGACCCCGCCCCGGCTCGCCCTGACACGCCCGAGGGGCTAAGTTTGGCCGCGCTGGAGGGTGACGGGATACGCTCGGCGATTTTGGGTTGCCCGGAGCGCGGCACTACAGTAGGCGCCTTTGATCGACGAGAAGGAGCAGGCGAGTGGCCGACAAGGACGCTGGCGGTAACCCCCGCCGCGCGATCCCCTGGTCCGACGACCCCTCCCGGCCGTCCACCGACACCCCCCGCCCGAGCCGCGCCCGCCGCAGCCTGGAACCCTGGCCGGCGGCCGAGGGCGACCAGGACGCGACCGGCGCCGAGCCGACCGGTGCCGACCGGAGCCAGACCCCCGCCCCGCGGGCCGGGTCGACCCAGGACCGCCGGACGACCGCGGACGCGGCAGCGCAGGACACCCCCGACGCGCAGCCGACCGTGACCATCCAGCCGGCCAGCACGCCGGCCCGCGACGCCGAGATCACCGCGGCGGCCCCGGCCAGCTACGCCGAGAGCCAGCCGGCCGAGCCGAACCCGTGGGGACGCCCGGGCACCGTCCCGGCCGACCCCCGCCCGGTGTCGAGCCAGACCCAGCACCAGCGCTCGGCCAGCTCCCCGCCGCCGATGTGGCAGGAGCCGCACCGCCACCAGCTCGACCGCCGGACCCGGATGGGGCTGCTGGTCTCCGCGCTCGCGCTGGTGATGGTGACCTCGCTGGCGATCGGCTTCGCGGTCTGGGCCAACCAGCCGCCGCAGGTCACCGCGCCGCCGGTCGGGACGACCCCGACGCCGAGCCCGGTCGCCCCGCTCAACACCACCTCGATGCTCACCGACCGCGAGGCCGACGCGATCTCGCCCGAGGCGGGCTGGAAGATCAGCCTCGACGAGGAGGGCATCGCCGAGGACGCCCCGCAGCCGGTGTGCCTGCTGCGCACCGAGCCCGGGCTGCCGACCCCGGAGATGTCTCGGCTGCGCACCCTCACCACGGCCAGCGAGGCCGAGACCGCCGTGCTGCACCAGGCCGACCTCTACCCCACCGAGGCCGACGCCCAGCGGGTCTTCGAGAGCCGGCTGGCCCAGCTCGCGGGCTGCCCCCGCCAGCCGGTCTTCATGGCCGAGGGCTGGAAGGTCGACGGTCTGGGCGACCAGGCCGCAGGCGGGCTCGCCGTGATCGAGGACGAGCCGAACACCTTCCACTCGGTGGTGCTCGTGCGCACGGGCCGGCTGGTCAACGTGCTGGACGCCGCCCAGCAGGACGGCTCGGTCAGGTCCGACGGGCTGGTCGAGGCCGCCACCGACGTCGTCACCGGCCAGTGCGGTGCCGTCGACGGGGCCTGCGCCGATGACGTGACGGTGACCAAGGGCCTGCCGCCGCTCGGCGACTCCGAGCCCGGCTTCCTGGCACCTGTCGACGTCCCCCGGATCACCCGCGGCGCGGGCGAGTGGGGTCCGACGGCCGTGGAGACCGACTTCACCGACGTCGCCCTGAGCCGGTGCGAGGGCATCGACCCCGCCACGGTGAGCGGTCCGGAGACCCGCGGCAAGGTGACCTACCTGCTGCAGCGTGACCCCGACGCCCCCAGCCAGTTCGGTTTCGACGAGGTCGTGCTCTCGATGGAGGACGCCGAGGCCGCCACCGCACTGGTCGACGACTACGAGGAGTCGGTCGAGGGGTGCGAGGAGGAGTTGCGCACCGCCGACGTCTCCGAGCCCCAGCCGATCGAGGGATCGGTCGGCAAGAGCAAGATCGCCGGCACCGCCTACACCGTGACCCAGTCGACGGGGGCGGACGAGGAGGTCAGCTACCGGATCGCGATGGCCAGCGTGGACGAGAAGGTCGTCTACCTGGGCCTGCCGCTCGACCCGGAGGCCGCCGACTTCGACTTCTCCGACGAGCAGTGGACCGAGCTGGCCGAGCGCGCCGCAGGTCGCACCACCCAGGCCGGCTGAGCCGACCGACCAGCCCCGGACGTCCCGGCGTCCTCGTGGCGTTCCGCCCCCACCGACGACGACGGCCCGCACCCCTGAGGGGTGCGGGCCGTCGGTGCGTGCGGCTCAGGCCAGCGAGGCCATGATGTCGCGCATCAGCGCGGCGGTCTCGCTCGGGGTCTTGCCGACCTTGACGCCGGCCGCCTCGAGGGCCTCCTTCTTCGCGGCCGCGGTGCCGGCCGAGCCGGAGACGATGGCGCCGGCGTGGCCCATCGTCTTGCCCTCCGGCGCGGTGAACCCGGCGACGTAGCCGACCACCGGCTTGGTGACGTTGGCCCTGATGAACTCGGCGGCCCGCTCCTCGGCGTCGCCGCCGATCTCGCCGATCATGACGATCGCGTCGGTGTCGGGGTCGTCCTGGAAGGCCTGCAGGCAGTCGATGTGGGTGGTGCCGATGACCGGGTCGCCACCGATCCCGACCGCGGTGGAGATGCCGTAGTCGTTGAGCTCGTACATCATCTGGTAGGTCAGGGTGCCCGACTTCGACACCAGGCCGATCCGCCCGCCGGACGTGATGCTGGCCGGGATGATGCCGGCGTTCGACACCCCCGGGGTGATCAGGCCGGGGCAGTTCGGGCCGATGATCCGGGTCTTGGAGCCCTTCGCCAGGCTCCAGAACTCGGCGGTGTCCCTGACCGGGACTCCCTCGGTGATGACGACGGCCAGCGGGATCTCGGCCTCGATCGCCTCGACCACCGCGGACTTGGTGAACTTGGCCGGCACGAAGATCACCGACACGTTCGCCTGGGCCTGCCCCATCGCCTCGGCGACGGTGCCGAAGACGGGGACGGTGACCCCGTCCTCGAAGTCGACGGTGGTGCCCGCCTTGCGCGGGTTCACGCCGCCGACCACATTGGTGCCGGACTTGAGCATGAGCTGGGAGTGCTTCATGCCCTCCGAGCCCGTCATGCCCTGGACGATGACCCGGGACTCGGAGTTCAGGAAGATTGCCATGTCAGTCGCTCCTCAGTTCGCAGCCAGCTCGGCAGCCCGGCGGGCTGCACCGTCCATCGTGTCCACCTGCTCCAGACCGGGCAGCCCCGCGTCCCGCAGGATCTGCCGGCCGAGCTCGGCGTTGTTGCCGTCGAGGCGGACGACCAGCGGCTTCGGGTCGACGCCGCGGCCCTGGAGCAGCTCGAAGGCCTGCACGATGCCGTTGGCGACCGCGTCGCAGGCGGTGATGCCGCCGAAGACGTTGACGAAGACGCTCTTCACCTGCTCGTCGTGCAGGATCACGTCCAGCCCGTTGGCCATCACCTCGGCGCTGGCGCCACCGCCGATGTCGAGGAAGTTGGCCGGCTTCGGCGCACCGGGGAACTCCTCGCCGGCGTAGGCGACGACGTCCAGGGTGCTCATCACCAGGCCGGCACCGTTGCCGATGATCCCGACCGAGCCGTCCAGCTTGACGTAGTTGAGGCCCTTCTCCTTGGCCTTGAGCTCCAGCGGGTCGGCGGCGGCCACGTCGGCCAGCTCGGCGAACTCGGGGTGGCGGAAGTCGGCGTTCTCGTCCAGCGTGACCTTGCCGTCGAGCGCGATGATCGAGCCGTCACCGGTCTTCACCAGCGGGTTGACCTCGACCAGGGTGGCGTCGCTGGCGGTGTAGACCGTGCCCAGGGTGACCAGCACCTCGGCGATCTTGGCGCGGTCGGCCTCGTCGAAGCCGGCGGTGGCGACGATCTCCTCGGCCTTGGCCGCGTCGATGCCCACCGCAGGGTCGACCGGCACCCGGGCCAGCGCCTCGGGACGCTCCACGGCGAGCTGCTCGATCTCGACGCCGCCCTCCTTGCTGCACATGGCCAGGTAGGAGCGGTTGGCGCGGTCGAGCAGCAGGGAGAAGTAGTACTCCTCGGCGATGTCGGCGCCCTCGGCCACCATCACCGTGCGCACCACGTGACCCTTGATGTCGAGCCCCAGGATCTCCCGGGCGCGCTCGGCCGCCTCGGCCGGGCTCTTGGCGATCTTCACCCCGCCGGCCTTGCCACGGCCACCGGTCTTGACCTGGGCCTTCACCACGACGACCGGGGTGCCCAGCTCCGCCGCAGCGGCCTCGGCCTCCTCGGGCGTGGTGGCGGTGATGCCCCGGAGCACCGGCACGCCGTGCGACTCGAACAGGTCGCGCGCCTGGTATTCGTAGAGATCCACGACGATTCCATCCTTCTTCCGGGGCTCGCGGGCCCCAACGTCGGTCCCCGTCCGGTCAGGCCGTCCGGGGTTTCCTCGGGTGGGAGGTGGGGGGACGCCGCCCGGCGCCCGTCCGCACCACGGGGGCGTCCTCGCGCCCCGCGCGACTCTAACGCCAGGGCTCAGGTGCGGCGAAACCGACCACCGGGCGCCGGTGGGCGTCCGGGCGGCCTCTCAGGAGGTCAGCTCGTCGCTGCGCCGGCAGTGCTCGCGCACCCACTCGACGATCTCGGCCATCGTCGCGCCGGGGGTGAAGACGCGGGCCACCCCGGCCTCGGCCAGCGGCTGCCGGTCGGCCTCGGGGATGATGCCCCCGCCGAAGACGACGACGTCGTCCGCGCCCTCGGCCCGCAGCAGCTCGACCACGCGCGGGAAGATCGTCATGTGGGCCCCGGAGAGGATCGACAGCCCGACGGCGTCGGCGTCCTCGGCCAGGGCGGTGGCCACGATCTGCTCCGGGGTCTGGTGCAGCCCGGTGTAGACGACCTCCATGCCCGCGTCGCGCAGGGCGCGGGCGACCACCTTGGCGCCGCGGTCGTGCCCGTCCAGACCGGGCTTGGCCACCACCACCCGGATCGGGCGTGCCACTGCGCTGTCCACATCCGGCACCCTAGCCGCCGCTTCCGGAGGTGGTCTGTCCGGGGTGTGAGACGATTCACAGATTGTTGTGGCGCCCTGCGGATTGGCGCATCAACCTGAGAATCGCTAAGATTTTTCCTCAGTCGGGGCTTGATGGGTCTGTGCCCATCGGTTAGGTTTCTGCGCGTTTGGCCGGACAGGATCCGGCCGGGTTGTGATCATCCAGCAGGTCGAGGAGTGTGTGTGTCCAGGACGTTCCGCGGAGCGAAGGCTCGCCGGGCGCTAGCCGCCGACGACGCCAGCTTCTCCGACCGCTCCGACACCACCCGTCACAGCATCCTCAGCCACGGCTTGGCTGCGCTGGCGATCTCCGTGCTCGGCCTCGGCGTGGCCGGCTCGGTCAGCCTGACCTCGGCCGCCCAGGCCACCCAGGTGGATGCGAAGGCCGCTCTCAACAGCGGGTCGGCCGACACCTCGCGGGCCGAGCCGGCGCAGCAGGCGGTCAACCTCAACCGCGATCTGCAGGCGGCGGCCCAGGCCAACGAGCGCGAGCAGGCCAGCGATGCCGGCCAGAGCAACCAGAGCGGGACGCTGGACTCCTTCAGCGGCCGTGACGACCGCGAGAGCCGCAACTCCGTGCGGGTCGAGCTCGACCGGGCGATCGCCGCCAAGGAGCTGGCCGACCGGCAGAGCAACCTGAGCAAGGTCGACGAGAAGGTCGTGCAGACCTCCCGCCAGGCGATGCAGGACGAGCGGGCCGAGAAGCTGGCCGAGACCAGCAAGGAGATCGAGTCCGAGGACGCCCGCATCAAGGAGGAGGAGAAGAAGAAGGCCGAGGCGGAGAAGAAGCGCCAGGCCGAGGAGTCCGCCTCCGGCACCCTCTCCCTCCCCGAGGACTACGAGGTCGAGCCCGTGGCGGTGGGCGACGGCGGCGGCGTCTCCCCGCTGGCCCACTACCGCCTGGCAGCGCGCTGGGGCGCGGTGGGCTCCTGGTCGCGCTACCACACCGGCACCGACCTCTCCGCCCCGATCGGCACCCCGATCCGCGCGGCGGCCGACGGCGTCGTCGTCCCGGCCAACGGCGGCGGCTGGGCCGGCACCCACGTGATCATCAAGCAC
The DNA here is from genome assembly GCF_003327535.1 of Desertihabitans brevis. Lineage (NCBI taxonomy): Bacteria > Bacillati > Actinomycetota > Actinomycetes > Propionibacteriales > Propionibacteriaceae > Desertihabitans > Desertihabitans brevis. The sequence goes on along the minus strand of NZ_QOUI01000008.1, from coordinate 47,274 downwards.
GCCGACGGCAGCAAGACGCTCTACGCGCACATGGCGAGCACCGCCGTCTCCCCCGGCCAGCAGGTCAAGGCCGGCACCATGATCGGCGTGGTCGGCATGACCGGGCGCACGTTCGGCCCCCACCTCCACTTCGAGTGGTACCCGGCCGGCGCCTCCACCAGCAACCCCTACGAGACGCGCGATCCCGCCGTCTGGATGCTGTCCCACGGCGTCCGGCTCTGACACCGAGACCAACCTGGCCCCCGCTGCGACCCAGCGGGGGCCAGGTTTTTTTGTGCTCGAGCGGCAGGGTGCTGACCGATTCCGACGGTCAGTGACGAGATTCTGCCGTGCGGCACCGCGCAGTGGCGCGGCACCCGATGGGGTGAGTGGTCGACCGACCGTCGATCTCGGTCAGGACGCTCGCCCGGAACACCCCGCCGACGAGCCGACGGGGACCGACCCGGGTCCCAGGAAGACGCGCCTACAGCTTCTCCAGCGGGGCGTGCTTGAGGGAGAGGCGCTTCACGCCGACGGAGCCGAAGTCCACATCGGCCTTGGTGGCGTCGCCCGTCCCGCTCGTCGCGATCACCGTGCCCATCCCGAAGGTGCTGTGCAGCACGCGGTCACCCGCGTCCAGGGACGGCACCTGCCGGGTGGTCGGGCGTGCGCCGTAGCCGACGGCGCTGCGCCAGCTGCCCAGCGAGCTGTCGGCCTCGTTGCGGCGGGTGGCCGAGGTGGTGGCCCAGCTGGCCACCGCCGCGCCGGTGCGCCGCCAGTCGTAGAGGTGAGCCGGGATCTCCTCGAGGAACCGGCTCGGCGGGTTGTACTGCGGGGCGCCCCAGGCCGTCCGCACCACCGCGCGGGAGAGGTGCAGCCGCTTTCGGGCCCGGGTGATGCCGACGTAGGCCAGCCGGCGCTCCTCCTCCAGCTCGCTGCGGTCGGTGAGCGCCCGCTGGTGCGGGAACACCCCGTCCTCGCACCCGGTGAGGAACACGGTGTCGAACTCCAGCCCCTTCGCGGTGTGCAGGGTCATCAGCGTGACCATGCCGCCGTCGTCGTCGGCGTCGGGGATCTGGTCGGAGTCGGCCACCAGGGCGATCCGCTCGAGGAAGGCCGGCAGCGAGTCGTCCGGCTCGGGAGCGCCGGCGGCCAGCTCGTCGCCCAGCTCGAGCGCCTCCCGCTCGCGGGACCCGTCCTCCGCCGTCTGGTCCTCCTCGGCGCGGGCCGCGGCCACCTCGGCGGTGATGTCCTGGGCGTGGGCGTTCGCGACGAACTCGGCGGCCACCGACACCAGCTCGACCAGGTTCTCCATCCGGGTCTCGTCCTGGGGGTCCTTGCTGTTCTGCAGCTCGGCCAGGTAGCCCGACTCCTGCAGCACCGAGGTGAGCACCTGGTCGGCCGGGACGCCGTCGGCGACCATCTGCTCGTGCGCGTCCAGCAGGGCGGCGAAGGCCTCGATCTGCTTGGCCGAGCGGGTGGCCAGGCCGGCCGCCTCGTCGCTGCGGCGCAGCGCCTCGCCGAAGGAGATCTGCTCACGCTCGGCGAGGGTGGCGATCGCCGCCTCCGCCCGGTCACCGATCCCGCGCTTGGGCACGTTGAGGATCCGCCGGACCGACACGTCGTCGGCCCGGTTGGCGATGGCTCGCAGGTAGGAGATGGCGTCGCGTACCTCGCGCCGCTCGTAGAAGCGCACCCCACCGACCACCTTGTACGGCAGCCCGACCCGGATGAAGACGTCCTCGAAGGCCCGCGACTGGGCGTTGGTGCGGTAGAAGACGGCCGTCTGCCCGGGCGTGGTCACGCCCTCGTCGGTCAGCCGGTCGATCTCGCCGGCCACGAACTGGGCCTCGTCGTGCTCGGTGTCGGCGACGTAGCCGGTGATCAGCGGCCCGTCCCCGGAGTCGGACCACAGCCGCTTCTCCGGACGCTCGGCGTTGCGGGTGATGACGGCGTTGGCGGCCGACAGGATGTTCTGGGTCGAGCGGTAGTTCTGCTCCAGCAAGATCGTCTCCGCGCCGGGGAAGTCGCTCTCGAAGTCGAGGATGTTGCGGATGGTCGCGCCGCGGAAGGCGTAGATCGACTGGTCGGAGTCGCCGACCACCATCAGCCCCGGCGCCCCGATCGAGTGCTCGCCCTCCTCCTCGGCGCAGAGCTCGCGGACCAGGGCGTACTGGGCGTGGTTGGTGTCCTGGTACTCATCCACCAGCACGTGGCGGAAGCGGCGCCGGTACTGCTCGCGGACGTCGGGGAAGGCCTGCAGCAGGTGCACCGTCGTCATGATGAGGTCGTCGAAGTCGAGCGCGTTGGCCGCCCGCAGCCGCTGCTGGTAGGTCTTGTAGGCCTCGGCGTAGGGCTCCTCAGCCGGCGAGGCGACGTGGGCCGGCGCGGACTCGTGGTCGACCAGCTCGTTCTTGAGGTTGGAGACCCAGTTCATCACCCCGCGGACGGGATAGCGCTTGGGGTCGAGCTCGAGGTCGCGGCAGACCAGCGTCATCAGCCGCTTGGCGTCGGTGTCGTCGTAGATGGAGAACGTGCGGGTGTAGCCGAACCGCGCGATCTCCGCGCGCAGGATCCGCACGCAGGCGGAGTGGAAGGTGGACACCCACATCAGGCGGGCCCGGTTGCCGACCAGGTCGGCCACCCGGTGCCTCATCTCGGCGGCGGCCTTGTTGGTGAAGGTGATGGCCAGCACCGAGCCGGGGTGCACGTTGCGCTGGCTGACCAGCCAGGCGATCCGGCGGGTCAGCACCCGGGTCTTGCCCGAGCCGGCGCCGGCGACCACGAGCACCGGCGGCCCCTCGTGGGTGACGGCCTGGCGCTGCGGCCCGTTCAGCCCGTCCAGCAGCAGCTCCTCGGTCAGCCGCGGGCGCTGCCCCTCCCCCGCCGCGCCGGCGGCTCCGGGGGCGGGCACGCGGGTCCCCGCCGGGGCCGGCGCGGAGGTCTCGACGGGGGGCAGGCTGGCGAACAGGTCTGGCTGGCTCATGACCCCGCCAGCCTAGTGGCGGGTGCTGACTAGACTCCCGCCATGCGGCTGCCACGGATCTCCCTGCGGAGGTTGGTGAGCAGGGTCCTCGCCTGCGTGCTGGCCGTCCAGGGGCTCACCCTCGGTGCGTTGTTCGTCATCGACCTCCGGCGCAAGCGGCTCCGCTCCCCCGCCCGCTTCCCGAAGCTGCGTCCGAGCACCGTGCCGATCGACGGCGGTGAGCTGACGGTCTTCACCTACGGCCAGGACCTCTACGACGACATGCTGGAGGGCATCCGCAACGCGCGGAAGCGGATCGTCCTGGTGACGTTCATCTGGAAGGGCGACCGCACCGGACGGGCGTTCAAGAAGGCGCTGGTCGAGGCGGCCGACCGCGGGGTGGAGGTGTGCCTGGTCTACGACGAGTTCGCCAATCTCGTGGTGCCGCGGCCGTTCTTCTCCTTCCCCAGCCACGTCAACGTCCTGCGGCACCCGCTGGTGTGGGGTGGGCTGGGGTGGCTCAACCCGCGCAACCTCGGACGCAACCACAACAAGCTGATGGTGGTGGACTCCGAGGTGGCCTGGGTCGGCGGCTACAACATCGGCTCGCTCTACGCCACCGACTGGCGCGACACCCACGCCCGGGTGACCGGGCCGGTGGTCGCCGACCTCGAGGACGCCTTCGTCGACTACTGGAACGAGCTGCCGGGCCGGCACCCGATGCTGCCCGAGGTCGCCACCCGCTCCTGGCACAGCTCGGTGCGGGTGCACCGCAACATCCCCCGGCGGGCGCACTACCCGATCCGCGGGATGTACCTGGAGGCGATCGACAAGGCCACCGACCACATCTGGCTGACCCACGCCTACTTCGTCCCCGACGACGACATCGTCCGGGCGCTGCTGGCCGCGACGAGCCGGGGCGTGGACGTCCGGCTCATCGTCCCGGCCGCCTCGAACCACATCACCGCCGACTGGTTGTCGCGGGGCTACTACGCCCAGCTGCTGGCCGGCGGGGTGCGGCTGTTCCTCTACCAGGGGGCGATGGTGCACGCCAAGACCGCCACCATCGACGGCCAGTGGTCGACCATCGGCACCGCCAACCTGGACGCGCTCAGCCTGGCGGGCAACTACGAGATCAACCTCGAGCTGACCGCGGCCGAGGTGGCGGCCAAGCTGGAGGAGGTCTTCACCATCGACCTCAGCAACTGCACCGAGCTGACCCTGGCGGAGTGGCGGGCCCGGCCGATGATGGTGAAGTTCTCCGAGACGGTGCTGCGGCCCTACCGCCGCTTCCTCTGACCCCGACGCCGGTCGCTCTCACCACAGCACAGCCAGCGCCGCGTTGCCCAGGGTGAGCAGCAGGATGATCGCCCAGAGCCCCTTGGGGATGGAGTCGAAGCGGCGGTTGAGCACCACCAGCACGGTGACCAGCAGCGTGACCACGAGCTTGATGCCGATCTTCACGTGGTTGACGTCGACGTCGCCCGCCTCGTTCACCCCGACCAGCGCGAGCCCGCTGACGAGCTGGGTGAGCGCCCCGTGCAGCATGGCGGCGTTGACCACCGGCTCGCGGTCGCGCAGCTGCACGAACGCACCACCGAAGAGGGCGGCGAAGCCGACCAGGTGGAGCAGCAGCAGGAGGTCGTGAGCCCAGTCCATCGCCGTCATGGCGCGAACGATAGCCAGTCGGCCGCGCGTGGGCACCGCTCCGCCCCGTGACGCCCGGACCCCGCTCTGAGGGAACTCTCAGGGTGCGCTGCTCGTTTAGGACTGACGCATGTGGTTACTGTGTCGGTATGGGAACCATCATCGCCTACATCGTCATCGGGCTCATCGGCGGCGCGATCGCCAAGCTGATCCTCCCGGGTAAGCAGGGAGGCGGCTGGATCGCCACCATCATCCTCGGCATCGTCGGAGCACTCCTCGGAGGCTTCCTCGGCGGGCTGCTGTTCGACGTCAGCTACAGCGACGTGTTCTCCATCCAGGGCGTGATCACCTCGATCGTCGGGGCGCTCATCATCCTCGTCATCTGGGGCCTCATCAGCCGCCGCTCCTCTGCGCGCGCCTGATCCCAGCGCACGACGGCCCGGCACCACCACGGTGGTACCGGGCCGTCGTGCGTCCGGGCTCAGACCAGCTTGCGGTCGGTGGCCCAGCGGGTGAGCTGGTGCCGGTTCGACAGCTGCAGCTTGCGCAGCACCGAGCTGACGTGGGTCTCGACGGTCTTGATGGAGATGAAGAGCTCGCGCGCGACCTCCTTGTAGGCGTAGCCGCGGGCGATCAGTCGCAGCACCTCCCGCTCGCGCTGGGAGAGCCGGTCGAGGTCCTCGTCGATGCTGGCGATGTCGATCGCGCCGGAGAAGGCGTCGAGGACGAAGCCGGCCAGCCGCGGGGAGAACACCGCGTCGCCCTCGGCGACCCGGCGGATGGCGTCGATCAGCTCCGCGCCGCTGATCGACTTGGTGACGTAGCCGCGCGCGCCGCCGCGGATGACACCGATGACGTCCTCGGCGGCGTCGGAGACCGACAGCGCGAGGAAGCGCTGGTCGGGGTTCTGCGCGTGCACCTGCTTGAGCACCTCCACACCCCCGCCACCGGGCAGGTGGACGTCGAGCAGGACCACGTCGGGACGGGTCTGCAGGATGGCGCGGACGGCGCTCGGCACGTCCTCACCCTCCCCCACCACCTGCACGGTGCGGCCGATCTCGGAACGCACCCCGCTGCGGAACATGGCGTGGTCGTCGACCAGCACGACCCGCAGCGGGCCGCGCCGGCCCGGGTCGGTGGGACCCTCGGCGCCCGGTCGCCCGGCTGCCGCGGGAGGCGGCACCGGCGTCCCCGGTCGCTGCGGGACGCCGGGACCGCCGGGACCGCCGGGGCCGACGGGTCGCGGGTGCTGTGGTTGGGTCATCGTGGCCTCTCCAGTCGTACTTCGGTTCCCTCGCCGGGGGCGGAGGTGATGCTCGCCGATCCGCCGTGACGGCGCATCCGGTCGATGATGCTGCCTCGCACCCCCATCCTGTCCTCGCCGATCTGGTCGGGGTCGAAGCCCCGGCCCCGGTCGCGGACGAACACCTCGACCAGTCCGTCGGCGCACTCGCCGAACACGTCGATGCGGTCCGCACCGGAGTGCTTGGCGGCATTGACCATCGCCTCGCGGGCGGCCTGCACCAGCGCACGCAGGTCGGTGTCGAGCTCGCAGTCGCCGACCATCACCACCTCGACCGGCACGCCGCGCTCGTCCTCGACCTCGGCCGCGGCCGCGGTCAGCGCCGCCTTGAGGGTGGTCTCGTCCAGCTCCTCACCGTAGAGCCAGCCCCGCAGCTCGCGCTCCTGCCGGCGGGCCAGCGAGTGCACGGCGCGGGGGTCGTCGGCCTGGCGCTGGATCAGGGCCAGCGTCTGCAGCACCGAGTCGTGCAGGTGGGCCGCCATGTCGGCGCGGGCGTCGGCGCGCACCCGCTGCTCGCGCGCCTCGCTCAGCGCCTGGCGGGAGCGGTAGATCCACGGCGCGGCCGCCACCACGACGCCAGACACCGCCAGCACCACCATCAGCAGCACCGCCGGGATCTGGTTGACCCCGATCTGGGAGGCCAGCACCAGACCGAACGCGACCGCCACCAGGGCGAGGCCGATGACCAGCCGGAGGACGGCCGTCCGCCCGCTACGGGCCAGGAAGGGCGCCACCAGCGGGTGCGCGTCGTCGCGCCTGGAGCGGCTGGTCTCGGCCGGGGAGTCGGCCTGGCGCCAGATCAGGGCGAGCCCGATGCAGGCGACGGCGAGCGGCCAGAACACCTGCCCGGAGAAGCCGAACCCGGTCACCTGGAAGAACCACACCATCCCGGCGCCGAGCACGATCAGCGCCACCAGCACGCCGCGGTCCCGGTGGGTGCGCGCGGACGTCTCGCTGCGCAACCCCTGGCGGGTGTGGGCCTGCAGGCCGGGGGCGAGGTTCGCCTCGGCCCGCGGCAGCATCAGCCACAGCACCGCGTAGACGACCACCCCCACGAACTGCGACAGCGCGAGCGCGATGAAGCCGAAGCGCAGCACGGTCACCGACCAGCCGAGGTGCTGGGCCAGCCCGGCGCACACACCGCCGACCCACCGTCCCTCGAGCTGGCGGGAGGCACGGGGGCGGCCCTTCTTCGGCCCCTCGCCCTCGTCCGCACCGGCCGGCCGCTGCAGCGGCGCGGAGGCCCCCGCCTCCTCGGCGGAGGCGGGCAGCACCGGCTTCGCTTCGGTGTGCGGACGCAGGTCGGTCATGATGACGTCAAGCCTCACACGTCGCGGCGCCGCAGTCATGCGGGAAAGCCCGTGCGCGCCCCTGAGGCCGGCCGGACGAGGACCGGGTGCCGGACCGGGCCGGAGGGGCCCGAATGGGTGCCTTCCCCGATGGTGGGCCGCGGCACGGCTGCGCAGGATGGGGGCCATGGAGGACGTGTGGAGCCTGCGCCGGGCGACTGACGGCAAGGTCGCCGGCGTGTGCAGCGCGCTGGCGACGCGGTGGGACGTCGACCCGCTGGTGGTGCGGATCGGCGCGGTGCTGCTCGCCCTGAGCGCCGGTGCCGGCGCCGTCCTCTACCTGTTCGCCTGGGCGCTGCTGCCACGCGAGGACGAGCAGGAGTCGCCGGTGCAGCGCTACGCCCCCGGTCTGGCCCGGCAGAGCCGGGAGTTCTGGCTGGCCGCGGTGATCATCGTCACCGTGGCGGTGGCGTTCAGCGTCGGCTCGGTCGCCCCGCTCGGGCTGATGCCCGCGGTCGTGGTGGTCGCCGTCTGGTACTTCGGCTTCCGCCGGCCGCAGCGCCAGGCACGGGACAGGGAGCAGACGACGGGTGCCCTGCCCACCCCCGGCGCCTCGCACGACCCCTTCGCCGGCCCTGAGACCGCCTTCACCAGCGCCGCCCGGGAGTGGCAGCAGACCGTGCTCGCCTACCGCTCCCGCGGCGAGCAGCCGGACGCCTCCCGGCCCACGCCCCTCCGCCCCGACGCAGCCCACCCCGAGGCGACCCGGACGCCGTCGCATCCCGGCCCGCGGACGTCCTGGTCGGCCGCACCGGCCGCGGACCAGCCGCACGGCCGGGCTCCCGGCCCGGCACCGGTGCCGCCGGTGGACCGCCCGTCGCCCGCGGACCCGGCCCCCTCCCCCGCCCGGCCCGTGACGACGGCCGAGGGCGCCGAGGCGCTGTCGGCCCACACCGCCGCGGTGCGGCAGTACCTCGGCGTCCCCGACCCGGCCGGGCTGTACACCGCTCCCCCACCGGCCGACCCGCCGGCACCGCAGCGGCGACGCGGCAACCGCGTCCTGCTCGGCGTGCTGCTGGCGGCCCTGGTGGTGGTGCTCGGCAGCCTCGGCGCCCTGGACGCGGTCACCGGCTGGCCCATCGTCCTCAGCACCTACCTCGGCGCGGCGCTCGCGGTGGCGGCCGTCGCCTGCGTGGTGGCAGCCTTCACCGGCCGGTTCCGCGGACTGGCGGCGATCACCGTGCTGCTCGCGATCTCCGCGGTGACGACCGGACTCGGCCAGGCCTTCAGCCAGAGCCCGGCCTGGTCGCAGTCCTCGACCCACCGCTACGACTCGCTGGCCGAGCTGCCGGCCTCGGACGGGATGGAGGTCGGCACCGTGGAGGTCGATCTCAGCGGCCTCGAGGTCACCGAGGACCGCAGCTACGTGGTACGGGTCGACGCCGGTGTCGTGCGGCTGGTCGTGCCCGAGGACCAGCACGTGCAGGTGGAGGCCGTGGTGGATGTCGGAACGATCAGGACGCCCGCCGGGTCGAGCCAGGGCATCGACCTCCGCCAGACCGCCACCTTCGGCGACACCGACGAGCCCCGGCTGACGATCCGCGCCCTCGCCGAGGCCGGCACGGTGGAGGTGGTGGCCCGATGAGCGCCCCCACCGACCGCGTCCCGGTCCGGCCGACGCGTCGCTCCGTCGACGTCGGCGTCCTCATCCTCGGGCTGATCATGCTCCCGGTCGCCGCACTCGTGGTGTGGACCTCGCTCGGCCTCGCGGTCGACTGGGGCACCCTCGCCGTCCTCGCGCCCGTCGGACTGGTCCTCGTCGGAGGGCTCGGTCTGGTCCTGTCCCGCCAGTAGCCCGCCACACGGAAGGTCCCCTCGATGTCCACCACGCCCCGTCAGCTCACCCGCAGCCGCGACCAGCGGATCGTCTCCGGCGTCTGCGGAGGCCTGGCCGAGTACCTCAACATGGATCCCACCCTGGTGCGGGTCGCCTTCGCCGCGGTCACCGTGCTGACCGGGGTGTGGCTCGGCCTGCTCGCCTACCTCGTCGGCCACTTCGTCATCCCCGAGGCACCGCTGGACGCCGACCGGATCGCCCCGTTCGAGCCCACCGACCCCCTCGGGACGCCGGCTCAGCACCCCACCGACACCACGCTCCGGAACCCCGACGACCTGCGCTGAGCCGGAGGGCCTCACCGGGAGGCGCTCACTCCCATTCGCCCGGGCGCGGAGCGCTCACTCCCATTCGCCCGGGCGCGGAGCGCTCACTCCCATTCGCCCGAGCGCGGAGCGCTCACTCCCATTCGATCGTGCCCGGGGGCTTGCTGGTGATGTCGAGGGTGACGCGGTTGACCTCGCGCACCTCGTTGGTGATCCGGGTGCTGATCCGCTCGAGCACGTCGTACGGCAGCCGGCTCCAGTCGGCGGTCATCGCGTCCTCCGAGCTCACCGGGCGCAGCACCACCGGGTGGCCGTAGGTGCGTCCGTCGCCCTGCACGCCGACGGAGCGGACGTCGGCCAGCAGCACCACCGGGAACTGCCAGATCTCGCGGTCGAGCCCTGCGGCGGTGGTCTCCTCCCGCGCGATCAGGTCGGCCCGGCGGAGGATCTCCAGCCGGTCGCGGGTGACCTCGCCGACGATCCGGATGGCCAGTCCCGGCCCGGGGAACGGGTGGCGCCAGACCATCGCCTCGGGCAGCCCCAGCTCGGCCCCGACCGCACGGACCTCGTCCTTGAACAGCGCCCGCAGCGGCTCGACCAGGGTGAACTGGAGGTCCTCGGGCAGACCGCCGACGTTGTGGTGGCTCTTGATGTTGGCCGCGCCCTCCCCGCCGCCGGACTCCACGACGTCGGGGTAGAGCGTCCCCTGCACCAGGAACTCGATGTCGTGCTCGGCGTTGATCCGGCGGGTCTCGGCCTCGAAGGTGCGGATGAACTCGCGGCCGATGATCTTGCGCTTCTGCTCGGGGTCGGAGACCCCGGCCAGCGCGTCGAGGAACTGGTCGGCCACCTCGGCCACCACCAGGTCGACGCCGGTGGCGGCGACGAAGTCCTGCTCGACCTGCTCGGCCTCCCCGGCGCGCAGCAGCCCGTGGTCGACGAAGACGCAGGTCAGCTGGTCACCGACCGCGCGCTGCACCAGCGCCGCGGCGACCGCCGAGTCGACCCCGCCGGAGAGGGCGCAGAGCACCTCCTTGTCGCCGACCTGCTCGCGGATGGCGGCGACCGACTCCTCGACGATGTTGGCGGCGGTCCAGTCCGGGCGGCAGCCGGCGATGTCGAAGAGGAAGTGCTCCAGGGTGCGCTGGCCGTGCTCGGTGTGCATCACCTCCGGGTGCCACTGCACCCCGGCGAACCCACGATCCCGCTCCTCGAAGGCGGCGATCGGGGCGCCGGGCGAGGTCGCCAGCACGGTGAACCCCTCCGGGGCGCGGGTGACGGAGTCGCCGTGGCTCATCCACACCCGCATCGCCGGGTCGACCTGCGACAGCAGCGCGCCGGGCTCGACCACCGTGGCGGGCGTCCGGCCGAACTCGCTGCGGCCGGTGTGGGCGACCTCGCCGCCGAGGGCCTGGGTCATCGCCTGGAAGCCGTAGCAGATGCCGAAGGCGGGGACACCGAGGTGGAACAGGCCGGCGTCCACCTGCGGCGCGCCCGGGGCGTAGACCGACTGCGGGCCGCCGGACAGGATGATCGCGGTCGGCCGCCGGGCGGCCATCTCGGCCACCGGCATGGTGTGCGGGACGATCTCGGAGTAGACCTTGGCCTCCCGCACGCGGCGCGCGATCAGCTGGGCGTACTGGGCCCCGAAGTCGACGACGAGGACGAGGTCGTGGTCACGCGCGCTCATGGCCGCCCAGTCTAGGGCCCGCTGCCACGTCCCTGCGTCGTCGCAACGGTCGTAGGGTCGGCCCGTGGACGTCCCGGCCACCCTGCTCGCGATGCCCCGCTGGTGGCACGACACCGCGGGTCGCGCCTGGCTGACCCGGCTGCCGGCCCTGGTCGAGGACCGGCTGCGTGCCTGGGGGCTCACGGCCGACGGACGCCCTGGCACGGGTCGAACGCGCTCGTGGTGCCGGTGCGCCGGGGCCTGGATGAGCTCGCGCTGCGGATGTCACCGCCCGGCGACGACGTCGCCGGCGAGGCCGAGGCGCTGCGGCTGTGGGACGGCCGCGGCACCGTCCGGCTGCTCGACGTCGACGTCGCCGACGGCGCCACGCTGCTCGAGCGGCTGGACGGCGACCACACCCTCGCCCGCGAACCGGTCGGACGGGCCGTGGAGGTGCTGGCCACGCTGATGGTCCGGCTCGCGGTGCCGGCGCCGCAGCGGGTGCGCTCGACCGCCGAGGTCGCCGGCGCGGAGGCGTCGTCCTTCCGCCGGCGCTGGGAGGACGCCGGACGTCCGACCCCGTCCGCGCAGCTGGATCGGGCGGTGGCTGCGGCCCGTGAGCTGGCGGCGACCGACCCGGGCACCGCAGCCGTCGACGCCGACCTGCACTCCGAGCAGGTGCTGCGCGGCGGTCGTGAGCCGTGGCTCGTGGTCGACCCGGTGCTGCTGCGCGGCGACCGGGAGCACGACCTCGCGCGGGTGCTGTGGACCCGGCTGGACGAGCTGCCCGAGGACCGGGACGTCCGACAGGCCTTCGACGTGGCCGTGTCGGTGGCCGGGGTGCCCCGCGACCGGGCGACCGCCTGGGTGGTGGTGCGCTCGATGTCCTACCTGCTGTGGGGGCTCGAGCGCGGGCTGACCACCGACCCGGTGCGGTGCCGGCGGCTGCTCGACCTCTTCGCCGGCTGACCGTTCCCTAGTTCACCGGCCGGGAAACTGGTCCATGATGTGAGACATCGTCCGGCTGGAGGAATCCGCGCGCCGACGTCCGGTGTTCTTCTGCCATGCGAATCCATGATGATGTCACCCAGATCGTCGGAGGCACCCCGCTCGTGCGCCTCAACCGGATCACCGACGGCGCCCAGGCCACCGTCCTGGCCAAGATCGAGTTCGTGAACCCCGCGCACAGCGTGAAGGACCGGATCGGTGTGGCCATCATCGAGGCCGCCGCGGCGTCCGGCGAGCTGCAGCCGGGCGGCACCATCGTCGAGGGCACCTCGGGCAACACCGGCATCGCGCTGGCCATGGTCGGCGCCGCCAAGGGCTACAAGGTCGTGCTCTGCATGCCCGAGACCATGTCGGCCGAGCGCAAGACGCTGCTGCGCGCCTACGGCGCCGAGCTGGTGCTGACCCCGGGTTCGGAGGGCATGAAGGGCGCTGTCGCCCGCGCCGAGCAGATCGCCGCCGAGCGTGGCGCCGTGCTCGCCCGCCAGTTCGCCAACCCCGCCAACGTCGAGGTGCACCGGCGCACCACGGCCGAGGAGATCTGGAACGACACCGACGGCACGGTCGACTTCGTGGTCGGCGGCGTCGGCACCGGCGGCACCCTGACCGGCGTCGGCCAGGTGCTCAAGGAGCGCAAGCCCGAGCTGAAGATCGTGGCCGTCGAGCCCGAGGAGTCCCCGATCCTGTCCGGCGGCCAGCCCGGCCCCCACAAGATCCAGGGCATCGGCGCCAACTTCGTGCCCGACATCCTCGACCGCTCGGTCATCGACGAGGTCATCCCGCAGAACGCCGAGACCGCGGTCAAGTGGGCCCGTCGCGCTGGCGTCGAGGAGGGCATCCTCGCCGGCATCTCCTCCGGTGCCGCGCTGGCCTCGGCGATCGCGGTGGCCCAGCGCCCCGAGAACGCCGGCAAGACGATCGTCGTGGTCGTCCCCTCCTACGGCGAGCGCTACCTGTCGACGATCCTGTACGCCGACCTGATGAGCTGATGAGGCCTGCGCTGCTGAGGCGTCTGGTGACGGTCCTCAGCGCACCCGGCTCGACCATGGTGACCCGCACCGGTCCCGACGGACCACGCCCCCGGCCCGGGGCAGCGCTCGCGCTGCTGTCCCGGGCCTGGCGGCGTTGGCAGGAGGACGCCGACAACGCCCTGCGCCACGACCCCGCGGCCCGCAACCGGGCCGAGGTGACGCTGGCGTACTCGACGATGCACGCCATCTGGGCGCACCGGCTCTCGGCCCTGCTCTGGCGGCGCCGGCACCCGCTGGCCGCGCGGCTCGTCTCCCAGCTGGCCCGGGCCGCGACCGGGGTCGAGATCCACCCCGGGGCCACCATCGGGCGGCGCTTCTTCATCGACCACGGCACCGGGGTGGTGATCGGGGAGACGGCTGAGATCGGCGACGACGTGATGTTCTACCACGGTGTCACCCTGGGCGGGCGCTCGCCGATGGCCCGCGGCAAGCGCCACCCCACCCTGGAGGACGGGGTGATGGTCGGCGCCGGCGCCTCCATCCTCGGCCCGGTGGTGGTCGGCCGGGGGGCCAAGGTCGGCTCGAACGCGGTCGTCACCCGCAACGTGCGGGCCGGCGCGACCGTGGTCGGCGTCCCCGCCCGGGAACGCACCCCGGCCGAGGCCGCGCAGGAACCGGAGTGGCACATCTGAGGCTCGCCCTCCGTCAGGTCCGCGGTGTCTCGCCGACCCGGGCCGCAGCAGCTGGCCTCTCCCCTCGCGGTCCGAGGTGATACGGCGACTCCCAGAGCGCCCTCTCACCCTCGAACCGGCGCGAGCCGTGGGGGTGTCCCGTTCGGACCTGAGCACCGCCCGCTCGAGGCAGCCTTCACGTCCTCGCGGCCGCGGGAACGCGATCACCGCCCGCTGGACGCGGCCCTCAGCAGCTGGACGCCGTCCGAGCGCGAAGACCGCACTGACGCGACGTTGGACGTCAGGCCCCTCCCGCCCGCGAGCGGCGCCCGCTCGGGCCGGTACTCAGGCGTGAGCACGAGGCCCAGCGCGACGGTCGCCCGATCGGAGCGGTCCACAGCGCGCGGCGGCGGCCCGAACGCACCACGGCGCGGAGCGCGGCCAGGTGGCCGTCCTGCAGAAGGCGGGCGTCCTCAGGCGGTGGCGGTGTCGGAGGCGATGGCCTCGTGGTGGCGGATGACCTCGGCGACGACGAAGTTGAGGAACTTCTCGGCGAACTCGGGGTCGAGCCGGGCGTCCACGGCGAGCGCACGCAGGCGGGCGATCTGACGGGCCTCGCGGTCGGGGTCGGCTGGGGCGAGGCCGTGGGCGGCCTTGAGCTCGCCGACCCGCTGGGTCACCTTGAACCGCTCGGCCAGCAGGTGGATGAGCGCGGCGTCCATGTTGTCGATGCTGGCCCGCAGCCGCAGCAGCTCCTCGGTCACGGGGTCCGGGGCGGTCACGAGAGGACCACCTCGACGCGCTGGAACTCCTTCACCTCCGTGTAGCCGGTGGTGGCCATCGCGCGGCGCAGCGCACCGACGAGGTTCATCGTGCCGTCGGGACGCCGCGACGGTCCGAGCAGGATCTCCTCCAGCGGGCCGACCTGCTCGAAGGCGACGCGCTCCCCCCGCGGCAGCGAGCCGTGCCAGGCCTCGGCCCCCCAGTGGTAGCCCTGCCCCGGCGCGTCCGTGGCACGGGCCAGCGGCGAGCCGATCATCACCGCGTCCGCCCCGCAGGCGATCGCCTTGGCGATGTCGCCCGAGCGGCCCACACCGCCGTCGGCGATGACGTGCACGTAGCGGCCACCCGACTCGTCCAGGTAGTCCCGGCGGGCCTCGGCGACGTCGGCGATGGCCGAGGCCATCGGCACCGCGATCCCCAGCACCTGCCGGGTGGTGTGCGCGGCGCCGCCGCCGAACCCGACCAGCACGCCCGCCGCACCGGTGCGCATCAGGTGCAGCGCGGCCTGGTAGGTGGCCACGCCGCCGACGATCACCGGCACGTCCAGGTCGTAGATGAACTGCTTGAGGTTGAGCGGCTCGCGGTCCTCCGACACGTGCTCGGCCGAGACCGTCGTGCCGCGGATGACGAAGAAGTCGACCCCGGCGCTCTCCACCGTGCGGGCGTGCTCGGCGGCGTGCTGCGGGGACAGCGCCCCGGCCACCGGCACCCCGGCCGCCCGGATCTCGGCCATCCGGGCGGTGATCAGCTCGGGCTTGATCGGCTCGGCGTAGATCTCCTGCATCCGCCGCGTGGCGGTGCGGGCGTCGACGATCTGGGCCAGCTCGTCCAGCAGCGGCTGCGGGTCGTCGTAGCGCGTCCACAGCCCCTCGAGGTTGAGCACGCCGAGCCCGCCGAGACGGCCCATGGTGATCGCGGTCGCCGGCGACATCACCGAGTCCATGGGCGCGGCCATCATCGGGAACTCGACGGTCAGCGCGTCGATCCGCCAGCTCAGGCTCACCTGCTCCGCGCCCCGGGTGCGGCGTGAGGGGACGATCGCCACGTCGTCGAGGGAGTAGGCCCGCTGGGCGCGCTTGCTCCGGCCGATCTCGATCATCTGCTCTCCCGTGTCAGGAGCCCGCGTAGTTGGGGGCCTCGACCGTCATCTGGATGTCGTGCGGGTGCGATTCTCGCAGACCCGCCGAGGTGATCCGGACGAAACGTCCACGGCGCTTGAGCTCGGCGACGGTGTGGGAGCCGGTGTAGAACATCGCCTGCCGCAGTCCGCCGACCAGCTGGTAGGCGACCGCGCCGAGCGGGCCGCGGTAGGGCACCTGGCCCTCGATGCCCTCCGGCACGAGCTTGTCGTCGGCGGTGACGTCGCTCTGGAAGTAGCGGTCCTTGGAGTAGGACGCCTTCCGCCCGCGGGAGGCCATCGCGCCCAGCGAGCCCATCCCGCGGTAGGACTTGAACTGCTTGCCGTTGATGAAGACGAGCTCGCCCGGGCTCTCGTCGCAGCCGGCCAGCAGCGAACCGAGCATCACGGTGTCCGCGCCGGCCACCAGCGCCTTGGCGATGTCGCCGGAGTACTGCAGGCCGCCATCGCCGATCACCGGGACGCCCGCCTCGCGGCAGGCCTGGGCCGCGCTGTGGATGGCGGTCACCTGCGGGACGCCGACACCGGCGACCACGCGGGTGGTGCAGATCGAGCCGGGGCCCACGCCGACCTTGACGGCGTCCGCGCCGGCCTCGACCAGGGCCCGCGCCCCGGCCTCGGTCGCCACGTTGCCGCCGATGATGTCGACGTCGGCGGCGGCCGGGTCGTTCTTGAGCCGCTTGATCAGGTCGATCACCCCGCGGGCGTGGCCGTTGGCGGTGTCGACGACCAGCGCGTCCACACCCTCCTCGACCAGCGACATCGCCCGCTCCCAGGCGTCACCGAAGAAGCCCACCGCCGCGCCCACGCGCAGCCGGCCCTGCGGGTCCTTGCAGGCGTTGGGGAACTGGTCGGACTTCACGTAGTCCTTCAGCGTGATCAGCCCGGTGAGCCGACCGGCGTCGTCGACCAGCGGCAGCTTCTCGATCTTGTTCGCCGCCAGCAGCGCGAGCGCCTCGTCGGGCTTGATCCCGGTGCTGCCGGTGACCAGCGGCATCTTCGTCATCACCTCGCCGACGCGGCGGTGCGGATCGGTCTCGAAGCGCATGTCGCGGTTGGTGATGATGCCGAGCAGCGTGCGTTCGGCGTCCACCACCGGCACCCCGGAGATGCGGAACTGCCCGCACAGCTCGTCGGCCTCGGCCAGGGTGGCCTCCGGCGAGATGGTGATCGGCTCGTCGACCATCCCCGCCTCCGAGCGCTTCACCAGGTCGACCTGGTGGGCCTGGTCCTCGATGGACAGGTTGCGGTGCAGGATGCCCATCCCGCCCTGGCGGGCCATCGCGACGGCCATCCGGGCCTCGGTCACGGTGTCCATCGCCGAGGACAGCAGCGGGATCCCCACCCGGATCCGGCGCGACAGCTGGGAGGACGTGTCGACCTCGCTGGGGATGACGTCGGTCTCGTTGGGTTGCAGCAGGACGTCGTCGAAGGTCAGGCCCAGGGCGGCGAAGGGCTGCGGGACGCCAGCGGCGGTCAGGTCACCGGGAAGGATCGACACGGGTCACCTCTTCAGTTCGCGGAGCCCCCATCCTAGTGCGGTCCGCGGAGGCCTCCGCACGCTCAGACCAGTGTGCGCAGGGTCGCGGTCAGATCGGTGTCGAGGTGGGTGAAGCCGCTCTCCACCAGCCGTGCCGGCAGCACCCGCTGGCTGGCGAACAGGGCCTCCCGCACCAGCTGCGGGCCGAGCACCAGGTCGAGCCCGACGGTCGGCGTCGGTACCAGCGTGGGCCGGTGCACCACCGACCCGAGCGCGGCGGTGAAGTCGGCGTTGCGGACCGGCTGGGGGCCGGTGAGGTTGACCGGGCCGCTGAGGTCGGCCTCGAGGAGGTGCAGCTGGGCGGCGACGGTGTCGCGCAGGCTGATCCACGGCATCCACTGCCGCCCGTCGCCGAGCCGGCCGCCCGCACCGAACCGGAACAGCGGGAGCTGGCGGTCCAGCATGCCGCCCTCGGCGGCGAGCACGATCCCGGTGCGCAGCTGCACCACCCGGGCGTCGTCGGTGCGGGAGGCGTCCTCCCAGCGCCCGACCAGGTCGGCCAGGAAACCCTCTCCCTGCTGGTCGGCCTCGGTGAGCTCGTCCTCGCCCCGGTCGCCGTAGAAGCCGACCGCGGAGCCGGACAGGAACACCCGGCAGCGGTCGGAGTCGGCGAGCGCGGAGACGACCGTGCGCGTCGTCTCCAGCCGGCTGGTCAGCAGCAGCTGCCGGCGGGCGGCGTTCCAGCGCCGGTCGGCGATGCCGGCCCCGGCGAGGTTGACCACGGCGTCGACGTCGGTCAGGCCGGCCGCGCTGATCGCCCCGGCCCCGGGGTCCCACTCCCGCTCATCGGGTTCGCGCGGCGGACGGCGCACCAGGCGGACGACCTCGTCCCCGCGGTGCCGCAGCGCACGCACGAGCGCCTGACCGATCAGACCCGAGCTGCCACCGACCGCGATGCGCACTCCTCCATCCTGGCACGCACCCGAAGCGCCGCAGCGGGGCCTCAGCCGGGCCAGTCCGCCAGGATCCGGTCGGCCACCCGGAAGGCGTTGGCCATGATCGTCAGCGTGGGGTTGACGCTGCCGTTGGTCGGGTGCAGCGAGGCGTCGGCGACGTAGACGTGCCGGGTGCCGTGCAGCCGGCCGTCCGGTCCGGTGGCCGAGTGCCGCGGGTCCTCCCCCATCCGGGCGGTGCCGCTGGAGTGCTCCCCGGCCGCCGAGGCGGTCGCGCTGCCCCGGTGCCGTCGGACGGTCGTCGCGCCCGAGGCCTGCATCCAGCGGACGCCGACCTCGGCCATCCCGGTCTCCACCTCGAGCGAGGCCGGGTGGGTGTCCTTGCGCAGCCGGGCCGCCGGACGTCCCCAGCGGTCGCGCACGCTGGCGTCCAGGCGCACCCGCGAGGACGGCAGGGGGACTTCCTGGCCGATGCCGAACACCCCGAACACGGTGCGCCGGCCCTCCCGCATCCACCGCTTGTGACCCAGACCCCACGCCGGCACCCCGGGGGCGGTCGGCTCGGTGGCCTGGGTGAGCGGCAGGATCCCCATCAGGTCGACGATGACGCCACCGCCCCAGCCGATGGTGGCGGCGTGCTCGTGGTCGCGGGTGGCGATGCTGTGACCCGGACCCCGGTAGTCCTTGAGCGGACGGTCCACCTCACCCAGCACGGTGACGAAGCGGTGGTCGTGCAGGTGCCGGCCCAGGTGGTCGTTGCCGAGCCCGCTGGCCAGCAGCAGCCGCGGGGTCTCCACCGCCCCGGCCGAGACCACCACCACCGGCGCGCCGACCTCCAGCTCGACCGGATCGGGGCCGGAGGCGCCGGCCAGCAGCCGTACCCGGGCGCCACCGGCGGCGTCGACCACCTCGACCGCCTCGGTGTCCATCAGCAGCTCGCAGCGGCCGGTGGCCAGCGCCCGCGGCACCACCGTGTTGTGGGAGCCGTTCTTGGCGTCCACCGGGCAGGCGTGACCCACGCACTGCGGGCAGCGCACGCACGCGGGACGTCCCTCGTGCTCGACGCTGTTGATCGCCAGCGGGATCGGGCCCCAGCCCCAGCCCAGCCGCTCCGCGCCCGCCGCCAGCCACTCCCGCGCCGGCTCGGTGCCCATCGCCGGCATCGGGTAGCCACCGGTGCGGCGGGTGCGGGTGGTGAGCGCCCCCTCCTCGCCGGCGACCCCGAGCTCGGCCTCGGCACGGGTGTAGTAGGGCTCCATCTCGTCGTAGCCCACCGGCCAGTCCGCCAGCGAGGCCCCGTCGGGGTTGCCGTAGGTGGAGGCCATCGCGAAGTCCTCGGGCATGAACCGCCAGGCCATCCCCTGCCAGATCCGGGTGCCGCCGCCGAGCAGCATGGCGTTGAGCCCGTAGCGCCAGCCGTTGCCGTCGCCGTCCACCGTCACCGCGCCGTCGGCGTCCTCGAGCACGCGCGGGTGCCCGGGCCCGGGGCCGGCGGAGGGGGCGTAGACGGCGTTGCGCTTGCCGTGCAGGTGGTCCCCGCGCAGCTGGGTGTTGGACCGGGCCGGTGCGCGTTCGACCAGCAGGACGTGCTTGCCCGCGGCCGACAGCGAGCGGGCCACCGACCCGCCGCCCGGTCCGGACCCGATGACCACGGCGTCGTAGCCGCGGCGGACGTCGCGGACCGCCACGGTGGACAGCGGCGCGGGTTCGACCGGCTCCACCCCTGGTGGCACCGGGGAGAAGCCGATCATCTCCAGCCCGGCCGGACGGGCCCCGTGCCGGGCGGCGTAGTAGCCCTCCCAGCAGACCCGACGCAGCGCCGCCAGCTCGCCGGCGACGTCGGGGTCGCGCTCCCAGGCCAGCAGCAGACCGTCGCGGGCGGCGTCGTCGAGATCGACGAAGCCGGCCTCCTCCAGCCGGTCCGCCAGCGAGTCCAGCAGCGGACGGGCCCAGTCCAGGTCGGGCCCGGGGGCGGCGAGGTAGTCCCCGACGCCCCCGTCCCAGCCTCCGGGCCACTCGTCGGCCGGGATGATCCGGTCGACCGCCGCCCGCAGCGCCTGGCACGGCCCCGTGTCCGGGCCCGTCATCGCCCGGCCAGCGAGCCGCCGATGCCCCCCACGCTGAAGTAGCGGTTGAGGACGGCGAACACGATCACCGGCGGCAGCATCATGATCACCGCGACCGCCATCACCGGGCCCCAGTTCGTCGTGTTCTGCTGGAAGAAGGTCTGCAGACCCACCGGGAGGGTGAAGTTGCCGCTGGACCGCAGGAACACCAGGGCCACCAGGTAGTCGTTCCAGGCCAGCAGGAAGCAGAAGATCGCCGTCGACAGCACCCCGGGCAGGGAGTTGCGCAGCACGATCCGGGCGAAGCCGCCGAACACCGAGGCCCCGTCGATCCAGGCGGCCTCCTCCAGCGCGACCGGGATCGAGTCGTAGTAGGCCGTCATCATCCAGATCGCCACCGACATCGTGGAGCCGACGTAGATGATGGTGATGCCGGTCAGCGTGTCGACCAGCTGGAGCTGGGCGAACAGGATGAACAGCGGGATGACCGAGATGACGATCGGCACCGACTGCACCACGAAGAGCAGCAGCGAGTAGCCCGAGACCAGCTTGTTCCGCCCGCGGGAGAGCACGTAGCCGGCCGGGGCCGCCACGATCACGGCGATGGCCACCGTCACCAGCGCGGTGAGCAGGCTGTTCCCGAGCCAGGTCACCACCTGGGTCCGGCTGAAGACGATCTGGAAGTTCTCCAGCGTGGGACCGACGGCCGAGCTGCCCAGCCCGGGCCGCAGCGAGAGCCACAGCACCGAGACGATCGGCACCAGCACCACGCCCGTGATGACGGCCATCAGCAGGAAGCGCCACCACTGCCCGCGGGCACCGTGGTCGACGGTGCGCCGCCGGGGCCCCTTCTGCTCGGTGGAGAGCTGCCGCGGCGCCAGGGCCGCCGGGGCGTTCGGTGCGGAGCCGCTCATGCGATGTCCACCTTCCGGATCTGGCGGTAGAGCACCACCGACACGATGACCAGGGTGGCGGTCATCAGCAGCGCGATGGCCGTGCCCGGACCGGTCTGGTACTGCGCGAAGGTCGTGCGGTAGGAGAGCACCACCAGCGAGGTGGTGGTGTTGACGGGGCCGCCGCCGGTGAGCAGGAAGATCGTCGGGAAGTCGTTCACGCAGAAGATCGTCATGAGGATCCAGCTGATGTAGGTGGACCGCGAGATCAGCGGCAGCGTGAGCTGGGTGAACAGCTGGCGCCGGTTGGCCCCGTCCACCCGTCCGGCCTCGTAGACGTTCTCGTCCACCGCGGCCAGCGAGGCCGACATCATCATCATCATGAACGGGAAGCTGATCCAGACCTTGAACACGCAGACCGTGATCGAGGCCAGCAGGGGGTCGGCCAGGAACAGCACCCGGCCCAGCCCGAGCAGCTCACCGAGGATGGGCAGCGGGCTCTGCGGGGTGGCGACCAGCCAGTTCCATGAGGTGGAGGTGACGACCACCGGCACCACCCACGGCAGCAGCAGCAGCACCTTGAAGGCCCTGCCACCGGGGATCCTCGTGCGCAGCAGCATCGCCAGCGCGAGGCCGACCGCCCAGCTGCCGAACACACCGACGAGGGTGAAGATCAGCGTGAACCGGGCCGCGGCCCAGAAACCGGGCGAGGTCAGCACGTCGGCGAAGTTCTCCAGCCCGACGAAGTCTCCCTCGGAGATCAGGGTGCCGTCCCGGACCGACTGCAGGCTGCCGTACAGCACCGGGTAGAGGTTGAGCAGGGCGATCAGGAGCACGGACGGCAGCACCAGCAGCAGCATCGTCAGGGTGCGGGCGCTCGGCCCTCTCCGCCCGGTCTGCGGCCGCTGCCGGCCGGACCCGCCGGGGGCGACCCCCCGGCGGGCCCGGCGCACGCGCTCGCCGATGGCGAGGTCGGTCATCGGTGTCTCTTCTCTGAGTGGGACGGGACAGGCTGGGCGGGACCCGGCCTCAGTTGATGGTGTCCTCGATACCCCGCTGCAGCTGCTCCAGCGCCGACCGGGCGTCGGTGGCGCCGGTGAGGATCTGCTGGGTGAAGGTGTCGATGATCGGCGTGGCGTCCACGCTGGTCACGCCCTGGAACAGCGCCGAGCCGCCGGGAGCCGCCCACGTCTTGGCGATCGGCTGGTACTCCTCGATGATCTTGACGTTGTTCGGGTTCTCCTGGAACTCCGGCGTCTCGGCGATCGACCTCAGCGGCGGCAGCCCGATGCCGGTGTTCTCGGTCCAGAGGCGGGACATGTTCTGGTAGTAGTACGTGAGGAACGCCTCCGAGCCCTCCTGGCTGGGGGTGTCCTGGTACATCATGATGTTGTTCGGGAAGTAGAGCATGCCCTGCGTGCCGGCCGGGCTGGTGAGCGGGGAGTTGACGACGATCTCGTCGCCGACCTCGCCACCGATGTTGGCCGCCAGGCCACCACCGTCGAAGCCCATCCCGAAGCGGCGGGCCCGCCACTGCTCCTGCACGTTGTCGCTGGTGTAGGTGGCCGCGGCCGGGTCGACGTAGCCCTTGGCCACGCACTCCAGCACGAACTCCATCGCCTCGATGTTGGCCGGGGTGACGCATTCGGGCTGCTGGTCGGCGTTGAACAGGCCGCCGCCGTTGCCGATCATCCAGCTGACCAGGATGTGGCCGCCGGTGAACCGGCCCGAACCGGACCCGTCGCCGTAGCCGTAGACGTCGATCTGCTTGAGCGCCTCGCAGGCGTCCAGGAAGGACTGCCAGTCCGTCGGCGCCTCGGTCCCGGCCTCCTCGAGCAGGGTGGGGTTGACCCAGAGCACCCGCATGTCGAGGTTGTAGGGCACCGCGGCGTAGCCGTTGTCGGTGCGCATGGCGTCGATCAGCCCGGGCAGGAAGTCGTCGTAGAGCCCGTTACCGCGCCAGGACTCCAGCAGGTCGTCGGCGTAGGCGATCGCCCCCTGGTTCTCGAACAGGAAGGCCTGGGTGCCGCCGCCGGAGCTCACCGCGGGCCCGGTCTGGGAGGCCACCGCGGAGGAGAACGTCTGGGTGAAGTTCGCCCACTGCACGGTCTGGTAGGTCGCCGGCGGCAGACCCTCGGGCGGCTGGTAGGCGGTGACGATCTCCTCGTCGGTGGGGTTGAACTGGTCGCCACCCCACGGCATGTTCCAGAACGCGATCGGTTCGCTACCGCCGCCACCACCGGCCCCACCGCCGCCGCCGCATGCCGCCAGCATCCCGGCGGCCGACAGACCTCCAGCGGCGCCCAGCAGACTGCGCCGGCTCAGCTCCATGCGCCCGTTGCTTCCCATGACGTCTCCTCCACCCGGAGGGATCGGCACACGGCCCACCCTCGACTTCGTTGTCGTCCCCGCGAGCCGCGGGGGCCCCTCGCCGCGCCGTCCCCGGACGGGGCGAGACGGATCGATGGTGCGTCATGCTCCGTGCCCCCGTCAACACAAATGGGGGGAAGCGCAACAAATCCGTGACCTTGGGCTCCCGGGTCGTCAACGGACATGACAAGGGCCCCGTCCGCGTGGTGCGGACGGGGCCCCGGGTGTCGCTACGAGGCGCGGGCTCAGTGGCTGTGCGCGGCCTCGTCCTCGTCCTCGGGCTTCTCCACCACCAGGGTCTCGGTGGTGAGCAGCAGCGAGGCGATGGAAGCGGCGTTGGCCAGCGCGGAGCGGGTGACCTTGACCGGGTCGATGACACCGGCCGCGATCAGGTCGCCGTACTCGCCGGTGGCCGCGTTGTAGCCCTGGCCGGGCTCCAGCTCGGCGACCTTGGAGGTGATGACGTAGCCCTGCTCGCCACCGTTCTCGGCGATCCAGCGCAGCGGCTCGACGACGGCCTTCTGGACGAGCTTGACGCCCGCCAGCTCGTCGCCGGTGGCCCCCAGGCCGTCGGACAGCACCTTGGCGGCGTGGATGAGAGCGGAGCCGCCCCCGGCCACGATGCCCTCCTCGATGGCCGCCCGGGTGGCCGAGACGGCGTCCTCGATGCGGTGCTTCTTCTCCTTCAGCTCCACCTCGGTGGCGGCGCCGACCTTGATCACGCAGACACCGCCGGCCAGCTTCGCGACCCGCTCCTGGAGCTTCTCGCGGTCCCAGTCGGAGTCGGTGTTGGCGATCTCGGCCTGCAGCTGGGCCACCCGGTCGGCCACGGCGGAGGAGTCCCCGGCGCCGTCGACGATCGTGGTGTCGTCCTTGGTGACGACGACGCGGCGGGCGCGGCCGAGCACCTCCAGACCGACCTGGTCGAGCTTGAGGCCGACCTCGGGGGCGACGACCTGGCCACCGGTGAGGATCGCGATGTCCTCGAGCATGGCCTTGCGACGGTCACCGAAGGCCGGGGCCTTGACCGCGACGGAGGTGAAGGTGCCGCGGATCTTGTTGACCACCAGCGTCGACAGCGCCTCGCCGTCGACGTCCTCGGCCACGATGACCAGCGTGCCCGACGCACCGATGACCTTCTCCAGCAGCGGGAGGAGGTCGCTCATCGCGGAGATCTTGCCGGAGTGCAGGAGGATGTAGGGGTCCTCCAGCACGGCCTCCTGGCGCTCGGCGTCGGTGACCATGTAGCCGGAGATGTAGCCCTTGTCGAACTGCATGCCCTCGGTGAACTCGAGCTCGGTGCCGAAGGTGTTCGACTCGTCGACGGTGATGACACCGTCCTTGCCGACCTTGTCGAAGGCGTCGGCGATCAGGCCGCCGATCTCGGAGTCCCGGCTGGAGATGGTGGCCACCTGGGCCATGTCCTGGGTGGTCTGGACCTCACGGGCCAGCTCGCCCAGGCGGGCCTCGACGGCCTGGACGGCCTGGTCGATGCCGCGCTTGAGCCCGACCGGGTTGGCCCCGGCGGCGACCGCCCGCAGACCCTCGTGCACCAGGGCCTGCGCCAGCACGGTGGCCGTGGTGGTGCCGTCACCGGCGACGTCGTTGGTCTTGGTCGCGACCTCCTTGGCCAGCTGCGCGCCGAGGTTCTCGTAGGGGTCGCTGAGCTCGACGTCGCGGGCCACGGTGACACCATCGTTGGTGATGGTGGGCGCACCCCACTTCTTGTCGAGCACCACGTACCGGCCCTTGGGGCCGAGCGTGACCTTCACGGTGTTCGCGAGGATGTCGACACCGCGCTCGAGCGAGCGGCGGGCCTCCTCGTCGAACTGAAGGATCTTCGCCATGTGTGTTACTCCCTCAGTCGGTGCTGATCACTTGGTGACGACGGCGAGGATGTCCCGCGCGTTGAGCAGCAGCAGGTCCTTGTTGTCGTACTTGACCTCGGTGCCGCCGTACTTGCTGAAGATCACGGTGTCGCCCTCGGCGACGTCGAGCGGGACACGGTTGCCGTTGTCGTCCACGCGGCCGGGACCGGTGGCGAGCACCTTGCCCTCCTGCGGCTTCTCCTTGGCGGTGTCGGGAATGACCAGGCCAGAAGCGGTGGTCTGCTCGGCCTCCAGCGGCTCGACGAGGATGCGGTCCTCGAGCGGCTTGATCGTGACTGCCACGTCAAACCCCTTTCACGGGTGTCAGGTGTGTTCACATGTTCTGCAGCCGGGGCGTCGTCGCGGGTGCCGTCCCGAGCTGGCACACTCACGGTGAGAGTGCCAGCTCCGACTCTAGAAGGGGGTTAGCACTCGGTCAAGCCGAGTGCCAGAAGCGATGAGTCGGGCGTCCGAGGGAGGTCGGCACCGCCATGACGACACACACGCTGCAGGGCGACGGCGTCGCCCTGGTCTACGACGTGCACGGCCCACTGCCGACCGCCGACGGGCGTCCGCCGCTCGTGCTCATCGGCCAGCCGATGGACGCCACCGGCTTCCGTGCCCTCGTGGCCCGGATGCCCGAGCGCACCACGATCACCTACGACCCGCGCGGCATCGGTCGCAGCGTCCGCTCCGACGGGCGGGTCGAGGCCGACCCGCGGGTGCAGGCCGAGGACGTGCACCGGCTCGTCGCCGAGGTCGGCGGTCCGGTCGACCTGTTCGCCAGCAGCGGCGGCGCGGTGACGGCGCTGGCACTGGTCGCCGCCCACCCCGGCGACGTGCGGACGCTGGTGGCCCACGAGCCGCCGCTGGTCCGTCTGCTGCCCGATGCCGACGTCGTCCTGCGGGCGATGGCCGCGGTCCGTGCGGCCTACCGCGACCGCGGGTTCGGAGCCGGGATGGCCGCCTTCATGGCGCTGAGCAACGAACCCGGGGAGCTGGGCGAGGAGTTCCTCGAGCGGCCAGCTCCCGACCCGGCCGCCTTCGGGCTGCCGACCGAGGACGACGGCTCGCGGGAGGACCCGCTGCTCTCGGAGCGCTCGCAGCCGATCATCGACTTCGTCCCCGACGCCGAGGCACTGCGTGCCGCGCCGACCCGGGTCGTGCTCGCCGTCGGCGAGGAGTCGCGCGAGGTCCTCACCGGGCGGACGGCGGTCGCCGCAGCGGAGCTCCTCGGGCAGCAGGCCGCCGTCTTCCCCAGCCACCACGGCGGGTTCATGGACGGCGAGCACGGCTGGCCGGGCCAGCCCGACGCCTTCGCCGTGCGGCTGCGCGAGGTGCTCGACGCCGGTTGAGGACGCGGCGCGGCAGCCTCCGCCCGGCACATGTCCCCGCATTTGCTGGTTGACACAACAAAACCGGGGTGGTGGAGTGACGGCGTCGAGAGGATCCCCGTGCCCACCACCACTGACGCTGACACGCACGACACCGGCGCCGCGATCTGGCGCGACCCGAGCCGCCCCGCCGAGGAGCGCATCGACGCCCTCGTGGCGGCCATGACCCCGGCGGAGAAGCTGGCCCAGCTGGGCAGCCACTGGGCCGACCACCGCAGCCCCGACGAGGTCATCGCACCGATGCAGGACGTGATGTCGGCCGGCCGCGACACCTTCGAGGGCGCGGTCCGCGACGGCATCGGCCAGCTCACGCGCGTCTTCGGCACCGCCCCCGTCACCGCCCGGGAGGGGATGGCGAAGGTGCAGGCCTCCCAGCAGCACCTGCTCACCCGCACCCGCCTCGGCGTCCCGGCGGTGGTGCACGAGGAGTGCCTGACCGGGTTCACCGCCTACCAGGCCGCCGTCTACCCCACCTCGATGGCCTGGGCCGCCACCTTCCACCCCGAGCTGGTGCGCGAGATGGCGCACGCGATCGGCACCGACATGGCCGCCGTCGGCGTCCACCAGGGTCTGTCGCCGGTGCTCGACGTCGTCACCGACTACCGCTGGGGACGGGTCGAGGAGACCCTCGGCGAGGACCCCTACGTCGTCGCCACCCTGGCGACCGCCTACGTGCAGGGTCTGCAGGAGGGCGGCGTGCTCGCCACCCTCAAGCACTTCGCCGGGCACGCCACCTCCCGCGGTGGACGCAACCACGCGCCGGTCTCGATGGGCGTGCGGGAGCTCCGCGACCTGGTGCTGCCGCCGTTCGAGATGGCGGTCAAGGTCGGGCGCAGCGCCAGCGTGATGAACAGCTACACCGAGCTCGACCACGTCCCGGCCGCGGCCGACCGCTGGCTGCTCACCGACCTGCTCCGCGGCGAGTGGGGCTTCACCGGCACCGTGGTCTCCGACTACTGGGCGGTGCCCTTCCTCAAGGCCAAGCACGGCGTCGCCGCCACGGTGGCCGACGCCGCCCGGCTCGCGGTGCACGCCGGCATCGACGTCGAGCTGCCCGACCTGGCCGGCTACGCCCAGCTCGACCTCGACGACCCCGAGGTCGCCGCCGACGTCGAGATCGCGCTGCGCCGGGTGCTGCGCCAGAAGCTCGAGCTCGGTTTGCTCGACGAGGGCTGGACGCCCGCCGAGCCGGTCGACGTCGACCTGGACAGCCCGCGCAACCGTGACATCGCCCGCCGGCTGGCCGAGGAGTCGGTGGTGCTGCTGGCCGACGACCACACGGTGCTGCCGCTCTCCCCCGCCACCTCCCGGATCGCCGTCGTCGGGCCGTGCGTGGAGGATCCGGCGGCGCTCATGGGCGCCTACTCCTTCCCGCTGCACGTGCTGCCGCGTCACCCCGGGCTCGGGCTGGGCATCGAGGTGGCCCCGCTGCCCGAGGCGCTGCGCTCGGAGCTGCCCGGGACCGAGGTCGTCGTGCGGCCCGGCTGCCCGCTGGTCGAGCCGGACACCGGCCAGATCGCCGAGGCGGTCGAGGCGGCCCGCGACTGCGACGTCGTGCTGGCCGTGGTCGGCGACCGGGCGGGCATGTTCGGCAAGGGGACGTCCGGGGAGGGCTCGGACGCCCCCGGGTTGGACCTGCCCGGCGACCAGGTCGCGCTGGTCGAGGCGCTGCTCGGCACCGGCCGTCCGGTGGTGCTGGTGGTGGTCTCCGGGCGCCCCTACGCGCTGGGCGCCTTCGTCGACCGGGCCGCCGCGATCGTCCAGGCGTTCCTGCCCGGGTCGGAGGGGCCGGGGGCGATCGCCCGGGTGCTCACCGGGTCGGTCAACCCGAGCGGACACCTGCCGGTGCAGGTGCCGGCCACCGGCTCGGCGCTGCCGCACACCTACCTCGCCCCGCCGCTGGGCCAGGACGGCGACAAGATCAGCAACCTCAGCATCGCCGCCGCCTTCCCCTTCGGCCACGGGCTCTCCTACACCAGCTTCGAGGTGTCGGGTCCGGTGCTGGACGCCACCGAGGTGCCCACCGACGGCGCCGTCACCGCCACCGCGACCGTGACCAACACGGGCGAGCGGGCCGGGGCCACGGTCGTCCAGCTCTACGCCGCCGACCCGGTGGCGCAGGTGACCCGTCCGGTGCGCCAGCTGGTCGGCTACGCCCGGGTGCACCTGGAGCCGGGCGCCGGCGCCGAGGTGACCTTCGCCCTGCACACCGACCGGTTCTCCTTCACCGGACTGGAGCGCGCGCGGGTGGTGGAGCCCGGTGAGCTGGAGCTGTCGGTCGGCCGCTCGCTCGGCGACCTCACCGGCAGCGCCACCCTCACCCTCACCGGCCCCCTGCGCCGGGTAGGTTCGCGTCCGGTGCTGACCACCGACGTCAGCGTCCGCGCGATCCAGGAGGTGGCCGGGTGACCCGTGCCGAGCAGCTGAGCGCACCGTGCACCGTGCACGGCGAGGGCCCGGTCTGGGACGCCCGTGGCGACCGCCTGCTGGTGGTCGACATGCTGGCCGGCGTGGTCGTCGACCTCGCCCGTCCCGACCAGCCGGAGCGCAGCTCCGTCGGTACGGTCGCGGCGGCGCTGCGCCCGCGGCGCGACGGCGGGTTCGTGGTCGCGCTGGAGCACGGGTTCGCCCTCGTCGACGACGCGTTCGTCCAGCAGGGCGAGGAGACGGCCGCGCTGGACGACCCGGCCGTGCGGATGAACGACGGTGGCTGCGACCCGCAGGGCCGGTTCTACTGCGGGACCATGGCCTACGACTCCTCCCCCGGCGCCGGCACCCTCTACCGCTTCGACCCCGACCGACGGGTCGAGCCCGTGCTCACCGGGGTGACCATCTCCAACGGGCTGCAGTGGAGCGCGGACGGTCAGCGGGCCTTCTACAACGACACCCCGACCGGGCAGGTGGACGTCCTCGACTTCGACGCCGCGACCGGCACCTTCGGCGAGCGCCGTCGCTTCGCCGCGGTGACCGGCGACGGCGCGCCGGACGGGATGGCGATCGACGCCGAGGACGGCCTGTGGGTGGCGCTGTGGGGCGGCTCGCGGGTGGCCCGCTTCGACGCCGACGGCGCGCTGAGCGAGGTCGTCGAGCTGCCCGTCAGCCAGGTCACCGCCTGCGCCTTCGGCGGCCCGGACCTGTCGAGGCTGTTCATCACCACCTCC
Organism: Desertihabitans brevis; assembly: GCF_003327535.1. Taxonomy (NCBI): domain Bacteria; kingdom Bacillati; phylum Actinomycetota; class Actinomycetes; order Propionibacteriales; family Propionibacteriaceae; genus Desertihabitans; species Desertihabitans brevis. Next base: position 17,509 of record NZ_QOUI01000008.1, on the reverse strand, counting down.
CGCGAGGGTCTGCCCGAGGGCGAGGAGCCCGGGGCCGGCGCCGTCTTCACCCTCGAGCCCGGCGTCCGCGGCGCCGAGCTCCACCCCTTCGCCGGCTGACCCAGCCCGACGCCCTGGGCCCGTGCCCACCGCACCCGGGAACGCGACCGGGCCCCCCGCGGTGTGCGCGGAGGGCCCGGTGCGGAGGATGCGTCGCGGGGTCAGCCGCGGGCGCCGACCAGGTGCTCGATCATCAGCTGCTGCAGCCGGACGAACCCGAATCCCTTGCCGTGGAAGTAGGCGTCGGCGTCGAAGTCCTCCCAGGCGGAGCGGTCGGCCAGCAGCTGGTCGTAGCCCTCGCCCTCGTCCAGCGTCGGCTGGCCCAGCTCGGCCACCTTGGCCGCCGCCAGCGCCTCCTGCACCTCCGGGTCGGCGCGGAACGCCTTGGCCCGCTCCTTGAGCAGCAGGTAGGTGCGCATGTTGGCCGCGACCGACTCCCAGATGCCGGCGTCGTCCTCGGTGCGGCTCGGCTTGTAGTCGAAGTGGCGCGGGCCGTCGTAGGCCGCGCCGCCGCCGGGGCCGCCGTTCTCCAGCAGGTCGACCAGCGAGAACGCGTTCTGCAGGTCGCCGTGGCCGAAGACCAGGTCCTGGTCGTACTTGATGGAGCGCTGGCCGTTGAGGTCGATGTGGAACAGCTTGCCGGCGTCGAGGGCCTGGGCCACCCCGGCGGTGAAGTTCAGCCCGGCCATCTGCTCGTGGCCGACCTCGGGGTTGAGCCCGACCAGCTCGGGCCGGTCCAGCGTCTCGATGAAGGCCAGCGCGTGACCCAGGGTCGGCAGCAGGATGTCGCCACGGGGCTCGTTCGGCTTCGGCTCGATCGCGAACCGCAGCCCGTAACCCTTGTCGGTGACGTACTGGGTGAGCAGGTTGACCGCCTCGCGGTAGCGCGCCAGCGCGGCCTGGACGTCCTTGGCGGTGTCGTACTCCGCGCCCTCGCGGCCACCCCACATGACGAAGGTCTCCGCGCCCAGCTCGGCGGCCAGGTCGACGTTGCGCAGCACCTTGCGCAGCGCGTAACGGCGCACCGCGCGGTCGTTGGAGGTGAACCCGCCGTCCTTGAAGACCGGCGCGGAGAAGAGGTTGGTGGTGATCATCGGCACGACGACGCCGGTGTCGGCCATGGCCTGCTTGAGCCGGTCGATCTGGCGCTGCCGCTCGGCGTCGGTGCTGCCGAAGGCGAACAGGTCGTCGTCGTGGAAGGTCAGCCCCCACGCCCCCGCCTCGGCCAGCTTCTCCACCGCCCGGACCACGTCGAGGTCGGCGCGGGTGGGACCGCCGAAGGGGTCCGCACCGGTGTAGCCGATGGTCCAGAGGCCGAACGAGAACTTGTCGGCCGGTGTCGGTGTGGTCGTCATCGAACCCTCCACGGTATTGTTGGCGCACCCAACATATGGGTGGCGCCCCGGGCTGTCAACGGACGGCTGGAGGTGTCGCCGCCGGGTCGGCCAGAATCGACGTCCACACGGCGGCGGAGGAGGGAGGCGAGGTGACCACGGTCCCCAGCGACCTGCTGACGGCCTCGCGCCTCGGCACCGGCCCCGCGCGCCCCAGCACGACCAACCTCACCCTGCTGCTCGAGCGGGTGCACCGCGGCGGTCCGGCCTCGCGGGCCCAGCTCACCCGGGAGAGCGGGCTCAACCGCTCCACGGTGGGAGCCCTGGTGACCGAGCTGGTCCGGCGCGGGCTCGTGGTCGAGGACGACCCCGACCCCACCCGGCAGGTCGGCCGTCCCAGCCCGATCGTGCGCTGCAGCCCCGAGGTGGCCGCGCTGGCCGTGGTGCCCGAGACCGACGCCGTGACCGTCGCGGTGGTCGACCTGGCCGGTGCGGTGCGACGGCGGTTCCGCTGCGAGACCGGCCACCCGCCGTCGGCGGCGGAGACCGTCGAGCTGGTGCGCGGCGTGCTCGACGAGGCCGCCGGGCCGTGGCAGCTCACCGGGCTGGGCCTCGCCGTGCCCGGTCTGGTGCGGGCCAGCGACGGGCTGGTGCGCTGGGCCCCGCACCTGGAGTGGCGGGACGAACCGCTGGGCACGATGCTCGGCGAGGCCACCGGGCTGGAGGTGCTGGCCGCCAACGACGCCAACGCCGGTGTGCTGGCCGAACACCTGTTCGGGGCGGCCCAGGACGCGACCCAGGTGCTCTACCTCAACGGCGGACCGAGCGGCATCGGGGGCGGCATCATCATCAACGGCGAGCTGGTGATGGGGGCGGAGGGGTATGCCGGGGAGTTCGGCCACACCCAGGTCGCCCCGGCCGGGGAGGAGTCCAGGGAGCTCGAGGCCTGGGTCAGCCGGCAGCGGCTGCTCGACCTGCTCGGGCTGGAGAGCGCCAGCGACGACGTGCTGGCCGACGCCCTGCGCCACGTCGAGGACGAGGCCCTGCAGGCGGAGGTGCTCCGCCAGCTCGATGCGCTGGCCCTCGGGGTGCGCGAGATGGTCAACGCGCTCAACCCCCAGCGGGTGGTGCTCGGCGGGTTCCTCGGCAGCCTCTTCGAGCGGGCCCCGGAGCACCTGCTGCGGGGGCTGCAGGCGCAGGCGCTGCGGCCGTCCTGGGAGTCGGTCTCGGTGGTCCGGGCCGCGCTCGGCAGCGACCTGCTGCTCGTCGGGGCGGCCGAGCTGGTCTTCCAGCGGGTGATCGAGCGCGCCAGCCTGACCGCCGCCTGACGCCCTCCTGCTGCCCCTCCCCCGACGGCCGCCTCCTTCCCGCGCGGTTCGAGGTACCAGCGGACGCTCGGGAGCGCGTCATCGCCTCGAACCGGACGAGGGCGTCGGCTCCTCCCCTGCGCGTTCGAGGTATCAGCGGACGGCCCGGAGTGCCGGATCACCTCGAACCGGACGGGAGGGTGGGCCTCAGGGCTCGCGGGTGGCGAGGACGGCACGGGCGCCGGCCGGGGTGCGGGTGAGCAGCAGGGTGATCTCCCCCGAGCCGGACGGCTTGAGCCGGCGACGCAGCTGGGCCGGGTCGAGCTCGAGCCCGCGCTTCTTGATCTCCAGCCGGCCGATGTCGTGGCGACGCAGCCAGGCCCGGACGTCCTTCTCCCGCCACGGCAGCACCTCCACCACCCGGAAGGAGTCGACGAACGGCGAGCCCACCGGGTGGTCGCTGCTGAGGTAGGCCACCCCCGGGTCGACCAGGTGCAGGTCGAGCTGCCCCGCGAGCAGCGCGATCCCACCGGCACGCACCACCGCACCGACCGGCTCGTGCACCCACGAGCCGATGTCGCCGACCCGCGCCCGCTCGCCCCGGCGGCCCGGCGGCACCACGAGCTGGTCCCCGCCCGGCAGCAGGGTGGCGACCCGGTGGTCGGGACGACTGCCGCGACCACCCCACAGGCAGACCTCGACGGTGCTGCCGCGGGCGGTGACCCACTCGGCCTCACAGCCCTCGGGCAGCACCGCGTGCGGGACGGCCGGGCCGAGCTTCACCGCGGCGGGCGCCTCGCGGGCCAGCAGCCGCTGCACCAGCGACCAGCTGGGGGTGAACCGCTCGACGTCGAACAGTCGTCCGCGGGCGTCGCGCCGGGCCGGGTCGCAGAAGGCCGCGACCTCGCCGTCGGGGCCGTCGAGCAGGCCGGGCGCGAGCGCCTCGGCGTCGCCCTCGACCACCTCGGCGTCCAGCCCGGCGAGGTTCGCGCGGGCCACCGCCGCGGTGGCCGGGTCGAGCTCGACGGCGACCACCCGCAATCCCGTCCGGGCCAGCGCGAGCGCATCCGAGCCGATCCCGCAGCCGAGGTCGACGACGGTGCGGACGCCGGTGGCGGCCAGCCGTGCGGCCCGGTGGGCGGCCACCTCGGGGCGGGAGGCCTGCTCCAGCCCGTCGGGGGTGAACAGCATCCCGGCGGCGGCGGCGCCGAACTTCGTCACCGCGCGGCGGCGCAGGCTCTCCTGGGCGCAGGCGGCCGAGGCGAGCGCGGGCTCCACCCGGCGGCGGACGGCGTCCAGCGCGGCCGGGCTGGTGAGGTCGGTCTGCTCGGCGGCCACCGCGAGCGCCGCCCGTCCCTCCGCCGAGGCGAGCCGGGCCACCAGGGCGGCGTCCACGCTCAGACCAGGACGCGGCTGACCGGCAGCCCGGAGTCGGCGCCCAGGTCGGACGGGGACGGCCGTCCGCCCGCCTTGACCACCTCGACCCCGAGGACGGCCATCATCGCGCCGTTGTCGGTGCACAGCGCCGGACGCGGGGTGCGCAGGGTGATTCCCGCCGCGGCGGCGCGCTCGGCCAGCAGCGCCCGCAGCCGGGAGTTCGCCGCCACCCCGCCGCCGACGAGCAGGTGGTCCGCGCCGACGTGGGCGCAGGCCTCGACCGCCTTGGCGCTGAGCACGTCGCAGACGGCCTCCTGGAAGGACGCGGCGACGTCGGCCAGCGGCACCTCCCGACCCTCCCGCTGGCAGGTCTCCACCCAGCGGGCCACCGCGGTCTTCAGCCCGGAGAAGGAGAAGTCGAAGCGGTGCCGCTCCAGGTCGCGCGGCGAGGTGAGCCCGCGCGGGAAGCGGATGGCGCGCGGGTCGCCGTCGGCGGCCACCCGGTCGATCACCGGACCACCGGGGTAGGACAGGCCCAGCACCCGGGCCACCTTGTCGTAGGCCTCGCCAGCGGCGTCGTCGATGGTCGAGCCGATCTCGGTGATGTCGGTCGCGATGTCGCCCACCCGCAGCAGCGAGGTGTGCCCGCCGGAGACCAGCAGCGCCACGCACGGTGTGGGCAGCGGGCCGTGGTCGAGCAGGTCGACCGCGACGTGCCCGGCGAGGTGGTTGAGCCCGTACAGCGGCTTGCCCAGCGCGGCCGCCAGCGCCTTCGCCCCGGCCAGCCCGACCACCAGGGCACCCATCAGCCCCGGCCCGGCGGTGACGCTGATGGCGTCCAGCTCGGACAGGTCGACGTCGGCCTTCGCGCAGGCCCGGCGCACGGCGGGCACCAGCGCCTGCAGGTGGGCCCGGCTGGCCACCTCCGGCACCACCCCGCCGAAGCGGACGTGCTGCTCCACGCTGGAGGCCACCTCGTTGGCCAGCAGGGTGTGCCCGGAGACGATGCCGACCCCGGTCTCGTCGCAGGAGGACTCGATGCCGAGGACCAAGGGCTGACCCGCTTCGCGGGAGGGCACCAGGGGCTGACCCGCTTCGCGGGAGGGCACCAGGGGCTGTCCCGCCTCGCGGGCCGGGCGCTCCACCTCAGTCGTCATCGTCGGCACCTCCCAGTCGGCAGCGCATCACCACGGCGTCGCTGCCGCGTCCGTAGTAGCCGGGTCGGCGGTCGATCTCGACGAACCCGGCGCGGGTGTAGACCGACAGCGCGGCGGCGTTGTCGGCCCGGACCTCCAGCATCATCCGCCGGGCGCCGCGCCGCCGGGCGGCCGCCATGGCGTGCCGCAGCAGCGCCGTGCCGAGGCCGTGGCGGCGCTCGGGGCCGAGCACCACGATCCGGTGCAGGTCGGCGACGTCGCCGACGGTCTGCGTGGTGGCGGCGGCGAGCAGCTCCCCGGCGCCGGAGCGGACCACCCAGACGTCGCGGTCACCGCCGTGCAGCTCCGCGGCCCAGGAGGACTCGCTCCACTGCTCGCGGGGGTCGAAGCTGGCCTCCTCGAGCTCGACCAGCAGCTCCAGGTCGTCCGGGCGTCCCCGGTCGATGTCGACGCTCACGCCCCGCTCCCGCGCCGCCCGCTGGCCGGCCGCACCCGCAGCCGGGGTGCCGGGGTGACCAGGGTGGACTTCGGCCGGCCCGGCACGGTGGCGTCGGGACGGCGCAGGTAGAGCGGCTCCAGACCGGCGTCGGGCAGCAGGTCCACCCCGGCGGCCAGCACCCCGGCGTCGAGGCTGCCCACCGCGGCGACGCTGCGGTCGGCGAGCTCGGCGTCGAGGTGCGCGCCCGGGCCGACCACGGGCAGCGCGGGCACCTGTGCGGCCGGGCCCACCTCCGGTCCGGAGGTACGGGTGCCGTCGGCGGCGTAGGTGGCCCGGTAGACCTCGCGGCGGCGGGCGTCGGTGACCACGACGAAGTCACCGGTGACGGCCTCGGCGCGGACGGCCTGCAGGGCGAGCACGTCGAGGCTGCACACGCCGGTGCACGGGAGGCCGAGCGCGAGCGCGAGGACCTCGGCGCTGGCGATGCCGACCCGCAGACCGGTGAAGGGGCCCGGACCGATGCCGACGACCACGCGGGTGAGGTCGTCCCAGCCGGCCCCGGCCTCCTCGAGCAGGGTCTGCACGAGCGGGGTGAGCTGTTCCACGTGGGCCCGGGTGTCGTCGTGGCTGCGGCTGGCCAGCACCTCGGTGCCGCGGGCCAGCCCGGCCGCGACCACGCCGGAGGTGTCCAGGCCGAGGGTGAGGCCGTCGGCGCGCGCGGTCACCGCTCGCCGCCCTGCGGGTCGAGGGACTGCAGGTCGACCCCGTCCCAACGGTCCCCGACCGGGGTGATGACGACGGTGCGGCTGTCGGGCCGGGTCCGGTCGGTGGCGTCGGCGTCGGTGGTGCGCAGGATCTCGATCTCCAGCCGGTCGTCGGAGAGCTGCTCGGCCCTGCCCCGGCCCCACTCCACCACGGTGACGCTGTGCTCGGCGCTGCTGTCGAGGTCGAGGTCGTCGACCTCCTCGGGCGAGCCGAGCCGGTAGGCGTCCACGTGCACCAGCCCGGGACGTCCACCGGTGGGGCGGTGCACCCGGGAGAGCACGAAGGTCGGCGAGATGACGGGGTCACCGACCCCGAGCCCCTCCCCCAGCCCCTGGGTGAGGGTGGTCTTGCCGGCGCCCAGCGGGCCGTCGGCCAGCACCACGTCGCCAGGACGCAGCAGCGCCGCGAGCCGGACGCCGAGGGCGTGCATGTCCTCGGCGCGCGGCACCTCGACCCGGACCGGGACGCGGCGGGCCAGCACCACGCCGTGGTCGCGCCGCTCCACCACCCGGTAGCCGTGCCGTCGCCACCACTGCTGCAGCCCGGGGAACTCGGCGCGGACGAAGAGCCGGACCTCGGTGCTGCCGCGGTCGGAGGCCAGCCGCTGCACGGCCTCGACCATCGCCCCGGCGATGCCGTGCTGCTGCACGTCGGGGTGCACCGAGACCCGCTGCAGGAACGCCGACGACCACGGGTCCTCGACCGGGCCGGCGGGGGTGAGCAGGATGACGCCGACCAGCCGGTCCGCCACCCAGGCGGTCACGCCGGTGCCCTCGGCCAGCAGCGCGGCGATGTTCCCGGCGGTCTCGCGCACGCCGGGGGCGGGCGGGTCGACCGGGGGTCGGGCCGCGAAGGCGGCCCGCACCACGGCGGCGATGGGCTCGGCGTCCTCGGCGGAGGCCAGCCAGAGCTCCCACTCCGGTCCGAGGGCTTCCGAGGCGGGCTGACCGGTGACGGTCAGGGCGGGCTCGGCAGTCATCATCGGGTCATCGTAGTGGCGGGCCCCCGACGGCCCCGGGACGCGGTCGCATCCCGGGAGCCGTCGGGCGACGGGCCTCAGGCACCCTCGTGCGCACGTCCCCGGCCGGAACGGGACCAGCCGCCGCGGGAGGGGCCGCGACCGCGCGGGCCGCCCTGGCCGCGACCGCCGGGACGCCGGCTGCTGCGGACCTTGACCGGCGGGGCGATGAGCGCCTCGTAGTCGCGGTCCTCGATCGCTGGGCGGGAGGGCTTGCGGGCCCCGGTCGCCCGGTAGACCCGCTCGTCGTCGGCGGAGACGTCGACGGCCATCGTCTTCACCCCGGCCTGCTTGACCAGCCGGGCGACCTCGCGGCGCTGGTGCGGCAGCGCCAGCGTGACGACCTGGCCCTCGCCACCGGCCCGGGCGGTGCGACCGGCCCGGTGCAGGTAGTCCTTCGGACCCATCGGCGGGTCGACCTGGAGCACCAGCGAGACCTCGTCGACGTGGATGCCGCGGGCGGCGACGTCGGTGGCGACCAGCACCGGCACGGTGCCGGCCTTGAAGGCCCCGAGGATGCGGCTGCGCGCGCCCTGGGTGAGCCCGCCGTGCAGCGCACCGGCCATCACCCCGGCCTCACGCAGCTGGCTGGCGACCCGGTCCGCGCCGCGCTGGGTGCGGACGAAGACCACGGTGCGGCCCTCGCGGTTGGCGACCTCGGCGGTGATGGACTGCTTCTCGGCCGGCTTCACCTGGAAGACGTGGTGGGCCATCGTGCTCACGGTGGCCTGACCGGAGTCGACCTCGTGGGTGACCGGGTCGTCCAGGTACTCCCTGACCACGGTGCCGACGCCGCGGTCGAGGGTGGCGGAGAACAGCAGCCGCTGCCCGCCGGCGGGGACGGTGTCCAGCACCCGGCGGACGTCGGGCAGGAAGCCCAGGTCGGCCATGTGGTCGGCCTCGTCGAGCACGGTGATCTCGACCGCGGTCAGGTCGGCCGCACCCTGGTCCATCAGGTCGATCAGCCGGCCGGGGGTGGCCACGACGACGTCCACGCCGCGGTCGAACGCCTTGAGCTGCGGGCCGTAGGCCATCCCGCCGGCCACCAGCACGACCGACAGCCCGAGGGTGCCGGCCAGCGGGGAGAGCACGTCGGCGACCTGCATGGCCAGCTCGCGGGTCGGCACCAGCACGACCCCGCGGGTGGTGCCGCGGGCGCCGCCGGCGAGCCGGCTGAGCATCGGCAGACCGAAGCCGAGCGTCTTGCCCGAGCCGGTCTGGCCACGGCCGAGGACGTCCCGGCCCGCGAGCGCGTCGGGGATGGTGGCGGCCTGGATCGGGAACGGGGTGGTGATCTGCTGGGCGGCCAGCGCGTTCACCAGCGCCGAGGGCAGGCCGAGGTCGGCGAAGCCCGGGCCCTCGACCACCACGGCGGTCCCGGGGTCGACCTCGGCGGCCGCGGTCGGCGTCCACTCCATCTGGTCGGCGTCGCCGCCCTCGTAGCCGGTCAGCTGCTGCCACTCCGGACGGTCCTCGCGGCGCTCGCGCCGGTCGTCGGCCCGGCTCCGCTCGGCGAAGCGGTGCGGGCGGGACTCGAAGCGGCGGGAGCCGTGCTGGTCGGCGGCGGGCCGGCTGGCGCGCCGGTGGTGGTCGCGGTCGTCACCACCGCGCTCGTCACGACGCTCGTCCCGGTCACGACGGCCGAAGCGGTCGTCACGGTCGCGACGCTCGAAGCGGTCGTCACGGTCACGGCGCTCGAAGCGGTCGTCACGGTCGCGACGCTCGAAGCGGTCTCGACGGTCGTCGCGCTCCCGGCGCTCGAACCGGTCGTCACGGTCACGGCGCTCGAACCGGTCGTCGCGGCGGTCGCCACGGTCGAAGCGGTCCGCCCGGCCGCGGTCGCCGTCGCGGCGCTCAGAGCGCTCGGGACGACGCTCGTCACGGTCGTCACGGTAGGGACGGCGCTCCTGGCGCTCGTCGCGGTGGGGACGACGCTCCTCGCGGTCGTCACGACGACCGGCGCCGGCCCGGTCGGTGGACCGGCGGTCGTCCCAGCGGTCGACCGACCGCGGCGCACGGCCGGGACCGGTGGCCTCGACCTCGCTGCGGGGACGTCCGCCGCCGCGTCGCGGGCCGTGGCCGCGGGCGGCGCGCTCGGCGGCGCTCCACCGCTGCTTCTTGCTGCCGTCGGCCTTGGTGTTCTTGGGGCCCTTGGTGGGGCGTGAGCTGGACTTGCTGGGCATGCCTGACTTCCATCCGGGCCGTTCGGCCCCTCGTGGGCACGTCGCACACCGACGCAAAGGGCGGGCATCGCCTGACATCGTTGCGGGTGGTCGACGGACCTCTAGCGCCCACGATGTCTGAGCCAGTCGGTGTGGATCTCCGACGGCGGCATCCGGCGCCTCACGTCCCGCACTGCGCTGCGCAGCCGGGACCCCTCACACTACCAGCCCGGGAGCCGGAATCCGAACCAGCGCGCGACGGGGATGGCACCATGGCACCAGCACCGCACCGGCCGGCGGGTCACCGAGGTGTCACCAGCCGTTGGTCGACCCGACGGCCGGGCGGGGGGTGGCTGTCACCGGTCGAGGATGGAGTCGTGGGTGTGCGCGTAGCGATCGTGACCGAAAGCTTCCTGCCCTCCGTCAACGGCGTCACCCACTCGGTGATGCGGGTCCTCGAGCACCTCCGCGACCGTGGCGACGACGCCGTGGTGGTCGCCCCCTCGAGCAACGGCCAGGTGCCGCGGACCTATGCGGGCTTCCCGGTCGTGGCCGCCCCCTCGGCGAACCTCCCCGGCTACCCGGACCTGCCCTTCGGCTTCCCGACCAGCCTGCGGCTGGAGGAGGTCTTCGAGGACTTCCGTCCCGACGTCGTGCACGTGGCCGCGCCGATCAGCATGGGCCACAAGGCCATCATGGTGGCCAACCGGATGGACCTGCCGAGCGTGGCGATCTACCAGACCGAGTACGCCTCCTTCGCCTCCCGCTACTGGATGCACCGCGCCCAGCCGGTGATCTGGTGGCGGGTCCGCGCCAGCCACTCGCTGGCCACGATGACCCTCGCGCCCTCGTCCTACACCCGCCAGGAGCTGGTCAACCGCGGCATCCCGCGGGTGGGGCTGTGGGGCCGCGGCGTCGACACCACCCGCTTCCAGCCGGCGAAGCGGGACGAGACCTGGCGCCGCACGGTCGCGCCGGGTGGTGAGCGGATCATCGGCTACGTCGGCCGGCTGGCCGCGGAGAAGCAGGTCGAGGACCTCGCGGTGCTCGCCGACCTGCCGAACACCCGGCTGGTGGTGGTCGGCCACGGCCCGACCCGCGAGGAGCTGGAGCAGCGTCTACCCACCGCCCACTTCACCGGCCAGCTGACCGGGGAGGACCTGCCGCGGGTGCTGGCCAGCATGGACGTCTTCGTGCACCCGGGCGAGCTGGAGACCTTCTGCCAGTCGATCCAGGAGGCCCTGGCCAGCGGCGTCCCCGCCGTCGCGCCGGCCAGGGGTGGGCCGATCGACCTGATCGACCCCAGCCACACCGGCTGGCTCTACCCGCCCGGGGACCTGGCGACGCTGCGCAGCCAGGTGCAGGACCTGGTGGGTGACGACCGTAAGCGGCACGCCTTCAGCCGCGCCGCCCGCGCCGCCGTCCGCGGCCGCACCTGGGACGAGGTCTGCGCCCGGCTGGTCGAGCACTACCAGGCCGCCATCCGCGCCCACCGCGTCCAGCGCGTCGGCTGAGCAGGGCGCCGGCCTAGCCGGCGTTGCGGGCGACGCGGACCAGCAGGGCGTCGATCACCTCGTCCACCTGGACGTGGTGCTCGATCAGCGCCATGTGGCCGGAGTTCTCCAGCACCAGTGCGTCCGCCCCCGGGAGCAGCTCGATGATCACCTGGGTGTGCTCGATCGGGGTGATGGCGTCGTCCTCGCCGCCGATCACGGCGGTCTCCACCCCGGCCAGCACGGGGAACGAGCCGGTCTCGTCGAGGTCGCGGAAGGCCGGGTAGAAGTCGCCCACCACCTCCAGCGGGATCTCGCCGAGCATCTCGCTGACGAACTCCACGTACTGGGCGGGCACCTCGCTGCCGAAGGCGAGCTGCTTGGTCGCCACGAACCCGAGGTCGGAGCCGGCCCAGCGGCTGTGGGTGACCAGGTCGGGGACGCGGTTGAGCAGCGCCAGCGCCGGCTCCACCACCCGGGAGAAGGTGCGGCCCGGGATGCCCCGGATCGGCGAGTGCTCGGCCATGTCGGCCGGTGAGGTGGAGATCAGCACCACCCCGCCGACGAGCTCGCCGAACAGCTCGGGGTGGCGGCGGGCCAGGTTCATGATCGTCATGCCGCCCATCGAGTGCCCGACCAGGACGGCGGGTCCGCTCACCCCGGTCTGCTGCAGCACCGCGAGCAGGTCGTCGCCCAGCTGGTCGATCCGGCAGGTCTCCGGAGCGGCCCGCGGTGAGCGTCCGTGGCTGCGCTGGTCGTAGAGCACCAGCCGGGCCCGTCCCCGCAGGTGCTTGCGCTGGAAGTGGAAGCAGTCGAGGGAGAGCGCGTAGCCGTGCACCAGCACCACCGTCAGCTCCGGGTGCACGGGCCCGCTGCCGGGGGCGGGCTGGTGGTCGGCGAGCTCGTCGATCTCGGTGTGCAGGTCGAGCCCGTCGGAGGTGCGGACCGGCGGGCCGTCGGAACGGAGCGAGAAGAAGTCCTCCCGCGGCGTCCGCTCGGTGCGGAACCGGCTCCCGACGACCCGCCGCTCGAGCTCGAGCCCGGCGGCGATCCCGCCGGCACCGAGGGCCGCGAGCCCGGCGACCATGCCGACCGCCCGCGCCACCGCACCGCCGTCGCGTCGGCGGGCGGCGCGCGTCACGGCGGGCGCCGGCACCGCCGGCACCACCCGGTCGCGTCTCACCGCTGCCGCTCCCGGTCTGCGCCACCCCGGCGCGGGCGCGCGGAACCGGGCAGGACGCTGGTGCTCATCCGGGGTCGGCCTCCTGGCTGGACGGACGGGTCAGGGGGTGGGGGTGCCGCCGACGTGGCGCCGGGGAACCCGCGCCCCGACCCTGGTGACGATCTCGTACCCGATCGTGCCACACACCCGGCCCCACTCCTCCGCGGTCGGTGCCGGCTCGGCCCCGAACAGCACCACCTCGTCCCCGACCCGGTCCTGCGCGTCGGGGCCGAGCTCGACGACGAACTGGTCCATGCAGATCCGGCCGCGGACCGGGGCTCGCCGGCCACCCACCCACACCTCGGCCACCGAACCGGCGTGGCGCGGGACGCCGTCGCCGTAGCCGAGCGGGACGAGCCCGACCACGGTGTCGTGCGGCGCCACCCAGGTGTGGCCGTAGGAGACCCCGCCGCCGGCGCGGACCGGCTTGACGTTGACCAGCTGGGCGCGCAGCCGCATCACCGGGCGCAGCGCCACCCCGGCCGACGCGGCCACCCCGTCGCCGGGGTCGACCCCGAAGGTGGCGATCCCGACCCGGACCAGCTGGTGACGGCTGCGGGGCAGCTGCAGCGCCCCGGCGGAGTTGGCCAGGTGGTTGGTACGCGGGTCCAGCCCCTCGGCCCGGGCGACGGCCAGCGCCTCGTCGAAGGCGTCCAGCTGGGCCGCGACGCTGGGGTGGTCGAGCTCTTCGGCGCTGGCGAGGTGGGACCACACGCCGACCACCTCGACCGCACCGAACCGCTCGGCCTCCGCGGCTGCGCCCACCACGGCGGGCCAGTCGTCGGGGTGCGCTCCGTTGCGGTGCAGGCCGGTGTCGATCTTGAGGTGGACGCGGGCGGTGCGCTCGGCGGTGGCGGCGGCGGCCACCAGGTCGCCCACCTGCTCCACCGAGGACGCCGACACGTCGACGTCGGAGGCGACCAGCGCCGTCAGGTCCTCCTCCGGCCCGTACAGCCAGCACAGCAGACGTCCCGTGTCGCCGGCCTCGCGCAGCGCCATCGCCTCCCCCGGCGTGGCCACCCCGAGCCAGCGGACGCCGACGGCCCGGGCGGCCCGCGCGCAGGCCATCAGCCCGTGGCCGTAGCCGTCGGCCTTGATGACGGCCATCAGCTCGGCCGGGGCGACGTGCGCCGCCAGCGCGGTCAGGTTGGCGGCGTAGGCGTCGAGGTCGATGTCGGCCGAGGCGGTGACCGGGTCGATCCATCCGCCGACGGGCTGGGCGTCCATCCGGCCATTCTGCCGTGCGGGGGCAGCGCCGGTCGGCCCGTCCGGCCTGCGTCCGAGGGCGGCGACCGCGCTCACCGGGTCAGCTCGGCGACGACGTCCGCGACGGCACCGACGACGTGCTGCGGCGGGTGCGGCCCCGGTCGCCGGGCGGCGGCGAGCGCCTGCAGGGACGCCCCCACGACCGCGGCGTCGCCGGCCGGCAGTCCGGCGGCCAGCAGGGCACCGCACAGACCGGCGAGGACGTCGCCCGACCCCGCCTGCCCGGTCCAGGCCGGCCCAGGCACGGCCAGGTCGACCGGCGGCGCGTCGGTCCCGTCGTCGGAGCGCGGGTGGGCGACGTACTGGGTGCCGCCCTTGAGCAGCACGGTGGCCCGGTACCGGTCGGCGGCCTCCTGCGCGGCCTCGTCCGGGTGGGACTCGACCCACTCCCGGTCGACGTCGCGCTGGAGCAGCCGGGTGAGCTCGCCGGCGTGCGGGGTGAGCAGCCAGCGGTCGGGTGCGGGGCGTTCGCCGCCGCCGTCGAGCATGGCCGCCAGCACCGCCAGCGCGTCGGCGTCCAGCAGCAGGGCCGAGCCCTCCCCGGCGACCCGGTCGAAGGCCTGCCGCAGCCGGTCCTCGGCGTCCTGGCCGCTGCCCCAGCCCGAGCCGAGCACCAGCGCCTGCACCCGGCCGTCGGCGGCGACGACGTTGGGCACCTCGGTGGTGACGGTGGCCGAGCCGAGGTAGCGCACCATCCCCGCGCCGCCGTGGACGGCGCCGAGGACGCCGAGCAGGGCGGCCCCGGGGTACTGCTCCGACCCGGTGTCCAGACCGACCACGCCGCGGGTGTACTTGTGGTCGGTCGGCCCGGGCACGGGGTAGGCCGCGGCCACGTCGGCGGCCTGCCACTGCCGCAGCGCCGGCGCCGGCAGCGTCAGCCCGAGGTCGACCACCTCGACCGGGCCGCACCGTTCGCGCGCCGGGCTGGTGAGGTGGGCGATCCTGGAGGTGCCGAAGGTGACCGTCCGCGCGGCCCGGAAGGACCGGTCGGCCCGGCTCGCGTCGGCCTGGAGGCCCGACGGGAGGTCGACCGCCAGCACGGGCGGCGCACCGGGCCCGTCCAGCGCATCGGCCAGGACGGCGACGTCGTCGGGCAGCCCGCCCCGGCTGCCCAGACCGAGGACGCCGTCGACCACGAGGTCGAGCCGTCCGGCGGTGAGCGCGGGCACCAGCTCGTCGCGGGCGAGGAAGCGGGCGCCGGCCCGTCGGCAGGCCCGCTCGCCGCCGACGTGCAGACCGCGCTCGGAGGTGGCGCCGACCCACACCTCGACGCCGCGGGCGCGCAGCCGGGCCCCGGCGAACAGGGCGTCGCCGCCGTTGTTCCCGCTGCCGGCCAGGACGAGCACCCGGGCGCCGTAGCGGCGGGGCAGCATCCGCAACGCGGTGGCGGCCACGGCGGCGGCCGCGGTCTGCATCAGCTCACCCGGGTCACGCCCGAGCACCTCCAGCTCGGCCATCCGGGCCTCCTCGGCGCGGCGGACGTCCTCGGCACGGTGGGCGCTCAGCATGGGTCCTCCGGGGTCGGGTGAGGGTGCGCCCTCAAGCCTCGCAGACGACCATCGCCACCGCGTGCCCGGCGTCGTGGGAGATCGACAGGTGGGTGCGGATGATGCCGAGCGCCTCGGCACGGGCCAGCACCGTGCCGCGGAGCAGGAACGACGGCGCGCCGTTGGCGTCGGCGACCACCTCGGCGTCGTGCCAGGACAGCCCGCCGGGGGCGAACAGCGCCTTGGCCAGCGCCTCCTTGGCCGCGAACCGACCGGCCCGGGAGGCCAGCGACAGGCCGGCCTCCCGCGGTGTCAGGCAGCGGCGGGTCAGCGCGGGGTGGCGCCGCTCGGCCGCTTCGAACCGGGCGATCTCGCAGAGGTCGACCCCGACACCGACGATCACCGTCGGCTCCCCGTGCCCACCGCGTTCACTCGACCGTGACGGACTTGGCGAGGTTGCGCGGCTGGTCGACGTCGTGGCCCTTGAGGGTGGCCAGCTCGCAGGCGAACACCTGCAGCGGGACGATGGCCAGCATCGGCTGGAGCAGGGTGGAGACCGAGGGCAGCCGGATCAGCGTGTCGGCGTAGGGCCGCGGTTCGGAGTCGTCGAGCTCGGCCAGCACGATCGTGCGGGCGCCGCGGGCCCGCACCTCCTGGATGTTGGAGACCACCTTGTCGTGCAGCATGTCCCGACCGCGGGGCGGCACCACGACGAACATCGGCAGCCGGTCCTGGATCAGCGCGATCGGGCCGTGCTTGAGCTCGCCGGCGGCGAACCCCTCGGCGTGGATGTAGGCCAGCTCCTTGAGCTTGAGCGCGCCCTCGAGCGCGATCGGGTAGCCGACGTGACGGCCGAGGAAGAGCACCGACGGCGCGTCGACCAGCTCCTGGGCGAGCTCGCGGGCCTGGTCGGTGGTGGAGTCGAGGACGTGCTGGATCTGCCCGGGCAGCGCCTCGAGCTCCGCCAGCACCGCCTTGATCTCGTCGCCGAACTTGGTGCCGTGCACCTGCGCCAGGTAGAGCCCGAGCAGGTAGCAGGCGACCACCTGGGTGAGGAAGCCCTTGGTGGAGGCGACCGCGATCTCCGGCCCGGCGTGGGTGTAGATGACGGCGTCGGCCTCCCGCGGGATGGTGGAGCCGTTGGTGTTGCAGATGGCGAGCACCTTGGCCTTCTGCTGCTGCGCGTGCCGGATCGCCATCAGGGTGTCGGCGGTCTCGCCGGACTGGCTGATGGCCACCACCAGGGTGCTGGGGCTGACGATCGGGTCGCGGTAGCGGAACTCGCTGGCCAGCTCGACCTCGCAGGGGATGCGGGTCCAGTGCTCGATGGCGTACTTGGCGACCAGGCCGGCGTAGGAGGCCGTCCCGCACGCGATGATGATGATCTTGTCGATGCGGCGGAGCTCGTCGGTGCTGATGCGGACCTCGTCCAGCACCAGCTCGCCGTCCTCGCCCAGCCGGCCGAGCAGGGTGTCGGCGACGGCCTTCGGCTGCTCGAAGATCTCCTTGCGCATGAACCAGTCGTAGCCGCCCTTCTCCGCGGCCGAGAGGTCCCACTCGACGCGGAACGGCTTGCAGGCGGCGGGCTCGCCGGCGAAGTCGGTGACGGTCCAGGAGTCGGCCGTGATGACGACCAGCTGGTCCTGACCGAGCTCGACCGCCTCGCGGGTGTGCTCGATGAAGGCGGCGACGTCGGAGGCGACGAAGTTCTCGCCCTCCCCGAGCCCGACCACCAGCGGGCTGTTGCGGCGGGCGGCCACGACGGTGCCGGGGTCCTCGGCGTCGACGGCGACGAGGGTGAACGCGCCCTCGAGACGACGGCACACCGCACGCATCGCCCCGGCGAGGTCGGCACCGCCGTCCAGCTCGGCCCCGAGCAGGTGGGCGACGACCTCGGTGTCGGTCTGGGACAGGAAGTGGATCCCAGCGCCCTCGAGCTCGGCGCGCAGGCTCATGAAGTTCTCGATGATGCCGTTGTGGATGACGGCCACCCGGCCCGAGTCCGCCACGTGCGGGTGGGCGTTGACGTCGTTCGGGGCGCCGTGGGTGGCCCAGCGGGTGTGGCCGATCCCGGTACCGGCGTCCGGCAGCGGCTGCTCGGCGATGGCGGCCTCGAGGTTGGCCAGCTTGCCGGACTTCTTGGCCACCGCCAGCCGACCGTCGGCGGCGATCGCGATGCCGGCCGAGTCGTAGCCGCGGTACTCCATGCGCCGCAGGCCCTCGACGACGACCTCCGAGGCGCTCTTGGCTCCGACGTACCCGACGATTCCGCACATGCGCTCCACCCTAGGGCCTGGCCGCGGCCGCGCCGAACGAGCGCGACGGCGTCGCACGGTCGAGCGGCTTCTGCGAAGTGCCCTGACAACGCACGAGGCCCCCGTCACCAGAAATGGTGCGGGGGCCTTCGTGTGTGGTTGTCCGGCGGCGTCCTAGTCTCCCACAC
>NZ_QOUI01000007.1:0-302073 GCF_003327535.1 Desertihabitans brevis | reverse complement strand
AAGGTCTTGGACTACGCCACCCCGGCTGAGAAACTCAACGAACTACTCACTGTTGCGCACACCCCTTGAATCCGCCGAGCCGATGACGCCGGTATCACCTCGAACCGGCGGGGTGGCGGGTGGGAGGGGAGAGGGGGAAGGGCAGGGGGTCAGAGGGGTCAGATGACGTGGGGGTCGTCGGAGTCGCCGACCAGGGGCAGCCCGCGGGCCTGCCACTCACCCATCCCGCCAGCGACGTTGACCGCGGTGTAGCCGGACTGGTTGAGCCAGGCGACGGCCCGGGCCGAGCGCCCGCCGCTGCGGCAGATGACGTACAGCTGCTCCTCGGCCGGCAGCTCGCCGTAGCGCTCGGCCAGCTCGGTGACGGGCAGGTGCTGGGCCCGCTCGGCGTGCCCGGCGGCCCACTCGTCGTCCTCGCGCACGTCGACCAGGTGCGCGTCCTCGGGGATCTCGTCGATGCTCACGGTGGGGACGTCCATGCCGGCGAGGCTACCCCGCACGGGCTCCGTCCGGCCCGGGTGCGTTGACGGCGGGCGGCGGGGCGGGGAGGATCCGCCCGTGCGCACCATCGGGATGCTGGGCGGGATGAGCTGGGAGTCGACCGCGGAGTACTACCGGCTGGCCAACGAGCTGGTCCGTGACCGGCTCGGCGGGCTGCACTCCGCCCGCCTGGTGCTCGTCTCGGTGGACTTCGCCGAGATCGAGGTGCTGCAGGTGCAGGGGGAGTGGGAGCGCGCCGGGGAGCTCCTGGCCGGGCACGCCCGCTCGCTGCAGGCTGCCGGCGCGGAGCTGGTGGTGCTGTGCACCAACACCATGCACAAGGTGGTGGGGGCGGTGGAGGAGGCGGTCGACGTCCCCGTGCTGCACATCGGGGACGCCACCGCGGCGGCGGCGCACGCGCAGGGGCTGACCCGGCTCGGCCTGCTGGGCACCGCCTTCACCATGGAGCAGACCTTCTACCGCGACCGGCTGGCCGCCGCCGGGCTGGAGGTGCTGGTGCCCGACGCCGCCGACCGCGCCACCGTGCACCGGATCATCTACGAGGAGCTGGTGCTCGGCGTGGTCACCGAGGAGTCGAGGGCGGCCTACCGGGAGGTGATCGGCCGGCTGGTGGCTGCGGGCGCGGACGGCGTCGTGCTGGGCTGCACCGAGATCGAGCTGCTGGTCGGGCCCGACGACAGCGCGGTGCCGGTGCTGCCGACCACCCGGATCCACGTCGAGGCGGCTGTGGAGCAGGCACTGCGCTGACGCACGGTGGGCACCGCCGCCGGGTCGGGGCCCGGAGGTGGCACCCTTTCCCGAGCACCCACCGTCGTGACCTCGAGGAGCCCCTGATGAGCCGATTCCCCGCCGACTTCGTCTGGGGCACCGCCACCGCCGCCTACCAGATCGAGGGCGCGGTGGCCGAGGACGGCCGCGGCCCCAGCATCTGGGACACCTTCGCCGCCACCCCCGGCGCCGTCCTCGACGGCAGCACCGGCGAGGTGGCCTGCGACCACTACCACCGGGTCGAGCAGGACGTCGCGCTGATGCAGCAGCTCGGCGTGGACGCCTACCGCTTCTCCATCGCCTGGCCGCGGGTGCTGCCCACCGGCACCGGACGGGTCGAGCAGCGCGGCCTCGACTTCTACCGCCGGCTCGCCGAGACCTGCCTCGGGCACGGCATCACCCCCTGGGCGACGCTCTACCACTGGGACCTGCCGCAGCCGCTGGAGGACCGTGGCGGCTGGCTCACCCGCGACACCGCGGAGGCCTTCGCCGAGTACGCCGCGCTCACCCACGACGCCCTCAAGGACGTCATCGGCCACTGGATCACCCTCAACGAGCCGTGGTGCTCGGCCTTCCTCGGCTACGGCAACGGTGTGCACGCCCCGGGCCGCACCGAGGGCGTCGGCTCGGTCCACGCCGCCCACCACCTGCTGCTGGGTCACGGGCTGGGGCTGCAGGCGATGCGCGCCAACGGCGGGGAGGGCCAGCAGCTCGGGCTGACGGTCAACCTGTACTCGGTGCGTCCCGCCTCGGACGCGGCGGTGGACGCCGAGGCGGTCCGCCGCCAGGACGGGCTGGGCAACCGGCTCTTCCTCGACCCGGTGCTCACCGGTGCCTACCCGGCCGACGTGCTGGCCGACACCGGCACCACCGACTGGTTCGCCGAGCGCGCCGACGACCTGGCCGTGATCTCGGCCCCGGTCGACTTCCTGGGGATCAACTACTACAGCCGGCACACCGTCGCCGGGCCCGAGGACGGGGTGTTCGCCGACCCCACCCAGGCCACGGCCAGCTGGGGCAGCGAGAACGTCCGCACCGTCGACACCGGGGCGCCGAAGACCGGCATGGGCTGGGAGATCCACCCCGACGGGCTGGTCGACGTGGTCGCGATGGTGCACGAGCGGGCGCCCGGGCTGCCGGTGCACATCACCGAGAACGGGTCGGCCTGGCCCGACGAGGTCGGCCCGGACGGCACCGTGGCCGACCCCGACCGGGTGGCCTACCTGCAGGCCCACCTGGACGCCGCCGCGCAGGCGGTCGAGCAGGGCATGGCGCTGCGCGGCTACTTCTGCTGGAGCCTGATGGACAACTTCGAGTGGGCCTTCGGCTACTCCAAGCGGTTCGGCATCGTGCACGTCGACTACGAGACCCAGCAGCGCACCGTCAAGCAGAGCGGCTGGGCCTACCGCGACGCCATCGCGGCCGCCCGCGGCTGACCACCGCCGGGTCGGTCAGGCCGCGTCGCGCTGGTCGCCCGCCGGGGCACCCGGCGTCGGTCGGGGCCCGGCCTTGCGTCCGGCCATCACCGCGAGCCCGACGGCCAGCGCGACGGTGACCCAGATCGCGTAGCGGTCGACCAGCAGCACCACGTCGACCGCGTGCTGGCCGAGGCCGTAGCCCAGCCCGGCGATCAGGGACGTCCAGATCAGCGCGCCGCCGAGGTGGGCGGCCAGGAAGACGCTGAGCCGCATCCGCGCCCAGCCGGCCGCCACGTAGACGATCGCCGCCGGCACGAAGGGCAGCTCCCCGGCCAGCACCGCCAGCCGCACCCACCACGGGTTCGCCCGCCGCAGCCGCTCGGCGAGCTGGCGCTGCCGCGGGTGGGGGGCCAGCAGGGTGACCACCCGGTCGCCCCAGCGCCGGCCGGCCAGCCAGAACAGCCAGCCGAACTTGGCGCTGCCCACGACACCGGCGAGCACCACCAGCCAGAGCGGCGCCTCCCCGATCCGGGCGAAGGCGGCGGCCGCCCCGATCGCGGCGTTGGAGCCGGTGAGCAGCTCGAGCAGGATCGGGTGGCGGGCGATCAGCAGCGGCTTGAGCGGGGTGAGCGCCAGCATCAGCGCGGGCACCACCAGCAGTGCGCCGAGCAGCAGCTGGTCGGTGCGGGTCGCGCGTCCCTGCCAGGGCTTGAGGTCGGCCAGGGTCTGCGGCGCACCCGACGGGGCGCCGGAGGTGACCTCGGGCTGGGCCGGAGGGGAGGACGGGGAGTCCGCAGCGGTCATGGCGCCCATCCTGGTCCCGGCGGCAGGGTCCGGCCGGTGGCAGGTGTCACGACCTGCCCCACACGCCCTCACGCCCGGACCGGCCTCCCGGGCAGTGCGGGGGCGGGGCGCGTGGCGCCCGTAGGGTGGCGGCATGCCGGTCTGGGACCAACAGCTGCTGCGGGCGGCGCTCGCGGGTGGTGCCGTCACCTCGGCGGTGCGGATCCGGCCGGCGGTCGGTGCGCGCCAGGCGGCGGTGCTGGTGCTGCTCGGACCGGCCGGCGCGGACGACCTCGACGTCACCCTGGTGGAGCGCGCGAGCACGCTGCGCCACCACGCCGGCCAGATCGCCTTCCCCGGCGGGGCCCGGGACGCCGAGGACCCCAGCCTCAGCGTGACCGCGCTGCGGGAGGCCGAGGAGGAGATCGGCGTCGCGCCCGAGGAGGTCGAGGTGCTCGGCGAGCTGGGTGCGGTGCACGTCGAGGTCAGCCGGTTCGACGTCACCACGGTGGTCGGCGCCTGGGCGGGGGACCGGACGCTGACCCCGCGCGACGCGGACGAGGTCGCGGCCGTGCACCGGGTGCCGCTGTCGGTGCTCACCGACCCCGCCACCCGGGTCACCGCCGTCCACCCGCGCGGCTACCGCGGGCCGGCGTTCGTGGTCGACGACCTCTTCGTCTGGGGTCTCACCGCCCACCTGCTCGACGCCGTCCTCGAACTCGCTGGCTGGCAGCAGCCCTGGGACCACGGGCGCCGGCGCGAGGTGCCCCAGCGGTTCCTGGTCGACAGCGGCCACGGCCCGAGGACCGCCTGAGACGCGCTGGTGGCCGCACGGATGGGCTGCTCCCCGGTGGTGGACGACCGGCTGGCGCGACCGGCGGGCCGACGGTTGTTCACCTGATCGACACCCCGCGTTCGAGGGGCCGCCGGGTGCAGGGTGCGGAGGTTCTCCTAGGTTCGACCGTGGCCCGAACACCACTGGAGGAGAACTCGATGCCCTCGTCATCCCGGCGCGTCCTCGGCGCGCTCACCGGGGCTGCCCTGGTCGGCGGTCTGTCGCTGACCGGTGTGGCCGGCCCCGCGGCGGCCGCCCCGGCCACCGACCTGCTCTTCAGCGAGTACGTGGAGGGCAGCAGCAACAACAAGGCCCTCGAGATCTACAACGGCACCGGTGCCGAGGTGGACCTGTCGGGCTACGCGGTGCAGGTGGCCTTCAACGGCAGCACCACGCCGGGCCTCACCCTCCCGCTCGAGGGCACCCTGGCCGTCGGCCAGGTGCACGTGGTGGCCGCCTCCGGCGCCGTCCCCGCCATCCTCGCCGAGGCCGACCAGACCACCGGCTCCGGGCTGTGGAACGGTGACGACGCCGTGCTGCTGGTCCACGACGACGCGGTGGTGGACTCCCTCGGCCAGCTCGGTGTCGACCCCGGCTCGCAGTGGGGCAGCGGCGACGTCTCCACCGCCGACAACACGCTGCGCCGGCTGCCCTCGGTCTGCGCCGGGGACACCACCCCCGGCGACGCCTTCGACCCGGCGGCGAGCTGGGCCGGCTTCGCCACCGACACCTTCGACGGCCTCGGCGCGCACCGCTCGGACTGCGCCGGCGACCCCGGTCCCGACCCGGACCCGGACCCCGATCCCGATCCCGACCCCGAGCCGACGGTGTGCGGCGAGCCCGCCACCGCGGTCGGCGAGGTGCAGGGCAGCGGCGACGTCTCTCCGCTGGCCGGCGAGGACGTCACGGTCGAGGGCACCGTGGTCGGTGACTTCCAGACCGGCGGGTTCGACGGCTTCTACCTGCAGGACGCCGGCGACGGCGACGCGGCGACCTCCGACGGGGTGTTCGTCTTCGGCGGCGGCGCCCCCGCGGTCGAGCCCGGCGACACCGTCCGCGTGCGGGGTGAGGTCTCGGAGTACTTCGGGATGACCGAGATCACCGTGGCGGAGGCCGAGGTCTGCGCCACCGGCGGCGAGCTGCCCGAGCCGGTGGCCCTGGAGCTGCCGCTGGAGCCGGGCGAGGCCGAGGCCCACGAGGGCATGTACACCACCTGGCCGCAGGACCTGGCCATCGCGGAGTTCTTCAACTACGGCCGCTACGGCGAGATCGTGCTGAGCACCGAGCGCCAGTACCAGCCCACCGCCGTCTTCGAGCCGGGGTCGCCGGAGGCCGAGGCGCTGGCCGCGGAGAACCTGGCGAACCGGATCACCCTGGACGACGGCCGCAGCAACCAGAACCCGGACCCGGCGATCCACCCGAACGGCGAGGAGTTCACCCTCGACAACCGCTTCCGCGGCGGTGACCTCGTCACCGACGCCACCGGCGTCCTGGACTACCGCTTCGACCTGTGGCGGATCCAGCCCACCGAGGGCGCCACCCACACCGCCGCCAACCCGCGCCCGGACGTCCCCGAGGTCGGCGGCACCACCACGGTGGCCTCGTTCAACGTGCTGAACTACTTCACCACCCTGGGCAGCCGCGGGGCGGACACGCCGGAGGAGTTCGACCGGCAGGAGGCCAAGATCGTCGCCGCGCTGGCCGCGATGGACGCCGACGTGTTCGGGCTGATCGAGATCGAGAACAACGGCGGGGAGGCCGTCGACACCCTGGTCGCGGCACTCAACGAGGAGGTCGGTGCGGGCACCTACGACGCGGTCGACACCGGCGTCATCGGCACCGACGAGATCACCACCGCCCTCATCTACAAGCCGGCCGAGGTGACTCCCACGGGGAGCTTCGCCACGTTGACCAGCGAGGACGACGTCCGCTTCCTCGACGAGTACAACCGGCCCACGCTGGCCCAGACCTTCACCGACAACGCCACCGGCGGCGCGGTCACCGTGGCCGTCAACCACCTCAAGTCGAAGGGCTCGGACTGCGAGGCCGCCGGCGATCCGGAGGACCCGGACGGCCAGGGCAACTGCAACCAGGTGCGCACCAACGCCGCCCGCGCGCTGGCCGACTGGCTGGACGCCGACCCGACCGGCACCGGTGTGGAGGAGGCGCTGATCATCGGCGACCTCAACTCCTACGACCACGAGGACCCGATCACCGCCCTGGAGGAGGCCGGCTGGACCGACCTGCTGCTGCGCGACCAGGGCGAGCTGGCCTACTCCTACGTCTTCGACGGCCAGCTCGGCTACCTCGACTACGCCCTGGCCAACGAGGCGCTGGCCGAGAAGGTGACCGAGGCCGCGGACTGGCGGATCAACGCCGACGAGCCGAGCCTGCTCGACTACGACATGACGTTCAAGGCGCCCGCCCAGGACGCCCTGTTCACCCCCGACGCCTACCGCAGCTCCGACCACGACCCGGTGCTGGTCGGGTTGGAGCTCGAGGGCGCCGACACCACGGCGCCGCAGCTGGAGCTGAGCGCCAGCCCGGAGACCATCTGGCCGCCCAACAACAAGGGCGTCCTGGTCGAGGTCGACGCGCGCGCCACCGACGACTCCGGTGAGGAGGTCACGGTCGAGCTGGTCTCGGCCGAGGCCGAGGGCCGCCGCGCCAGCGTGAAGACCTACGACGACGGGCGCAGCTTCCGCGTCATCGCGGCCCAGGGCGCGGTCTACACCTTCACCTACGAGGCCACCGACGCGGCCGGGAACACCACCCGGGAGTCGGTGACCGTCGAGGTCACCCGCGGCTGAGCACCGGCCACACCACAGGTGGAACATCCCGCTGCGACTGCGCAGCGGGATGTTCCGCGTCCGGGCTCACCCCGCTGAGTAGGTTGGCGCCATGATCCCCGCCACCACCGCCGTGTCCCGCCTGGCCGCCCTGCGCTCGATGGGCGACGAGGAGGGGCTCGACCTGCTGGTGATCGGCGGCGGGGTGACCGGGGCCGGTGTGGCGCTGGACGCGGCCACCCGCGGGCTGCGCACCGGGATCGTGGAGATGCAGGACTGGGCGTCGGGGACGTCGGGACGCTCCAGCAAGCTGGTCCACGGCGGGATGCGCTACCTCTACAACCTCGACTTCGCCCTGGTGCAGGAGGCGCTGCGCGAGCGGGGGCTGCTGCTCAGCACCATCGCCCCGCACCTGGTCAGGGCCCAGCCGTTCCTCTGGCCGCTGCGCACGCCGGTGGTGGAGCGCTCCTACAGCGCGCTCGGGGTCGGCCTGTACGACGCGATGTCGGCGCTGGGCAACCTGACGTTGCCGGGCGACCGCGGCGCGGCCGCGGTGCCGACCCAGAAGCACTACTCGCGCAAGCAGACCCTGGAGCGGTTCCCCGACCTGCGCCCGGAGCACCTGACCGGGTCGATCCGCTTCTACGACGCCCGCGTCGACGACGCCCGGCTGGTGCTGGGCCTGGTCCGCACCGCGGTGTCGTACGGGGCGCTCGCGGCCACCCGGGCCCAGGCCACCGAGCTGCTGCGCGAGGAGGCCCGCCGCGGTAGCGCCACCGACGAACCAGCACGTGTGGTCGGGGCGGTGGTGACCGATCTGGAGACCGGGGAGACCCACCACGTCCGCGCCAAGCACGTCGTCAACGCCACCGGGGTGTGGACCGAGGAGGTCGAGTCGCTGGCCCGCGAGGGCGGCGGCCTGCAGGTGCTGGCGTCCAAGGGCGTGCACCTGGTGGTGCCGCGGGACCGGATCCGCGGCGACGCCGGGCTGTTCCTGCGCACCGAGAAGTCGGTGCTCTTCGTCATCCCGTGGCAGCACTACTGGGTGATCGGCACCACCGACACCCCCTGGAACGGTCCGCTGCGCCACCCGATCACCACCCGCACCGACATCGAGTACGTGCTGGAGCAGGCGAACAAGGTGCTGGCCAGCGACCTCACCGCCGATGACATCATCGGCACCTGGGCCGGGCTGCGCCCGCTGCTGCAGCCGAAGGACAGTGCGCCGGGGGAGTCGGCCAAGATCTCCCGCGAGCACACCGTGGCCGAGGTCGCCCCGGGCATGGTCTCCATCGCCGGCGGCAAGCTCACCACCTACCGGGTGATGGCCCGCGACGCCGTCGACTTCGCCCTCGGCCCCGAGAAGGCCCGGCGCTGGCCCTCGATCACCGAGAAGATCCCGCTGGTGGGGGCGGTCGGGCTGGAGGCGGCGGGACGCTACCTGGCCCGGGTGGCGCCCGGCTACGGCTGGGACGCCGACCGGGTGGAGCACCTGCTCTCCCGCTACGGCTCGGAGGTCGGCACGCTGATCGACCTCATCGAGGAGGACCCCTCGCTCGCCGCGCCGCTGCCCAGCGCCCCGGTCTACCTGGGCGCGGAGGTGGCTTTCGCGGTGCGCTACGAGGGCAGCCTGCACCTGGAGGACATCCTGCTGCACCGGCTCCGCATCGACCACGAGCAGCGCGACCGCGGGCTCGGGGCGGTCGCGGACGTGCTGGCCATCGCCGTCCCGCTGCTGGGTTGGGACGCCGACCGGCAGGCGGCCGAGGTGAAGGCCTACGAGGCCCGGCTGGCCGGTATCCGCGCCGGGGAGGCCGAGGCCGACGACGAGGCCGCCGTGGCCGCCCGCCACACCGCCGAGGACCTCATCCCCATCCGCACCCTCCGCCGCGTCAACCGCTGACCCGGCGTCCCGCGGCGAGCCCACCCCGCCACAGCGCCCTGAGCCTGTCGACCGGCCGGACCTGACCGATGTCGACGGTCGGCCGCTCAACCGGCCAGGTGAGACAGCACGACCGCGCGGCGGCCGGCCGCTCATCGCACCGACAGACCGGCGAGATCGGTCACCCCGTCGGCGTCAGCGCCGGAGGTCGAGCCCGGACAGCCAGCCGCTGAGCGCCATGGCGAGCGGTTCCGGCGCCTCCTCGGGGAGCCAGTGCCCACCCTCGAGCCGCACCGCCCCGTCCGGCAGGCACGGCAGCAGCCGGTCGTCCGACCCGGCCAGCCGGAGCGTCGGCACGTCGGGGTGGCCGGCGACCGGCCGCGGCGGGGCGTGCCGCAGCGGCGCCACCGCCCGTTGCGGGCCGGGCCAGTCGGTCAGACCGACCCGGCAGGGAGCATCGGTCGGCAGGTGGGGCCACCCGGCCCAGCGGGCCAGCCGGGACGGGCCGAGCCCGACCGCCCCGAACCGGGCGGCCCCGGTCAGCCGGCGGTAGCCCTGCAGCCGGGCGGGGTCCGGCGCGGCGACCAGAGCGAGGGCGGCGACCAGCTCGGGGACGCGGGTGGCGGCCGCCCGGGCGGTGAGCCCGCTCCAGCCGTGGCCGACCAGGACCACCGGCGCGCCGAGGGCGCCGGCCACGGCGAGCACGTCCCGGATGCGGTCGCACGCGCGGTAGCCGTGCGGGGTCTTGTCGGTGGCGCCGGTCCCGCGGGGGTCGAGGGCCGCGACCCGGTGCCCGGCCCCGGCCAGCAGGGGCAGCACCCGGCGCCACGACCACCAGGTGCGGCCGACGTCGGGCAGCACCAGCAGCAGCGGGCCGGGGTTGCGGTGACCGGCGAGCGCGACGTGGAAGCGGGTCCCGCCGGCGTGCAGCAGCCGGTGCTCCCAGGGACCGTCGGGCAGCAGCGGACGCAGCAGCGCGCTGAAGCCGACGCTGCCCGGGGCCACCTCAGCCATCCGGGGCGGGGAGCTCGGTCGTGGCGTCGGGTCGCCGGGCAGGTTCAGAGCCACCGGCGCAGCTCCTCGGCGGCGTCCGCGGTCCAGGCGGCGACCGCGCGGACCTGCGCCGGGACGCCGCGGTCGCGGAGCGCGACCATGGCGGCGTCCCCGTCGTCGGCGGCGGTCTCGATCCCGCGCCAGCAGCGCTCCTGCCACCACAGCATCGTGGGCACCAGCTCGGCGCGGTCGACGTCGCCGAGGCCGTAGCCGTCGGCCACCAGCCGCAGCCGGCGTCCGACCTCGCCCGCGTCGGCCGCCGGGCCCGGGCCGAGGTACTGCCAGCCGATCCGGGCCACGTCCTGCACCCGACGGCCCGGTGCGGCCAGGTCCCAGTCGACCAGCGCGACCGGCAGCCAGCGGCCGTCGACCCTGCGGTGCACGGTGTTGCGCGGGTCGAGGTCGTGGTGGCAGACCGTCTCGGCGTCGCCGGCCAGCTCGGTGCCGGCGGTCAGGTCGTGGCACCGACGCACCAGCCGGCACAGCGCGAGCAGGGCGGCGTCGTCGGGGACGGCCAGCTCGGGACGGTCCACCGAGGTCACCCCGTCCAGGTGGCTGAGCCGCTCCCGGCCCTCGGCGGTCGACCCGAGCAGCCGTGGCGCGCCGGACCAGCCGCAGGCCTCGTAGTGGCGCAGCAGCCGGTGCACGAAGTCCGCCCGGGGCCCCGGGCGCCGGTGCACCTCCGCGCCGACCCGGACCACCGAGGAGACGAACCCGCCCGGCAGCGGGGTGCCGGCCGGCTCAGCGACCGGTCGCCGGGAGCCGGGCGCCGCGTCGGGCACCGCTCAGCGGACGTCGGTCGGCCGGGCCTCGATGGTGGAGGCCTGCTCGCCGTACTCCAGCTTGACCGCGACGTCGGCCCGGCCGCGCTCGATGGCGCTCTGCACGGCGGCCACGGTGGCCTGGCCCTCGGCCTGGGTGTGCTTCATGCCCTGGTTGCTGCGGATGCTGAGGATGCCGCCGAGCGCCAGGCCGCCGGCGACCACGAAGAGGATGGCGCCCATGATGAGGAAGCCGAGCGGCAGCGCCCCGGTCAGCATGGTCGGGTCCTGCGGTTCGGCCGGGGCGTCGGGCTGGAGCAGCAGGAAGAAGGCCAGGGACGCGGAGACGAACCACAGCGAGAGGGCGTTGAGGGCGAAGAAGGCGGCGCCGGCGAGCAGCGCGGCACCGAGCCCGAGGCGCTTGCCCATCTCGGTGGCCTCGAGCTTGCCCAGGGTCAGCAGCGACTTCGCCAGGGCGGTGATGTCCTGCTTGATCTTCTCCGTGTCCACGGTGCTGCCTCTCATCCAGACGACGTGCCGAGCCTAGTGCAGGCCCTACCCGGTTCCCGGCGCGCCTCCCACCCGCGCCGGCAGCGGTTGGAGCGGCTCAGGCCTGCCGCCGGACGGCGCTGCGGTTGCGCAGGGAGAGCACCACCACCGCGATCAGCGCCGCCAGCACGGAGGCGAGCAGCACCGCGGTCTTGGCGTGCTCGATCACCTCCGGTGCGTCGGCGAAGGCCAGCTCGGCCACCAGCAGGGCGACGGTGAACCCGACCCCGGCGACCACGCTGACTCCCACCACATCGCCCCAGCGGATGTCGGGGGCGAGCTCGGCCCGGGTGAAGCGGGCCGTCAGCCAGGCCCCGCCGGAGATGCCGACCACCTTGCCGACCACCAGGCCGAGCATGATGCCGAGCGGGACCGCCTGGGTGAACACCTCGCTGACCGCCTGGACCGAGACCACGACACCGGCCGACATCAGGGCGAAGAACGGCACCACGAAGCCGGCCGAGACCGGCCGCCAGAAGTGCTCCCAGCGGTCGACCGGGTCGTGCGACTCCTCCGGGGAGGTGCGGGTCAGCAGGCCGAGCAGGACGCCGGCGATGGTGGCGTGCACGCCGCTGCTGTACATGCACCACCAGCACAGCACGAACAGCGGGACGTGGAGCCACCACCAGCGGTCCAGCCGCTTGCGCTGGAGCAGGTACCAGACCGCGGCGCAGGCCAGCGCCCCGAGCAGCCAGGCCAGCGCCAGGTCGGTGGTGAAGACGACCGCGATGACGGCGATCGCACCGAGGTCGTCGACGATGGCCAGGGTGAGCAGGAAGGCCCGCAGGCTGGTGGGCAGCCGGCCGCCGACCAGACCCAGGATGGCGAGCGCGAAGGCGATGTCGGTGGCCATCGGGATGGCCCAGCCGCGCAGGTCGCCGTCGGGCAGGCCGACGTTGAGCAGCAGGTAGACCCCGGCGGGCACCACCATCCCGCAGAGCGCGGCGACGATCGGCACCAGCGCGGCGGACGGTTTGCGCAGCGACCCGGCCACGAACTCGCGCTTGAGCTCGAGCCCGGCGACGAAGAAGAAGATGGTCAGCAGCCCGTCGGCGGCCCAGTGCTGGATGTTGAGCGGGCCGAGGTAGATGTGGCGGAAGGCCTCGTAGCTGCCGCCGACGTTGGCCCAGACCACCGCGACCACGGCGGCAGCCAGCATCAGCACGCCACCGACGGTCTCCATCCGCAGGACGTCGGCGATCGCGATCTGGTCCTGGTTGTCGGTGGCGCCGAACAGCACCACGCGGCGGCGGGTGCGGGCGGGCTCGTCCTGGGGCATGGGCGTCTCCTCGAGCGGTCGGGGAAGTACACGCCGACCAGACTTCCCGGCACACCGCGGCCCACCCTAGCGTCCGGTGCCCCAGGGGCCACCTCGTGACCGCGACCCGGTCCACCCCGCCCCGTGGGCGAGGTGGACCGGGTGCGCCTCAGTCCTCCGCGGGAGCCGAGGGGAGCTTGTCCTTGATGAGGTCCATCACCGAGGAGTCGGTCAGCGTGGTGACGTCGCCGAGCTCGCGGTCCTCGGCGATGTCGCGCAGCAGCCGGCGCATGATCTTGCCCGAACGGGTCTTCGGCAGCTCGGGCACCACCATGATCTGCCGCGGCCGGGCGATCTTGCCGATGTCGCGGGCGACGTGCTCGCGCAGCTCGGCCACCACGTCCTCACCCGCCTGCTCGGCGGCCTCGCCCCGCAGGATGACGAAGGCCACGATCGCCTGCCCGGTGGTCTCGTCCTTCGCGCCCACCACGGCGGCCTCGGCCACCTTGGGGTGGGAGACCAGCGAGGACTCGATCTCGGTGGTCGACATCCGGTGCCCGGACACGTTCATCACGTCGTCGACCCGGCCGAGCAGCCACAGGTCGCCGTCGGCGTCCTTCTTGGCCCCGTCGCCGGCGAAGTACAGCCCCTCGAAACGCGACCAGTAGGTGTCGACGAAGCGCTGGTCGTCGCCCCACAGGGTGCGCAGCATGGACGGCCACGGCTTGGTGATGACGAGCAGCCCGGCGTGCCCGTCGGCCACCGGACGGGCCTCGTCGTCGACCACGTCGATGCTCACCCCGGGCACCGGACGCATCGCCGCGCCGGGCTTGCCGGCGGTGACGCCGGGCATCGGGGCGATCATGTGCATGCCGGTCTCGGTCTGCCACCAGGTGTCGACCACCGGCGTGCGGTCCCCGCCGATGTGGGTGCGGTACCAGACGTAGGCCTCGGGGTTGATCGGCTCACCCACCGAGCCGAGGATCCGCAGCGAGGACAGGTCGTACTCCGCGGGGATCTGCTCACCCCACTTCATGAAGGTGCGGATCGCGGTCGGGGCGCAGTAGAGGATCGTCACGCCGTACTTCTGCACGATCTCCCACCAGCGGCCCTTGTGCGGGGTGTCGGGGGTGCCCTCGTACATCACGCTGGTGGCACCGTTGACCAGCGGGCCGTAGACCAGGTAGGAGTGCCCGGTCACCCAGCCGATGTCGGCGGCGGTCCAGAACACGTCGGTCTCGGGCTTGAGGTCGAAGCTGGCCCAGTGCGTCCAGGAGGTGCCGACCAGGTACCCGCCGGTGGTGTGCAGGATGCCCTTCGGCTTGCCGGTGCTGCCGGAGGTGTACATCACGTACAGCGGGTGCTCGGCGGGGAACATCTGCGGGGTGTGCTCGTCGGCCTCGGCCGCCAGCGCCTCGTGCCACCACAGGTCGCGGCCCTCGGTCATCGCCGTCTCCTGGCCGGTGCGGCGCACCACCAGCACCGTCCGGACGTCCGGGCACTTCTCCAGCGCGGTGTCCACCGCCGGCTTGAGGGCCGAGGCCGAGCCACGCCGGTAGCCGCCGTCGGCGGTGATGACCACGCGGACGTCGCAGTCGAGGATGCGGGTGGACAGCGCGTCTGCGGAGAAGCCGCCGAAGACGACGACGTGCACCGCCCCGAGCCGGGCGCAGGCCAGCATCGCCACCACGGCCTCGGGGACCATCGGCAGGTAGATCGCCACCCGGTCGCCAGCCTGCACGCCCAGCGTGGTCAGGGCGTTGGCGGCCCGGCAGACCTCTCGGGTGAGCTCGGCGTAGGTGACGGCGCGGGTGTCACCGGGCTCGCCCTCGAAGTGGAAGGCGACCCGGTCGCCGTGACCGGCCTCGACGTGGCGGTCCAGGCAGTTGTAGGCGGCGTTGAGGGTGCCGTCGGCGAACCACTTGGCGAAGGGCGGGTTGGTCCAGTCCAGCGTCTCGGTGGGCGGGGTGCCCCAGCTGAGCCGCTTGGCCTGCTCGGCCCAGAACGCCTCCGGGTCCTGCGCGGCGACCCGGTAGGTCTCCTCGGTGACGTTGGCCTGCGCCGCCAGCTCCGGCGGCGGCGGGAAACGGCGCTCCTCCGTGCTCAGGTTGGACCACTCGGTCTCGCTCACTGACTGCCTTCCTCTCCGGTCCCGTGGGAACGAGGTCGACGTCGTCGGCGCAGGGCCTGGGGTCGGTGCCTCGTTGCTCAGGGCGAGGCTAGCGGGCCGGTCGGACGGCTGTCAGGAGCGGGCGCGCGGCGGACGTCAGGGCTGCTCGCAGGTGCGGGCGTTGATGGCCGCGACCACCTCCGCGGCCCGTTCCTCGAAGACCGGGTTGACCACGGTGTCGTCGAGGTGGCCGTCCTCGCCCAGCAGCACCACCCGCGAGCCGAAGACGCCCTCGCGGACCTCGGCGCCGCGGATCTCGGCCCACCCGGTGAGCCGGTTGCCGAGGATGTGGCCGATCCGGACGCCGTCGGGTTCGAGGGCGATCTCGATCCGCCGCAGCCGCCAGGCGGCCACGCAGCACGGCACCCCGGCCACGGCGAGGAGGAGGAAGACGATCCGCGCGGCCAGCGGTGAGCTCGTCATCACCGGCTGCACGGTGGCCCAGACCGCCAGCACCAGCATCACCCCGACCAGCACGCTCAGGCCGACGGCGACCCGCAGCCGCACACCGGGCAGCTGCCAGTGCCGGCGCGCCGAACGTTCCTGGTCGGGCATGGTCTGCGTCATCTCGCTCCTGACGGGTCGCGCCTCAGTCTAGGCACGAGGCGGCCACCGCGACCGTCGCGACGGGCGAGCACCGGGGGCGTGTCAGGGTCGTCCCCGCCACGCCGCGGGCGGGCTCAGAGCGAGAGGCTGAGGGCGTCGTCGAGGTCGGGTTCGTCGCACGGCGCCGGACGCGCCCGCCAGCACGAGGACTGGAACGGCAGCAGCAGCGGCTCGGGGTGGCGGGCGAGGGAGTCGAACAGCGCCGACACGTCCTGCAGCAGGGCCACGCTCTCGTCCTCCGGCAGCCGCTGGACCGCCGGACGCCGGGCCACCATCTCCAGCAGCCCGTCGCGGGTGATGGGGATCCAGTTGCGGAAGTCGCGCCGCTCCAGGTCGGTGAAGCACCCGCTCTCACGGATGGCCTCCACCGCGTCCTGGCCGTAGTCGCCGCGCATCGCCTCGGGGTCGACCTGCTGCACCCGGGCGGCGAGCCGCCTGACCCACGGGACGGTGTCGTCGCGGGTGGTGTGCACCACCGACAACCAGCCGTCGGGACGCAGCACGCGTGCGATCTCGGGCAGGGCGAGCCCGGGCGCGAACCGCTGCAGGGTGTCGGCGGCGGTGACCGCGTCGAACCGGCGGGACCGGAACGGCAGGCTCTCGGGCTGGCCGACGACCTGGTGCAGCCGCGGTCCGGTGCCGGGGTCGACGGTCGCGGCCGGCGTGGCGGTGAGGTTGGTGCGGTCGCGGTCGACCACCGTCACCGCGAACCCGGTGCGGGCCAGCTCACGGGCGAACGCGGGCGAGCCGGCGGCCAGGTCGAGGACGTCCCGCCCGGACGGCACCATCCACTCCAGGGCGGCGACCGGGTGCAGGGTGCGCCGAGCCGTTGCCATGGGCGCACTCTAGTGCGGCCGCCGCCGGGTCCCGGCCCGTCGCCGCGCCGGGGGTGGAGGTGCGGCCGGAGGGGCTGCCAGGGTGGGTGTGTGGACGACCCGTTGCTCGACCTGTGGCGGCTGGTAGGGGTGCCCTCGGGGCTGGAGGCCGCCCGGTCCGCGGCCGACGCGGTGCTGCGCGACCGCGGGCTGCGGGCGGTGCCGCCGGCGGAACGGGCCCGGGCGCTGCTGCACGGGGCCGCGGCGAGCGCCGAGCTTGCCGCCGGTGACCCGCTGGCGCCGGGTGAGCCGCGGCGGGACTGGCGGGCCGGTGCGGTCCGGGTGTCGACCCAGCTGGGCGAGCTCGCCCCGCTGGTCCGGGGCGCCCCCGGGCAGGCGCTGACCCGCGTGCACACCCTGCTGGCCCGAGGCGTCCTGCCCGACGCCCAGGTCGGCCGGGTGCGTCCGGAGGTCGCCGACCGCGTGCTGGAGCTGACCCGCCTGCTGGGCCGCCGCAGCGCGGCGCCGTCACTGCTCACCGCGGCGGTGGCGCACGCCGAGGTGGCGACGCTGCTGCCGTTCGCGGCCGGCAACGGCGTGGTCGCGCGGGCGCTGGAGCACCTGGTGCTGGTCGCCGACGGCGTCGACCCGGTCGGGGTGCTGGTGCCCGAGGCCGGGCACCGCGACGCCGCCGTGGACTACCGGCGCGCGCTGGCGGGGTACGCGACCGGTTCGCTCGGCGGCGTGCGGGACTGGCTGCTGCACGTGGCCCGGGCGCTGGCCGCCGGTGCGGAGACCACGGACCGGCTGCGACGCGCGCCCGGCGCCGGCTGAACCGACGTCAGGCCGGGCGGATCAGCTCGGCCAGCCGCGGCAGCTGCTCGGGGTCCTCCAGGGCCGAGCCGACCGCGACCAGGGACGCGCCGGCCTCGAGGTAGCTGCGGGCGTTGCCGGCGTCGATGCCGCCGGTGGCGACCAGCTTCAGGCCGGGGAACGGGCCCTTGACCATGGCGCCGAACCAGGACGTCCCCAGCACCGTGGCGGGGAAGGCCTTGAGCCAGCGGCAGCCGGCGCGCAGTGCGCTCTGGATCTCGCTGGCGGTGGCCACCCCGGGCACGTGGGGTACTGAGTGCTGCTGGCTGGCGGCGACGACGTCGACGTCCAGCCCGGGCGCCACGGTGAAGGTGACCCCGAGCCGGGCCGCCAGCTCGACCTGCTCGACGCTGATCACGGTGCCGGCGCCGACCCCACGGCCCCGCTCGCGACCGGCGGCCAGCGCGGCCTCCAGCGAGGGGACGGCGTCGGGGGTCTGGATCGGCACCTCGACCAGCTGGATGCCGAGGTCCCAGGCGGTGGTGGCCAGCCGGACGGTGTCCTCGGGGCCGAGGTGGCGCAGGATCGCCATCACCGGCTGTCCGGCCAGCAGGGTGTCGAGGGCGTCGGGAGAGGCAGGACGGGTGGGCTCGGTCATGGGTGCTCCGGGAGTCGGGTGAGCAGGGTGCTGTCGATCTGGTCCCAGTCTGCGTCGGCGGCCAGCGCGCGCAGCCGGTCGGCGGGTGGCAGGGGCGGCAGGTCGCCGAGGTGCTGCAGCGTGCAGGCGGCCATCAGGTGCCCCAGCCGGAGCGCGGTGGTCGGGTCGTGGCCGTCGAGCCAGGACGCCAGCCAGCCGGCCGCGAAGGCGTCCCCGGCCCCGATCGCCTCGACCACCTCCACCCGCAGCGCCGGGACGCTGGTGCGCTCGTCGCCGCCGTCGCGCAGGGTGAAGGAGGTGGCGGCGCGGTCGGCGTCCTTGACGACCAGGGAGGCGACCTCGGGCAGCAGGGCGCGGACGGCGTCCTCGTCGGCGGTGCCCCACAGCCGCTCGGCCTCGTCCAGGCCGACCAGCACGACATCGGCCCGCCGAGCCAGCGCCAGCAGGCGCGGGCCGGCGGTGGCGGGGTCCCAGAGGGTGGGGCGGTGGTTGACGTCGAAGCTGATCGGCGGACGCGGACGGCGGAGGGTTAGCAGCCGCTCGAGCAGGGCGTCGCAGCTGGCCGAGAGCGCGGCGGTGATGCCGGAGACGTGTACCAGCCGACGCCGGTCGAGGTGCAGCCGGTCCAGGTCGTCGGGACCGAGGGCGGAGGCGGCCGAGCCGGCGCGGTAGTAGAGGACGCGGCTGCCGGTCGGACGGACGTCCTTGAAGTAGAGCCCGGTGGGACGGCGGGGGTCGGTGACGACGGCGTCGGCGCGGACCCCGCGGCTGCGCAGCAGGGCGCGGATGCGGGTGGCGAACGGGTCGTCGCCGAGCCGGGAGAACCACTCGACGTCCTGGCCGAGGTGGGCCAGCCCGGCGGCGACGTTGGACTCCGCCCCGGCCACGTGCAGCTCGACGTCGGGGGTCTCCTCCAGCGGCAGGCGGTGCGCGGAGGCGCCGAGCACCATCGTCTCGCCGAGGCAGAGGACCGGGGCGATGTCCGCTGCGGACGCGGGGTCGGTGCTCACCACTCGGCGAACGAGCCGTCGGGGTGGCGCCAGACCGGGGAGCGCCAGCCGTGCGGGCTGCGGTCGGCCTCGCGGACGGCGTCCTCGTCGACCTCGATGCCCAGGCCCGGCCCGGTCAGCCGGTGGATCCAGCCGTCGGCGAAGTCGAAGACCGAGCGGTCGACGACGTAGTCGAGCACGTCGGCGCCGGTGTTGTAGTGGATGCCGATGCTCTGCTCCTGGATGAGGTGGTTCGGCGAGGCGAAGCCGACCTGGAGGCTGGCGGCCAGGCTGATCGGCCCGAGCGGGCAGTGCGGGGCCAGCGCGACGTCGAAGGTCTCGGCCAGCGAGGCGATCCGGCGCACCTCGGAGATGCCGCCGGCGTGGGAGAGGTCGGGCTGGACGACGGCCACCCCGGCCTGCAGCACGGGCAGGAAGTCCTGGCGGTTGTACAGCCGCTCACCGGTGGCGATCGGGATCGAGGTCGACTCGACCACACCGCGCAGCAGGTGGCTGTTCTCGGGGGTGACCGGCTCCTCGACGAAGAAGGGCCGCATCGGCTCCAGCGCGGGCAGCAGCCGGCGGGCGTTGGCGGCGGTGAACCGGCCGTGCATGTCGAGGGCGATGTCGCGGTCGTCGCCGAGCACCTCCCGAGCCCGCGCGACCCGCTCCACCACGCCGTCGAGCTCGCGGACGGTGGCGAGCCGGCTCATCCGGCCCGAGGCGTTCATCTTGACCGCGGTGAGCCCGGACTCGATCCGGGCCGAGACCTGCTCGGCCACCTCGGCCGGGTCGTCGCCGCCGACCCAGGCGTAGACCCGGATCCGGTCGCGGACGTGCCCCCCGAGCAGGGTGTGCACGGGCACACCGAGCCGTTTGCCGGCGAGGTCCCACAGGGCCTGGTCGATGCCGGCCACGGCGCTGGAGAGGACGGGGCCACCTCGGTAGAAGGTGCCCTTGGTCATCACCTGCCAGGTGTCCTCGATGCGGGTGGCGTCGGAGCCGACGAGGCCCTCGGCCAGCTGCTCGACGGCGGTGCGGACGGTCTCGGCGCGGCCCTCGACGACGGGCTCGCCCCAGCCGACCAGGCCGTCGGAGGTCTGCACCCGGACGAACAGCCAGCGCGGCGGCACCAAGAAGGTCTCGACCTTCTCGATCGTCGTCATGGGCGCTCCCCGGGGGAGCAGGACGTCGGCGCACCGGTGGGCATGTCCGGGGAGTGTAGTGAGCGCCGCCGACGTTTCCGGGGACGCCCAGGATGCGGTTCGGCAGACGTGGGCGCGGGGCCCGTCGGGATCGAGCCCGGCGAGCCCCGCTGGCTCGACGCGGCACGGTGACCATGCGTGCACCACAACTGTTGGCCCAGGACAAGCCTGCTGCTCAACGACCACTCAAGATGGCTGGATCTCCGCGTGGGTGCCTGCTCGCGTCGAGGTTCTGCTTCTGTTCTACTCCTCGCCGGGCCCGATGTGAAGACCCGGGAGCGCTCCTCCGGGGACCGACGTGTCCACAGGCTGCGCCGGCTGCGACGTGTTGTCCACAGGTCGGCGGCCACACCCGGCAGCGGTGCCTCCGCAGGCCCACCTCGCGGGCATGGCGACAACGACAGCGGTCTCCCCGGGGCCGTCGACCGCACCCGCCGGGCCGGCGGTGGCCCTGGTGACGGGGCAGGAGCGGCTTGCCTCCGGGGTCCTGGCCGCGGCGGCCGCGGCGGGGGTGGAGGTGTGGCGGGTCCGCAGCGCGGAGGAGCTGCGTCCGGCCTGGACCTCGGCCACCCAGGTCTACCTCGGCATCGACGTGGCCGAGTCGGTGCAGGCCGCGGCCCTGGCGCGCCGCGACGGCGTGCACCTGGTGGCGGCTGAGACCGACGGCGACCTGAGCCGGTGGTCGTGCGCCTTCGACGCGTGCGTGGTCACGCTGCCCGACACCGCCGGCGTGCTGATGTCGCGGCTGGTGGGCGCGGTCGGCGGCGGCGCACCGGGGGAGCAGGTGGTCACCGTGACCGGGGCCACGGGCGGCGCGGGGGCGTCCACGCTCGTGGTGGCGCTGGCCGCGGCGGTGGCGGCCGGAGGTGGCTCGGTGCTGGCGGTCGACCTCGACGTCGACGGCGGCGGGCTCGACCTGGCGGCCGGGCTGGAGCGTGCCGTGGGGTGGCGGTGGCCCGACCTGGCCGCCGCGTCGGGCCAGGTGGGCGACCTGCGCGGCCAGCTGCCGGAGGCCGACGGGGTGGGGGTGCTGTCGATGGCCCGTCCGGCGGCCGATCCGCCGCCGCTGCCGGCGGTGGCCTCGGTGCTGGCCTCGGGGCGTCGCTGGTGGGACGTCTGCCTGGTCGACTGCCCGCGCGGCGCCGGCGCCGTGACGGAGGAGGCGCTGACGGCGGCCACCCGGCGCTGGGTGGTGGTGCGGGCCGAGGTGCGCGCGCTGGCGGCCGCCCGGGCGCTGGTGGCGCGGACCAGCCGGCGGACGGGTCCGGTGGAGGTGGTCGGCGTCGCCGCCGCGGGCGCGGGCATCGGGGTGGAGGCCCTGGAGCGGACGGTCGGGGCGCCGGTGCTCGCGGTGCTGCCCGACGACGCCCGGCTGCGGCAGGCGGTCGCCCGGGGTGGTGCGGTGGCGCAGGCCGGTTCGCGCCGGTGGCGCCGCGGTGTGCACGCCCTGGCCGCGGAGCTGGTCCGGTGAGCCTCGGGGCGCCCGACCTCGACCTGCTACGTCCGCGGCTGGCCGAGCTGGGCCGCGAGCCCGCGCCGGCCGACGTCGCCCGCGAGATGCGGGCGCTGGGCTGGGTGGTGACCGACGAGTCGTTGCTGGCGACGCTGGAGTGGCTGCGCCGCGACGCGCTCGGGGCCGGGCCGCTCGATCCGCTGCTGGGCCTGCCCGGCGTCACCGACGTGCTCGTCAACGGTCCGCAGCACGTCTACCTCGACCGGGGGCACGGTCTGGAGCGGGTCGAGCTCCAGTTCGCCGACGACGACGAGGTGCGCCGGCTGGCGGTGCGGCTGGCCGCCCGGGTGGGCCGGCGACTGGACGACGCCGCCCCGTTCGTGGACGCCCGGCTGCCCGACGGCACCCGGGTGCACGCGGTGCTGGGCACCCTCGCCGACCCGGGCACCTGCCTGTCGCTGCGGGTGCCCGCGCGCGGCCGGTTCACCCTGCAGGACTGGGTGCGGGTGGGCTCGCTGCCGCCGGCCGGGGCGGAGCTGCTGCGCGGGCTGGTCGCCTGCCGGGCGGCCTTCCTGGTCTCCGGCGGGACGGGGTCGGGCAAGACCACGCTGCTGGCCGCGCTGCTCTCGCTGGCGCCGCCGCAGGAGCGGCTGCTGGTGGTCGAGGACTCGCGCGAGCTCGACCCGGACCACCCGCACTGCGTGCGGCTCGAGGGCCGTCCGCCGAACGCCGAGGGCGCCGGGCGGGTCACCCTCAGCGACCTGGTGCGGCAGGCCCTGCGGATGCGGCCCGACCGGGTGGTGCTGGGCGAGGTCCGCGGTGCGGAGCTGTGCGATCTGCTGACCGCGCTCAACACCGGACACGAGGGAGGGTGCGGCACCGTGCACGCCAACAGCGCGGCGGACGTCCCGGCCCGGCTGGAGGCGTTGGCCGCGCTCGGGGGCATGTCGCGGGAGGCGTTGCACTCCCAGGCGGCCGCGGCCCTGGACGCCGTGGTGCACATCCGGCGCGAGGGCGGGCGACGACGGGTCGACGGCATCTCGGTGCTGCTGCGCGACGAGGTCACCGACCGGGTGCGCACCGTGCCGGCGGTCACCTTCGGTGACGGCGTGGTGCACAAGGAGGCCGGTGGCGAGGCGCTGGAGAGGTTGCTGGCGCGATGAGCGGCTCCGGACCGCGGAGGGGAGGTTGGTGATGGCGGTGCTGGCGCTGGCGCTGG
This sequence comes from Desertihabitans brevis, assembly GCF_003327535.1. NCBI lineage: Bacteria > Bacillati > Actinomycetota > Actinomycetes > Propionibacteriales > Propionibacteriaceae > Desertihabitans > Desertihabitans brevis. The sequence continues at coordinate 279,548 of NZ_QOUI01000007.1, read as the reverse complement.
GGGTGGCGGCGGCCCTGCTGTGGTGCGGCCCGTCGGCGGAGCCGGGCTGGCACCGGCGGCTGGAGCCGGTGCCCGTCGCCGTCGAGCCGGTCGGCGCTCCGGCGCGGCGTCGGCTGGTGCTGGCGGTGCCGGCGGCGGGCATCGTCGTGCTGGGGGCGGTGGGGGTGTCGTGGGGGATCGCGGCGGCGGTGGTCACCGCCTGCCTGCTGGTGCTCGGCGGGACGGCGGCGTGGGTGGTGCACGGGCAGCTGCGGGAGCACCGGGAGCAGCGGCGGGCGGACGAGGTGGCCCGGGCGTGTGCCGTGCTGGCGGGCGAGCTGCGGGTCGGCAAGGTGCCCGGTGACGCGCTGACCACCGCCGCGGAGGACCATCCGCTGCTGGCGTCCGCCGCGGCGGTGCACCGTTCGGGCGGGGACTCCCTGGCCGTGCTGGAGCGCGCCGCCGACCGGCCGGGAGCCGGGGGTCTGCGGCCGGTGGTCGAGGCCTGGCGCCTCTGCCAGCGCACCGGGGCGTCGATGACCGATGCGCTGGACCGGGTGTCGGCGGCGCTGCGGGCCGACCGCGAGGTGCAGCGGGTGGTTCGGGCCGAGCTCGCGGCGGCCCGGGCGACCGGTCGGCTGATGGCCGTGCTGCCGCTGGTCGGGCTGGCGCTCGGCTACGCGATCGGGGGCGACCCGATCAGCTTCCTGCTCTCCTCCTGGGTCGGGCAGCTGTGCCTGCTGGGCGGGGTGCTGCTGGCCTGTGGCGGGGTGCTGTGGAGCGAGAGGCTGGCCTCGTGATCGCCGACGCGGTGGTCCCGGTCGCGCTGGCGGTGCTGGCGGTGCTCGGGCTGGTACGCGGGCAGCCGTCCGTGCTGGGCGCGGCCCGCGCCGGGGTGGAGGACGCCGACGGCCGGCTGGGTCGATGGGTGCGGCGTGCATGGCGCGGGCGGGAGGGGAGCCTGCCGGGACGGCGGCGGCTGCTGCTCGCGCTGCCGGCCGTGCTGGGCGTCGCGGCCGCGCTGGACGTGCCCTGGCAGGTGCGGCTGCTGGCGGGGGTGGCCGCGGGCGCCGTGGTCGCCGTCGGGCTCGGCTGGTTCGTCTCCGCCGACCACCACCGCCAGCAGGTCGAGCTGATGGCGTCCTGGCCGCATACCTGGGAGCTGCTCGCGAGCTGTCTGCGTTCGGGGCTCCCGGTCGGGGAGGCCTGCCGGGCGGTGTGCCGGGTCAGCGAGACGCCCTCAGCGCGGGCGCTCGGCGGGGTGGTGGCGCGCATCGACGTCGGCATGTCAGAGGCCGATGCGCTGCTGGAGCTGCGTGACGACCCGCTGGTCGGGCGGGTCGTCCGCGACCTCGCCCGCGGGCTGCACTCGGGCACCCAGCAGGCCCGGACGGTAGCCGAGCACGCCACCGAGGCCCGGGCCGCCCACCACGCGACCCTGCAGGAGCGGGCCCGGTCGGTGGGGGTGCGCAGTGTGCTCCCGCTGATGGTCTGCTACCTGCCCGCCTTCGTACTGGTCGGGGTGGTCCCCGTGGTCGGCGGCATGGTCGGCACCCTGCTCGGCTGAGGCCGCGGCCCTGCGGCCACGCCGCGATACCGGGTGGCGCCGCGGATCCCGTGGTGCCGAGAGTGACCGGGTGGACCCCGACGAGGCGAACACACCGAGCGGTGGAGTGGGGCCACGGTCTACCCCCGACATGTGGGTCGACCCCGACGACGACCCCCGGGAGACCGAGGGCGTCGCCGACGGCGAGCGCGGCCTGCTGCTGGACTACCCGCGCAGCTACCGGCTCACCTGGAGATGAAGTGCAGCGGCCTCGACGCCGAGCAGCTGGCCCGGCGGTCGGTGCCGCCGTCGACGATGTCGCTGCTCGGGCTGCTGCGCCACCTGGCCGACGACGAGCGCCGCTTCCGCCGCATCATGGCCGGCGAACACGACGCGTCGCGGCATCCCGTCCGGGAGTTGTGCACAGGCACACACCGGCTCCGAGCAGCGTCCACACCCCTGACGCGCGGGCCGTCGAAGCCCCTGCGACCCGCCAACGGTGGGGTCGGCTCCACGAGGGGCCGGCGCCACACGGGGTGGCGCCACCGAGACCAGGCAGCTGGCTGCCGGGAGGGAAAGAACATGTCGGAGAACACGAACACCGTGGTGGAGCCGGACGAGGTCGCCACCGACGGTCATGACGAGCGGGGGATGACCACCGCCGAGTACGCGGTCGGCACCGTGGCCACGGTGGGGCTGGGCGGCGTCCTCATCAGCATCCTGACCAGCGAAGAGCTGCGCAAGCTCATCGTGGACATCTTCATCTGGATCCTCGGTCTCGTCCTCAACCAGAACCCGTTCTGAGCAGGACGAGCGGGCTGGGAGCGCGACCGGGGGCGCTCCCAGCCCGCTCGGCACCGTCGGGGAGCAGCAGAGGAGCAGCAGATGGGCAGCGAGGACGTGCTGGGGCGGCAGGCGCCAGCCGACCAGCAGGCAGCGCGGCGGGGCGAGCGAGGCATGGTGACGGCCGAGCTGGCGATGGGGGTGGTCGCCGCGGCCGTGCTGATGGTCCTGCTGGGCGGCGTGCTGGCGATGGTGGGCATCCAGCTCGCCCACCAGGGTCTGGCCAGCGAGGTGGCCGAGCTGGTGGCCCGCGGCGACACCGCGGCCGCCGACGAGCTGGTCGACCGGGCCGGAGAGGTGGAGGTGTCGGTGCAGGACTCGCCGAACGCCGTGGTGGTGACCGTGCGCCGGCAGGTCGACCCGTGGGGGCGGCTGGCGGAGCCCCTCACGCTGACGGCCGTCGCACGGGCGTCCTGGCAACCGGGTGAGGCGCCGTGACGGCCCGGGGCGGGTGCCCGGGCGACCGGGACCGCCGTCCGGTCCTCCCGCTCCGCGCCGGGGGTCGGGCGTCCTCCGGTGCGCGGCCGCACGACGAGCGCGGCAGCGGGACCGGGTTGACGGTGACGGTGCTGGCGGTGGTGCTCCTGGTCGGCGGCGTCGTGGTCGGGGTGGGCGCCGCGGTGCTGGCCACCGCGGTGACGCGGGACCACGCCGACCTCGCGGCCCTGGCCGGCGCCCGGGCGGTGCGCGGGGGCGGGGACGCCTGCACCGCGGCGGAGCAGACGGCGCGGCAGAACGGGGCCAGGGTGCTCGACTGCGAGGTGGCGGGGGATGAGTGGCAGTTCGTCGTCACGGCCGAGGTGGCCCAGCCGATCGGGCTCGAGGTGGGCGGCCGAGCCCTGGAGCTGCGGGCCGTGGCCCACGCGGGCAGCTCCGAGCTGGCCGGCCGGTGACCTGAGGCCACGTGCCGGCGGGCCGGGCCGGCGAGGTCAGCGACCGAGGACGCCGGCGAGCAGCGCGGTGGCGGCCGGCTTGTCCAGCACCTGGTTCTGGTTGCCGCACTTGGGCGAGACGACGCAGGCCGGGCAGCCGGTCTCGCACCGGCAGAGCCGCAGCCGGTCCCAGGTGGCGGTCAGCCAGCGCTCGACCTCCTCGAAGGCACGCTCGGCGAACCCGGCGCCGCCGGGGTGGCCGTCGTGGACGAAGATCGTGCAGGCGCCGGTGTCGGGGTGCAGCACCGTGGACAGCCCGCCGATGTCCCACCGGTCGCACGGGGCGAAGGCGGGCAGCAGCCCGATCGCGCAGTGCTCGGCGCCGTGGGCCGCCCCGGCCAGCTCCTGCTGGCTCAGGTTCAGCTCGGCGAGCAGCGTCTCGTCCACGGTCAGCCACATCGACTGGGTCTGCAGCACCCGGCGCGGCAGGTCGAGCGGGGTGGAGTCCCAGACGGTGCCGGTGAGGGCGTCGCGGCGGAGGTATCCGGTCACCTGGGAGGTCACCTCGACGTCGCCGAGGAAGACGTCGGCGCGGGGCAGGCGGCTCGAGCGGCGTCGGCCCAGCACCCGCACGTCGCTGACCGACTGGGCCGAGGTGCGGTAGGGCACATCGGCGACCCGCGCGGTGCACTCACCGGCGTCGGGGTCGTAGCGCTCGACCAGCCAGAGCTCCCCGCGGTGCAGGTAGACCGCGCCCTCGTGGACGCTGCGGTCGGCCGTCTGCGGGTCGGCCTGGCCGACCACCCGGCCCGTGCCGGCCTCGAGGACCTCCACCGGACGTCCACCGGCGCTGCGCAGGTCGATCGCGTCCACCGCCCGGTCCGGCCGGGTCCAGAACCAGCCCCGGGCGCGCCGGCGGAGCACCCCCTGCGCGGCCAGCCGGTCGGCGACGGCCACCATCTGCGGGCCGAACCAGCGCACGTCGTCGGCCTGCAGCGGCATCTCCTGGGCCGCGGCGGCCAGGTGCGGGCCGAGCACGTAGGGGTTCTGCGGGTGCAGGACGCAGGCCTCGACCCGTCCGGAGAAGACGAGCTCGGGGTGGTCGAAGTAGTAGAGGTCGAGCGGGTCGTCGCGGGTGAGCATCGTCACCTCGGCCGACCCGCCGCGGCGTCCGGCCCGTCCGGCCTGCTGCCAGAACGCCGCCATGGTGCCGGGGAAGCCGCCGATCACCACCGCGTCCAGGCCGGCGACGTCGATGCCGAGCTCCAGCGCGTTGGTGGCCGCCACCCCACGGACCGAGCCGTCCTGCAGCCGGGCCTCGATGCTGCGCCGCTCGCGGGCGAGGTAGCCGCTGCGGTAGGCCTCGACCAGCGGCAGCCCGTCGGCCGCGGCGGTCTGCAACCCCAGCTCCGACAGCCGGCTCTGCGCCGACAGCGCCACCAGCTCACTGTGCAGCCGGGAGCCGATGAAGGCCAGCGCCTGCTCGCCGCGGCTGACGTGGTCGACCAGCGCCCGGGAGGCCGCCTCCTCGATGCCCTGCTCGGGCTGGCGCAGCCGGATGGTCACCTCGGCCCGGGGCGAGCAGTCCTCGTCGACGACCACCACCTCCGCCGGCTCCACCCCGACCAGTCGGGACACCGACGCGGCCACCTCGGCGCTGGTCGCCGAGGCCAGCACGAACACCGGGTCGGCGCCGTAGGAGTGGCACAGCCGGCGCAGCCGCCGCAGCACCGCGCTGACGTGGGCGCCGAAGACCCCGCGGTAGCGGTGGCACTCGTCCACCACGACGTGGGTGAGGGAGCCGAGCAGCCGCGACCACCGGGCGTGCTGCGGCAGCACCGAGCGGTGCAGCATGTCGGGGTTGGTCAGCACCAGGTGGGCATGCTCGCGGGCGAAGCGCCGCTCGACCTCGGAGCTGTCGCCGTCGAGCGCGCCGACCCGCCAGTCAGGCAGCCGCAGCGCGGTGCAGGAGCGCAGCTGGTCGTGGGCCAGTGCCTTGGTGGGGGAGAGGTAGAGCGCGGTCGGCTCCCGCAGGCCGCGGACGAGGTCGGCCACCGACGCCTGCCGCACGCTGCCCGGACGTCCACCAGCCGGTGCCGGTCGGCTCCCGGTGCGGCGCGCGTCCGCCGGCCCGAGCGCCTCGGCGAGCAGCGGCATCAGGTAGGCCAGCGACTTGCCCGAGGCCGTCCCGGTGGTGAGCGCCGTGTGCCGCCCGGCCCGCACCGACTCCGCCGCCTGCACCTGGTGGCGCCAGGGCCGCTCGATCCCGCAGCCGGCCAGCGCCCGCACCGCCGCCTCGGGCAGCCACTCCGGCCAGTCCGCGCTGACCGGCGACCGGGGCGGACGCACGCAGCGGTGCTCGGAGGCGGTGTCCGTGGTCGGCGGAGCGGGGTCGGTCGTCGTCATCGCAGACAGCGTGGCACGCGGGCCCGACGGATCCGGGCCCGAACCGCCGTCCTGCCGCCCCAGACCAGTGCCTGTGTGGTTATATCTCCCCAGCCCGTTCACCGCCGAACACGCTCGCAGGAGACGCCGTATGCCCATCACCCTCGCCGGGTCCAACCTGACGATCGTCGCGGTCGTCGGGGCCATCGCCCTGATCGCCATCGCGATGTCCCTGGTCTTCCGCCGGGAGGTGCTGCAGGCCGCCGAGGGCACCGACAACATGAAGCGGATCGCGGTGGCCGTGCAGGAGGGCGCGGCGGCGTTCCTGGGTCGCCAGTTCCGCACCCTCGGGATCTTCGCGGTGGTGGCCTTCGTGCTGCTGCTGGCGCTGCCCGCCCACGGCGAGGGCAACGAGTGGCTGCTGCGTGGTGCGCGGTCGGTCGCCTTCGTCGTCGGCGCCGGGTTCTCCGCGCTGATCGGCTACCTCGGCATGTGGCTGGCCGTCCGCGCCAACGTCCGGGTGGCTGCCGCGGCCCGCGACACCGGCCGCGAGCCGGCGATGCGGATCGCCTTCCGCACCGGCGCCAGCGTCGGCATGGCCACGGTCGGCTTCGGCCTGCTCGGGGCTGCCGCGGTGGTGCTGATCTTCCGCGGGGACGCCCCCACCATCCTCGAGGGCTTCGGCTTCGGCGCGGCGATGCTGGCCATGTTCATGCGGGTCGGCGGTGGCATCTTCACCAAGGCCGCCGACGTCGGCGCCGACCTGGTCGGCAAGGTCGAGCAGAACATCCCCGAGGACGACCCCCGCAACGCCGCCACCATCGCCGACAACGTGGGCGACAACGTCGGCGACTGCGCGGGCATGGCCGCCGACCTGTTCGAGTCCTACGCGGTGATGCTGGTCGCCTCGCTCATCCTCGGCCGCGCCGCCTTCGGCGAGGCGGGCCTGGTCTTCCCGCTCATCGTGCCGGCCATCGGCGTCGTCACCGCCATCATCGGCGTCTTCCTCACCCGGCCGCGCACCGGGGAGAACGGTCTGCGCACCATCAACCGCTCCTTCTACGTCAGCGCCGCCATCTCGGCCGTGCTCTGCGCGGTCGCGGCCTTCCTCTACCTCCCCGACAGCTTCGCCGCCCTCGGCACCGAGGCCGAGTTCACCGGTCTGGTCGACGACCCGCGGCTCGTGGCCATCGGCTCGGTGCTGGTCGGCATCGTGCTGGCGATGGTCATCCTCACCCTCACCGGGTACTACACCGGCACCGAGGACCGTCCGGTCCGCGAGGTCGGGCGCACCTCGCTCACCGGCCCCGCCACCGTCATCCTCTCCGGCATCTCGCTCGGCCTGGAGTCGGCGGTCTACACCGCTCTGGTCATCGCGGCCGTCGTGCTCGGCGCCTTCGCCCTCGGCGGCGGCGGCGTGATCGGGCTGTTCGCGATCGCGCTGGCCGGTTGCGGCCTGCTCACCACCGTCGGCGTCATCGTCGCGATGGACACCTTCGGCCCGGTCTCGGACAACGCCCAGGGCATCGCGGAGATGTCGGGCGACGTCGACGGCGAGGCCGCCCAGGTGCTCACCGAGCTGGACGCCGTCGGCAACACCACCAAGGCCATCACCAAGGGCATCGCCATCGCCACCGCGGTGCTGGCCGCCACCGCCCTCTTCGGCTCCTACACCGACGCCGTCGCCAGCGTGCTGGGCGAGGGCTACCAGCGCTTCGTCGACGCCTCGGTGGTCTACGCGCCGGCCACCCTGGTCGGCATCGTGGCCGGTGCGGCCGTGGTGTTCCTCTTCTCCGGGCTGGCGATCAGCGCGGTGGGACGCGCGGCCGGTGCGGTGGTCTACGAGGTGCGCCGCCAGTTCCGTGAGATCCCCGGGATCATGGAGGGCACCGCCCGTCCCGAGTACGGCCGGGTGGTCGACATCGTCACCCGTGACTCGCTGCGCGAGCTGGCCACCCCGGGTCTGCTGGCGGTGTTCGCCCCGGTCGCGGTGGGCTTCGGGCTCGGCGCCCCCGCGCTGGCGGGCTACCTCGCCGGCGCGATCGCCTGCGGCACCCTGATGGCGGTCTTCCTGGCCAACTCCGGCGGCGCCTGGGACAACGCGAAGAAGCTGGTCGAGGACGGCAACCACGGCGGCAAGGGCTCCGACGCCCACGCCGCCACCGTGATCGGCGACACCGTCGGCGACCCGTTCAAGGACACCGCCGGCCCCGCGATCAACCCCCTGATCAAGGTGATGAACCTGGTGGCCGTGCTGATCGCCCCGGCGGTGGTGGGCATGTCCACCCTGGGCGACGACTCCCCGGTGCGCTTCGTCATCGCCGCGGTCGCCCTCGCGGTGGTGGTGGCCGCCGTCGTGGTCAGCACCCGTCGCGGCAACACCATGGAGGCCGGCGCGCAGGAGCCGGACCCGACCGGCGAGCGCGCCAGCGACCCGGCCGAGGCCGACACCGCCCGGAGGCGCTGACCCACCGCCCCGCGGGCACCCCTCCGCTGGTTCGAGGTGATACCGCGCTCCGAGGAGCGCGTTATCACCTCGAACCGCGTCCGGGGAAGGCGGGCGGGGGAGGCGGGGGCGGGCGTGACGGTCGGATGACGGTGGCCGGGCGGTGGTGGCGCCGGCCGGGTGCGGGGCCTAGGTTGATCCCACTCCCCGGGCGGAGACGCCACGACGCCGTGACGCCACCCCCCGCCCGGCCGACCCCCGAGGAGACCCCATGCCACCGACATCTCCGGACGGCCACCGCCGGCTCCGCCGCGTGCCTCCCGCCCTCGCCGCCTGCCTCGGCGTCACCGCGCTGCTCGGCGCCGGGCTCGCCGCCCCGACCGCCACCGCCGCCGACGGCGAGCTGATGAGCTATGTCGTCAACACCCGTCCCAGCGCCATCCAGCTGGAGCGCGCCGAGCGGGCGGTCGAGGCCGCCGACGGCGAGGTGGTCCAGGCCTGGCCGCAGATCGGCGTCCTGGTCGTGCACTCCACCTCCGACAGCTTCGCCAGCGACGTCACCCGCGGCCGCCTCGGCTCGGCGGTCGAGTCGGTCGGCGCCACCCGGACCGCCGCCGTCAAGGAGCGGGCGGCCGCGGCCGCGGAGCGGATGCGCACCCGGCAGGCCGCGCAGACCTTCGAGGAGCGCCAGGGCGTCGTGGTCGAGGCCGCCGCGGCCGACCCGCGCGAGGGCGAGCAGTGGGACATGGCCCAGATCGGGGCCGACGTGGCCTCCGACGGCAGCGCCGACGTCACGGTCGCGGTGCTCGACAGCGGCATCGACGACACCCACCCCGACCTCGCCTCCCAGGTGGACGACGCGAACTCGGTCAGCTGCGTCGACGCCGGTGTCCCCGACACCACCCGTGAGTCCTGGCTGCCGACCACCAGCAGCCACGGCACCCACGTGGCCGGCACCGTGGCCGCCGCCCGCAACGGGATCGGCATCGTCGGTGTCGCGCCGAACAGCCGGCTCACCTCGGTGAAGGTGGTCAACGACGACGGCTTCATCTACCCCGAGTACGCCATCTGCGGCTTCGTCTGGGCCGCCGAGCACGGCGCCGACGTCACCAACAACAGCTACTACATCGACCCGTGGCAGTTCTGGTGCACCGACGACGAGAACCAGGGCGCGGTCGTCGAGGCCGTCCGCCGGGCGGTCGACTACTCCACCCGCGAGGGGGTCGTGCACGCCGCCGCGGCCGGCAACAGCAACGTCGACCTGGCCAACAAGACCACCGACAGCTCCAGCCCGAACGACACCACCCCGGTGCAGCGGGACATCCACAACGGCTGCCTCGACATCCCCGCCGAGCTCGACGGGGTGGTCACGGTGGCCTCCAACGACGTCAACGTGGCCAAGTCCGGCTTCTCCAACTACGGCGAGGGCGTCATCGACGTGACCGCCCCGGGCAGCTCGATCCTGTCCACCGTCCCCGGTGGCTACGGCCGCTCCTCGGGCACCTCGATGGCCTCCCCGCACGCCGCCGGTGTGCTCGCGCTGCTCAAGGCCGAGCACCCCAAGGCCAAGCCGCACCAGCTGATCCGGCTGCTGGAGCGGCAGGCCGACGACGTGCCCTGCCCCGCCGACGACCGCTGCACCGGCAGCACCGCCGACAACGCCTTCTTCGGCGAGGGCCTGGTGGACGCCCTGGAGGCGACCGGCGTCCGCGACGGCCGCTGACGCAGCACCCGCTCCGACGGCCCGGCACCGCGCAGGTGCCGGGCCGCCGTGCGTCCCCATCCGTTTCTGTCGGTGACGGCTGCCAGCATGTGACTATGACCACACAGATCCTGCTCGTCCCCGGCTTCTGGCTCGGCGCCTGGGCCTGGGACGACGTGCTGCCGCTCCTGCGCGACCGCGGGCACGACGTCACGGCGCTCACGCTGCCCGGGCTGGAGGCCGAACCCGTCCGGCCGCCGGGGGAGGTGACGCTGGACGACCACGCCGGGTGCATCGCGGCCGCCCTCGACCGCGACGCCGACCGGCGGGTGCTCGTCCTGCACAGCGGCGCCGCCCTGCCCGGCACCCTGGCGCTGGACCGCCACCCCGACCTGGTCGACCACGTCGTCTGGGTCGACACCGCCCCGGTGCGCGACGGCCACGCGATGAACCCCGACCTCGAGGGCGACACCTTCCCGCTGGAGGCGGCGTGGGAGGAGGAGCTGGCCGGAGGCAGCATGCGCGACCTCACGCCCGAGCAGCTGGAGGAGTTCCGCCGACGCGCGGTGCCGCAGCCGGCCCAGACGGTGCGGGGCGTGGTCCGGCTCGGCGACCCGGCCCGGCTCGCGGTGCCCGGGACGGTGGTGTGCACCGCCTTCAGCAGCGAGGAGTACCGCTCCTACGCCGCCGAGGGTGTGCCCTTCCTCGCCGCCCTCCTCGACCACACCGCGCTCGACTACGTCGACCTGCCGACCGGGCACTGGCCGATGTGGTCGCTCCCGCGGGAGCTGGCCGACGTCATCGACGCCGCCGCCCGCCCGCCGGCCTGAGACGCCGACGGCCCGGCACCCCCGCGCGAGGGGGTGCCGGGCCGTCGTGCAGCCGGGGGATCAGACCGGGATGGTCTGGCGCTCCTGGCTGACGGTGTCGGTCGGGTCGTCGTGCTCGATTGAGCTGACGTTGGCCGAGTTGTACACCTTCTCGTCGAGCAGGCCGTTGCGCTTGCCGACGATCAGCGGCACCAGCGTCTGGCCGGCCACGTTGGTGGCGGTGCGCATCATGTCGAGGATCGGGTCGATCGCGAGCAGCAGACCGACGCCCTCCAGCGGCAGACCCAGGGTCGACAGGGTCAGCGTCAGCATCACCACGGCACCGGTCAGGCCGGCGGTCGCGGCCGAGCCCACCACCGAGACGAAGGCGATCAGCAGGTAGTGCTGGATGCCCAGCTCGATCCCGAACAGCTGGGCCACCGTGATGGCGGCCAGGGCCGGGTAGATCGCGGCGCAGCCGTCCATCTTCGTGGTGGCGCCGAAGGGCACCGCGAAGCTGGCGTAGTTCGGCGAGACGCCCAGGTTGCGGGTGACCACCCGCTGGGTCAGCGGCAGCGTGCCCACCGAGGAGCGGGAGACGAAGGCGAACTGGATCGCCGGCCACGCGCCGGCGAAGAAGCGCCGCACGCTCAGCCCGTGCGCCTTGACCAGCACCGGGTAGAGCACGAACAGCACGATGGCGCAGCCGACGTAGACGTCGATGGTGAACACCGCCAGCGGGCCGATCAGGTCCCAGCCGTAGTTGGCCACGGCCCGGCCGATCAGACCGGCGGTGCCGATCGGGGCCAGCCGGATGACCCACCAGACCAGCTTCTGCACGATCTCCAGCACGCTGCGGTTGAAGTCGAGGAAGGGTTCGGCCTTCTTGCCCACGGCCAGCGACGCCGCACCCAGCGCGATGCCCAGCACGACCAGCTGGAGCACGTTGAACGACAGCGAGACGCCGCCGTCGCCGTCGGCCTCGGCCCCGAGGGCGAGGATGTTGGCGGGGACGATCGAGGTGAGGAAGTCCAGCCAGGTGCCCTGGGTGCTGGAGGCCTCGGCGGCGGACAGGTCGACCGTGGCGCTGGCACCGGGGTTGGTGAGCAGGCCGATGGTGATGCCGATGACGACCGAGATCAGCGAGGTGATCGCGAACCACAGCAGGGTCTGACCGGCCAGCCGGGCCGCGTTCGTGACCTCACGGAGGTTGGCGATCGAGACGATGATCGCGGTCAGCACCAGCGGCACCACGATCACCCGGAGCAGGGAGACGAAGGTGCTGCCGACGGTGGACAGGGTGGTGGTCAGCCAGTCCACCTCCCAGGTGCGGGCGACCAGACCGAGGCCGATGCCCACGGCCAGGCCGAGCAGCACCTGGGCCCAGAACGGGAGGGACGCCCGCTTGGGCGTCGTGTTGTTGCCGACCGAGTGCTCGGTCGCAGATGTGCTCATCGCAGAGCTGCCTTTCGGGTGCGGAGGCACGTCGCGCAGCGGTGGCGACGGCCGGGGTGTGGGAGAGGAAGGGACGCAGGGGTCAGCGACAGCCGGCGCTGATCACCAGGGCGAGGTCGACGTGACGCCGTCGCCTCAGCGGTACCCACACTGTCGTCACGAGCACGGGAACCTAGCGCAGCCCACCCCTATTCCGCCTTCCCCGAGATCGCGTATCTCATCTCGGTCACGTCCGGCGTGTCGCGGCGCGTCGCCCGCCCAGCCACCGGCGGCGGACAGGTTCCCAGGGCGACGGCCCCGGTAGGTTTCACCCCGTGCCCCTCCTCGACGACGCCGCCGTCGCCCGCCTGCGGGACCGGCTGGAGGCCCTGGACTACCGCTCCGACCCGGTGCTCGCGCTGATCGGCGCCGACGGTCAGGCAGGGCTGGGGCGCAACTCGACGGTCCCGGCGGAACGGGTGCTGCGCGGGGACGGCTCGGAGCTGGCCACCCTGGTGCGGTTGTGGCTGCTGCAGCGCGAGGTCTCGGTGAGCGAGCTGCGTCGCGCCCTCGGCGACAGCCTGGACGACCTGCGGGCGGCCGGGCTGGTGGAGGCCGCCGGCGAGGTCGCACGGGCGGCGGTGGACGTCCGGCCCTACGCCAGCGACGACGACGGCGCGGGCGGCTGGCTGGTGGCCGACCTCACCCCCGGTCTGGACCAGCAGGTCGCGCCGATGCGCCCCGACTACGTGCTCGGCGCCTCACCGGCCTCGACCACCCTGGCCCAGCTGGCGATCCGACGTCCGGTCGGCCGCGCACTCGACCTCGGCACCGGCTGCGGGGTGCAGAGCCTGCACCTGGCCCGGCACGCCGAGCAGGTGGTCGCCACCGACCTCAACCGACGGGCGCTGGCGCTCGCCGATCTCACCCTGCGGCTGAGCGGGGCGCGCACCGGCTCCGGGCGTCCGGTCGAGCTGCGCGAGGGCAGCCTGTACGAGCCGGTGGCGGGGGAGCAGTTCGACCTGGTCGTCACCAACCCGCCGTACGTGATGTCGCCGCCGGAGGGCGAACGCCTGGTCTACCGCGAGGGCGGGTTCACCGGCGACGACCTGGTGCGCCGGGTGGTGGCCGACGGCACCCGCCACCTCGCCCCCGGCGGCACCCTGCAGGTGCTGGCCAACTGGGCCCACGTCCGTGGCGAGCACTGGGGTGATCGGGTGTCGGGCTGGGTGGCCGGCAGCGGCTGCGACCTGTTCGCGGTGCAGCGCGAGGTGCTCGACCCGGCTGCCTACGTCGAGCTGTGGCTGGCCGACGCCGGGCTCACCGGCAGCCCCACCTACCGCGAGCGGTACCACCGCTGGCTGGACTACCTCGAGGCGCTCGGGGTGGAGGCGGTGGGGATGGGGTGGCTCGCGGTGCACCGGGCCGAGCGGGCCCGGCCCCAGCTGCGCACCCTCGACTGGCCGCACGCGGTCCAGCAGCCGGTCGGGCCGGCGCTGGCGGGTCAGCAGCAGGGGCTGACCTGGTCGCTGCTGGCCGAGGAGGAGCTGCTCGCCCTGCGCTGGCGGCTCGCCGAGGACGTCGTGCAGGAGACCATCGGACGTCCCGGCGCGGCCGACCCCGAGCACGTCGTGCTGCGCCAGCAGCGCGGGCTGCGCTCCGCGATGGCCGTCGACACCGCCACCGGTGGCGTGCTGGGCGCGTGCGACGGCGAGCTCACCCTCGGCCAGCTCCTGGCCGCGGTCGCCACCCTGCTCGAGGACGACCCGGACGCCGTCCGTGCGCGGGTGCTGCCCCGGGTGCGGGAGGCGCTGGCGGACGGGCTGCTGCTGCCCGCCTGACCCGCAGAGCCCAGGTCCCGGCAGGCGCAGTGCCTGCCGGGACCCTCGGGGGAGGTCAGCGTCGCGGACGCGGACCCGTCACTGGGCGTCCGCCGGGGCGACGTTGGTCACCAGGTAGACGTTGTCGTTGTAGTCGTAGTTGATCCCGGAGTAGTCCATCGTCACGAAGTACTGCCCGGGGACCGCCTGGCCCTCGCGGTCCTCGACCGGCCAGATCCGGATGTGGTGGCCCAGCTGGCAGCCGGCGTTGCCGCTGCCGCAGCTGTCGGGGCTGGTGTCGTTGAGCGTCCAGTCGCTCGACTCCGGGTCGATCCGCCAGCTCCAGGTCGCCGGACCGGGTGTGAAGCTCGCCAGCGCCGGGTTGGTGCCCGAGCCCTGGATCCGCGGACGCAGGGTCTGCGCCCACGCACCGTTGTGCGTGAGCACCCGGTTGAACGAGCCCTTGTTGCCCACCGGGTGCCAGCCGAAGGCCGCGGTGTTGTTGCAGCAGGTGTGGTAGGCCGCGAGCTGGCGCACCGTGACCGGCTGGGACGTGTTGAGCCGGCGCCAGGTCCTCGAGTGCACCTCGTCGCCGATCTTCTCCAGCCGTCCGGAGTTGTTGACCTGCTGTCCGCTGCCGACGATGGTCGTCCCGACCCCGAAGGCCTCGACGATCTCGGCCACGTCCGGCTCGTTGCCGCCTTCGCTCTGGGACTGCCAGATCGCGCCCAGCTCGACCACCGCCGACGGCCCGTCCGACCCGTTGTGACGGATCCTCAGCTCGGACTCGAAGGCGGTGTTCTGCCCGCTGCCGACCCCGGTGAAGCGGACGGTCAGCGTCAGCTGGGAGCCGACGGCCACCGTGGCCGGCAGCTGGGGCGGGTTGACCAGCTCGAAGTCGTCCGGGTCGGCGACCTGCAGCCCGAGCACCTGCAGCGGGGCGCTGCCGTTGTTGCCCAGCCGCACCACCGCGGTGTCGGCGTTGGACGGGTTGGAGGCCGTCGACTGGATCCGGCTCATCACCAGCCGGTCGTGGAACGGCGCCGCCTCGGGGTTGGTGAGGGTGAGGTCGCCGTTGCCGAGCTGGACGATGCTGAAGGTCACCGAGCGCTCGGTGACGTTGCCGGCACCGTCGGTCGCGGTCACCTCGACGGTGTGGTCGCCGGTGCCGGTGACCTGGAACGGTGCGGTGTAGTTCTGCACCGGGCCGCCGTCGACGGAGTAGTCGACGAACTCCAGGGTCTGGTCGGTGGCCGTGACGGTGACGGTCACCGGGCCGCTGTACTCGCCGTCCTCGCCGTCGCCCTCCAGCGCGACCGCCACCCGCGGCGGCACCACGTCGGTGTCGGAGGTGCTGGTGATCCGCACCCACTGCAGCTTGGTGTTCGTGCCGGTGGAGGCGAGGGTCAGCGCCCCGTCGTCCACGTGCACGGTGGCCTCGCCCGTCTGGTAGTCGCCAGCGGCGCCGGGGTCGAACCCCTGCACCACCGGCGTCCCCTCGACGTCGACCGAGTGCACCGAGTCGGCGTAGTCGGGGTCGCCGACCGACACCTCGACGGTGTACTCGCCGTCGGCTACGGCGTACTCCCACTCACCGTCGACCACCCCCGCGACGGTGCTGTCGTCGACGATGACCAGGGAGGCCGTCAGCGGGTCGGACTCGGAGGTGCGTAGCCGGGTGTCGGCGGCCTTCGTCGCCCCACCTTCCGTGCGCACCCAGCCGTAGCCGCGGTCCTCGGTGAACAGCTGCCCGGTGTCGGCCACCCACCCCGACGGGGTGGGCGTGGCCGCGGTCTGGAAGTTCACCTGGGCCACCGTCTGCGGCTCGCCCGCCCCGTCGACCGGGGTCACCTCCACGTAGTTGATCTTGGTGTTGGTGCCGCCGTCCTGGTCGATCGTCAGTCGGCCGTCGAGCACCTCGACGGTGGCCGCCTCGGTGGTGTGGCGGTCGGGGGAGCCGTTGGCGGCGGGGGAGTTGCCGAAGCCCTCGACCAGGGCCACCCCCTCGGCGTTGATGACGTGGTCCTCCGGGGCGCTGCCCTTCTGGGCGTCGCCGACCGTCACGGTCACCTGGTAGGCGCCGTCGGGCACCGCGAGCTCCCAGCTGCCCTCCTGGGCGACCCCGCCGGAGGCGTCGGGGGGCAGGTCCATGTGCAGCAGGGTGTCGAGGCGCTGGTCGGCGGCGAGGTTGCGGTCGCGGCCGTTGCCGACGAGGCCCAGTGGCTGGCCCGAGGTCGCGCCGACCCAGCCGTAGCTGAGGCCGCTGCCCTGGTCGGCACCCGAGCGGGTGCCGAAGGCCTCACCGGAGTCGCGCAGGTAGCCAGCGGGCACCGGTGCGTCCGCGCTCTGGAAGTTGACCTTGACCGTCTCCGCGACCGGCGGCGGCTCCTGCCCGGCCACCCGGACGTTCTCCACCACGAACACGTAGTCCTGGTAGTCGCCGTTGGCCGCGTCCTCGAAGGCCACCAGGAACCGGTCCCCACCCAGCGGGTAGGTCCGGGCCCGGTGCAGCCCGCCGCTGTCGTTGCGGGCGTCCTCGGTGTAGCCGGTCCGGTCGAAGGTGTTGGAGAAGTAGTAGAGCCCGAACTCCTCCTCGCCGGGGTCGAACTCGGTCTGGCTGCCTGCGGCCGTTCCCGGGTGCAGCGTCTGCAGCTGCCCGTTGGCGATCGATCCGACCTGGTGGGTGGTGACCTGCGACCCCTCGGCGGTGTACCAGCCGAAGGGCAGATCCTCCTGCGGCGCGAACGCCGCCACCGGCCGCATCGTCACCGGCCCGTCGCCGGCCCGCTCGAACAGCGGCGCGAGCACTTCGTCCCCCTTCGGTGCCGGGTCGGTGCCCCCGGCCAGACCGCTCCAGCCGGCCGTGACCTCGAGCTCGAGGGCGTCCAGGACCAGCTGCAGCGGCGGTTCCTCCCCGCCCTCCTGACCCTGGAAGGCCAACGCCCGGAGCGCGACGGTGCGGGTCACCCCGTCCGGGGTGGAGAGCACCAGCTCCGCCGTGCGCACCCCGACCGAGCCGCTCGGGTCGAACCCGATCGTCAGGGCCTTCTCCCCGCCGGCGGCGACGGTGCCCGGGGTGCCGACGCTGAACTGCCCGGCGTGCGCGCCGCGCAGGGCGGCGGTCACGGCGACCGGCTCGTCACCGGTGTTGTGCAGGGTGATCTGGGTGCTGTCGGTGGGCTGCTCGGTGTTCAGCGTCGCCGACATCGTCACCGAGTCCGTGCTGACGTCGATGCCCCCGGCGGTCTCGCCCTCGGGCACCCGCAGCAGGTAGAGCTCCTGCGGCTCACCGCCGCGGTTGTACTGGTTGATGTAGAGGTTGCCCGGGTTGACCGAGGTGTCCTCGATGAGGTCCAGCGGGTCGGCGTAGCCGGTGAAGCCCGGGACGTCGGTGCCGTTCTGGGCGCCGAGCACCTCACCGTCGTCGGCCACCTGCATGGTGAGGATGTCGTCGTTGCCGCTGAAGCGGACCACCATCATCCGGTCCTTGAGCGCCCCGCCGAAGGTGTCGGAGGTGTACTCGATGACGCCGTTGGGCGACTTGTTGAAGTCGAAGTCGTAGGCCCACCCCCGGTAGTTCGGGTCGGGCTGGGTGCTGGCCGGGTACTTCGACCCGCCGGAGCCGGCGCCCGCGGGCAGCCCGGCGTTGTTCAGCGCCCACTCGCACCGCGTCGGGTTCGGGTGGCCGTAGTAGCCGCCCTGCTCGACGTCGAAGAGGAAGTCGCGCTGGGTCGGGTGGTTGGTCACCGCCGGCACCGAGCCGCCGGTGTAGGGCTGGCCGTCGATCCGCCGGGTGCTGCACACCTCGGTGACGTCGGTGCCGTTGCCGTAGCCGTTCTGCCCGGCCTGCTGGGTGGTGCTCATCGTCATCGTGCCGCCGGCCACCGTGACGCCGGGGCTGTTGCCGCCGCCGGCGGTGCCGTTGGTCGGGACGTAGAGGTGGCCGTTGGAGTGCCACAGCAGGTCGTAGGCGTTGCGGATGCCGGTGGCGTAGATCTCCAGCGGCGCACCGTCGGCGTACGGGTCGTAGTCGCCGCCGACCTCCTCGGTGGCGACGTCGATGGGACCGTCGGTGCGGGCCGTCTGCAGGGCCTGCTGCGGGTCGAAACGCAGCAGGGCGGCGGTCAGCTGGGTCTCCCCGCGGGTGCCCCAGGCCCCGTCGACGTCACCGGCGGCCTGGTTGGAGCCCTGCAGGAAGTACAGCCAGGGCTCGCCCCCGTCGCCGGAGGGGCCGTAGCTGAGCGAGTTGGACAGGTGGTCCTTCTGCGAGCGCGGCAGGTTGGTGAAGACGTCGGTGACCACCGGTGCGTCCACGTCGGAGAAGTCGACCACCGACAGCGTGGAGCCGATCCGGGCGCTCTCGTTGCCGAGGTTGGCTGTGGCGTGGGTGACCCAGGCCAGGTCCGGGTCCGAGGTGTCGAACACCAGGCCGACCGCGGCCCGCCCGGCGAACAGACCCAGGTCCTGGGCCGGGCCGAGGGTGCCGTCGGGCAGGATCTCGTAGCGGAACATGCCCTGGCCGATGGTGGTCGCCCACAGGTGGCCGTCGTGCACCACCAGCGAGGCGAAGTACTTGCCGTTGGCCGAGCCGGAGGCGGTGGGCAGCAGCACCTTCTCGAAGCTGACGCCCTCGACCGGGGTGAACTCCTCCTCGTTCTGCCCGCCACCGTCGTCGCCGGTGGTGAAGTAGGTCTGGAACGCCCCGAAGGTGTTGCCGGCCTCGTCCAGGACCCCGTCGATGACGTAGCGGTAGGTGGTGTCGGGCTTGAGCGCGGCGCCGGGGCTGAACGAGATGGTGTCGTTACCGCCGGTGGAGCCGCGGTTACCGGTCACCTCGACCTCACCGGTCGGGGTCTGCTCGAAGAGCTTGACCGCCGCGTCGGTGAGCGAGGTGTCGCGGTCGGGGTCGACGCCCAGGCCGGTGCCGGGGACGGAGACCGAGGCCGAGACCGAGGTGTCGAGGGCCACGTCGGTGGCCCGCAGCGCCGGGACGGTCGCGGTGACGAAGGGCTGCGCGCCGAGGCTGCGCACCCGGACGTAGTTGATCTTGGTGTTCTGCCCGCCGATCGCGCTGACGGTCAGCCGGCCGTCCTCGACGCCGGTCTGCACCGTGACCTCGCGGAACTCCTCGGCGGAGGTCGCCTGGAACTGCGCGATGGCCACCCCGTTCTCCACGTTGATGGCGTGACGGGAGTCGTAGACGGTGCCGGCGCCGGGCTGGTCGCCGACCGAGACCGTCACCTCGTAGAGGCCCTCCGGCACGGCCAGCTCCCACGCCCCGGGCTCGCACTGGTTGGTGGTGCAGCTGATGCTGCCGCCGAAGACGGTCTGGATGTCGCGGTACTGCAGGTGCATCAGCGTGTTGAGCCGCGGGTCGATCCCGGTCCGGTCGCGGAGCCGGGCGTTCTTGCTCATGTCGAGCGGGGTGTCACCACCCTGGGCGACCCAGCCGTAGCTGAGTCCGTCCCCGCGGTCGCCGAAGGCGGCACCGGTGTCGGCCCGGTAGCCGGCCGGCACCGGGGCGGTCGCGGGCTGGAAGTTGATGTCCAGCGCGAGGTCGTCGAGCACGGTGATGGTGAACGAGGCGGTGCTGGTGGCGGTGCCGTCGTCCCCGGTCACCTCGACCGTGTAGGGCTGCTCGGCCACGGTGTCCTGGGCCAGCGTGCCGGAGATGACGCCGTCGGTGTAGGCCAGGCCCTCGGGCAGACCCGCGACGGTGACGGCGACCTCGTCGTCGTCCTCGTCGAAGGTGCCGACCGGGATCCGGGTCTGCTGGCCCTCGACCAGGGTGCGGTCACCGGTGAGCAGGACCTCCGGTGCGGTGTTGCCCGGGGCGGTCTCCCGCTCCACCTGGACGCCGAAGTCGTCGAAGGTGACGGTGACCGGGGTCGTGGCCTCGTTGCGCTCGGTGGCGAAGACGCCGGCCAGGCTGGCGGGCGTCCCACCCTCGCCGAGCGCCGCACCCTCGAAGAAGGAGGCCGGGACCGGGAACGAGCCCAGGGAGACCGGGGCGGCGCCACCCACCTGGTAGCTGCCGACGGCGGTGCCGGCCTCGGCGTCGAGCACCATGGTCAGCGCGACGTCGGTGCCCTCGGGGAAGACGGCGGAGTTCTTCTCGTCGGTGGCCCCGACGACCTTCCCGCCCACCTCCCGCTGGAACTGCACCCGCACGTTGGTGCCGGACTGGTTCTGCACCGAGAGGTTGACCAGGTTGTCCTCGTCGAGGCCGAACCACAGACCGCCCTTCTCGGCGTTGGCCGTCGCGTCGAAGTCCGGTGCGACCACCGTGGTGCGGACGGTGGTGACGGCGTCGGCCGCCTCCACCCCGACGCCGAGGGCGTTGAGCAGCGAGTTGGTCCCGGTGGTCTGGACGTTGTCGGCGTACTGGATGCCACGGGTGGCCTCGACGGTCAGGGTGCCGTCGGCGACGTCCAGCAGGGAGGGCTCGAAGCCGGGCACCTCGGGGTTGCTGGGGGCTCCATCGGCTGCCAGCCGCGCCGAGGGCGGGTCGACCAGGGTGAACCCGGTGCCCTCACCGTCACCGTCGACCAGGCCGCCGCCCGCGCCGTCGAAGGTCAGCGCTACCGGGGGCTCGGGCACCAGCGCGTCGCAGCCCAGGGTCGACAGCGGCGTGCAGGCCGCTGCCGGCTCGTCGGCGACGAAGGCGGCGTCCAGGCTGAAGGCGGCGAAGCCGCTGTTGGCGGCCACCACGAGCTGGTACGCACCGGCCCTCTCGGCCCCGACGCTGACCTGCTCGGGGTTGCCGGCGGTGACGGACTGCCCGACCAGGGCGCCGTCGGGGTCACGGACGAACAGCGAGAGGTCGGCCGGGCCCTGCCAGGAGAGGCTGCCACTCAGGGTGCCCGGTCCGGAGACCTCGAAAGGGTAGGTGCGGTAGCGCTGCCCGGTGGTGTGGGACGTCCCGAGGAAGGTGCGCTCGTCGGCGGTGGCCTGCACCGCGACGTCGAGGTCGAAGTGCGCAGAACCGCTGGGGGCGGAGACGTAGAGCCGGTAGGTGCTGCCGGCCTCAGCGGAGAACGACAGCTGCTCCGGAGTGGCCGGGGTCTGCGAGCTGGCCAGCAGCGGTCCGGCGTCCGGCGTCTGCGGGTCGGTGACCTCGCGGACGTACAGGTCGAGGTTGGCCCCGCCCTGCCAGCCCAGCGACGCGGTCGCGGTGCCGTCCTCGGTGGCGGTGAAGTCGAAGGAGTCGTAGCCCTGACGGCCACCGCCGGTGGCGGTGAAGCCCAGGTGGCCGGGGAAGCTGCGCCCCGCACCGGTCTGCAGCGCGGCGTCCAGGGTGAAGGCAGCGGCGCTGCCGGTGGAGGAGACGACGAGCTGGTGGTCACCGGGCTCGTCGACCTCGAACGCGATCCGCTCCGGGTTCGCCGTGGTCTTGGAGATGGCAACCAGGTCGCCCTCGGGGTCACGCAGGTAGAGGGCGAGGTCACCCGGCCCGGACCAGCCGAGCTCGGCGGTCAGCAGGCCCGGCTCGTCCACGGCCAGGGTGTAGGTGCGCCAGTTCTGCGAGGCGGGGTCGGTGGTGCCGACGATGGACCGTCCGGGCCCGGGCCGCAGGGTCGCACGCAGGTCGTAGCCGGACGCGCCCGAGGTCGCCTTCACGGTCAGCCGGTACCGCTCGCCGGCGCTGACCGGCAGGCTGAGCTGCTCGATGTCGGCGGTGGTGGCCGAGGACAGCAGGATGGCTCCGACCTGACCACCGGTCGAGAGGGGACTGAGGTAGAGGTCGAGGTTCGCGTTCCCGACGGCGTCCAGCTGGACACCCAGCTCGCCGTCGGCGCCCACGGTGACGTCGTGGGACTCATACACCTGTCGGCCGCCGCCGGTGGAGACGAATCCGGCCTGGGCGGTGAAGTGGCGCTCCTGGCCGGCGGTCAGCGCACCCGCCTGGCGCAGGGAGGAGGTGACCTCGTAGGCCGCGGTGCCGCTCTCGGCCCGGACCAGCCACTCGTAGTCGCCTGCCGGCACCTCGGCGGTCAGCCGCTCCGGATTGGCGTCGGAGCGGATGACGTCGACGACGGCGCCGCTCTCGGTGCGCAGGTACAGCCCGAGGTCGGCCCCACCCGTCCAGCCGAGGCTGCCGGCCACCACGGTCGGCGCGGTGACCGAGAACGGGTGCGCCCGGTAGGTCTGCCCGGCCGAGGCGGCGGTGCCCAGGTAGCGGCGCTCGGGGTCGGCGGTCTGGTCGGTGCTGAGCGTGTAGTCGCTCACCCCGGCCGCCGCCTGCACGTAGAGCCGGTAGGTCTGGCCGGCGACGGCCTCCCAGCTCAGCTGCTCGGGCCGGGACGCGGTGCTGCTGTGGCTCAGCATCGGCCCGACCGTGGCGGCGTCGGGGTCGTCGACCCGGCGGACGAAGAGGTTGAGGTCGGCGCCGGCGGCAGGCCAGGCGAGGCTCGCGGTGACGGTGCCGGCCGTGGTCGGCGTGATGTCGTGGGTGCGCCAGGCCTGGCCCTGGGCGTCGACCTGACCGGTGCTCTCGGCCGCGGCCGCGGGCGTGGAGGGGCTGGCGACCAACGAGGTCAGCAGCATGGCGAAGACGGCGAGCGCGGCGGCACAACGGCGGCGCGCAGCTGATCCGGACACCGGAGTTCCTTTCGGGTGGGACGGCGCTGGTGGCGTGGAGAGGCTGGTGGCGTGGAGAGGGCGTGCGGGGACGGGCGGTGGTGTGGTCGAACGGCCCGGTGGGCTGCTCGGGACGGGCCCGGTGGACGTCCGGGCGGGCCGGTGGCCTACTCGGGCAGGACGTCCTCGAGCTCGGCCGCCAGCTGCTCCTGCTGCTCGCGGGCCTCGCCCTCCAGGTCGCCCGGGACGTCCGGGTCGGTGGCTGGTTCCTCGGCCTCGGCGAGCTCGTCCAGCGAGGCGGCCTCGACCGCGTCGTCCTGGTCGCGCTCGTGGCGCTCGACGGCCTCGTCGAGCTGGACGGCCTGCTCGGCAGGGTCCGGTTCGTCGGGTGCGGTGGTCACGTCGTCCAGGTCGTCGGAGCCGGCCGGCGGGGTCGGCTCCTCCTCGGCGGCCGCCTCGAGCTCGGCGAGGTCGGGCCCGGGGCCCGGCTCCTCGGCCGGTCCGAGCGGCACCGACTGCGGCGTGGGCTGCTCGGTGCCGGGCCGGTCATCCGACCCCTGCTCCGGGGGTGTGGCTCCCGACCCGACCGGAGCGGGGCCGGCGCCGGAGGGCGGAGGTGATGCGCCGTGCTGGCCGACCACCAGGCCGGCCAGCACGACGACGGACGCGACGGCGGTGGCGACGCCCGTGACGACGAGTCGCGGTCGAGTGCGACCGCCCTGGTGGCGCCGATGCGCCCGGTGTTCTGCCATTCCGATTCCCCCGAATCTCCCGTATGGCTGGCTAGAGCCTCACCGACCGGGTCGGGCGAAGGCTCGCGGTCCTATAACGAACAGATAACGGGCCTTCTGCGGGTGCTGGCACCTGGGTCAGAGTGGCGCCATCGCGAGCTTCGGGGGCTCGCCAGGCGTCGTCGCGGCGCACCGAAGGCCCGCGGCGGCGGTGCCAGACGCTCATCGGGGGAGAAGCGTTCGGATGACATCACGTGATACGCATCTGTCAACTTTCTTGATCGTACGGCTGGGGATTTCCAGCGGTTTACTCAATTCCTTACAGGGGGTGGCCGCCGGGTTGTCGGTGGGTTACCGGGAGGTGGACGACGTCGCCGCGGCGATCCGTCGGCTGCGGCACGAGGTGCCCTCCCTCCTCGTGGTCCAGGCCGACGGTGGCGACCACCGGGTGGCCGAGGCGGTGCGCCGGCTGACCCGCCACCTGCACGAGGACGCGGGACTGCTGGTCCTGCTCGAGCAGCGCGACCGAGAGGTCGGACGACGTCTTCGCCTCGACGGCGCCGACCACGTGCTGACCGGACCGTCGGTGCTCGACGAGCTGCGCCGGGTGGTGCTCCGGCTGCACCACCGGGCCGTGCAGAGCCGCGACCGCGACGCCGACCGCTGGACCTGGGGCGAGCTCGCCATCGACCACGGCCGCCGGGAGGTGCGGGTGGGCTCGCGGCTGGTCGAGCTGACCCGCTCGGAGTTCGAGCTGCTGGCCGTGCTGTCGCGCCAACCGGCTCGCGTCTTCACCCGGATCGAGCTGTCCCGCGTCGCGCTGCACGAGGGTGGGGGCAGCTCGCGGGCGCTCGAGTCGCACCTCAGCCGGCTCCGGCGCAAGATCGAGCTCGCCGACGGGCCGCGCGTGGTCCAGCCGGTGCGGGGCGTCGGCTACCGCCTGGAGGCCTCGTGAGCACCGCGAGGACGGCCACCACGGCAGGTGCGGAGGGTGTCGGCGTCCGCCCCGGGGTCACCCGGGTCGAGGCCAAGCCGCTGCTCGCGGTCCTCCTCTTCGCCGGGCTGGCCGGGCTGACCGCCGTGCTCGTGCTGCGCGGCTCGGGGCTCTCGCTCTACGGGGCGCTGCTGCTGCCGCTGCTCGTCCTCAAGCTCGTGCTCTCGCTCGTGTCGCGTCCCGAGCACCCAGACAACGCGCTGCGGGTCGGGGTGGTCGTCACCGTCTACAACGAGGACGCCGAGCTGCTGCGGCAGTGCCTGGACTCACTGCGCGACCAGAATCGTCGTCCGCACCGCGTGGTGGTCGTCGACGACGCCTCCACCGACCCCGGTGCTCGGGAGCTGGCGCGCTCGGTGCCCGGCGTCGAGCTGCTCGTGCACCCGGAGAACCGGGGCAAGCGGGAGGCGCTGGCGACCGGGTTCCGGGCGCTGGAGGGGACGGTCGACGTCTACGCCTGCATCGACTCCGACGCCCGGCTGGAGCCCCAGTCGCTGCGCGAGGGGATGCGGCCGTTCAGCAACCCGCGGACCGAGGCGGTGACGGGGATGGTCATCCCGTCCAACCACGACCGCAACCTGCTGACCCGGCTGGTGGACGTGCGCTACGTCAACGCCTTCCTCATCGAGCGCGGCGCCTACAGCACGCTGGGCTCGGTGCTCTGCGTGTGCGGCGTGCTGGCGCTCTACCGGGCCGACATGGTGCACCGCAACCTCGCCGGGTTCCTCACCCAACGCTTCCTGGGCGCCCCGGCCGTGGTGGGTGACGACCGCCACCTCACGAACCGGGCCCTGCTCACCGGTGAGGCGGTGCTGGCCGTCCAGGCCGTGGCGCACACCGCGGTGCCGGAGAACGTCTCGCACTACCTGCGTCAGCAGGCCCGCTGGGGGAGGTCCTTCTTCCGTGAGTCGCTCTGGTCGTTGCGCCACCACACGCCTCGGCGCCCTGCCTGGTGGCTGTCGCTGCTGGAGCTGGCCCAGTGGATGGTCTTCACCTCGATGCTCGCCTGGGTGCTGGTGGTGCACCCGCTGGTCAACGGCGGGATGGTGCTGCTGGACTACCTGTTCTTCGTGGCGGCCATGTCGCTGGTCCGCTCGGTGCGCTACTTCGACGTGGTCCGGCCGGACCAGCGCCTGCGGTCGCGGCTGCTGACCTTCGCGGTGACGCCGCTGTTCGGCCTGCTCAACCTCTTCGTGATGATCCCGATGCGGGTCTGGTCGCTGGCCACGCTGCGCCGCTCGGCGTGGGGGACCCGGAGCCGGATCGAGGTCACCGCCGAACCCGTGCCGGCGGTGGTCCGGCCCGCGGAGGCCCCGCTCCCGCGGCGGGCGCCGGCTGCCGTCCCGATGCCCTGAGACGGGTCCGGGCGGTGTGCCGCCGGAGCTTGCGCCGTCCGTCCCGCGGGACCCGACCGACGTCGGCCGTTGGGGGTACGGTGTCCACCGTGCCCGCCGGGAGACCGGAGCGGACGGCGGGCGGAGCAGACGGAAGAGGCAGCAGTGGCAACAACGACGCGACGACTGGTGATCGTGGAGTCGCCGACCAAGGCGACCAAGATCGCGAGCTTCCTCGGCGACGGCTACGTGGTGGAGTCCAGCCGTGGCCACGTCCGCGACCTGCCCACCGGTGCGGCCGACGTCCCCGCCAGGTACAAGGGGGAGAAGTGGGCCCGCACCGGGGTCAACGTCGAGTCCGGGTTCGAGCCGCTCTACGTCGTGCAGCCCGAGAAGAAGGGCACCATCCGCGACCTCAAGGCCGCGCTCAAGGACGTCGACGAGCTGCTGCTGGCCACCGACGGTGACCGCGAGGGCGAGGCGATCGCCTGGCACCTGCTGCAGGAGCTGAAGCCGAAGGTGCCGGCCCGCCGGATGGTCTTCCACGAGATCACGCCGGGTGCGATCGCCGAGGCGGTGGCCAACCCCCGCGAGCTCGACACCGACCTCGTCGACGCCCAGGAGACCCGCCGCATCCTCGACCGGCTCTACGGCTACGAGGTCTCCCCGGTGCTGTGGAAGAAGGTCATGCCCCGGCTCTCCGCCGGTCGGGTGCAGTCGGTCGCCACCCGCCTGGTGGTCGACCGCGAGCGGGAGCGGATCGCCTTCCGCAGCGCGAGCTACTGGGACATCGACGCCGTGCTCGGGACGGGCGGGGAGTCGGAGGCCGAGCCGACCTTCGGCGCCCGGCTGACGACGGTCGGGGAGCGCCGGATCGCCCAGGGGCGCGACTTCGACGCCCGCGGCCGGCTCAAGGGCGACCCGCTGCACCTGGACGAGCCCGCCGCCCGCGAGCTCGCCACCCGGCTGGAGACGGCCGCCTACGCGGTCAGCTCGGTCGAGTCCCGGCCCTACACCCGCCGTCCCTACGCCCCCTTCCGCACCACGACCCTGCAGCAGGAGGCCGGCCGCAAGCTCGGCTTCACCGCCCAGCGCGCGATGTCGGTGGCCCAGGAGCTGTACGAGCGCGGGTTCATCACCTACATGCGGACCGACTCCATCACGCTGTCCTCCTCCGCGGTCGAGGCCGCCCGCTCCCAGGTGCGCCAGCTGTTCGGCTCGGAGTACCTGCCGGAGAAGGCCCGGGTCTACACCTCCAAGGTGAAGAACGCCCAGGAGGCGCACGAGGCGATCCGGCCGGCCGGCGACACCTTCCGCACCCCGGCCCAGACCGGGCTCACCGGTGACGCCTTCCGGCTGTACGAGCTGATCTGGATGCGCACCGTCGCCTCGCAGATGGCCGACGCCCGCGGCCAGTCGGTGCGGGTGGAGATCTCCGCCCGGCCCGAGCAGGGCGAGACCTGCACCTTCGTCGCCACGGGTCGGACCATCACCTTCCACGGCTTCCTCAAGGCCTACGTGGAGTCGGTGGAGGAGAGCAGCGGGGCTGAGTCCGATGACGCCCAGGCACGGCTGCCCGAGCTCACCGAGGGCCAGCGGCTGACCGCCGAGCGGGTCACCCCGAACGGCCACACCACGAGCCCGCCACCCCGCTACACCGAGCCGTCGCTGCTGGCCAAGATGGAGGAGCTGTCGATCGGGCGTCCGTCGACGACGACCTCGATCATCCGCACCATCACCGCCCGCGACTACGTGTTCAAGAAGGGCTCGGCGCTGGTGCCGACCTGGTTGGCCTTCGCGGTCACCCGGCTGCTGGAGGAGCACTTCGCCAAGCTCGTCGACTACCAGTTCACCGCCGAGATGGAGGACGTCCTCGACGAGATCGCCGGCGGGCGGGCGGACCGGCTGGCCGTGCTGAGCGACTTCTACTTCGGCGGCGCCAGCACCGACCTCGGCCCCAGCGGCGGCCACGAGGGGCTGCAGACCCTGGTCAACGAGCTCGGCGACATCGACGCCCGGCGGCTGTCGACCTTCGAGCTGGGTGATGTCGACTCCGGGGTGGTGGTCCGGGTGGGCCGCTACGGCACCTACGTGGAGGATGCGGAGGGGCGCCGGGCCAACGTCGCCGACGACCTACCCCCCGACGAGCTCACCGTCGAGCTGGCGCGGGAGCTGCTGAGCCGGCCGATGGGTGAGGAGCGCGAGGTCGGCACCGACCCGGAGACCGGGCACACGGTGGTGGCCCGCAACGGCCGGTTCGGGCCCTACGTCACCGAGGTGCTGCCCGAGGACGCGCCCAAGAGCGCCAAACCGCGCACGGGCTCGCTGTTCTCCTCGATGACCATCGAGGACGTCACCCTGGAGCAGGCCCTGCAGCTGCTCAACCTGCCGCGGGTGGTCGGCACCGACCCCGACGGCGTGGAGATCACCGCCCAGAACGGCCGCTACGGGCCGTACCTGAAGAAGGGCACCGACTCGCGCTCGCTGAGCAGCGAGCAGCAGATCTTCGACATCACCCTGGACGAGGCGCTGGCGATCTACGCCCAGCCCAAGCAGCGGGGCCGGGCCGCGGCGAAGCCGCCGCTGAAGGAGCTGGGGGAGGACCCGGCGAGCGGGCGGCCGATGGTCGTCAAGGACGGTCGCTTCGGTCCCTACGTCACCGACGGGGAGTACAACGCGACGCTCCGCCGCGACGACGACCTGGAGACGCTGACCCCCGAGCGCGCCGCCGAGCTGCTGGCCGAGAAGCGGGCCAAGGGCCCGGCCAAGAAGAGCAGCCGGAAGGCGGCCCCGAAGAAGACCGCGGCGCGCAAGAGCACCTCGAGTGCGACGACCGCGGCCGGGAAGACGACGGCGAAGAAGACCCCGGCGAAGAAGACCACCGCGAAGAAGACGGCGGCGAAGAAGACGACGGCGCGCTCGACCTCCGGGTCGGGCCGGACCGGGCAGTGAGCGGTGGCGAAGCGCGACGACACCCGGGTGGCGGCTGAGACCGACGGGGCCGCGGGCCGGCGTCCGGACGTGCTGCGGGCCGGTAGCGAGGTCCGCGAGCGCACCGGTGGCGGCGGTAAGGACCGGCCGGCGCCGGCCAAGCGGCGCTACTTCGAGCTGCCCTACGGCGTGCCCGGGCAGCGCCTCGTCCGGCCCGACCTCGACCTGGTCAGCATGGTCTCCCGCGGCCCGACCCAGACCTACGAGATCGACGTCACCGTGCTGGACGCCGCCGACCTCCGGCTGACCCGGGCCGGCGTCACCCTCGCCCACCGGGTCGCCGAGGGGCGCGGGGAGTGGTACCTCGCCGCACCGGGCTGGGCGCCCTACCTGCCGGTGGAGACCATCGAGCCGATGGGGGAGGCCGACCTGCCACCCGGGCTGGCCGAGCTGGTGCTTCCCTTCCGCCGGCACGCACCGCTGGAGCCGGTGGCCGCTCTGCACTGCGAGCGCTCGGAGTTCGTCATCCGCGGCGCCGCCCACGAGACCCGAGCGGTGCTGCACGACGACCGGGTGACGGTCCGGCGCGGCGGGATGACGATGGCCCGCTACCGGGAGGTGACCCTGCAGCCGGTCGACCTCAACCGCAAGCAGCTGGGCTGGCTGACCGAGTCCCTGCAGGCCGTCGGCGGCACCCGGGTCAAGGAGCTGCCGCAGCCGGGCACCCGGCTCGGCGTCCCCGCTTCCGCGCTCGGCCGCTTCGACGACGTCGAGTGGGACACCGGCACCGACCTGGAGGGCTTCGTCACCGCGCTGCTGGCCGCCCGGCTGCGCGAGTGGCTCACCGCCGACCTGTCGCTGCGCACCGGCACCACCCACGACGCCCGGCTGCTGACCGAGGTGCTGGCCGGGTTGCGCGGTGAGCTGCGCGGGCTGGCCCAGGCGCTGGAGCCGCGCTGGGTGGAGGACGTCGACCAGGAGTTCGACTGGCTGATCGACCAGCTCGGCGGCCTGGACGCCGACCCGGGACGGGCCCCGGTGACCGCCGGGCCGGTGCTGCGCAGCCAGCGCTACCTGCGTCTGCTCGACCTCGTCGTGCAGTCCTCCAGCGTGCCCCGGCTGGGCACCGCGGGCACCGCACCGGCCACCGAGGCGGTCGCGCTCGCGGTGCAGCAGGCCGTGCACGCCCTGCTCAAGGCGGGCCGTACGCTGTCGCCGACGTCACCCTCGGAGGACTGGGCGGGGTTGCGGGTGCTGGCCGACCAGGCCCACGCCACCACCCTGGTGGCGCGGCGCAACCTGCCCACCTGGGCCCGCAAGGTCGACAAGCGGGTGCGCCGGCTGACCGAGCTGCTGCCCGGGTGCGTCGACCCCCAGCTGGCCGAGATCGAGCGGTCGGTCAGCGAGCTCGGGCCCCAGCAGGCCTTCAGCGCCGGACGCCGCTACGAGCAGCTGCTCGCCGCCCAGACCCGGGCCCGGCGCGAGGTGCTGTCGCAGTGGGGGCCGCTGCAGGAGCGGTTGCGCGCCGCGGTCCGGGCGAACGGCACTCCCCGGTGAGCCGGCGTCCACGACGGCTCCGCCCCGGGGCCCGGTGGTGACCGGCCCGGGGCTCTTCGTCGTCCTCGAGGGCGGCGACGGGGTCGGCAAGTCCACCCAGGCCCGGCTGCTCGCCGAACGGCTGACCGCCGCCGGGCACGAGGTGGTGCGGACCCGCGAGCCGGGCGGCACCCGGCTCGGTGAGCTGGTCCGCGCGCTGCTGCTCGACCCGGCCCACACCGAGATGGCACCACGCACCGAGGCCCTGCTCTACGCCGCCGACAAGGCCCAGCACCTGGCCGAGGTGGTGCGGCCCGCGGTGGCGCGCGGGGCGGTGGTGGTCAGCGACCGCTACGTCGACTCGATGCTGGCCTACCAGGGCGCGGGCCGGGTGCTCGACGCCGGCGAGGTGGAGCAGGTGGCGCGCTGGGCCACCGAGGGGCTGCGTCCGGACCTGACCGTGCTGCTCGACCTCGACCCGGAGCAGGCCGTCGGCTCGCTGGTCAGCAAGGACCGGCTGGAGGGAGCCGGCGCGGAGTTCCACGACCGGGTCCGCCAGGGGTTCCTGTCGCTGGCGGCCCGCGAGCCCGACCGCTACCTGGTGCTCCCGGCCCGCCGGCCGCGCGACGAGATCGCCGCGGCGGTCTGGGCGAGGGTCGCGGCGCTGCCGGAGCTGTCGGACGGACGTGGCACGGTGATCCGGTGAGCACGACCACGACCGAGCTGCCGCCGGGGGTGTGGGCCGACCTGGTCGGCCAGCAGGGTCCCGTCGGGGTGCTGCGCCGCGCCGCGGCCGGGCACCGGCACGCGATGAGCCACGCCTGGCTGGTGGTCGGCCCGCCCGGTTCGGGACGGTCCACCGCCGCCCGCGCCTTCGCGGCGGCGCTGCAGTGCCCCCGGCAGGGGTGCGGGCAGTGCTCGGAGTGCCGGACGTCGCTCTCGGGCGCCCACCCCGACGTCACGCTGGTGCGCACCGAGATGCTCTCGATCGGGGTGGACGAGGTCCGCGAGCTGGTCCGTCGGGCGGCGATGAGTCCCACCCTCGGACGTCGCCAGGTGCTCGTCGTCGAGGACGCCGACCGGCTCACCGAGCGCGGTGCGGACGCCCTGCTCAAGAGCATCGAGGAGCCGGCGCCCAAGACGGTGTGGCTGCTCTGCGCCCCCACCGCCGACGACGTGGTGCCCACCATCCGCTCCCGCTGCCGCCTGCTCACCCTGGCCACCCCCCGACCGGCCGACGTGGCGGCGCTGCTGCACCGCCGCGACGGCGTGGAGGAGTCGCTGGCCGCCGAGGTCGCCCGGGCCGCCCAGGGCCACATCGGCCGCGCCCGGGTGCTGGCCCGCGACGAGTCCGCCCGGGAGCGGCGCCGGGAGGTGCTGCGCATCCCGGGCCGGCTGACCGACCTCGGTGCCTGCCTCACCGCGGCCGCCGCGCTGGTCGAGTCCTGCGCCGCGGAGGCCGGCGCGGCCACCGCGGAGGTGGACGCCCGGGAGCGGGCGGCGCTGGAGGAGGCGCTCGGCTTCGGCGCCCGCGGTGCGCGTCCCAAGCAGGCCGCCTCGGCGCTGCGCGACCTGGAGGAGCAGCAGCGGGCCCGGGCCAAGCGCTTCCAGCGCGACGCCCTGGACCGGGCGCTCACCGAGCTCACCACCTGGTACCGCGACGTGCTGGCGCTGCAGACCTGCCAGGCCCGTGAGGTGGCCCCGGAGCTGGAGGGACGACCGGGGCCGGAGCTGGTCAACGAGGAGCTGCGCCCCGAGCTCGCCGCCACCGCCCGCCGGGGCACCCCGGAGGCGACCCTGCGCCGGATCGACGCGCTGCTGGCCTGCCGGGAGGCGCTGGAGGGCAACGTGGCGCCGCTGCTGGCCGTCGAGGCGATGATGATCGCCCTCGTCCGCGGCTGAGCCCCGGCAGCGTGCCGACACTCCGGCGGCGGGGGCCTCCACCCGGTGCGCCGGAGAGGTTGACAGAATCCCAGGTGCACCACGTGGACGAGGCGAAGGAGTGGCGAATGAGCGCGAACGGTCCCGAGAGCACCCCCGGCTCCCCCGGGGCGCGGGACGACGACGCGTCGACCGCCGGACGTCCCGACGCCACCCCCGGCGGGGAGCGTCCCGCCGGCTCCGGCTCCCGTCCCGACTTCACCCCGGCCGGGTCGGGCGAGCGGGGACGTGAGGCGGGCCCGGACGACGCCACCACCACGCTGCCGCGCTACGAGGGCTCCGACCGCTCCTCGACCGAGCAGACCAGCGTGCTGCCGACCACGAGCGGGGGCGAGCGTCCCCGCGGCACCACCGGTAGCGGGCGGACCGGGGACACCGATGCCGCCGACGACCGCGCCGCCGCCCGGGCCCGCCGTCAGCAGGCGCTCGGGGTCCGCGAGCCCGCCCCGGCGGAGGAGGACCACGAGCCCACCGTCGACAAGCGCAGCACCGACCGCTTCCTCGGCTCCCTCGGGCTCTTCCTGCTGCGGCTCGTGGTCGCGGTGATCATGGGCGTGCACGGGGCGCAGAAGCTGCTCGACATCGACGGCACCACCCAGTTCTTCGCCTCGACCGCGCTGCCCTACCCCGAGGTGTTCGCCCTCGTGACCGCGATCGGGGAGGTGCTGGTCGCGCTGGCGCTGGTGCTCGGCCTGCTGGTCCGCGTCGCCGGTCTGGGCATCGTGGCGATCAGCGTCGGCGCGCTGGTCTTCGTCTACTGGTACCGCTGGCCCTTCTCCGACCAGCCCGGGTTCCAGGGCGAGCTGGAGCTGCTGCTGGCTGCCGTCGGCTTCCTGCTGTTCTGCCTCGGTGGCGGCTGGTGGGGCATCGACGCGGCGATGCGCCGCGGACGGGCGCGCCGCCGGGCCGGCGCCTGAGCCCCGCCCGACCGGCCGGACGCCCCGCCCGCGGACGGACCGGACGGCGCCGGGCGCCACGTAGGGTGTCCGGCGTGCTCCGGATCCGCTCCAGGCTCAGCGCCTGCGCCGCCCTCCTCGCGGCCCTCGTGCTGACCTCCTGCTCACCGGGCACCCCGCTGCCCAACCCGCTCGACCCGTCCGAGAGCACCGACCCGCCCTCGGCCACCCCGTCGGCTGGGCCCACCGACCATCCCGACCGACCCGCGCCCGCCGTCCCCGACGTCGAGCCGGAGGGCTTCGTCGACCCGCCACCGGGTACCGGGATGGCCCGCTACCACGACCAGGACGTCACCTGGCTGCCCTGCGGGGCGGCGTTGTGCGCCGACGTGTCGGCGCCGCTGGACCACGACGAGCCGGACGGCCAGGCCCTCACGCTGCGGATGCTCAAGGTGCCGGCCACCGCCGAGCCGCGGCTGGGCACGGTCTTCGTCAACCCCGGCGGGCCCGGCTACCCCGGCACCAGCCTGGCCGCCGGCTTCGACCGGACCGGGCTGGAGCAGTACGACGTCGTCGGCTGGGACCCGCGCGGTGTCGGCGCCTCCACCCCGGTCACCTGCTTCCAGGGTGAGGACCTCGACGCCTTCACCGCGATGGACACCTCACCCGACGACAGCGCCGAGGAGCAGGCGCTGATCGTGGCCAACCGCTCCTTCGGCCAGTCCTGCCTGGAGCGCTCCGGGCCGCTGCTGGAGCACATCAGCAGCGTGCAGACGGTGCACGACCTGGACCTGCTGCGGGTGCTGGTGGGCGATGAGCGGCTCAGCTACGTCGGCTACTCCTACGGCACCTATCTCGGGGCGCTCTACGCCGAGCTGTACCCCGACCGGGTGGGCCGGCTGGTCCTCGACGGCGCGGTCGACCTCAGCCGCACCTCCGAGACCATCCAGGCCCAGGGCTTCGACCGGTCGCTGACCGCCTTCGCCGAGTGGTGCGTGGCGCAGCGGTGCTCGCTGGGGGAGAGCCCGACCGCGGTGGTCGAGCAGGTCACCCGGGTCTTCGACCAGACCGACGTGCAACCGATGCCGACCCGCTCGGACCGCCAGCTCACCCAGTCCCTGGCGGTCACCGGGGTGATCTCCAGGCTCTACTCCGAGGCCCGCTGGCCCGGGCTGCTGCAGGTGCTCGAGCTGGCCCGCGAGGGCGACGGCAGCGGGCTGCTGTTCTACGCCGACGAGTTCAACGAGCGCGGAGCCGACGGCCGGTACGGGCAGTCCGCCTTCGCCTTCCCGGCCACCTCCTGCGTGGACACCGCCGACGGCGGCATCGAGGACGCGCTGCAGGACTGGGAGCGGGCCCAGGAGGTGGCGCCGGTGTTCGGCCGCTACGGCGGACCGGCGCTGACGTGCCCCGTGTGGCCGGTCGAGCCGGACGTCTGGCAGGAGCCGATCCGGGGCGCGGGTGCGCCGCCGGTGCTGGTGGTGGGCACCACCGGCGACTCCGCGACCCCCTACGAGTACGCCGTCGCGATGGCCGAGCAGCTGGAGTCGGCGCAGCTGCTGACCCTGGAGGGTGAGGGTCACGGCGCGTTCCGGCAGGGCACCCCCTGCATCGACGGGGCGGTGGTGCGCTACCTGGTCACCGGAGAGCTGCCGCCGCCGGGGACCCGGTGCCGGGAGTGAGCCCGGCGGGCACCGACCCGGTGCTGCTGCTGTGCGCCCACGGAACCGACGACCCCGAGGGGCGCCGGGTGTTCGAGCGGCTCTGCACCCGGGTGGCCGAGACCGGACGGGTCCGCGTGGAGCCCACCTGGGTCGACGTGCAGCACCCGCAGGTCGAGGAGGTGCTCGGACGCCTCGTCGCGGCGGGGGAGCAGGTGGTGCTGGTGCCCGCGCTGCTGTCGGCCGGCTACCACACCCAGGTCGACATCGCCGACGCCGTGGCGGCCCACCCCGGACGGGCCGTGGCCACCGGCGCGCTGGGTCCGCACCCGCGGCTGGCCGACCTGCTCCACCGACGGCTGGGAGAGGCCGGGGCCCGTCCCGGGGACACGGTGGTGCTGGCCGCGGCCGGGTCCAGCCGGGTCGAGGCGTCCCGGGCCGTGGAGGAGACGGCGGGGCTGCTGGCGGCGCGCTGGGGTGCCCCGGTGCGCATCGGCTACGGCTCCGCCGCCCGGCCCTCGGTGACGGAGGCCGTCCGGGAGGCCCGCGCGGAGACGTCCGGACGGGTGGTGCTGGCGAGCTACCTGCTCGCCCCGGGGTTCTTCCACGACCGGCTGGTGGCGCAGGGGACCGACCTCGTCACCGCTCCACTGGGAGCGGAGGCGGAGGTCCTCGACGTGGTGCTGGACCGCTACCGCTCCGCCGTCGATCCACTGCGGAGCCCGAATTCCTGAAGATCGTTTGGCTTTCTCTCATCTGTTCCTTATGGTGGCGGGGCCGCCGACGTTGGTCTGGACCTCATCGCAGGACCGCTGACCACGCCGGCGGCCCCGGGCGCCGACTGGCTCCCGGGTCGTGTGGAACCGCAGCCGCCCCCGACGCACCGGGGGTGGCAGCAGCAGGAAGGAAAGCCATGACCCGATCCATCGCCCGCGCCGCCACCGGTGCGGCCGCCGTCGCCGGCCTCGCGCTCGGCCTGACCGTCGCCACCGGGAGCACCGAGGCGCACGCCGACTCCGTGTGGGACCGCGTCGCCGAGTGCGAGAGCAGCGGCAACTGGTCGATCAACACCGGCAACGGCTACTACGGCGGCCTGCAGTTCTCCGCCTCCACCTGGAAGGCCTACGGCGGCACCGACTACGCCCCGCAGGCGAACCAGGCCTCGAAGTCCGAGCAGATCGCGGTGGCGCAGAAGACGCTGGCCGCCCAGGGACCGGGTGCCTGGCCGGTGTGCAGCGTCGAGGCCGGGCTCACCCGCTCCAACGGCGGGGCCAGCAACAGCTCCTCCGACGACGACAGCTCCTCGAGCAGCAGCGCCTCCAGCAGCCGTTCTGAGGGGTCGAGCTCGCCGAAGCGGTCCACCGGCAGCTACTCCAGCAACGACTCCTCCAGCCCCCAGCGCGCTGCCGACGGCGAGACCGTGACCGTGCAGGCCGGCGACACCCTCAACAAGATCGCCGAGCGCGAGGGCGTCGAGGGTGGCTGGAAGGCCGTGTACGAGATGAACGACCAGCTCTCCGACCCCAACCTCATCTACGTGGGGCAGAGCATCACCGTCGGCTGAGGCCCCGCCGCACCGACGCATGACCGGGCCCGCCCCCTCCGCCCGGAGGGTGCGGGCCCGTCGTCGTGCCGCCGGCGGGGACCGGGAGCGGATTCGTCGCCACCGCCCGCCCGCGGCTATAGTCTGCTGCCGTGCCCGGCCCGTCCGGGTGCGTGCCGCCTTAGCTCAGTTGGCAGAGCGACGCACTCGTAATGCGTAGGTCTCGGGTTCGACTCCCGAAGGCGGCTCGGAAACCTCAGCTGGTACAGGACGCCGTCGTCATGCGTAGGTCTCGGGTTCGACTCCCGAAGGCGGCTCCAACTCTCGGGTTCGACTCCGAAGGTGGCTCCACCACGCATCCCCTCACCACGGGAGGTCGACGCCCTCCCACGTGGTGAACGTGCCCGAGGCTCCGCCCGGGCCGAGCCGGCTGACCCGTACCACCTCGCGTGCGGCGTCCTCGGCCGACTCGGTGCCGTGGAAGCCGGTCAGCGCGGTGCGGGCGAAGCCCGGCGAGACCAGGTTCACCTTGACGCCGGTCGTCGCCGACTCCAGCAGCATCGCCAGGGTCACCCCGTGCAGAGCGGTCTTGGACGCGGCGTAGACGACGTCGTAGGCCTCCCGGGTGGGCGAGGACGGGTCGAGGCCCAGCGACAGCGAGCCGAGCGCGCTCGTCACGTTGACGACGCGGGCGTCCCCCGAGCGCCGCAGCAGCGGGAGCACGGCCTGGTACACCGACAACACGCCCAGCACGTTCACCTCCCAGACGGCCCGGACGTCGTCCAGCGGGGCGGTGCCCGGGGTCGAGGTGCGCCGGAACTCCGCCAGGCCGACCCGGCGGGTCGTGCTGATGCCGGCGTTGTTGACGAGCAGGTCGAGACGTCCCGCCTCGTCGGCGATGCGGTCGGCGGCGGCGGCCACCGAGGCGGGGTCGGTGACGTCGAGCTGCACCGCGACGGCACTGCCGCCGATCTCGGCGGCCGCCCGCTCGCCCCGGGCGGCGTCGCGCGAGCCCACGAACACGGTGCGGTGGTCGGCGGCGAGGTCGGCGGCCACCCGCCGGCCGATGCCCTGGTTGGCGCCCGTGACGAGGGCGATCCGGTCGGTCGTCATGTCGTGTCCTCCTACCGGGACGCCGACCCTGTGCCGGTGTCCTCCGCGACGACTCTGCGCCGGTTCCCGGGCGTGGGGGAGACCCCGTCGGGGCTGGTACCGGCAGGGCCACCCGCGCGCGTCGAGCAGAATGGGACCCGTGCCGGGTGCCGGGTCCGAGTTCGCCGCCTACCTGCGTTCACGCCGGGCGCTGGTCCCCGCCGAGTGGGTCCCACCGGGTCGCAGGTCGTCCAGACGCGTCCCCGGGCTGCGGCGCCAGGAGCTCGCGGACGCGGCGGCCATCTCGGTGGAGTACTACACCCGTCTGGAGCAGGGCCGCGCCCCGCACCCGTCCCGCGCGATCCTGTCGGCCCTGGCGCAGGCGCTCCGCCTGCGGCCGGCCGAGCGGGACCACCTCTTCCGGCTGGCCGGTGAGCTGCCGCCGGAGCCGCCCGCGCCCCGGACCCGGATCCGGCCGGGCCTGTCACGGATGCTGCAGGCCCTGGACCGGACCCTGCCGGTCACCGTCCACGACGGCCGGCTGGATCTGCTCTCGCGCAGCGCCGCCGCCGACGAGCTGCTCGGGCCGCTGCCGCCGGAGAGCCGGTTCCGTCGCAACCTCGTCTTCCAGGCCTTCACCCCGCCGACCGGACCACTGCCCGCGGAGGACGGGGGCGCCTATGCCCGGTTCGCCTCCGCGGAGCTGCGTTCGGCGCTGGCCCGCTACCCCGACGACGAGTACCTGCGCGACCTGCTGGCCGAGCTGACCGCCACCAGTGCCGACTTCCGCGAGCACTGGGCGCGCGGCGAGGTCGGCGGGCAGCGCTCGATGGTCAAGCGGCTGCGCGACCCCGAGCGGGGGTGGACGGTGTTCCGCGGCGAGATCCTGCACGATGCCGAGCGCGACCACTGGGTCGTCATCTACACACCCGAGCCGGACGCCTGACCCGGCCCGCTCACCCGCCCAGCGCTCCGGGTGCCGCGTCAGCGGCAGAGGCAGGTCGCACCGCCGCTGGCAGGCCGGCCCACCCAGCGATCAGGCCCCGGGTGGGAGGAGGGGTGAGGGCGGCGGAAGGGGCTCAGGACGGGTCGGAGGGCTCCCGGCGGAGCACGCTGAAGCTCCCGTCGCTCTCCAGGACGACCGCGGCGACGTCGTCCAGGTCGGCGTGACCCTGGGCGCGCGCGGCCTGACGGACCTCCTGCGCGGTGACGCGCTCGCGCCGCAGGGACCGCTCCAGGAAGCCGTCCCGGTAGAGCAGGCTGGGCTCGGAGCGCACCAGCTGCCCCACGCGAGGGACGCGCACCGAGGTCCAGGTGACGACGTACTGCAGGACGACGAGCAGGACCAGGCCGAGGACGCCCTCGGCGGCGCTGACGTCGGCGCTGAGGAACGAGGTGGCCAGGGTCGAGCCCAGCGCGACGGTCACGACGAGGTCGAACGCGTTCAGCTTGGACAGGGTCCGCTTGCCGGTCAGCCGGAGGACCGCGACGAGCGCGACGTAGGCGACCGGCCCCACCACGAGGACGCGGCCGAGGTCGTACCAGGAGTCGAACCACATGCCGGGCACCTACCCGCTCGGCGCACTCCCACCACCGGGAGGGCGCGGCCGCGGTGGACTCCGTGCCCGCGCGGGGTCAGCGCTGCACGGTCGGGACGGCGACGACCGGGACGGTGGAGCGGGACAGGCAGTGGTGGCTGACCGAGCCGGACACGAGCCGGTCGAGACCGGTGTGCTCCCCGGTGCCGATGACGAGCAGATCGGCGCCGGCCGACTCCTCCAGCAGGGTCGTCCCGACGTCGGCGCTGCCGATGACGTCCAACCGCCAGTCGTCCTCCGGGTCGACCGCGTCGAAGGCCCGGGTGACGGACTCCGGTGCCTCGGGAGATCCCTCCGGCTGGTCCTCCGGCACGTCCGCCTCCGGGGTGCCCAGCGCGGCCGTGCGCCCCAGCGCGCCGACGCCCGGTCCGGTCAGACCCGGGTCGGCCAGGGCGGTGTCGGCGGCCACGAGGGTGTCATCCACCGACCAGGTCGTGACGTGCACCGCCCGCAACGGCTGCTGCGTCAGCCGCGCATGGCGAGCCGCCCAGGCCAGCGCCGCCCGCGCGGACTCCGAGCCGTCCAGTGCCACCACCACAGTCCGCCCGCCGCCGTCGCGGGCCATCTCGTCCTCGGTCATACTGCGGTCGCTCCTCCGTCCGGGTCCCGGCGGCCGGGTCCGACCGCCGCCGCCCTCTCTACCTACCCGGTCCAGGAGGACCAGCAGCGCGGGCCACCCCGGCGAGGGGTGGCCGGCGCGGCAGCGAGAGGGGTCAGCGGCGACGCGACTTGATCAGCCGGTCGACGCCCTCCTTGATCTTGCGCTGGTTCTCCGGCTTGCGCAGCTCGCGCTCCGCCACCTGGAAGACCTTCGCGACCACGGCGGTCTTGACCGCGCCCTTGAACAGAGAGCCGATGCCCATGTCGTTTCCCCTCCTGTCGTCGAGTCCTCCCAGTCAAGCAGGCCCGGCCAACGTGGCCGACGGTGGACGCCGTTGCACCCGGGGCTGAGGTGCGCCTAGCCTAAGCAAGCCTTGCCTAACCGGCGGGTCTCGGTCGGCGTCGACCGGCTTCCCAGCGGATCCCTGAAGTGGAGAAATCGTGCGTTCACCTCGCCTTCTCGCCGCCGCCGTGGCGACGGCCGTCCTCGGCCTCGCCGCCTGCGGCACCACCGGCACCGCCGCCCCCGAGCAGGGTGAGGGCTCCGCGTCCGTGCCCGCCGCCGAGCAGGGCTACCCGATCAGCGTGGAGCACGCGCTGGGCACCACCGTGCTGGAGGCCAAGCCCGAGCGGGTCGCCACCGTCAACTGGGCCAACCACGAGGTGCCGCTGGCCCTCGGCGTGGTGCCGGTCGGGATGGCCGCGGCCAACTTCGGCGACGACGACGGCGACGGCGTGCTGCCGTGGGTGGAGGAGAAGCTCACCGAGCTCGGTGCGGAGACCCCGGTGCTGTTCGACGAGACCGACGGGGTCGACTTCGAGGCGGTGGCCGACACCCAGCCCGACGTCATCCTGGCCGGCTACTCCGGGCTGACCCAGCAGGACTACGACACCCTCAGCGAGATCGCCCCGGTGGTCGCCTACCCCGAGGCCGCCTGGGCCACCAGCTGGCGCGACACCATCCTCGTCAACAGCGCCGGGATGGGCATGGCGAGTGAGGGCGAACAGCTGGTGGCCGACCTCGAGGCCGAGATCGACGCCGTCGCCGCCGACCGCCCGCAGCTGTCCGGGAAGCGGACGATGTTCCTCACCCACCTCGACCCGAACGACCTCAGCGAAGTGAGCTTCTACAGCGCCAAGGACACCCGGGCCGCCTTCTTCGAGGACCTGGGGATGGCGACGCCGCCCAGCATCGCCGAGCTCTCGGCGCAGAGCGACAGCTTCTCGGGCTCGGTGAGCGCCGAGCAGATCGACCGGTTCTCCGACGTCGACATCATCGTCACCTACGCCGACGACCTGGTCGTGGAGGAGCTGCGGGCCGACCCCCTGCTGGCCCAGATGCCGGCGATCGCCAACGACGCCATCGTGGCCCTGCCGAACACCGACCCGCTCGGCACCGCCGCCAACCCGACGCCGCTGGCGATCTCCTGGGTGCTGGAGGACTACGCCGACCTGCTCGCCGAGGCCGCCGACAAGTCCCAGTGACCTCCACCGCCACCCGCACGGCACCCGCTCCCGCCGCGGACGTCGACCCCGTTCGACGCCCGCGGCGGCGGCGTGCGCTGTGGGCGCTGGCGGTGGTGGTCGTCCTGGCCGGGCTCGTGCTGCTGTCGGTGGCCGTCGGGTCGCGGGTGGTCGGCCTCTCCGACGTCCTCGCCGGGCTGCAGGGCTCGACCGCGACGATCGGCGAGGCGGCGGTGGCCCAGCGCGTGCCCCGCACCCTGCTCGCGGTGGCCGTCGGCGGCGCGCTCGGCCTGTCGGGGGCGGTGATGCAGGGCGTCACCCGCAACCCGCTGGCCGACCCGGGCATCCTCGGCGTCAACACCGGCGCCTCGCTGGCCGTCGTGACGGCCGTGGCCACGGTGGGGCTGAGCACCGCGACCGGCTACATCTGGGCCGCCATCGCCGGCGCGGCGGTGACCGCGGTGTTCGTCTACGCCGTCGGCTCGCTGGGCCGGGGTGGGGCGACCCCGCTCAAGCTGGCCCTGGCCGGGGCCGCCACCTCGGCGGCGCTGTCCTCCTTCATCACCGCGGTGGTGCTGCCCCGCAACGACATCGCCGGCGGGCTGCGGTCCTGGCAGATCGGCGGGGTCGGCGGGGCGTCCTACGAGAGCACCGCCCAGGTGCTGCCGTTCCTGCTCTGCGGGTTCGTCATCAGCCTGCTCTCCGCGCGCCGGCTCAACTCCCTCGCTCTCGGCGACGACGTCGCGGCCGGGCTGGGGGAGCGGGTGGCGGTGGCGCGGGCGGTCGCCGCGCTGGGGGCTGTGCTGCTCTGCGGTGCCGCCACCGCCGTGGCTGGACCGATCGGCTTCGTCGGGCTGGTCGTGCCCCACCTGTGCCGGCTGCTGGTCGGCCCCGACCACCGCTGGCTGCTGCCGTTCTCCACCCTGACCGGGGCCTGCCTGCTGCTGGCGGCCGACGTGCTCGGCCGGGTGGTGGCCCGTCCCACCGAGGTCGACGTCGGCATCATCACCGCGCTGGTCGGCGCGCCCTTCTTCATCGCCATCGTCCGCCGTCGCACGGTGCGTGCGCTGTGACCGGGCCCGGTGCCGGCACCGCCCCGGCCGCGCTGCCGACCCGGGCGGAGGAACCGGACGGCTACGGTGCCGTGCCCCTCGAGACGGTCGCCGCCGTCGCCCGCGGCCGGGTCCGCCGGACCGTCCGCCGCCGGGTGGTGCTGGTCGTGCTCGCCCTGCTGGTGCTGGCCGTGTTCGCCACCAGCCTGGTGGTCGGACGCACCGTCTACCCACCGCTCGACGTGCTGCGGGTGGTGCTGGGCGAGGACGTCCAGGGCGCCAGCTTCACCGTCGGGCGGCTGCGGCTGCCCCGGGCGGTGCTCGCGGTGGTGGTCGGGCTCAGCTTCGGCCTGGGCGGCGTGACCTTCCAGACCATGCTGCGCAACCCGCTGGCCAGCCCGGACGTCATCGGCATCAGCTCCGGCGCCAGCGCGGCGGCCGCCTTCGCCATCGTGGTGCTCGGGCTCAGCGGGCCGAGCGTCTCGCTGGTGGCCATCGTCGCCGCGCTCGCCGTGGCGCTGCTGGTCTACGGGCTGGCCTTCCGCGGCGGGGTGGCCGGCACCCGGCTGATCCTCGTCGGCATCGGCATCGCCGCGATGCTGGAGAGCGTCACCGCCTACGTGCTCTCCCGCGCCGCGGAGTGGGACCTGCAGGAGGCCGTCCGCTGGCTGGCCGGCAGCCTCAACGGCACCGACTGGTCGGAGGTGCTGCCCGCCACCGCCGCGCTGGTCGTGTGCGGAGCGGTGCTGCTCAGCCGCACCCGGGCGCTGGGGGCGCTGCAGCTCGGCGACGACACCGCGGCCGCGCTCGGGGTGCGGGTCGAGCCCACCCGGATCCTGCTCATCGTCGCCGCCGTCGGGCTGATCGCCTTCGCCACCGCCGCGGCCGGACCGATCGCCTTCGTCGCCTTCCTCGCCGGCCCGATCGCGGCCCGGGTGGTCGGCACCAACGGCTCGCTGCTGCTGCCCGCCGGGCTGGTCGGTGCGCTGCTGGTGCTGGTGGCCGACCTCTGCGGGCAGTTCCTGCTCGGCACCCGCTACCCCGTCGGCGTCGTCACCGGGGTG
The DNA here is from genome assembly GCF_003327535.1 of Desertihabitans brevis. Lineage (NCBI taxonomy): Bacteria > Bacillati > Actinomycetota > Actinomycetes > Propionibacteriales > Propionibacteriaceae > Desertihabitans > Desertihabitans brevis. The sequence goes on along the minus strand of NZ_QOUI01000007.1, from coordinate 236,695 downwards.
CTCGGCGCGCCCTACCTCATCTACCTGATCGTCCGGACCAACCGCGCGGGAGGATCGTTGTGAGTCACCCACACGTCGTGCACGGCGGCCCCGCGGGCCCCGCCGCCGACCACACCCTCGAGGTGCTGGAGCTGACCGTCGGCTACGGCGAGCGGACCGTCATCTCCGGGCTCGACCTCGTCGTCCCGCCGGGACGGATCACCGCCATCGTCGGCCCCAACGCCTGCGGCAAGTCGACCCTGCTGCGGTCGATGTCGCGACTGCTCGGCCCGCGTGCCGGCCGGGTGCTGCTGGACGGCCGGGCGATCCACAAGATGCCGGCCAAGGAGGTGGCCCGCACCCTCGGGCTGCTGCCGCAGTCGCCGGTGGCCCCGGAGGGGATCACCGTCGCCGACCTCGTCGGGCGCGGCCGGCACCCGCACCAGGGGGTGCTCTCGCGCTGGTCGCGTGCCGACGACGTCGCGGTGGCCGAGGCGCTGCTGGCCACCGACACCACCGCGCTGGCCGAGCGTCCGGTCGACGAGCTCTCCGGCGGTCAGCGCCAGCGGGTCTGGATCGCGATGGCGCTGGCGCAGCAGACCGACCTGCTGCTGCTCGACGAGCCGACCACCTTCCTCGACGTCAGCCACCAGGTCGAGGTGCTGGACCTGCTCACCGACCTCAACCACGCCCGCGGCACCACGGTCGTCATGGTGCTGCACGACCTCAACCTGGCCGCCCGCTACGCCGACCACCTGATCGCGCTCACCGAGGGCCGGCTGCACGCCGCCGGGTCGCCGGCCGAGGTGCTCACCGAGGACGCGGTCCGCACGGTCTTCGGCCTGGAGAGCCGGGTCATCACCGACCCCACCTGCGGCAAACCGCTGATGCTGCCGATCGGGCGCCACCACAACGCCCCCGCCGTCCGGACCGCCTGAGAGCACCGGGAGCACCTCCCGTGCCCCGCCGCCGGACCGGTCGGCGCGACCGGGCATGCTGGCCCCATGGCTACTCCCATCGACCTCGGCCGCCCGGTCTCCGGTGACGTCGTCGAGCTGATCCTCAACGACCACCGCCTCTTCGAGACCCTGCTGCGCGACCTGCGTGACGCCTCCTCCGACCGCGACGCCGTCCGGCGCGCCTTCGCCCAGCTGCACGTGGCGCACGCCCTGGCCGAGGAGGAGCACGTCTACCCGCGGCTGCGGCGGCGCGAGGCGATCGGCGAGCACGAGGCCGAGCACGGCGAGGAGGAGCACGCCGAGGGCAACGAGGCGCTGCTGGCGGTGCTGGAGCTGGAGGCCACCGAGGGCGAGGAGTTCGACGACGCGGTCGAGGAGCTGGCCACGACGATCAACCACCACCTCACCGAGGAGGAGCTGACCATCCTCAACCCCGCCCGCGAGGAGGTCTCCGAGCGCGAGCGCAACGAGCTCGGGCAGACCTTCGCGACCGCCCGCAACCAGCTGATCGAGGACGGCTGCGGCAGCCTCGAGCACGTCCGCCAGCTGGTGGCCGACGCCCGGGAGCGGGGAGTGCTGGAGAGCAGCTGACCCCGCCGCACCGGCTGTTTCGCGGCCGGTCCAGTGGGAACCGCCGAGGCATGAGCACCGCGGTACTGGGTCAGATCGCCCGTGATCTGGTCCTGCTGACCGAAGCCGTGCCCGGCCCGGGCGGGACGGTCGACGTGCACCGTCGGCTGGAGCTGCTGGGCGGCAAGGGCGCGAACATCGCCGTCACCCTGGCCCAGCTCGGCGCCCGCCCGGCCCTGGTCGGGGTGGTCGGCGACGACGAGACCGGGGCCCGGCTGGTGCAGCGCTGCGTCGAGGACGGCATCGACGTCCGCGGGGTGCGCCGTCGGCGCGGCACCGAGTCGGCGCTGATGGTCGACGTGGTCACCGACGACGGGCAGCACCGCTACCTCGAGCACGTCCCGTCCGCGACCCTGCTCACCGGGGACGACCTGGACCCGCTCGGCGGCCTGGTCGAGGAGTGCGACAGCGCCGTCCTGCAGCTGCAGCAGCCGGCTGCGGCGGTGCGCTGCGCCCTGGGCATGCTGCGCGCGCGGGGGGCGCTGGTGGTGCTCGACGGCGTGCTCGAGGACGAGAGCCACCGCGAGCCGGTCGTGGCCGGGGCAGACGTGGTGCGGATGGACGCCCGGGAGGCCGAGCTGTGGGCCGGCCGGCGCATCCGCGACCCCGAGGACGCCGCCCGGGTGGCCGCGGACGTGCTCCGGCTCGGGCCCGGGCTGGTGGTGCTCGCCGTCGGCGACCAGGGCGATGTCGTGGTGACCCCGCAGGACCGGTTGCTGCTGCCCCAGGTCGACACCCCGGTGGTCGACACCACCGGTGCCGGGGACGCCTTCGTCGGCACCCTGACCTGGGCGCTCACCTCCGGCCGCGACCCGGTCGAGGCGGCCCGCCGGGGGTGCGCGGCCGCCGCCCTGACGGTGGGACGTCCGGGTGGGCGCCCGGCGCTCAGCCCCGGCGCGGTGGAGGAGCTGGCGGCCACGATCACCCCCTCGCCGCTGGGCTGAGGGCCACTCCCGGACGGCCGGCGCCGCGCCCGTCCGGCCGCCCCGCCTTGTGCCCTGCGCCCGGACGTGTGAGAGTGGAGGTGGCCAAGAAGCGCGCCGACCAACGCAGTGCGATGGAAGGACTTCTGATGGTCAGCAGTGCGTCCGTACCCCTTTCGACGGGGCCCGTGGCCCCCCTCCAGCCCCCCTCGACCGACCGCGACCCCTCGGCCGTGGCCGAGGAGACCACCCGGCTCTTCCAGCTGATCGGGACCGGCGAGCTCGACCGGGACGAGCTCATCGAGCAGGTCGTGGTGCTCAACCTCCCGCTCGCCGACTCCCTCGCCCGCCGCTTCCGGCACCGGGGCGAGGAGGACGACGACCTCACCCAGGTGGCCCGCTCCGGGCTCACCGAGGCCGCCCACCGCTACCAGCCCGACCGCGGGCCGTTCGCCAGCTTCGCGGTGCCGACCATCCTCGGCGTCCTCAAGCGGCACTTCCGCGACAAGGGCTGGACGGTCCGACCGCCCCGCCACCAGCAGGAGGTGGCGATGTCGATGCGCCAGGCCTGGCCCGAGCTCACCCAGGAGCTGCACGCCGAGCCCACCGACGTCCAGCTCGCCGAGTACATCGGCGAGACCGAGGAGGACGTCCGCGCCGCCCGGCTCGCCGAGCACGGCTACCGGCCGGTGGCCCTCGACATCAGCCCCACCGAGGGGCTGCACGCCGAGTCCGACGACGAGCCGCAGGTGCTGGCCGCCGAGGCCCGGCTGCTGGTCGAGGAGGCCATGCACCACCTCGACGAGGACGAGCAGCGACTGCTCCGGATGCGCTTCTACCAGGGGCGCACCCAGAGCGACATCGCCGGTGAGCTCGGCGTCAGCCAGATGCAGGTGTCCCGTCTGCTCAGCCGGGTGATGACCAAGCTGCGCGGCGTGATCGGACCGCTGGAGGCGCCGTCGGGCGACGACGGCGCGCTCAACTAGCCGCGGGCCGGACCCGGGTCGCGGCCCGGGTCCGGACGCTCCGCCGGCAGCCGGCGGGTGCGGACCAGCTCCTGGGCGATCAGCGCGAGCTTGCAGTTCATCTGCTGTGAGGTCCGCCGCAGGTACTCGAAGGCCTGCTCGGCGCTGATCCCCAGCCGCTCCATCAGGATGCCCTGGGCCTGGCCGATGGTGGTCCGGCTGACCATCGCCTCGCCGCGCTGGTCGATCTCGCGGCCCGATGCCAGGGACAGGGCGATCTGCGTCGCGAGCGCGAGCGCCAGCTCGATGTCGTCGCCGTCGAAGCCGTCGACGCGGTCGCCGTAGAGGTTGAGCGCGCCGTAGGCGTCGTGCTGGTCGTAGATCAGCACCGACAGCATGCTGCGGGTGCCGAGCTCGGCCGCCGCCCGCGGGCTCCACGCCGGCCACCGGGTCTCGGAGGTGAGGTCCTGGCTGAGCACCGTCTTCTGGTCACGGACCGCCTGCAGGCACGGGCCCTGCCCGGTCTCGTACTGCAGCGCGTCACCGCGGACCACGACCTCGTCGGTGGCCGCGCCGGTGAACACCCTCCCGTCGCGGACCACCGTCACCCCGGCGTGGTCGCAGCCCTCGATCAGCTCGACGGCGAGGCGGACGCCGGCGCGTACCCGTTCGGACTCGTCCAGCCGGCCGTGCAGCTCGCGTGCCGCGCGGGCCAGACCGCGCAGATCAGCCCTCCGTTTCACCGGCGGGCTCCGCGGCGGAGGGGACGTGACGAGGTGGTCGGGGCGGCGGGGCCGCGTCCGGGGCCCGGCAGCAGCGGGTCGTGCTGGCGGGCAGAAGTGGTGGCGGGGATCACCCGTGGCTACTCCTGTGGTGGCCGGCCGCGAAGGGCCGATTCTTGACCCGGGTGGCCTGGACGCCGACGGCGTCGCCGGGCTGGATTGTAGTCGGCCGGGCCACCGTCCAGCCCCGCGGCGACGGTTCGCCCGGCGCGGCGTGTCGGCGACGTGCGCCGGGAGGAAATCCGTGCGCCGGACGTGACGAAATAACGACCACCCCAGAGGTTGCGGGCTCGGTTCGACCTGTGTCACCGGCTGTTCATCTTCCGCTCGTTGGCTGGTCCGCGTCCGAACGCCTGCCCTCGGCCATCCGTCGGGGGCTGATCCGAGGAGATCCTTGTGCAGCTTCTTCCCATGGCTGGGCAGACGCACGGCAACCGCAGCGCCGTGACCTGCCACCTGAAGTGTGACTCGGCGTGCGCCGCGCCGGTGCCGAACCAGAGCACCGAGCCGTCGTTCCGCGACATCGCCGCCACCGCGCTGAGCCGCCGCTCCGTGCTGCTCGGAGGCACCGCCGTCGCCGCGGCCGCCGCCGTCCCGCTGAGCTTCGCCGGGCCGGTCCCCGCCGCGGCCGAGGGCAGGGGCAAGGCCAAGGGCCGCGCCGGGAAGGCGACCGCCAGCGCGCTGGCCTTCACGCCGATCGGCCCCGTCGACGCCGCCGAGGACGCCTTCGTCGTCCCGCAGGAGTACGAGTGGTCGACCATCCTGCGCTGGGGCGACCCGCTCTTCGACGACTCCCCGGCGTTCGACCCGGAGAACCCGAGCGCGGAGGCCCAGGAGAAGCAGTTCGGCTACAACAACGACTACCTCGACATCCTCGTGGACAACGAGGCTGGCACCCACGCGCTGCTGTGCTGCAACCACGAGTACACCAACCGGGGCATCATGTTCCCGCCGGACGCCGACGAGGAGGAGGTCCTCCGGACGCTGATGGCCGCGCACGGCTTCGCCGTCGTCGAGCTCGAGCGGCGTCGCGCCGGCCGGCCCTGGCGCTACATCCAGGGCGCGCCCAAGAACCGCCGGATCACCGCGAACACCCCCTTCGAGCTGACCGGTGCGGCCGCCGGCTCGGAGTGGATGAAGACCGCCGACGACCCCGAGGGCCGCACCGTCCTCGGCACCCTCGGCAACTGCGCCGGTGGCACCACCCCGTGGGGCACGATCCTGTCGGGTGAGGAGAACTTCAACGGCTACTTCAAGGCCGACCCGCAGGCCCGGGGCAACGCCCGCTACGGCCTGAACGACCGTGACTCGGTGTACGGTTTCGAGAAGATCGACCCGCGCTTCGACGCGACCGACGAGGACTACCGCAACGAGCCGTACCGCTTCGGCTACATCGTCGAGATCGACCCCAGCGACCCCACGTCGACCCCGCGCAAGCACACGGCGATGGGCCGCTTCAAGCACGAGGGCGCCAACGTCCGGGTGGACGAGGACGGCACCGTGGCGGCCTACATGGGCGACGACGAGCGCTTCGACTACCTCTACAAGTTCGTCTCCAGCCGCAAGTTCATGGCGGGCGACTCGGCCGAGGCCAAGGCGAACAACATGCTGCTGCTGACCGAGGGCGACCTCTACGTCGCCCGCTTCAGCGGCCGGCAGCGTCCCGACAACGCCAACCTGGGCCGTGGCATGTGGGTGCCGCTGATCAAGAACGGTCGCTCCCGGGTGCCGCAGATGAGCGTCGAGGAGGTGCTGGTCTTCACCCGTGAGGCCGCCGACAAGATGCGCGCCACCCCGATGGACCGCTGCGAGGACGTCGAGCCCAGCCTGAAGACCGGCAAGGTCTACGTCGCCTGCACCAACAACACCAACCGCGGCACCGGCAGCAACCCCGACGCCGACGCCGCCAACCCCCGGAACCAGAACAAGGAGGGCCACGTCATCGAGCTGACCGAGAGCGGCAACAAGGCCGGGGCCACCTCCTTCGACTGGAACATCCTGCTGGTGTGCGGCATGCCCGACCAGGCCGGCACCTACTTCGCCGGCTGGGACGGCCCGGTGGCGCCGATCTCCTGCCCCGACAACGTGGCCTTCGACTCCGAGGGCACGCTGTGGATCTCCACCGACGGCCAGCCGGGCACCATCGGCCTGGCCGACGCCCTGCACCGGGTGCCGCTGGAGGGCGAGGAGCGCGGCCACGTCACCCAGTTCCTGGCGGTGCCCCGCGACGCCGAGACCTGCGGTCCGGTGATCCACGACCAGGACGGCAGCGTCTTCGTCGCCGTCCAGCACCCGGGCGAGGACGGGTCGTGGGAGCAGCAGAACTCCTTCTTCCCCGACTACGTGCCGGCCCAGCAGCGCCCCCGCCGTGGCGAGTGGCGCGGTCCGCGTCCGTCGGTGGTGCAGGTCACCAAGATCCGCTGAGGACCAGCTCGACCGCCGAGGGGCGGGTGGGGACCCCGGGTCTCCACCCGCCCCTCGGCGTCTTCGCCGGGCTGCGCATCGCGGTGCTCGGCTAGCCTCGCCCCGGCTGCGGGCGGACGACGGAGGGCACGGCGGATGCGGGTGTGGGGTGCGTTGGGAGCGGCGATCGTCAGCGAGGTGGCGGCGGCGCTCGCGCTGAAGGCGGCCCTGGACCAGCCGGCCTGGTACGCGCTCGTCGTCGCCGGTTACCTCTCCGCCTTCACCCTGCTGACGGTGTGCCTACGCCTGGGCCTGCCGATCGGCGTCGCCTACGGCGTCTGGGGTGCCGGCGGTGTCACGCTGACCGCGCTGCTCTCGGCCGTCCTGTTCGCCGAGGCGCTGACCGCGCAGATGGGGCTGGGGATGGCGCTGATCGTGGCCGGGGTGCTCACGGTCGAGCTGGGCGCGCAGCGGGCCCGGCGGGAGGAGACGTCGCGGTGAGCTGGCTCTTCCTCGCGGTGGCGATCCTGCTCGAGGTCGGCGCGACGATGTCGCTGCGGGCGTCGGAGGGTCTGCGGAAGCGGTGGTGGGCCGTCCCGGTGGTGCTCGGCTACGTGCTCGCCTTCGGCTGCCTCAGCCTCGCCCTGCAGCACGGGATGCCCCTCGGCATCGCCTACGGCATCTGGACCGCGACCGGGGTGGCGCTGACCGCCGTGCTGGCCCGGGTCGTCTTCGACGAGCCGCTGACGCCCACGATGGCGGTGGGCATCGTGCTCATCGCCGCGGGGGTGCTGGTGGTCGAGCTCGGCTCGGGTGCCGCCGGCTGAGCCGGTCGGCTAGACGCGGGGGAGCGGCCGGCGCTCGCGACGGGAGAGCAGGTAGGCCAGCAGCACCCCGGCCAGCGCGCCGAAGAGGTGGCCCTCCCAGCTGATCCCCGACCCGGTGGGCAGCACGCCCCAGACGATCCCGCCGTAGGCGAGGGCGACGAACAGCGAGACGGCGATCGCCAGCGCCCGCCGGACGAAGATGCCCCAGGCGAAGAGGAACGCGGCGTAGCCGTAGACCAGCAGGCTCGCCCCGAGGTGGACCGTGCCCTCGCCACCGACCAGCCAGACCGCCAGCCCGGCCACCACGGTGATGCCCACGGTGGCAGCCCAGAAGCGCCCGGTGATGAGGGCCGTCAGCACGCCGAGCACCACGAAGGCGGTGGTGTTGGCGACCAGGTGGCCCAGACCGGCGTGCAGCAGCGGTGCGGCGAGGACGCCGATGAGCCCCTCGGTCTCGCGCGGCTGGATGCCGAACTGGTCGAGGAAGCCGCCGAGCAGGGTGTCGACCAGCTCGCTCAGCCACATCAGCACGGTGAGCACCAGCGGTGGGGCAGCGGGCGCGACCAGCGAGCCGATCCGGCTGGGCGGTGCCACGGTCGAGGACATGCGTCGAGTGTAGGAGCGGGCGGGAACGGCGCCCGGCGGAGGAGGCCCCGACGCGGCTACGCTACGGCCATGTCGGAGCGGAGACCGGAGCTGCGGATCGGGGACCGCGAGCGTGACGCGGTCGCCTCGGCGCTGCAGGACGCCATGGCCGAGGGCCGGCTCACCATGGAGGAGATGCAGGAGCGGCTGGATGCCGCGCTGCAGGCCCGCACCTACGCCGACCTGGACGCCCTGGTCGCCGACCTCCCGATCGACCCGCCGTCCGCGGCGCTGACCAGCCCGCGGCCCAGCGACCCGCGGCTGCTCAGGGCGCCCGGCTCCTCGGTGGAGGACCGCCTGGTGCTGGACGCCGGCTGGTCCAGCGTCACCCGTGAGGGCCGCTGGGAGATCCCGCCGTTCGTGCGGATCAACGGTGCCGTCGGCTCGGTGCGGCTGGACTGCCTGCAGGCGACCACCCGCAGCGACATCATCGACATCGAGGTCATCGGCAACGCCGGCAGCATCACCATCGTCGTCCCGCAGGACTGGTCGGCCAACCTCGACCGGCTGAGCGCGGGCTGGGGCTCGGCGAAGAGCAAGGTCGCCGCGCAGCCCTCCCGCGGAGCGCCGCTGCTGGTGCTGCACGGCGCCATGGGGTGGGGCTCGCTGGTGGTCCGGCACGCCAACTGGTTCGACCGCCGCCGACTGCGCAAGCAGGGCATCCTGCTCGATCCGCCGCGGCGTCCCGAGCTCGGCCGCTAGCGTGTCCTCAGGGCAGGCGCACCTCGGTGCGCACCGCCCGGGTGAGGCCCGACCAGGGGCTGTCGAAGGTCAGCGTGACGAAGGTGGCGGGCGGGAAGCGGCGGCTCAGCAGCTCCTGCTCGGCGGTGCCGGGGGTGACCAGCTCCCAGGCGGCGTCCTGCATCGCGGGGTTGTGCCCGACGACCAGCAGCGAGCCGGTGGCCGGGTCACAGCCGGCGAGCATCTCCAGCAGCCCGTCCGCGTGGGTGCGGTAGAGCGCCGGGCCCAGCTGCGGCTCGACGTCGAGGTCGAGGGCGCTGCAGGTCTGCCGGGCTCGGGTGGCCGAGGAGCACCACACCTCGTCGGGGCGGACGCCGGACGTGCGCAGGTGCTCGCCCAGCGCCCGGGCCTCCTGCCAGCCCTGCTCGGTGAGCCGGCGGTCGGCGTCCGGGCGTCCGGGCAGGGCGTCCTCGGTGGTCGCGTGGCGCAGCAGGCAGAGCGTCTTCACCGTCGCGACGCTACCGGCCGGCACCTCCCGGCGGGAGGCGGTGCAGACACCGGAGCGGCGGCATGGCATCTTTCCTCTCGTGCCTCGCTCCGACCTGCCCCTCGACCAGCTCCCCGGCTATCGCTGCACCACCCCCGAACCGGACGACCTCGACGCCTTCTGGGACGCCACGCTCGCCGAGAACGGCCACCCGTTGGACGTCCGGATGCAGCGGGTCGAGACCGGGCTGTCGCTGGTGGACGTGCACGACCTGACCTTCGCCGGCTACGGCGGGGCACCGATCCGCGCCTGGTACACGGTGCCGGCCGGCGCCACCGGGCCGCTGCCGACGGTGGTCACGTTCCACGGCTTCTCCGGAGGCCGGGGGCTGCCGCACCAGGTCGACCCGTGGCCGCTGGCCGGCTGGGCGCACCTCAGCATGGACACCCGCGGGCAGGGCTGGAACAACGGTGGCACCGAGGCGACACCCGACCCCGACCTCGGCGGCGGTACCGCGGCCGGCTCCGGGCTGATGGTCGCCGGCGTGGACGATCCCCGCACCTACTACTACCGCCGGGTCTACGTGGACGCCGTCCGCGCGCTGCAGGCCGCCGCCACCCTCGAGCACGTCGACGCCGACCGGATCATCGCCACCGGCGGTAGCCAGGGTGGCGGGCTGACCATCGCCGCCGCGGCGCTCGCGGCCAAGGTCGGTCTGCCGCTGCGTGGCGCGATGCCCGACGTGCCGTTCCTGTGCGACTTCCGCCGCAGCGTCGACCTCGCCTCGCGCGGGCCGTACCCGCAGATCGAGACCTTCCTGAAGGGCTGGCGCGGACGCACCGCCCAGGTCTTCGGCACCCTCGACTACTTCGACGGTGTCCACCTCGCCCGACGGGCCGCCTGCCCGGCGCTGTTCTCGGTGGCCGTGCTGGACGACATCTGCCCGCCCTCGACCGTGTTCGCCGCCTACGCCGAGTGGCCGGCGGAGAAGCAGATCGAGGTGTACGACTTCAACGGCCACGAGGGCGGGATGGGCTACCAGTCCCGGCGGCAGCTCGCCTGGGCCGCCGAGCGCTTCGCCGCCTGACCCACCCTCCCGCCGCCGCCCCTCCCTCCGGCGGTTCGAGGTGATACCGCAGCACCGACGCCGCGGTATCACCTCGAACCAGCTGAGAAGGGTGCGGCGGGGGTCAGCAGGTGGCCAGCGGGGTGGCCTCGGTGAGGCGGTACTGCGAGCGCTCGTCGAGCAGCAGCGGGATCAGGCCGCGGGTCGGCTGGGCCAGCTCGACCACCCGGTCGCCGTCCTCGGTGCGGGTGACCTCGATCCCGTGCCGGGCCAGGGTGCGTCCGAGGCTGCGCACCTGGTCGTCGTCGAGCTGGTAGCCGCACATCGGCTCGGGCTCGACCAGGTCGGGGTCGGTCGGGATCATGTCGTCCTGGCCGCCGAAGTAGAGGACGCCGGACTGCTCGGCGCCCGCGGTGGTCTGGCGCTCGGCGGCGGCTGCGGTGGCTGCGGCCACCCGCTGCGGGTCCTGCTGCACCAGCTCCAGCGAGCCCAGCGCGCTGAGGTAGTTGACCTCCACCCGGCGGCGGTTGAGCAGCGACTCGTCGGCCTCCTCGGCCTCGTCCAGCGGCTCGTTGGCGGTCTCGCTCAGCATCCCGACGACGTTGACCAGCCCGGCGTAGTTGCGCAGGATCCGGCCCTGGTCGTCACCGGCGACCTGCAGGAACGGCTCGCCGTCCTTGACCAGCTGGCCGTACACGCCGGCGGTGTAGCCCTCCGCGGTGACCCGCCCGGCCGCGTGCTCGGCGCTCATCTCCTGGGCCAGGTCGCGCAGCTCGTCGTCGACGTTGCGGTTGCGCGGCCACAGGTGCAGCAGGTCGGTCTCGTAGTACTCCCGCGGCCCGTACTCGTGCAGGTCGTTGAGGATGTCGGGCTCCCACTCCCGGATGACGTCGACCACCGCCCGGGCCTCGGGCGTCTCCAGGGCCAGGTAGTCGCGGTTGACGTCGACGTCCTGGGCGTTCTGCCGGGTGTCGGCCACCCAGCCGTCGGGGTTGGCGTTGATGAACAGCACCGTGGTGCCCTCGAGGAAGTCGGCGACCGCGGCGTCGGTGCTGAGCGCGAGGTCGCGGGCCAGCGCCATGCAGGACTCCCGTCCCGACGGCTCGTCGCCGTGCACCGAGCAGACGAAGAACGCCACCGAGCCCTCGGCGGCCTCCTGCTGCGACTTCGGGCCGGGTTCGCCGACGGCGACCAGCTGCAGCGGACGCCGCTCCACGCTGCGTCCGATGGTGCGGACCGAGACCCGCTGGCTGGCCGTGGTCAGCTCGCGGTAGAAGGCGACGGACTCCTCGAAGGTGGTCCACTCGCTGCCGCCCGCCTCCTCGAACGGGGTGGGCAGCTCCTCGGCGGCCGGCGCCAGCGCCCGGCCGAGGTCGCCCCCGGTGGTCACCGGCTCGGCCGAGGCCGAGCTGCCGGCGACCAGGCCGGAGCAGGTGAGGGTCAGGGCGACGGCGCCGCCGACCAGCAGGCGGGCACGGGACGGGCGTTCGGGCATCGGGGCTCCTCGGGGTGCGACCCCGAGACCTCCGGGTGGTGCCAGCAGCGGTGCTGGGCGAGGACGGGGTCGTCCCAGCAGACGCCCGCCGGGCACCGCTTGTCAACGCCTCCCGCCTCTCCCGGCCGGGACGGTGCGCTCAGACCTTGCGGGCCACCATCAGATCGCGCTGGATCGAGGCGTCGACGCGGTGGGCGAGCTGCAGCCACGGCCCGCCGTCGAACGGCTCCAGCCCGGTCGCCGACAGCACCTCCGCGAGCTCCTCCCGGGTCATCCCGAGGGTGTTCCAGGAGATGCCGAGCGCGCCGCCGTCCTTGAGCTGCCCGGCCCAGACCGGCACCGCCTCCCGCAGCAACCCGGCCGCCGAGCGGTCCCGGCGTCCGCTGACCCCGCGGACGTCGCTCTGGCTGCCGTGCACCACGCCGTAGGGCGCGTCGGTGACCACCGCGTCGAACGTCCGGCGCCCGTACAGCTCGGCCGACTGCCGGGTGTCGCCGCTGAAGGCGGTCAGCCGCAGCGCCGGGCCCTCCGCCGGGCGCACCTCGACGTCGAGGCGTCGGCCCAGGCTCTTGCCGTCGCGGCGGACCGGGCTGACGTCGGCGGTGTGCTTGAGCCGCTTGCGGCGCAGCCAGGTCTTGAGGAAGGCCGCCATCTGCTCCAGCGCCTTGACGTCGGCCTCCACCCCGGCCGCGTGGTGGCCGGCCAGCCAGGCCGTGGTCAGCGTGGTGCCGCGGCCGCAGAGCGGGTCGAGCACCGTCAGCGGGCCCTCGGTGCGGGTGCGCACCTGGGCCAGGGTGAGGTTGAGCAGCAGCCGGGTGAACAGCTCGTTGGTCTTGCCCTGGTACTTGGGGATCGTCACCAGGTCGTCGTCGAGCACCGCGGTGGCGGGCACCTCGACCGGGCGCAGCAGCGGGTCGTCGGCCGTCCCGGCGCGCTCGAAGGTGGCCAGGTGGGTCGAGTGCCCGGCCAGCACCCGCAGCGCGTCGGCGTCCAGTGCCGGGACGTCGAAGCCGAGGTAGTCGACGCCGGCCAGGGTGACGGGCCGGACGTCGGTGAAGGGCCCGCAGAGCTCGAGCTCCGCGGCGGCCAGCGGCGCCGCGCCGGCGGTGTAGACCCGGTTGGCCGACGGCGCGACCAGCATCAGGTGGGTGTGCTCCTGCGGTCCGGTCATGGCGTCAGACTCTCCTGCAGCCAGGTGCCCAGCAGCAAGCCGAGCGCGGCCGCGAGCAGTCCGGCGCCGAGGCTGAGCAGGGCGTAGCCGGCGGCGGTGCGGTGCCGCCGGTGCTCCAGCAGCACCACCAGGTCGAGGCTGAACGTCGACCAGGTGGTCAGCGCCCCGCAGAACCCGGCGCCGGCCAGCGCGAGCACGGGCGACCCCGCCGGCAGCGCCGTCGTCGCCAGCCCCAGCGCCAGCGAGCCGGCGACGTTGGCGACCAGCACCCCGCGCGGGAACCCGTCGCAGGGACGCAGCACCGTGGTCAGCCAGCCGCGCAGCGCCCCGCCGGCGAACCCGCCGAGGGCCACCGCGAGCAGCGTCCAGACCGTCACCGCCGCGCCTCCGCCGGGACGTCCCCGTGGGGGTGCAGCCGGCGGGCGAGGACCAGCCCGGCCCAGGCGGCCAGCGCGCCGAGCAGCGTCATCGCTCCCAGCTGGGCCACTGCGGCGACCGGCCCGGTCGAGCCGACCGTCAGCACCAGCACGGCGGAGAAGGTGGTGAACCCGCCGAGCAGCCCGGGGCCGAGCAGCGGTGCGAGCCAGCGCGCGGACCGGCGTCCGGCCAGCAGGCCGGTGAGCAGACCGAGCAGCGCCGCCCCGGCGAGGTTCAGCGTCCACAGCGCCGCCCACCCGCCGCCGGCCGCGGTGTCGAGGAGGAACCGCAGGACGGCCCCGACCGCGCTCCCGGCCGCGACCAGCAGCACGTGCGTGCCGGCAGACGGCGGGGTGGTCACCTCAGTGGAGGTTGACGTTCTTCTTCTCGAAGACGGTGCCCCTGGCGCGCTCCAGGCTGGCCCGGATCTCGGCCTCGGCCTCCTCGCGGCCCACCCAGGTGGCGCCCTCGACGGACTTGCCCGGCTCGAGGTCCTTGTAGACGGTGAAGAAGTGCTCGATCTCCCTGACCATCATCACGGGGACGTCGGAGATGTCGTGCCAGTGGTCGCGGCGGGGGTCGGCCAGCGGCACGCAGACCACCTTGTCGTCACCCCCGGCCTCGTCGGTCATCCGGAACATGCCGATCGCCCGGCACTCGATCAGGCAGCCGGGGAAGGTGGGCTCGGGCACCAGCACCAGGGCGTCCAGCGGGTCGCTGTCCTGGCCGAGGGTCTGCTCGATGAAGCCGTAGTCCGAGGGGTACTGGGTCGAGGTGAACAGGGTCCGGTCGAGCCGGATGCGGCCGGTCTCGTGGTCCATCTCGTACTTGTTCTTGCCGCCCTTGGGGATCTCGACGGTGACGTCGAAGACGATGCCGACCGGAGGACGGGAATCGCGTCCCAGCTGACGATCCGGCTCGGCATACTCTTCAGTCACTGTGACTCCCCTGTGCGTCGACGAGAACCAGTCCAGTGGCGCCACTGGTTCGTGGACGCAGACTCTAGCGTGAGGACGACCTGCTCTTGACCGCGGAGACGCCTTCCTCCGACGATCCGCCGCGTGACGGCGACCACACCGCCCGGCGGCTGAGCACCGGTTCTCGCGGGGTGCTCACCGGGCTGGTGGCGCTCGTCGTGGTGCTCGCGGTCACGGTCGGCGCGGCCACGCTGTGGGGTCGCTCGGCGCTGTACGCCACCGGCCTGCTGGTCGACGGCGGGCAGCCCACCGTCGACCCGTCCGCGCTGGACCCCGAGCCGACCCCGGTGGCGGTCGAGCCGACGCTGCTCCCGGCGCCGGAGGAGGGGACGCCGGTGGACGCCGCAGCGCTGGCCGAGGCGCTGCGCCGCGTCCCGCGCACCGACGTGGGCGGCCAGCTCGACCTGCAGGTCGACGACGTGGCCACCGGCAGCACCCTCCACCGCGAGGGCGCGCAGCCGGGCATCCCGGCGTCCACGCTGAAGCTGCTGACCGGGGCGGCGGCGCTGCACCTGCTCGGGCCCGACCACCGCTTCACCACCGCGGTGCAGCGCCGCGGCGCGGAGTGGGTGCTGGTCGGCGGCGGCGACCCGCTGCTCACCCTGGTGCGGGAGCAGGGCTACCCCGAGCGGGCCAGCCTGCAGCGGCTGGCCGAGCTGACCCGCGACGCCGTCGAGGAGGCCGGCCTCGACGCCATCACCCTGACGGTGGACGCCGACCTGTTCGAGGGGCCGGACTGGAGCCCGACCTGGCCGGAGAACTACCGCGACCAGGTCACCCCGGTGGTGGCCCTGGTGCACGACCAGGGGCAGCTGCGCGGGACCAGTCCGGGCCCCCGCGAGCCCGACCCGGTGACGGCCGCGGCGGACCGGTTCGCCGGGCTGCTGGAGGAGGCCGGGGTGTCGGTGCAGCGGGGCGGCACCGCCGCCGACGGCGAGGGGGAGACGGTGGCCGAGGTCAGCTCGCCGCCGGTCTCGGTGCTGGTGGAGCAGATGCTGCAGCACAGCGACAACGACATCGCCGAGATCCTGCTCCGCCAGGCGGCGGTCGCGGCCGGGGAGCCGGCCACCTTCGAGGGCGGCGCGACCGCGGTCGCCGGGGCGCTGGCCGACCTCGGTGTGCCCACCGACGGCGTGGTCACCCGCGACGGGTCGGGGCTGTCGCGGGAGAACCGGTTGGGCGCGCCCACCCTGTCGGTGCTGCTGCGGCTGGCGCTCTCCGACGACCACCCCGGGCTGCGGCCCCTGGTCACCGGGCTGCCGCTGGCCGGCGGCACCGGCAGCCTCACCTCCCGTTACGCCGACGCCGGGTCGGAGGCGGGGCTGGGGCAGGTGCACGGCAAGACCGGCACGCTGCGCGGCACCCACAGCCTGGCCGGCTACACCCGCACCGCCGACGGGCGGCTGCTGGTGTTCGCCTTCCTCGTCAACGACGCCGCCAACGACTACGCCGCCCGGGTCTGGCTCGACCGCGCCTCCGCCGCCGTCGCCGCCTGCGGCTGCTGAGCAGACGCCTGCCGTTCTGGCGGAGGCACCGGCAGGACGCGACCCGATCCCCGGCGCCGTAGAGTGCCGGTCATGACCGGAGAGGGACCCGGCGGCCGGCTGCCGCAGCTGGATGCCGCCCTCGCCAGCCGGACCGGGGCGCGGCTGGTCCGGCCAGGGCCGCGGGTCTCCCCGGCCGAGGCCGCGCAGGTGGTGGACGCGTTGCGCGGTCACGCGCGGGCCGCGGAGGACCACATCCGCGAGACCACCCGGCTGGAGGCCCCGGGTGCCGGTCCGACCCTGGTGGTCGACCGGGGCCGCTGGATCGAGGCCAACGCCGCCACCTACAGCCGCGTCCTCGCCGACCTCGACGGCGACACCCGGTCGCGGCCGGTGCAGTCCGCCGCCACCAGCGTCCAGCTCGGCGCCCTGCTGGCCGTCCTGGCCCAGCGGGTGCTCGGCCAGTTCGACCCGTTCGACGCCGACGGCCGGCTGCTGCTGGTCGCCCCCAACGTGGTGCACGTGGAGCGCGAGCTGCGGGTGCCGCCGGAGGACTTCCGGCTCTGGGTCTGCCTGCACGAGGAGACCCACCGGGTGCAGTTCGGCCACGCCCCGTGGCTGGCCGAGCACCTGCGCGGGATCGCCGGCCGGCTGCTGCGCAGCGCCGACCTGGGCGGCGCCGAGACGCTGGCCCGGCTCGCCGGCCAGGTCGGCCGCCGCCGCGGACGCCGGTCGGGGTCGGCGGCCGAGGGCTCGCTCGCGGTGCTGCTGGCCACCCCGGAGCAGCGCGAGCTGGTCGACCAGGTGACCGCGGTGATGTCGCTGCTGGAGGGGCACGCCGACGTGATGATGGACCGGGTGGGCCCGGCGGTGGTGCCGAGCGTGCGCCAGATCCGGGCCCGCTTCAGCGGCCGGCGGTCGCGCCGCGGCTTCGACCTGGTGGTGCGCCGGCTGCTCGGCCTGGAGGCCAAGCTCGCCCAGTACCGCGACGGCGCCGCCTTCGTCCGCCACGTCGTCCGACGCCGTGGCGTGGACGGCTTCAACACCGTCTTCACCGGACCGGAGACGCTGCCCACGCTCGCCGAGATCCACCAGCCGGCCCGCTGGGTGCAGCGGGTGGGGGTCTGAGCGGTGGCCCGCCGGGCTCTCGGGCCGGCCGCCCTGGAGGTGGCCGGTGCGGTGGTCCGCGCGCTCGGACGCCACGGCGCCGACCGGACCGACCCCGGACGTCCGCGGCCGGTGGTGGTCGGCTGCTCCGGCGGTGCGGACTCCCTCGCGCTGGTGGCCGGGGTGGCCGAGGCCGTCCGCCGGCGGGAGCGGCCCGCCCGTGTGCTCGTCGTCGACCACCAGCTGCAGGACGGCTCGGCCGAGGTGGCCGAGCAGGCGCTGGCGCAGTGCCGCCGGCTCGGGGTCGACGGCCGGGTCACCCGGGTGGACGTCGACGGCGCCGGGGGACCGGAGGCCGCGGCCCGCACCGCCCGCCACCGCGCGCTGCTCGCCGACGCCGCCGCCGACGGGGCGCTGGTGCTGCTCGGCCACACCCTCGACGACCAGGCCGAGCAGGTGCTGCTCGGCCTGGCCCGCGGCTCGGGCTCACGCAGCCTGGGCGGGATGGCCGAGCTCCGGGAGCCGCTGCTGCGCCCGCTGCTCGGCGTGCGCCGCGCCACCACCGAGGCCGCCTGCGCCGAGCTCGGTCTGCCGCCCTGGGTCGACCCGACCAACACCGACCCGTCCCGGGCCCGCGCCCGGGTGCGCCACCGGGTGCTCCCGCTGCTGGAGCGCGAGCTCGGGCCCGGCGTCGCCGAGGCGCTGGGCCGCACGGCCGACCTGCTGCGGGCTGATGCCGACGTGCTCGACGAGCTCGCCGCCGAGGTCGACCCCGGCACCACCCCCGACTGCACCGTCCTGGCCGCCCTCGCCCCCGCGGTCCGCCACCGGGTGCTGCGCCGCTGGCTCGTCGCCCACGGCTCGACCCAGCCGAGCCGCCAGCACGTCCTCGCCGTCGACGCCCTCCTCACCGACTGGCACGGCCAGGGTCCCGTCGACGTCCCCGGCCTCGCCGTCCGCCGCTCCGACGGCCACCTCTTCGCCCGCTGAGCCGCGAACGGAACGTCCAAGGGGTCTCGGCGCCGTCAGAACCCCTCGAGCGTTCCGCTCACGAGTTCCCCGACCCGACCCCGGGACAGACCACCCGGCCACAGAACACCAGTTCGTCGCACGCCACCCCCGTGTGGTTGGGTTGGCGCGTGGACGCAGCGGACATCTCCTCCGACCTGACGACGGTGCTCTACACCGAGGAGCAGGTGCACCAGCGGCTGGCTGAGCTCGCCACCCAGATCGACGAGGACTACGCCGGTCGCGACATCCTGCTCGTGGGCGTGCTCACCGGCGCGGTGATGGTGATGGCCGACCTGTCCCGCGCCCTGCGCAGCCACTGCGAGATGGACTGGATGGCCATCTCCTCCTACGGCTCGGGCACCCAGTCCTCCGGCGTGGTGCGGATCCTCAAGGACCTCAACACCGACATCGCCGGCCGCCACGTCCTCGTCGTGGAGGACATCATCGACACCGGTCTGACGCTGTCGTACCTGGTCTCCAACCTGCGGTCCCGCGAGCCCGCGAGCCTGGAGATCATGACGATGTTCCGCAAGCCGGAGGCGCAGTCGAACCAGGTCGAGGTCAAGTACGTCGGCTTCGACATCCCCAACGAGTTCGTCGTCGGCTACGGCCTGGACTACGACGGGCGCTACCGGAACCTCACCAGCGTGGGGACGCTCGCCCCGCACGTCTACAGCTGATCATCGCCCGTGCGGGCGGGTAGGACGCGGGTGCTGGTTCTCCCGGCCGGGTAGGGTGCGTGTGCTCCGTCGACGGCGGGGCACCCCGTCACGAGGCAGGTCATGAACTTCCAACGCATCCTCCGTGGGCCCTTCCTGTGGATCATCCTGGCGATGATCGTGGTGGTGCTGGCCCTGGACTTCTTCGACTCGTCGAACTCGTACCAGACCCGCCCGACCTCCGAGGTCGTCGCGCTCATCAACGGCGACGAGCAGCTGAACAGCGTCACGCTGCGCGACGGCGAGCAGCAGATCCTGGTCGAGAAGGCCACCGGTGAGGACAACCGCGTCAAGGCCGTCTGGGTGGGGAACCAGAGCCAGCAGATCATCGACCGGCTGAACCAGCGGGTGGCTGACGGGACGCTGCGCGAGTACGTCGGTGAGAACCCGCAGCCGAGCTTCTTCGGGACGCTGCTGACGACACTGATCCCGTTCATCATCATCGGTGCGCTGTTCTTCTTCCTCATCAACTCGGTGCAGGGCGGCGGCGGCCGGGTGATGCAGTTCGGCAAGTCGAAGGCGAAGGTGGCCAACAAGGACACCCCGAAGTCGACCTTCGCCGACGTGGCCGGCGTGGAGGAGGCCATCGAGGAGCTGCAGGAGATCAAGGAGTTCCTGGCCGAGCCGGCGAAGTTCCAAGCGGTCGGGGCCAAGATCCCCAAGGGCGTCCTGCTCTACGGCCCGCCCGGCACCGGCAAGACGCTGCTGGCCCGTGCGGTGGCCGGCGAGGCCGGGGTGCCGTTCTTCTCGATCTCCGGCTCCGACTTCGTGGAGATGTTCGTCGGTGTCGGTGCCTCCCGGGTGCGCGACCTGTTCGAGCAGGCCAAGGAGAACGCGCCGGCCATCGTCTTCATCGACGAGATCGACGCCGTCGGACGCCACCGCGGCGCCGGCATGGGCGGCGGCCACGACGAGCGCGAGCAGACCCTGAACCAGCTGCTGGTGGAGATGGACGGCTTCGACGTCCGCGGCGGCGTCATCCTCATCGCCGCCACCAACCGGCCGGACGTCCTCGACCCGGCGCTGCTGCGTCCCGGCCGGTTCGACCGGCAGGTCTCGGTGGAGGCCCCCGACCTCAACGGCCGCCTGCAGATCCTGCGGGTGCACGCCCAGGGCAAGCCGGTCGACCCGGCGGTCGACCTGGCCTCGGTGGCCCGCCGCACCCCCGGCTTCACCGGTGCCGACCTGGCCAACGTGCTCAACGAGGCGGCCCTGCTGACCGCCCGGAGCAACCGCCAGTCGATCACCAACGCCGACATGGACGAGGCCATCGACCGCGTCATCGCCGGACCGCAGAAGCGCACCCGGCTGATGAACGAGCGCGAGCGGTTGATCACCGCCTACCACGAGGGCGGCCACGCCCTGGTCGCGGCGGCGATGCCCGGCACCGACCCGGTGCAGAAGCTGACGATCCTGCCCCGCGGCCGTGCGCTCGGCTACACCATGGTGATGCCGGACGCCGACAAGTACTCCAACACCCGCGGCGAGCTGCTCGACCAGCTGGCCTACATGCTGGGCGGGCGCGCCGCGGAGGAGCTGGTCTTCCACGACCCCACCACCGGCGCCAGCAACGACATCGAGAAGGCCACCAAGGTGGCCCGGGCGATGGTCACCCAGTACGGCATGAGCTCGCGGATCGGCGCGATCCAGCTCGGCTCGGGCAGCCACGAGCCCTTCCTCGGCCGCGAGATGGGCGGCGGCGGAGGCATCGACTACTCCCAGGAGATCGCCGCGGTGGTCGACGCCGAGGTGGCCGCGCTGATCAACAACGCCCACCAGGAGGCCTTCGACGTCCTGTCGACCAACCGGGAGGTGCTCGACGAGCTGGTCCGCCAGCTGTTCGAGAAGGAGACCCTCAACCGGGCCGAGGTCGACAGCATCTTCGCCGCGCTGAAGCGTTGGCCCGAGCGCGGGCCGTGGACGGGCTCCGACACCCGCGTCCCCTCGACCGTGCCGCCGGTGCGTCCGCCCCAGACCAACGGCTCGCACCCCGAGGTCGAGCACCCCGCCGGCGGCGCCGCGCTGCCTCCGGGGCACCACCCCGGTGAGGGCGAGCGGCCCGGTGGCGAGCCGGGCGGTCTGCCCGGCTGGCCGCAGCAGCCTCCGGGTGGGCTCGGTCCGGAGGGCCCGCAGGGTCCGCAGGGCCCGCTGCGCTGAGGGCCGGCGTGAGCGCGCACGAGGAGGGGCCCGGCCCGACGCCGTCGTCGAACGGTGACGGGGTGGTGGAGCGGTCCCAGTCCACCCCGCCCGAGCCTGCGGTCGCCCCGGGGTTCGACCACGCCCGGGTCGAGGCCGCCGTCCGCGAGCTGCTGATCGGGATCGGTGAGGACCCCGACCGCGACGGCCTGCTGGACACCCCCGCCCGGGTGGCCCGCGCCTACGCGGAGATGTTCTCCGGGCTGCACTCCAACCCGGCCGACGTGCTGAGCACCACCTTCGAGCTCAGCCACGACGAGATGGTGCTGGTCAGCGACATCGAGGTCTGGTCCTGCTGCGAGCACCACCTCGTCCCCTTCACCGGGCGCGCGCACGTGGGCTACATCCCCGGCCCGGACGGCCGCATCACCGGCCTGAGCAAGCTGGCCCGCCTGGTCGACCTCTACGCCAAGCGCCCGCAGGTGCAGGAGCGGCTGACCACCCAGATCGCGGACGCCCTGGTCCAGCACCTGTCGCCGCGCGGGGTGATCGTGGTGATCGACTGCGAGCACCTCTGCATGACGATGCGGGGCGTCCGCAAGCCGGGCTCGCGGACGGTGACCTCTGCGGTGCGCGGGCAGCTGCGCGACCCGGCCACCCGAGCCGAGGCCATGTCCCTCATCGCGCGGTCATGATCCTGGTGCGCGGGCTCGTGGTCGCGGGTCGCGGGCGGGGGCTCCCGGGAGGTGTCCCGCCCGGTCGAGCCTCCTCCTCGTTCCTCGGAGGAGTTCGCCCAACGCCCGCCACGCCCCGACACCTCCCGGGAGCCCCCGCCCGCTCGGCTGGGTGCGTCGGCTCGCGTCCGTGCCCGTGCTGCTGGGTGCCGGTGTGAGCGGGCTCGGGTGGCCGGGTCGCGTCACGGTCCCCGGCACGCCGTGGGCGTCACCGTCCCCGAGCCCGACTGCCGGCGCGGGAGGCGCCAGCGCATCCACGGGGCGGGAGGCCGGCGCATCCACGGGTGGGGGAACGGTCGCCGCTGAACCGCTGCGGGTGATGGGGATCGTCAACGTCACGCCGGACTCGTTCTCCGACGGCGGGCGCTACCTCGACCCGGCGCGGGCGGTGGAGCACGGCCTGCGGCTGGTCGAGGAGGGGGCGTCCTTCGTCGACGTCGGCGGGGAGTCGACCCGGCCCGGGGCGGAGCGGGTGCCCGAGGAGGTCGAGCTGCAGCGGGTGCTGCCGGTGGTCACCGCACTCGCCGACGCCGGGGTCGTGGTGTCGGTGGACACCATGCGGGCGACGGTCGCCCGGGCCTGCGTGGAGGCCGGCGCGCGGATGGTCAACGACGTCTCGGGCGGGCTGGCCGACCCCGCGATGCTGCCGGCCGTCGCCGGGCTCGACGTGGACTACGTGGCCATGCACTGGCGCGCCCACTCCACCGAGATGGGCTCGCGCGCCCAGTACACCGACGTGGTGGCCGACGTGGTCGCCGAGCTGTCCGGACGCGTCCGGGCCGCCCTGGTGGCCGGGGTCGCCCCGGAGCGGCTGGTGCTCGACCCCGGGATCGGCTTCGCCAAGGACGCGGGGCACAACTGGCGCCTGCTCACCGGTCTCGACGCCCTCACCGCCCTGGGCCACCGGGTGCTGGTCGGCGTCTCGCGCAAACGCTTCCTCGGCACGCTGCTGGCCGACCCCACCGGCGAGCCCCGGCCACCGCGGGAGCGCGACGCCGCCTCCGTCGCGCTGACCACCCTGCTGGCCGAGCGCGGCGTCTGGGCCGTCCGCACCCACTCCGTGCGCGACCACGTCGACGCCGCCCGCACCGTCCACCGCTGGATGCACCCGTCCTGAACCCTGGGAACGCGTATGTCATCGGCGTCACGTCCGGCGTGTCGCGGCGTGTCCCCGCCCGCCGGGGGCGCTGCCGACACGATCCCAGGAATGCTGCTGCGCCGACGGTGACGCCCGTGTTCCGTCCGTACCTTCGACTGCGCGGTTGGGTGGCCTTCGGTAGGGTCGGCCGCGGCGAAGGAGGTGGAAGATGCAGTCGTCGACCGACCTGCGGATCGGCGTGCCCGTGGCCGACCGGGTCACCGTCCGGGGCATCCGCGCCTTCGGCCGGCACGGCGTCCTCGACTTCGAACGCGCCCAGGGCCAGGACTTCGTCGTCGACCTCACCTGCTGGCTGGACTCCCCCCGCGCCGCCCAGACCGACGACCTGGAGGCGACGGTGCACTACGGTGTCCTCGCCGAGCGGGTGGTGGCCGACATCCAGGCCGAGCCGGTGGCGCTGGTCGAGGCGCTGGCCGAGCGGGTCGCCCGCACGTGCCTCTCGTTCGCGCCGGTGACGCAGGTCGAGGTCACCGTCCACAAGCCGAAAGCCCCCGTCACTGTCCAGGTGGACGACGTGTCGGTCACCGTGACAAGGAGCAAGTCGTGACCTCCCCCAACCCCTACGCCATCGACGCCGACACCCTGAGCGGGATGAAGCCGATCCGCCAGGTGGTCTTCGCCCTCGGGTCCAACCTCGGCGACCCGCTCAGCAACCTGCAGGGAGCCGTCAGCTCCTTGCGCGACACCCCCGACGTCATCGTGGTCGACGTCTCCTCGGTCTACGAGACCGAGGCCGTGGGCGGCCCCGAGGGCAACCCGCCCTTCCTCAACGCCGTGGTCCTGGCCGAGACGACCCTGGACGAGACCACGCTGCTCGAGCGCGCTCAGGCGATCGAGGACGCCTACGACCGGGTCCGCACCGAGAAGTGGGGCCCGCGCACCCTCGACGTCGACCTGGTGGTGGTCGGCAGCACCGTGGTCGAGCGCCCCGACCTCACCCTGCCGCACCCGCGGGCCCACGAACGCGCGTTCGTGCTCGTGCCGTGGGCCGAGATCGAGCCGGCCGGCGAGATCCCCGGGCACGGCAACATCACCGACCTGCTCGAGCAGCTCGACGCCTCGGGCGTCCGGCGTCGTGACGACCTCTCCCTCGAGGACTGACGGGGCGCCGCCCCCGGTCCGGCCGACCCCGCTGAGGGTGCTCGCGGTGGCGGCCGCGCTCGGTGTGCTGGGCGCCCTCGCGCTGGCCGCCCTGTTCCGTGCCCTGGAGGCGACGCCACCGCTGGTGCCGTGGCTGTCCCCGGTCGCGCTGTTCGTGCTGGTCGCCTTCGTCGGCTGGCTCGCGCGCAGCGTCCACGTCCGCGTGCAGAAGCGCCGGGAACGGGTGGAGCCGTCGCGCGCGGTGGCCTGGTTGGCCCTGGGGAAGGCGGCTGCCCTGGGCGGTGCGGTGGTGGCCGGGGGATATCTCGGCTACGCACTCAACTTCATCACCCGGCTGGACGCGGCGGCACCCCGCGAACGTGTGGTGTTCTCGGCCTGGTCGGTGCTGGCCGGCATCGCCCTGACGGTGGTCGGACTGGCACTGGAACGGGCCTGCCGGGTGCCGGGGGACGAGGAAAACCCAGAAGATGCCGAAAATACCCCTGAACGTCCCTGAGCCGTCGCCGCTCGCCACTACTATCGGCGCCGTGAGCACCTCCAGCCAGCACGGCGCGTCAGTCGCACCGTCGGGACGCACCCTGTCCATCGCCGTGTTCGCGGTCGGCGCGGTCGTGGCCGTGGCCGCCGCCTTCGGCACCGAGTGGATCATCCGCGCCGGGCTGGCGGTCGCCGTCCTCGCGGGCGGGCTCGCGCTGCTGCTCGCCTGGCGGGCCGCCGCCCGCGCGCTGCGTCAGCAGCGGGAGCGTCACGCCGAGACCCTGCGCGCGCAGGTGTCGGCGCACCGCGACGAGGTGCGCACCGAGCGGGCCAACACGATGGCCGTCCTCGACACCCTCGAGGAGCGCTTCGCGAACCAGCGCAAGCACACCGAGGTGCTGGAGCACCGGGTGACCACGCTGCGCTCCCAGGTCGCCGACCTGCGCCACCAGATCGCCCGGCTGCTGCCCGAGGTCTCCACCCTGCGCGGCGACAAGGCGGCGCTCACCGCCCAGGTCGCCGAGCGCGACGCCACCCTGGTCGAGCTGCGCGCCGAGCTGGCCCGCCGTGAGGCCGAGCTGGTGTCCCTCTCCGGCGGTGAGGTGGTGCACCACCCGCGGATGCTCGACCAGCTGCCCACCGCCGAGCAGATCTGGGCCGACGGCGACCACCCGACGGTGATCGACCTGCGGGCTGTGAACGGGCTGGAGTTCGACGAGCAGAGCCGCAAGCAGGCCTGATTTCCCCCGCTTTTCCCGACTCGCTCGAATCCTCCCGGGTTCGGGCGAGTTTCTTTTTGCCGACGCGTTCCTTGCTGTACTAATGTCGAACTGTTTCGCCGAGCACAGACGAGAGGAATCCGCACATGGCACAACGAGTCGAGATCGTGCTCGAAGACGACATCGACAACGGCCCCGCCGACCGGACCGTGACATTCGCACTCGACGGGGTCGAGTATGAGATCGACCTTTCCGACGAGAACGCCGAGAAGCTGCATTCGGACCTGGCCCTGTGGATCAGCCACGCCCGTCGGGTCGGCGGCCGCCGACGCCGCCAGACCACCCGGCAGGCCGCCAGCAGCAAGTCCGACTCCTCGGCGTCGCCGGCGGAGATCCGCGCCTGGGCGGCCGAGAACGGCATGGAGGTCAGCTCGCGCGGCCGCGTCCCCGACAACGTGCGCGAGGCCTACGAGCGCGCCAACAGCTGACCGGCAGCTGCACCGTGGAGGCACCCCGTGCGCGGCGGGGTGCCTCCGTCCGCGTCCGGACCCGGACGCCGGGTCGTTGCGCCGTGGGCGAACAGCGCACCGGAACAGGCCCGGAGGGGGCACCGTTGCACGGGTGGAGGTTCCCACCCCGACGACGGCACCCGGTCAGCAACCGGCGCCGGACCACCGGAGGGGGAGGGCGCTGACTAGAGTTGAAGCAGGTGCCAGGCGGCACGTCCCCCGAGCGGGCGGCCAGACCCGGCACCTCGTGAGGAGATGACGATGTTCGAACGGTTCACCGACAGGGCCCGACGAGTGGTGGTGCTCGCCCAGGACGAGGCCCGGATGCTCAACCACAACTACATCGGCACCGAGCACATCCTGCTCGGGCTGATCCACGAGGGGGAGGGCGTCGCCGCCAAGGCGCTGGAGTCGCTCGGCATCTCGCTGGAGGCCGTCCGGGAGAAGGTCGAGGAGATCATCGGCCACGGGCAGCAGTCCCCGACGGGCCACATCCCCTTCACCCCGCGCGCCAAGAAGGTGCTCGAGCTGAGCCTGCGCGAGGCTCTGCAGATCAACCACACCTACATCGGCACCGAGCACATCCTGCTCGGCCTGATCCGCGAGGGCGAGGGTGTGGCCGCGCAGGTGCTGGTCAAGCTGGGCGCCGACCTCAACCGCGTGCGCAACCAGGTGCTGCAGCTGCTCAGCGGCTTCCAGGGCAAGGAGGCCGCGACCTCCGGCGCCCCGGAGCAGAGCGGGTCCGGCGCCCCGTCGTCCTCGACGGTGCTCGACCAGTTCGGCCGCAACCTCACCCAGGCCGCCCGGGAGAACAAGCTCGACCCGGTGATCGGGCGCGAGCCCGAGATCGAGCGCGTGATGACCGTGCTCTCCCGCCGCACCAAGAACAACCCGGTGCTGATCGGTGAGCCCGGCGTCGGCAAGACCGCCGTGGTGGAGGGGCTGAGCCAGGCGATCGTGCGCGGTGACGTGCCCGAGACCCTGCGCGACAAGCAGATCTACACCCTCGACCTCGGCTCCCTGGTCGCCGGCTCGCGCTACCGCGGTGACTTCGAGGAGCGGCTGAAGAAGGTCCTCAAGGAGATCCGCACCCGCGGCGACGTGGTGCTGTTCATCGACGAGATCCACACCCTGGTGGGTGCGGGTGCCGCCGAGGGCGCCATCGACGCGGCCTCGATCCTCAAGCCGATGCTGGCCCGCGGTGAGCTGCAGACGATCGGGGCGACCACCCTCGACGAGTACCGCAAGCACATCGAGAAGGACGCCGCCCTGGAGCGCCGGTTCCAGCCGATCCAGGTCGCCGAGCCGTCGATCGCGCACACGATCGACATCCTGCGGGGGCTGCGCGACCGCTACGAGGCGCACCACCGGATCACCATCACCGACTCCGCCCTGGCCTCGGCCGCCCAGATGGCCGACCGCTACATCCAGGACCGGTTCCTGCCCGACAAGGCGATCGACCTGATCGACGAGGCCGGGGCCCGGCTGCGGATCCGCCGGATGACGGCGCCGCCGGACCTGCGCGAGTTCGACGAGAAGATCGCGGCCGTCCGGCTGGAGAAGGAGGCGGCGATCGACGCCCAGGACTTCGAGCGCGCCGCGGGTCTCCGCGACGACGAGAAGAAGCTGAGCGCCGCCCGGGCCGAGAAGGAGGAGGCCTGGAAGGCCGGTGACATGGACGTCGTCGCCGAGGTCGACGAGGAGGTCATCGCCGAGGTGCTCTCCTCGGCCACCGGCATCCCCGTCTTCAAGCTCACCGAGGAGGAGTCCTCGCGGCTGCTCCACATGGAGGAGGAGCTGGGCAAGCGCTACATCGGCCAGCACGACGCGGTCAAGGCGCTCTCGCGCTCCATCCGCCGCACCCGTGCCGGGCTGAAGGACCCGAAGCGTCCCAGCGGCTCCTTCATCTTCGCCGGCCCGTCCGGTGTCGGTAAGACCGAGCTGACCAAGGCGCTGACCGAGTTCCTCTTCGGTGACGAGGACGCCCTGATCTCCCTCGACATGTCGGAGTACAGCGAGAAGCACACCGCCAGCCGGTTGTTCGGCTCGCCTCCCGGCTACGTCGGCTACGAGGAGGGTGGCCAGCTCACCGAGAAGGTGCGCCGCAAGCCGTTCAGCGTGGTCCTCTTCGACGAGATCGAGAAGGCCCACCCCGACATCTTCAACTCGCTGCTGCAGATCCTGGACGAGGGTCGTCTGACCGACGCCCAGGGCCGCGTGGTCGACTTCAAGAACACCGTCATCGTGATGACCACCAACCTCGGTACCCGCGACATCTCGCGCGGGGTGAACCTGGGCTTCACGCGCACGGGTGACGACCTCGGCAGCTACGAGAAGATGAAGGGCAAGGTCGCCGACGAGCTCAAGCAGCA
Organism: Desertihabitans brevis; assembly: GCF_003327535.1. Taxonomy (NCBI): domain Bacteria; kingdom Bacillati; phylum Actinomycetota; class Actinomycetes; order Propionibacteriales; family Propionibacteriaceae; genus Desertihabitans; species Desertihabitans brevis. The sequence continues at coordinate 208,760 of NZ_QOUI01000007.1, read as the reverse complement.
CTTCCGTCCGGAGTTCCTCAACCGCATCGACGAGATCGTGGTGTTCCACCAGCTGACGCAGGCCGACATCGAGCGGATCGTCGACCTCATGGTGGCCCAGGTCGAGGAGCGGCTGAAGGACAAGGACATGGGCATCGAGCTCACCCAGGCCGCCAAGTCGCTGGTCGCCAAGCGCGGCTTCGACCCGGTGCTGGGCGCGCGGCCGCTGCGCCGGGCCCTGCAGCGCGACATCGAGGACCACCTCGCCGAGAAGATCCTCTTCGGCGAGCTGAAGTCCGGCGAGATCGTGCTGGTGGACGTCGACGAGACCGAGGGCGCGGAGCACCCGTTCACCTTCACGGGGACGGAGCGCAGCGAGCTCCCCGACGCCCCGCCGGTGGCGCTGAGCGCCGACGGTGGGTCCGAGGGCGGCGAGCAGGCCTCCTGACCTCCCGCCGGGCGGGCTGACCCGCACGACCGCCAGAGGCCCCCGAGCACCCGCTCGGGGGCCTCTGCCGTGTCCGCGGTCGGGCGGCCGGCTCGGCCGACGGACCGGAGGCGGGGAGGATGGACCCCGCCCCGCACCGGGGCGGGGTGCGAGCGCGGGGAGGAGGGCCGGTGTCTCTGCTGGAGCGGGTGCCCCCGGTCTGGTTGGTGCTGACCGCGATCGTCTCCCTCCAGGTCGGCGCCGCGATCGCCAAGGACGGGTTCGCGCTGGTCGGCCCGCTGGTGTTCGTCCTGCTGCGGCTGGCGACCTCGGCCGTGGTGCTGCTGGCGGTGGCGGGGCCACGGCTGACGGGTCGGCACCGGGGCGACTGGCTGGTCGTCCTCGGCTACGGGGTGTGCCTGGCCGGCATGAACGTCGCCATCTACCAGGCCTTCGCCCGGATCCCGCTCGGCATGGCGGTGACCATCGAGTTCCTGGGTCCGCTGGCGGTGGCCGTGCTGGGCTCGCGTCGGCCCCGCGACCTGGTGTGGGTGGGGCTGGCCGGCGTCGGGGTGGCGCTGCTCGGCTTCGACCCGACCGGGTTGGACCCCGTCGGCGTCGGGTTCGCGGTGCTGGCGGCGCTGTTCTGGGCGGGCTACATCCTGCTCGGGGCACGGACCGCCCGCCGCTGGGAGGGGGTGTCGGGGCTGGCGGTGGCCAGCCTGTTCGGCGTCCTGCTGGCCGGGGCGCCTGGCCTGCTGGAGGGCGGCGCCCTGCTGCTCGACCCACGGGTGCTGGCGCTGGGGCTGGCCGTCGGCGTCCTCTCCTCGGTGCTGCCCTACAGCCTCGAGCTGACCGCGCTGCGCCGGATGCCGCCGCGGGTGTTCGGGGTGCTGATGAGCCTGGAGCCGGCGGCCGCGGCCCTGGCGGCGCTGGTGCTGCTCGGGGAGCGGCTCACCGGCGCGCAGTGGCTCGCCCTGGGCTGCGTCGTGGTGGCCAGCGTCGGTGCCACCCGGGCTCCCCGCGCCGTGCCCGACGGGTAGTCCGGGGCCACCCCCGTGGCGTCGCCCTCCGGCGTACGGTCGGCATCGACGACGCGGTCCCGCTCGGAGGGCCGCACGAGATCGCAGACCCGCGCGGATGAGCGCGGGAGGTGAGGAGGAGCGGTGAGCGAGGACCACCGGACGCTGTCGGTGAGCGGTCCCCGGGACCGGCTGCGGGAGCTGCTGGGGCTGACCGAGGCCGAGCTGTCCGGGCCGGCGGTGGTCGAGCCCGACACCGAGGCGCCGGCCCCTCCGGGTGGACGGGCCGTCCGGCTCGTCACCGGGCACGGCACCGTGGTGGCGTCGTTCCTGCTCCAGCCACCACCGGAACGGTCCAACGGGGCCGGCGTGGTGCTGGTCGCCGGGCACGGCCGCGGCACCGACGACCTGGTGCGCAGCGACCCGGCCGACGCCTACCACGACGGCCTGGCCCACAAGATGGTGCGGGCCGGGTTCACCGTGCTGTGCCCGGAGATGCTCAGCTTCGGCCGGCGCCGGTTCCCGCGGCCGCCCGGTGCGACACCCTACGAGGAGGGCGAGAGCTCGTGCGGCGTGGACGCCGCCCGCACCCTGCTCGAGGGCCGGCCGGTGCTGGGGCACCGGGTGGCGGACGCGCTGGCGGCGGTCCGGGCGCTGGGCCGGCTGCCCGGCGTGGCGCCGGACCGGGTGGTGGTGGCCGGTGGCTCCGGCGGCGGAGCCGTCGCGCTGCTGTCCGCGGCCGTCGACTGCGGGGTGGCCGGTGCGCTGGTCGCGACCTACTTCTCCTCCTTCGCGGCCAGCATCTGCGCCATCCGCCACTGCCCCTGCAACATCGTGCCGGGGCTGCTGCCCGATCTGGAGATGGCCGACATCGCCGCGCTCGTCGCGCCGCGTCCGCTGGTCCTCGAGGCGGGGGAGCGCGACGCCATCTTCCCGGTCGCGGCGGCCCGGGAGTCCCACGCCCGGCTGGAACCCGTGTGGGCGGCCGCCGGCGGACCCCCGCCACCGCTGGTCGTCACCGACGGCGGCCACGCCTTCCGGGCGGAGGAGTCCCTCCGGCTGCTGACGGCCCTGGTCGGCTGACCCGACCCGAGGACGGCGGCCGGGGGCTCCCGCGGCGGACGTCCGACCGCTACGGTTCGGACCATGAGCGAGGACGCCCTGCTCAACTGGCTGCTGGACAGCGACCCGTCGCTGCGCTGGCAGGTCGAGCGCGACCTGGTCGGCGCTCCGCCGCAGGTCTGGCAGGCCACCCGGGGCCAGGTCAGCACCGAGGGCGACGGCGCCCGGCTGCTCGCGCTGCAGGACCCCGACGGCCAGTGGGCCGGTGGGGCGTTCTTCCCCGCCGGCTTCGACTTCACCGAGCCCACCGCGGACGAGCCCGCCGGGCAGCCGTGGACCGCCACCACCTGGACGCTGAACACGCTGCGCGAGTGGGGTACCGACGCCGCCGCCCTCGGCGACACCGCGGAGCGGCTGGCCGTGAACAGCCGCTGGGAGTACGACGACCTGCCCTACTGGGGCGGTGAGGTCGACTGCTGCATCAACGCCTGGACGCTGGCCAACGGCGCCTGGCTGGGCGTCGACGTCGCGCCGCTGGCAGGCTGGTTCGCCGAGCACCAGCTGGCCGACGGCGGCTGGAACTGCGAGTGGGTGGAGGGCTCGACCCGCTCCTCGTTCCCCTCCACGCTCAACTCGCTGAAGGGCCTGCTCTGGTACGAGGAGCTGACCGGCGACGACAGCCTGCGGGCCGTCCGCCGCACCGGCGAGGAGTACCTGCTGCGACGTCGGCTGCTGCACCGGCTGAGCACCGGGGAACCGGTCGCCCCGTGGGTGACTGATTTCGGGTACCCGTTCCGGGCGGCCTACAGCGCGCTCAACGCCACCGACTACTTCCGCCGCGCCGCCCTGCACGACGACCGCGCCCCCGACCCGCGGCTGGCCGAGGCCGTCGAGGTGGTGCGCCGCCGGCAGCGGCCGGACGGCAGCTGGCTCCAGGAGCACCCCCAGCGGGGTGCGGTCTGGTTCGCCGAGGACGTGCCCGCCGGGCAGCCCTCCCGCTGGCTGACCCTGCACGGGCTGCGGGTGCTGCGCTGGTGGGACGGGGCGGGCCCGGGTCAGTACACCTAGGCCGTCACCACCGGGAAGAACAGGATCGCGCTGATCACCAGCAGCACGGTGCCGGCGAGGTAGATCGTGCCCAGGATGCCGAAGACGTAGCCGGTCAGCAGCAGCCCCCGCTGCCGGTAGACCTCGGGACGTCCGGCCGCCTCCCGGCGCGCACGGCGTCCCATCACCAGCGCGAACGGTCCGGTCAGCCCGGCCAGCAGGATCCCGAGCAGACCGAGCACGAAGACCGTCGTGGTCTTCGGGTGGTCCTGCAGGGGTGGCAGGTACGGCGGCAGGGACCGACCCGTCGCGGGCGCGCCCCAGGGCTGCCCGGCGGGCGGGGTGGGACCGGGCTGGGCGGCGGCGTCGGACGCGGCACGGCGCGGAGCCGCGGGGCCGGGGCCGTAGCCGGGTCCGGGGTGGTCGATGGGGCCGTCAGGCCGGGGTTCGCCGGGCGGTGGGGCAGCGGGGTGCGGGCCGGCGTCGGTAGGAGCCGGCCCACTGGGCGGGGTACCCGGTGCGGGGGAGGCGGCCGGAGGCGAGACCCACCCGGTGGGCGGCTGCTGCTGCGGGACGCCGGGACCCGCCGGGTCGGCCGGGTGCTCCTGGCCGGTCGGACGGTCGGGGCCGGGCGGCTGGCTCATGTGCTCCTCCTGACGAGACTGGGCCCATGCTCCCACGCCGGCCCGGTCCGTCGGGCGTCGAGCGGAACGTCCGAGGGGTTCTGCGGCGTCAGGCAGCCCCCGGACGTTCCGCTCGCGGTCAGGGACGTCGCTGGTGGGCGCGCTCGAGCACGCCGGCCGGGTCAGGGCTCGCTCAGCGGGGCAGGCCGACGGTGTCGCCGTGCTGCTGGGCCAGACCGTCGGCGAGCAGGCCCTGCAGGCAGCGGGCGGCCTGGTCGGGGTCGTGCCAGCGGGCGAGCAGGGTGGCGCGCGGGACGTCCTGGTCGGCCTCCCGCAGCTCCGCCATCAGCGCGCCGCGGCACTGACGGTCGGTGCCGTGCCAGCGCTGCCCGACCCGCGGCGGGCCGTCCCAGGCCGGGTAGCCCAGCGCGCGCCAGCGGCACAGGTCGCTGACCGGGCACTCCTCGCAGCGCGGACGTCGCGCGGTGCACACCACCGCTCCCAGCTCCATCGACGAGACCGCCCAGCGCGCCGCCGTCTCAGGATCCTCCGGCAGCACGGCGGCAGCCCGGCGCCGCTCCGCGACCGTGGGCGTCCGGTCGGGGTGCGCGCGGCCGTCGAGGGTGCGGGCGAGCACCCGGCGGACGTTGGTGTCGAGCACCACGTGCCGCTGCCGGTGGGCGAAGCTGGCGACCGCGGCCGCGGTGTACTCCCCGACCCCGGGCAGGGCCAGCAGCGCCGCGTGCTCGGTGGGGACCCGTCCGCCGTGCTCCTCCACCACGACCCGGGCGGCGGCCTGCAGCCGCAGCGCCCGCCGTGGGTAGCCGAGGCGGCCCCAGGCCCGCAGCACCGCCTCGGTCGGCGCGTCGGCGAGGTCCGCGGGCTCGGGCCAGCGCTCCATCCAGGCCCGCCAGGGGTCCAGCACGCGGGCCACCGGCGTCTGCTGCAGCATGAACTCGCTCACCAGCACGGCCCACGGGCTGGTGCCCCGACGCCGCCACGGCAGGTCGCGGGCCTCCCGGTCGTACCAGGCCAGGGTGCACCGCACCAGCGCCTCGGTCCCGGGGTCGGCGGCTGCAGCGGACATCCGGTCCAGCGTAGGGCCACCCGGGCTGCGCCACACCGCGCGCCTGGCCGGATCCGGCGGTCCGGCTCCCTAGTCTGACGCCATGAGCTCCGTGCTGCACCCCGCCGGCCCGGAGGAGCCACGCGTCTACTGGATGCGGCGTGCGGCCGTCCTCGCCGTGGTCGCCCTGGTGGTGCTCGTGCTGGTGTGGGCGTTCCGGCCCTCCGGCGACGACGTGCTGGCCGTCCCGGCCGACACGCCCAGCCCCACCGCGCCGTCGTCCGAGGCCTCGCCCTCGGTCGACCCCACGGAGACGGCCGGGGACGCCGAGACCGCAGAGCCGACCCCGACCCCGACCCCGAAGGCGACCGCCACCGCGAAGTCGACCCCGACCGCGAAGCCGACCCCGACGCCCACCCCGAAGCCGACGCCCACCCCGACCCGGGACGCAGGCGCTCGAGCCGAGGAGGAGGAGCAGGAGGCCGACCCGGTCACCTGCGACTCCGAGCAGCTGCGGGTGACGCTGGTCGGCTCGGGCAGCGTGCGCAGCGGCGAGGACCAGGAGCTCGCGCTGTCGGTGATCAACGGCATGTCCGAGGCCTGCCAGCTCATGCTGGACGAGAAGACCTTCGAGCTGCGCATCTACTCCGGCACCGACCGGATCTGGACCACCGACCACTGCGCGGCGTGGGTGCCGGCGAAGACCACCACCCTGCAGCCGGAGCAGGCCCACGAGTGGTCGATGACCTGGCCCGGGCTGCGCAGCGACGGCGACTGCAGCCTCACCGACACGCCGCTGCGAGCGGGCACCTACGTCGCCACCGCGCTCTTCCAGCAGGCCGACCCGGTGCAGCTCGTGATGCGGCTGCGCTGACCGCCCGGCGGGGGCGTCCGGTCAGACCGGCCGCTCGGTGTAGGCCGACTCCGCCACCCGGATCAGCCCCTCGCGGATCGTGCGGGCCCGCTGCTCGCCGACCCCCTCGACCTCCTGCAGCTGAGCCCGGGAGGCGCCGAACAGCGCCTGCAGCCCGCCGAAGTGGGCCAGCAGCCGCTCACCCAGCGCCGCCGGCAGCCGCTCGATCTGGGCCACCTGCCGGTGCCCGTGCGCGCTGAGCCGGCTGTCGAGGTGGTCGTCCTCGGAGAAGCCGACGGTGCGGGCCACCACGGTGGGCTCCAGCAGGGCCGACATCTCCAGCCCGTGCAGGGCGGACGGGTCGAGGGTGAGGGTCTCGGTGCCGTAGTCGCGGGCCACGAGCTCGGCGACCTCCAGCCCACCGGTGTCCAGCTCGCGGGTCTGCAGCTGCAGCAGCCGGCCGTCGGTGCCGAGGGCGACCACGTACTCCTCCAGCTCCAGCTCCAGCCGGCGGACCATCTCCAGCCGCTGCAGCACCAGCACGACGTCCTTGACCGTCACCTGGTCCTGCACCTCCAGCGAGGACAGCTTGTTGAGCAGCGCCCGGAGCCGGACCGCGTAGCGCTCCAGGGTGCGCAGCGCCTGGTCGGCCTGGGACAGGATCACCTGCGACGGCTCCACCGCGTGCCGCCCGTCGGCCAGGAACAGCGCGATCGTCGCCATCGAGGCCGACACCGTGACCGCTCCCACCCCGGTCTGGCGGGCCACCCGGTCGGCGGTGCGGTGCCGGGTGCCGGTCTCCAGGGTGGGGATGGCGGCGTCGGGCATCAGGTGCACGCCGGCGGCGACGATCCGGCTCTGGTCGCTGCTGAGCACGAGGGCGCCGTCCATCTTGGCCAGCTCGCGCAGCGCCATCGGCGTCAGTGGCGTGTCCAGCCGGAAGCCGCCGGTGGAGACCTGCTCGACCTGGCGGTTGCTGCCGAGCACGACCAGCGCGCCGGTGCGGCCGCGTCCCACCCGTTCCAACCCGTCCCGCAGCGGCGTGCCGGGGGCGAGCATGGCGCGGTAGCGGCGCAGCTGCGCCGGGGGGAGGGTGGTCACGACAGCACCCTAGTCGCCGCTCCGGACGGGTCGGCCCGGCTCGACGCGGCGCAGCTCAGCCCTCCGCCGGTGGATCCTCCCGTCGCCCGCGCCCGCCCAGCACGCCGACCGCCTCCAGCGCTCCGGCCAGCGTCATGGCCTGCCGGACGGTGATGCCCCGCGCCGGCTCCGGACGTCCCGCAGCCGGACGCCCGTCGGTCCGCCCCGACGGCGGCAGCACCGCCGCGGTGAACCCCAGCCGGGCCGCCTCCGCGACCCGCCGGTCGGCCGAGGGGATGCGCCGCAGCTCGCCGGCCAGACCGACCTCCCCGAGGGCCACCAGACCGGTGGGCACCGGCCGGTCGGTGGCCGCCGAGGCCAGCGCGAGCGCCACCGCGAGATCGGTCGCCGGATCGGACACCTTGGCCCCGCCGACGGTGGAGACGTAGACGTCGCGGTTGCTCAGCCGGATGCCGCAGCGCCGTTCCAGCACGGCCAGGATCATCGACACCCGGGCGCTCTCCAGCCCGTGCGTGGTGCGCCGCGGCACCTGTAGCGCCGAGGGTGCGACCAGGGCCTGGATCTCGGCCAGCAGGGGGCGGCGTCCCTCCATCGTCACGCTGATGCAGGTGCCGGGCACCGGGTCGACGTGCTGGGAGGTGAACAGCCCCGAGGGGTCGGGCACCTCGACGATGCCCTGCTCGGCCATCTCGAAGCAGCCCACCTCGTCGGCGGGGCCGAAGCGGTTCTTGGTGGCCCGCACCATCCGGAAGCCGGAGTGACGGTCGCCCTCGAAGGCCAGCACCACGTCCACCAGGTGCTCCAGCAGCCGCGGGCCGGCGATGGTGCCGTCCTTGGTGACGTGGCCGACGATGACCACCGCCATCCCGCGCCGCTTGGCCACCCGCACCAGCGCGCCGGTGACCTCGCGGATCTGGGTGACACCACCCGGTGAGCCCTCCGCCTCCGCCGCGCCGACGGTCTGCACGGAGTCGAGCACCATCAGCGAGGGCGAGACCTCCTCGATGTGGCCGAGGACGGTGCCCAGGTCGGTCTCGGCGGCGAGGTAGAGGTCGTCGACGACCGCGCCGGTGCGTCCGGCCCGCAGCCGCACCTGGGCCGCGGACTCCTCTCCGGTGACGTAGAGGGTGCGCCGGCCCGCCCCGGCCCAGCGGGCCGCCACCTCGAGCAGCAGGGTGGACTTGCCGACGCCGGGCTCACCGGCCAGCAGCAGCACCGCCCCGGGCACCAGCCCGCCGCCGAGCACCCGGTCGAGCTCGCCGATGCCGGTCAGCGTCCGGCTGGCGGCGTCCGCGGCGACGTCGGAGATCGGGACGGCCTTGGCGGTCGGCACCGCGCTCTGCACCGCCTTGAGCTTCGGTGCCCCCTGCTCGACCATCGAGCCCCAGGTCTGGCACTCGCCGCACCGCCCGACCCAGCGCACGCTGCTCCACCCGCACTCGCTGCAGGTGAACCCCGCCCTCGCCGCCTTCGCCATGGCCCCGACAGTAGAGCGCCGCACCGACACCCGCGTCCCGTCCGCGCCGCCGTCCACACCCGCCCGGTCCCACCCGACCGCCGCTGTGGGCGATCCGTCGGTCCGGAGGCGCCGGGAGTGACGATCTGCCCACAGCGGGCGGAATGCGATCGGGCCCGATATGGTTGAACGGTCAACAATTGACCAGGAGGAGCATCATGAGCCAGCCGTCCGACCTGCAGCTCGGTCTCGACACCTTCGGCGACGTCACCGCCGACCCCGACGGACGGCCCGTGCCGCAGGCGCAGGTGATCCGGGACGTGGTCGAGCAGGGGGTGCTGGCCGACCGCGTCGGCGTCGACGCCTTCGGCATCGGTGAGCACCACCGCGACGACTACGCGGTCTCCGCCCCCGACATCGTGCTGGCCGCCATCGCCGCCCGGACCGAGCGGATCACCCTCGGCACCGCCGTCACCGTGCTCAGCTCCGACGACCCGGTACGCGTCTACGAGCGGTTCGCCACCCTGGACGCCGTCGCCCGCGGCCGGGCCGAGATCACCCTGGGCCGTGGCTCGTTCACCGAGTCCTTCCCGCTGTTCGGCCACGACCTGGCCGACTACGAGACGCTGTTCAGCGAGAAGCTCGACCTGTTCGCGGCGCTGCGCAGCGAGGAGCGGGTCCGCTGGGAGGGCACCTTCCGCCCGCCGCTGGACGCCGAGGTGTTCCCCAAGACCGAGCGGGGGACGCTGCCGGCCTGGATCGGCGTCGGCGGCTCGCCGGAGTCGGTGGTCCGCGCCGCCCGCTACGGCATCCCGATGATGCTGGCCATCATCGGCGGCCAGCCCGAGCGGTTCGTGCCCTACGCCGACCTGTACCGGCGGGCACTGGGCGAGCTGGGACGTCCCGAGCTGCCGCTGGGCGTGCACTCGCCCGGCTTCGTGGCCGACACCGACGAGGAGGCGCGGGAGCTGATGTTCCCGCACTTCAAGGCCAACCGGGACCGGATCGGGCGCGAGCGCGGCTGGGGTCCGACCAGCCGGGCGCAGTTCGAGGCCGAGGCCGACGACGGCGCGGTGTTCGTGGGCTCGCCCGAGACCGTGGCGCAGAAGATCGCCCGGGTGGCGCGGACGCTGGGGCTCAGCCGGTTCGACCTGAAGCACAGCAACGGCCCCATGCCGCACGAGCAGCTCATGCACGCGATCGAGCTGTACGGCACGCGGGTCGTCCCGCGGGTGCGCGAGCTGCTGGCCGACTGAGCGCTGCCGCTGCCGCGGCGCATGGACGGATCTCGGAACGCCCCGGCGCTCAGAAGCGGGCGGCCACCTCGAGCACGCGGGCGTTGGCCTCGTCCTCGCCGACGCTGACCCGCAGCCCGGCCGCCGCCAGCGCGACCGGGTCGTCCCCCGTCGGCGGGAACGGGCGCACGGTCAGCGCGGCCCGCTCCAGCGCGGCCGCCCACTCGGCGGTCCGGGCGCCGGCGGGGAGCCAGACGAAGTTGCCCTCGCTGTCGGGGACGTCCAGCCCGAGCCCGCGCAGGCCAGCCAGCAGGGACGTCCGGGCCGCCACCAGGGTGTCCACCCGCTCCAGCAGCGCCGGCTCCGCCTCCAGCGAGGCCAGCACCGCCGACTGCGCCACCGAGGACACCCCGAACGGCAGCGTCACCGCCCGGACGGCCGCGGCCAGCCCGGGCTCGCAGACGGAGTAGCCGACCCGGAAGCCGGCCAGCCCGTAGGCCTTGGAGAAGGTCCGCAGCACCACCACGTTGTCGAAGTCGGCCAGCAGGTCCAACCCGCGGGCGGCGTCGGGGTCGCGGACGAACTCCACGTAGGCCTCGTCCACCACCACCATGACGTCGCGCGGCACCCGCTCGCAGAAGCGGACCAGCTCCTCGTGGCGCACCACCGGGCCGGTCGGGTTGTTCGGCGTGCACACCAGCACGGCCCGGGTGCGCTCGGTGACCGCGGCGGCCATCGCCTCCAGGTCGTGCTCGGCGCGGTCGGTCAGCGGGACGCCGACGCCGACCGCCCCGGGCAGCCGGATCGCGATCGGGTAGGCCTCGAAGGAGCGCCAGGCGTGCACCACCTCGTCCCCGGGTCCGCAGACGGCCTGCAGCAGCTGGTAGAGGACGGCCACCGAGCCGGTGCCGAAGGCGATCTGCTCGCCGTCGACCCCCAGCCGGGCGGCCAGCGCGGCGGTGATCGCGGTGTTGCCGGCGTCGGGGTAGCGGTTCATCGCCCCGGCCGCCGCCTGCACCGCCGCCATCACCCCGGGCAGCGGCGGATAGGGGTTCTCGTTGCTCGACAGCTTGTACGGCGTCAGGCCCGGCGCGGCCTGCGGCGGCCTGCCGGCCCGGTAGACGGGCAGCGCGGCCACGTCGGGCCGGATCCGCACCGGCATCAGCGGGCCCCGCGGGCGGCGTCCAGGCCCGTCATCAGATGGTGACCAGGCCGGTCGGGGTGGCGAAGGTGGCCGAGGCGAGCCCGGGCTGACCCGAGGGGTGGTGCCAGCTCAGCGGTAGCCCGGGCATCAGCTCCTCGGCCGGACCACCGAGCCAGTCGGTCAGCCGCTCGGGGCTGCCGGCGAGCTCGATGCCGACGAGCTCGACATCGGACTGCAGGGCCGCCGGCCGCTCGGACTCGGGGCTGAGCCACTGGACGAAGAAGGGCAGCTGCGGATCGCTCTGCAGCCCCTTGACGCCGAGCTGGTGCCACAGCAGCACCGTCCCGTCGGGCTGCACCCGCCGGCCCTCCACCGCGGCGCGTCCCAGCCGCTGCTCGAACAGGGGGAGCCGCTCCTCGTCGAGGCGGATCACCCAGCCCAGCCAGCCGCCGCCCTGCTCGGACCGGGCGCGCACGGCCTGGCCGAACGGGGCCTTCTCCGAGGCGGGGTGGTCCAGGACCTCCACCACCTCCAGGTAGAGCGGGCCCTTGAGCGGGATGATCTGGTTGCGGGTGCCGAACCGCGGATGGAACCCGCCGTCGACGGAGGCCACCCCCAGCTGCTCGGAGAGCCGGTCGGCGGTGGCCGAGAGCCCGTCGGGTCCGCAGGCGAAGGAGAGATGGTCGACGTGCATGGCCGTCATTGTGGCGAGGACCGGTGCCCACCGGTCGCTTAGGTGTGCCTCACCTGCTGGCCGGGTGGGGCAGGAACCCCTGGGCCTGCTCGCACAGCACGACCAGCTCCTCGTAGGCCGGACGTCCCATCAGCTCGGTCAGCTCGGCCTCGGCGGAGCGGTAGACCGGCTCGGTGCCGACGTGGGCCTCGGTGTTGGACGTGCAGTACCAGTCCAGCTCGTGCCCACCCGGCCCCCAGGCCTCGCGGACGTACTCCCCGATGGTCACCTCGAGGTACTCGGTGCCGTCGGCGCGGGTGACGTCGCGGTAGGTGCGCCGGACCGGCAGCTGCCAGCAGACGTCGGGCTTGGTGCGGGTGACCGGCGTCTGCGTGCGCAGCGCCAGCAGGTGCAGCGCGCAGCCGGCGCCGGCGGGGAAGCCGGCCCGGTTGAGGAACACGCAGGCGCCGTCGACGACCGCGGTCTTGCGCTCGCCGTCCTCGGTCTCCACCCACTCGGGGCGGGCGTGCTGCCACAGCTCGGGGGTGAGCTCGGCGACCGCCTCGGCGACCCGGCGCTCGTCGTCGTCGGCGGAGAAGTGGGCGCCGAGGGTGCAGCAGCCGTCGTCGGGACGGTCGGCGTAGATGCCGGGGCAGCCGCCGGTCGGCGTCCCACCCGCGGTGGAGCCGAACAGGCAGGTCCAGCGCGAGGTGAGCCAGGTGAGGTCGCAGCGGAAGACCTGGTCGGCGTCGGCGGGGTCGACCAGCTCCACCCACGCCCGCGGGAACGGCAGCAGCACCTCGGGCACCCGCCCACGATAGGGGTCCACCGGAGGGCTAGCGTGGCGGGATGCGAGCCGCGCACGTCACCGTCGACCTCGGCCCGGAGGTGGCCGCCGCCGGTCGCGCCTTCTGGTCCACCGCGCTCGGGTGGGCGGTGGGCGAGCCCTGGCCCGGGCACCCCGAGCTCCGCAGCCTGGAACCGCCGGGTGACGCGCCGAGCTGGGTGCACCTGCAGGACGTCGACGCCGGCGCCCGGATCCACCTCGATCTCAGCGTGGACGACGTCGCCGCGACGGCCGAGCGGCTGGTCGGCCTCGGCGCCACCGAGGTGCGGCGCACCGAGGACTGGCTGACGATGCGCTCACCGGGCGGGTTCGACTTCTGCCTGGTGGCCGCCGGTGCCCCGGAGCCCGGCTCGCGCCCAGCGGTGACGACCTGGCCCGACGGGCACCGCACCCGGCTCGTCCAGGTGTGCATCGACTGCCCGCCCGAGCACCACCAGGCCGAGGAGACGTTCTGGCGCCAGGCCACCGGGTGGCGCTGGGACGCCAGCGGCGCGGACTCCGAGTTCACCGGCAAGCTCTTCCCCGACCCGTCCTCGCCGGTGCACCTGCTGCTGCAGCGCCTGGGCGAGGACGAGACCGGCCACCCCACCCGCGCCCACATCGACCTCGGCACCGACGACCTGGACGCCGAGGTCGCCCGGCTGGAGCTGGCCGGGGCCCGGCGGCTGTGGCCCGGCGACGGGTTCGTCGCCCTCGAGGACCCGGCCGGGATGGCCTTCTGCGTCACCGGCAACCCGCCGGAGCGGTCCACCGCGGACTGACCGGACGGGCCGGCGTCCGGGCGCCACTACGTTGGCCCCATGCGGCTCGGAGTGCTCGACGTCGGTTCGAACACCGTCCACCTGCTGGTGGTCGACGCGCGCTCCGGCGGCGCGCCGGTGCCGGCGACCTCGCACTCCCGCCAGCTGCGGATGGCCGAGCACCTCGACGGCGGCTCGCTCTCCGACGACGGCATCGAGGCGCTGGTCGCGATGGTGCGGGACTCCCAGCAGATCGCCGACCGCACCGGCTGCTCCCGGCTGCTGCCCTTCGTCACCAGCGCGCTGCGCGACGCCGGCAACTGCGACGAGGTGATCGAGCGGGTGCAGGCCGAGACGGGCGTCCGGCTCGAGGTGCTGTCCGGGGAGGACGAGGCCCGCTGGACCTTCCTCGCCGCCCGCCGCTGGCTCGGCTGGTCGGCCGGCAGCCTCGCCCTGCTCGACATCGGCGGCGGCTCGCTGGAGCTGGCCGCCGGACGCGACGAGTACCCCGACGTCGCGCTCTCGGTGGCCGTCGGCGCGGGCCGGATGTCGCGGCGCTTCCCCGCCAAGCAGGTGGACAAGATGCGGGTGCACGTGCGCGCCGAGGTCGGTGCGGTGGTCGGTGAGCTGCTGCGGGTCGGCCCGTTCGAGCGGGCGGTGGGGACGTCCAAGACGTTCCGCTCGCTGGCCCGGATCGCCGGCGCCGCCCCGCGCTCGGAGGGGCCCTACGTGCCGCGCCGGCTGACCCTGGCCGACGTCTCGGACTGGGTGGACCGGCTGGCCACGATGAAGCCGGAGAAGCGGGCGGACCTGCCCGGGGTGTCGGAGGGCCGCTCGCACCAGATCCTGGCGGGGGCGGTGGTGGCCGAGGCGGCGATGGAGCTGGCCGGCTTCGACGTCATCGACATCTGCCCGTGGGCGCTGCGCGAGGGGATCATCCTCAACTACCTCGACCACCTGGACGGCGACGCGCGGTGACCGGTGCGCGGGCGCTGGCGCTATCGTCTCGACGGTGAGCGCCCCTGCCTCCCCGGCCCGCCGTCCGACGGTCGCCCTCTCGACGTCGTCGGTCTACCCCGAGTCCACCGCCAGCGGGTTCGAGCTGGCCGGAAGGCTGGGCTACGACGGTGTGGAGGTGATGGTCGGCATCGACCCGGTCGCCTCCGACGTCGACAAGGTCGAGAAGCTGCGTGACTTCCACCAGGTGCCGGTGGTCTCGATCCACGCGCCCACCCTGCTGGTCACCCAGCGCACCTGGGGCTCCGACCCGTGGGAGAAGCTCGAGCGCTCCGCCCGCGCGGCCGTCCAGCTCGGCGCCGACGTGGTCGTCGTGCACCCGCCGTTCCGCTGGCAGCGCGGCTACGCCTCGGGCTTCGAGGCGGGGGTGCGTCGGCTCAACGAGGAGACCGGGGTGAAGTTCTGCGTGGAGAACATGTACCCGTGGCGCACCCCGCGCGGGGAGTTCAAGGCCTACATGCCCGGCTGGGACCCCACCGAGCTCGACTACGAGTACCTCACCCTCGACCTGTCCCACGCCTCCACCGCCCAGACCCAGTCGCTGGACGTGGCCAAGAGCTGGGGCAGCCGGCTGCGCCACGTGCACGTCACCGACGGCAAGGGGTCGTTCAAGGACGAGCACCTCAAGCCCGGCTACGGTGACCAGCGCGCCGGTGAGCTGCTGCAGTACCTGGCCGCCTCCGGCTACGACGGGCACGTGGTGCTCGAGATCAACTCCCGCTCGTCCGGCTCGCGGGCCCAGCGCGAGCTCGACCTGGCCGAGTCGCTGGCCTTCATCCGGACCCACCTGGGACAGGACTGAACCCCGGTCGGGGGCGACAGGAGGACGCGATGGTGCGGACGCTGCTGCTGAAGGCGGCCCGGAACGAGGCGATCAAGGACGCGGCGCTCCGGGTCGGGGTGACCCGCGGCGTGGTCGAGCGGTTCATCGCCGGGGAGGGCGCCGAGGACGCGCTGCGGGTCAGCCGCACCCTCGTCGGCCAGGGCCTGCAGGTGAGCGTCGACCATCTCGGCGAGGACACCCGGGCCGCGGAGCAGGCCGAGCAGGTGGCACTGGCCTACCTCGACCTGCTGTCCCGGCTGGCCGAGGCCGGACTGGCCGAGTCGGTGGAGGTCTCGGTCAAGCTGAGCGCGATCGGGCAGCTGCTGCCCGGGGACGGTGAGCAGCTCGCCCTGGAGCACGCCTCGACCATCTGCGCCGCCGCCCGGGCCGTCGGCTCCGACGTCACCATCGACATGGAGGACCACACCACCACCGACTCGACCCTGGCCATCGTCGCCGAGCTGCGCCGCACCCATCCGAGCACCGGCTGCGTGATCCAGTCCTACCTGCACCGCAGCGAGGCCGACTGCGAGCGGCTGGCCGGCAGCGGCTCGCGGGTGCGGCTGTGCAAGGGCGCCTACTCCGAGCCGGAGTCGGTGGCCTACCAGGGCCACGACGTCGACCGCTCCTACGTGCGCTGCCTGCGGGTGCTGATGGAGGGCGAGGGCCGTCCGATGGTCGCCACCCACGACCCGCGGCTGATCGCCATCGCCGCCGACCTCGCCACCCGCAACCACCGCGCGCAGGACTCCTGGGAGTACCAGATGCTGCACGGGATCCGCCCCGAGGAGCAGCGCCGGCTGGTCGCCGCCGGGCACCCGGTGCGGGTCTACCTGCCGTACGGGACGGACTGGTACGGCTACATGGTCCGCCGCATGGCGGAGAAGCCGTCCAACCTCGCGCTCTTCCTGCGCGGGCTGGTCAGCAAGCGCTGAGCCGCCCTCCCCTGCTCGCGGTTCGAGGTGATAGCGGTGCCTCTGGTGGGCGGGATCACCTCGATCCGGGGGAAGATCGGCTCTCAGTCGAGGGAGGTGGGCCAGCGGACGGCGGCCCATCCGGGCCAGGAGCTCCAGGGCGGCGGAGGCTGCTCGGCCAGGTCGCCGGCGAGCTCGGCCTCGTCCGGCGGCTCGAACCGGGCCCGCCAGCGGTCGAGCTCGTCGTCGCTGATCGGGTAGGTCTCGTGCGGTGTCTGCTCCCAGCGGCGGCGGATGCGCTGCCGCTGCGTCTCGCGGTCGACGGGCAGGTAGACCGTCTCGCAGCGGGCGCCCAGCGAGCGGGCGAGCCAGTGCAGGGCGGCGCGCTCGTCGCGTCCCCAGAAACCGAAGTCGAGGACGACGCTGGTGCCGACACGGAGGGCGTCCAGGGCGGTCGCGACCAGGCGGCCCTCGAGCACGTCGCGCTTGCCGCCGGCGTCGGACCCGCCGAAGAGCGGGATCATCCAGGTGTCAGGGGTCAACCGCAGCGCCCGGTGGGTCGCCGCCAGCTCGCGGGCCCGGGTGGTCTTGCCCGCGCCCGGCAGCCCCACCACCAGGAACAGCACCGCCATCCCGTGATGCTCCCAGACCGGCCGCGGACCGAGCTCAGGTGGGGAGGTCCACGCCGAGCACGCGGGCGAGGGCCGGCGCGTCGCCGACGAGCTCGGTGGCGCCGGCGGTGCGGAGGTCCTCGGGCGTCCCGGCTCCCCAGGTGACGGCCACGGCGGCCATCCCGGCCGCCCGGGCGGCGGCGACGTCCACCACCGCGTCCCCGACGTAGACGCACGCGGAGGGATCCACGCCCATCCGGGAGGCGGCGAGCAGCAGCGGGTCCGGGCCCGGCTTGTGGACGGTGGTGTCCTCCTGGCCGACCACGTCGGGGAGGCGCTCGGACAGGCCGAGGACGTCCAGCCCGAGCCGGACCGTCTCGATCCGCTTGGACGACACCACCCCGGTCCGCACCCCGGCGGCGTGCAGCGCGTCGAGCAGCTCCGGCACGCCCGGCACCTCCCGGATCAGCTCGTCGTGGTGGGCGAGGTTCCACTCCAGGTAGGCGGCGAGGATCTCCTCGGCGCGCTCGGGGTGCTGCTCCTCGAGCACCTCCCGCAGCGGACGTCCGATCCACGCGCGGGCCGCCCGGTCGTCGACCTCGATGCCCACCACGGTGGACAGCGCGTGCCGGGTGGAGGCGACGATCAGCTCGATGGTGTCGCCGAGGGTGCCGTCGAAGTCGAACAGCACGACCGGGTACCGCGGCGCCCGACCGCCGGACGTCGCCCCGGGCTCGGCGCTCACTCGCCGGCGACCGGGGGAGCGGTGGGGTCGTGGTGCTCCCCGGAGTGCTCGCGCGCCACCCACTCCTCGACCGTGTCCACGTCGGTGGCGCGGGTGGTCACCGCCAGCAGCGCGCCCATGGTGGAGACCTCCTCGACCTGCTCCTTGATGAACCACTGCATGAACTGCTCGGCGGCGAGGTCCTGCTCCTCCCGCGCGGTGCGGGTGAGGGCGTGGATCTGCTCGGTGACCCGCTTCTCCTGCTCCAGCGCCAGCGCGACCGGCTCGGTGACGTCGGCGAAGGTCGTCCGCGGGGTCGCCACCCCGGGGATGCTGACCGGGGCACCGGTGTCGAGCAGGAACTGCACCATCATCATGGCGTGCTCGCGCTCCTCCATCGCCTGGCGGTAGAAGAAGCCCGCCAGCTGGGGCATCGTCTGGGCGGCGTAGTGGACGGCGCAGGCGACGTACTGCTGGGAGGCGCTGAACTCGTAGCCGATCTGCTCGTTGAGCTGCTCGACGAAGCGTGAGGTGGTCATGGCGAGGACGCTAGTGGGGGCCGTGCGCGGCCTGCCAGCGTGCTGAGCCTCGCCGAACACTTCTACGGAGAGGCTGCCCTTCGCATGCCGGCGCGGTGGAGCCCGGGTGGTAGAACGACGGCGTGCTCGAGACGCCCGTGCCCTCCACCCGACCGCGCTGGGGGCTGGAGGTGCTGGTCGTGCTCGCGCTGTCACTGGGGCAGTCCGCGGTGTACTCGGTGCTCAGCCTGACCGAGAAGCTGACCCGTCCCGAACCGCTCAACCAGCAGACGACGTCGATGAACACCTCCGCCGTCCCCGACCGGCCCTGGCTCGACCTGGCCTACCAGCTGGCCAACAACGTCTTCCTCGCGGTGCCGGTCGCCCTGGCGCTCTACCTCCTGTGGGCCCGCCCGGGCCGCTGGGGCTGGTCGGGGATGGGGCTGGACCGCCGCCACCCGCTGCGGGACGCGCTGGTCGGGCTCGGGCTCGCGGCCGGCATCGGCATCCCCGGGCTGGGCTTCTACCTGCTCGCCCGCGAGCTCGGGGTCAACACCACCGTCGCGCCGGCCAACCTCACCGCCGCCTGGTGGACGGTGCCGGTGCTGGTGCTGGCCGCCTTCGCCAACGGCCTGCTCGAGGAGGTCGTGGTGGTCGGCTACCTCTTCGGCCGGCTCCGGGAGAAGGGCTGGTCGTGGGTCGCGGTGCTCCTCACCTCCGCGCTGGTCCGGGGCAGCTACCACCTCTACCAGGGCTTCGGCGGGTTCGCCGGCAACGTCTTGATGGGGCTCGTCCTCGGCCTGGTGTTCCTGCGCTGGCGACGGGTCTGGCCGCTGGTGGTGGCCCACACCCTGCTCGACGTGGCCGCCTTCGTCGGCTACACCCTGGTCGCCCCCCACGTCGACTGGCTCTGACCCCCGCCCGCCCCGCCGGCGGCCCTCTGGCCGCCCGTCCGTCCGTCCGCCCTCCACCTGGCCGCGAGTGTGGCCGTTCCGTCGTTCCTCGGTAGTGGAGAGCGACGGCTTGGCCACACTCGCGCGGCGGAGCGGGTTGCCGGACGGGCCGCAGCCCCGGGCGGCGGTCTTCGGGCCGGCCGCCCCGGCCCGGCTTTCCGGCCGCGAGTGTGGCCGGATCGTCGTTCTGCGGTCGACGGAAGCGACGGGACGACCACACTCGCCGGGGGCGGGGGCGGGGGCCGGGGGGCGGGGCGGCGGCGACGGCGCGGGGTCAGGCGGTGAGGCGGGCTCGGACGGCGTGGGCGGCCTGGACGAGGTGGCGCAGGGACGGCTCCACCTCGGCGTAGCGGCGGGTCTTCAACCCGCAGTCGGGGTTGACCCAGAGCCGTGCGGCGGGGATGCCGCCGTCGAGTGCGAGGGTGAGCGACTCCACCACCTCCTCCACCGACGGCACCCGCGGGGAGTGGATGTCCCACACCCCGGGGCCGACCGCGTTGGGGTAGTGCGCCGCGGCGAGGTCGCCCACGATCTCCATCCGCGAACGGGCCGCCTCCAGGCTGATCACGTCGGCGTCCATCGCGGTGATCGCGCCGAGGATCTCGCCGAACTCGGCGTAGCACATGTGGGTGTGCACCTGGGTGCGGTCGGCCACCCCGGCGGTGGTCAGCTGGAAGGCCCGCACCGCCCACTCCAGGTAGGCCGGACGGTCGGCGGCCCGCAGCGGGAGCGTCTCGCGCAGCGCCGGCTCGTCGACCTGGATGATGTCGATCCCGGCCTGCTCGAGGTCGGTCACCTCGTCCCGCAGGGCGAGCGCGATCTGGGTCGCGGTCTCGTCGGCACCGAGGTCGTCGCGCCCGAACGACCAGGCCAGCATGGTCACCGGCCCGGTGAGCATCCCCTTGACCGGACGTCCACCGGCGGCCTCGCGGGCGTAGCGGCTCCAGCCCACCGTCATCGGCGCCGGACGGGCCACGTCGCCCACCACGATCGGCGGCCGGACGTAGCGGCTGCCGTAGGACTGCACCCACCCCTGCTCGGTGGTGAGGAACCCGTCGAGCAGCTCGGCGAAGTACTGGACCATGTCGTTGCGCTCGGGTTCGCCGTGCACCAGCACATCCAGCCCGAGGTCGGTCTGCAGCGCGAGCACGCGGTCGATCTCGGTGCGCATCGCGGCGTCGTAGCCGGCCTGGTCGAGCTCGCCCCGGCGCAGCGCCGCGCGGGCGGTGCGCAGCTCGGTGGTCTGGGGGAAGGAGCCGATCGTCGTCGTCGGCAGCAGCGGGAGCCCGAGGTGCTCCTGCTGGGCGGCCAGCCGGAGGTCGGAGGGGCTGTCGCGGCGGGTGTCGACCTCGGTCACCGCAGCCACCCGGTCGCGGACGTCGGGCCGGCGCACCAGCGGCGAGGCCTGCCGGGACGCCCGGGCCGCGGCCGCCGCCGCGAGCTCGGCCGCCACCGCCTGCCGGCCCTGCGAGGCGCCGGTGGCGACGGTGACCACCTCGTCCAGCTTCTGCCGGGCGAAGGCCAGCCAGCTCGCCACCTCCGGGTCGATCGCGGTCTCCGCGGCGAGGTCCAGCGGCAGGTGCAGCAGCGAGCAGGAGGAGGACACGTCGAGCTGCCCGACCAGCGGGCGCAGGCGCTCCACGGTGGCCAGCGCGGCCTCCAGGTCGGTGCGCCAGACGCTGCGGCCGTCCACCACCCCGGCCAGCAGCCGCTTCCCGGCCAGCCCGGCTGCGTCGGTCAGCGCGGCCAGGTCGGCCTCCGCGGTGCGGGCGCCGGCGGTGCTGCTGAGGTCGACGGCCAGGCCCTCGACCGGCAGCCGGGCCAGCACCGGCGCGGCGGCCCCGAGCTCACCGAAGTAGGTGGCCACCAGCAGCCGGGGACGGTCCGCGGTCGCCGCTAGGCGGGAGTAGGCGGTCTCCAGCCGCTCGAGCACCTCCGCCGGCTGGTCCTGCACCAGCACCGGCTCGTCCAGCTGCACCCAGCCCGCCCCGGCCCCGGCCAGCGCCGCGAGCAGCTCGGCGTAGACCTCGACCAGCGGGTCGAGCAGGCTGAGCGGGTCGAAGCCGGCGGAGGGATCGGCCGGCTTGGCCAGCAGCAGGTAGGTGAGCGGACCGACCACGACCGGACGCGGCACCAGCCCGAGCGCGCGGGCCTCGGCCACCTGCTCCAGCAGCGGCCCGGCGTCCAGGGTGAAGGTCGTCGCGGCGTCCAGCTCGGGGACGAGGTAGTGGTAGTTGGTGTCGAACCACTTGGTCATCTCCAGCGGCGGCTGCAGGTCGGTGCCGCGGGCCAGCGCGAACAACGTGGCCAGCCGGTCGGCGGGCGCACCGGTGCCGGGCAGGTCGGGGAACCGGGCCGGGACCGCGCCGAGCAGCAGCGTGGTGTCGAGGACGTGGTCGTAGAGCGAGAAGTCGCCGACCGGGACCTCGGTGATCCCAGCCTCCGCCATCGTCTGCAGCCGCTCCCGGCGCAGCTCCGCGGCGACGCCGAGCAGCGCGTCGGCGTCCACCTCGCCGCGCCAGTGGCCCTCCACCGCCTTCTTCAGCCGGCGCCCGGGCCCCTGCCGGGGGTAGCCGTGCACGGTGGGCCGGACGGCCGGCGCCTCGTGCGGGGTGTGGTCGTTCGTCATCGGTGCTCTCCTTCGCGAGTCACCTCACGACCCGCGGGCACGGCGGAGCCGCCCACCCCGTCCGGGCGGGCCGGCGCCGACCCTCCCGCGAGGTCTGGCCTGCTGCCCGGCGGTCGCCGGGCAGGTGCTGGCAGGTCTTCGGGCTCGTGGGCGCGGAGCACGGGGCTCCTCCTACTGGCCGTCGCTTCCCAGGACGGACGTCCCAGTGCGGATGACGGCGGTCGTTCCCACTGACCGCTGCGGGGCAGCTCCGGATTCGCACCGGATTCCCTCTTGCCCCCAACCGACGCCCCGTGGGGGGCGCCGGCGGGACCAGGCACGTCGGTCACTGTAGGCACGTCCGACCTCCCGGCGCCCGGTGTCCCACGCGACCACGTCCGGGCGCAGCGGGGGTGGGGACGTGCTGGTCCGATGAGTCCGGCGGCCCGGTGGTCCAGGGCGGCGGTCGTCGGCTCCTTCCCCGACGGCCACCAGATGCCCCGGCTGCCTGCAGGACGTCCGCGCCTTCCGCAGTGGCATCACGCTGCAGCGCTACTCGCACGCTGACGGCCACCGGGACGTCGCCCCTGGCCGGGCGGCCCAGCCGCCGGACGGGTCGGCACCGGCTGCGGTGGACGCCTAGGCTGGCCCCATGCGCGTAGGAGTCTTCGGAGCGACCGGTCAGGTCGGCGGCGTGATGCGCACGCTGCTGGCCGAGCGCGGCTTCGACATCTCGGACATCCGGTTCTTCGCCTCGGCCCGCTCGGCCGGCACCACGCTGCCCTGGGCCGGTGGCGAGGTCGTGGTGGAGGACACCGCGACCGCCGACCTCGGCGGTCTCGACATCGCCCTGTTCTCCGCGGGCAAGCACGCCTCGCGCGAGCTGGCGCCGAGGGTGGCCGCCGAGGGAGCGGTCGTCATCGACAACTCCTCGGCCTGGCGGCTCGACCCCGAGGTCCCGCTGGTGGTCTCGGAGGTCAACGGCGAGGAGGTCGCCCACACCCCGAAGGGCATCATCGCCAACCCGAACTGCACCACGATGGCCGCGATGCCGGTGCTCAAGCCGCTGCACGACGCGGCCGGGCTGCGCCGTCTCGTCGTCACCACCTACCAGGCCGTCTCCGGGTCCGGCGGCACCGGGGTGGCCGAGCTGGCCGACCAGGTCGCCGCGGTCGGGGACGCCTCCGGGCTGGCCTTCACCGGCGACGCGGTCAGCTTCCCGCCGGCGCAGCTGTACGCGAAGACCATCGCCTACAACGTGCTCCCGCTGGCCGGCTCGCTGGTCGACGACGGCAGCGGCGAGACCGACGAGGAGCAGAAGCTGCGCAACGAGTCGCGCAAGATCCTGCACATCCCCGACCTGCTGGTCGCCGGCACCTGCGTGCGGGTGCCGGTCTACACCGGTCACTCGCTGTCGGTGCACGCCGAGTTCGCCGACGACCTCAGCCCCGAGCGGGCCGCCGAGCTGCTGGCCGCCGCACCCGGGGTGCAGCTGGTGGACGTCCCCACCCCGCTGGACGCCGCCGGCGCCGACCCGGTGCTGGTCGGCCGGATCCGCGCCGACCAGTCCGCCCCGGCGGGCAAGGGCCTGGTGCTGTTCGTCAGCAACGACAACCTCCGCAAGGGGGCGGCGCTGAACGCGGTGCAGGTCGCCGAGCTGGTGGCCGAGCGGCTCACCTCGGGTGCCCCGCGCGAGGCGGTGGCCGGGCAGCCGGTCGGGGCGCGGACCGCGTGAGCCGCCTGGCCATCCTCGGCGCCGGCGTGATGGGGGAGACCCTGCTCGCCGGCCTGCTGCGGGCCGACTGGGACGCCGCCGACATCGTCGTCACCGACCGCCGCCCCGAGCGCTGCACCGAGCTGGTCGAGCGTTACGGCGTCAGCGCCGCCGACAACGCCAGCGCGGTGGGGGAGGCGAGCACCGTCGTGGTGGTCGTCAAGCCGCAGGACCTCGGTGATCTGCTGGCCGAGATCGGGCCGGTGGTCGCCGAGGACGCCCTGCTGGTCTCGCTCTGCGCCGGTGTCACCACCGCGAGCATCGAGCAGCAGATCGGGCGCCCGGTGGCGGTGGTCCGGGTGATGCCGAACACGCCGGCCCAGGTGGACGAGGGGATGGCGGCCATCTCCGGCGGCGCCCACGCCAGCTCCGAGCAGCTCGCCCACGTGCACTCGCTGCTCTCGGCCACCGGCCGGGTGGTCACCGTCCCGGAGAAGTACCAGGACGCGGTGACCGCCATCTCCGGCTCCGGGCCTGCCTACCTCTTCTACGTGGTGGAGTCGATGATCGAGGGCGGCGTCCAGCTCGGGCTGCCGCGCGACGTCTCCACCGAGCTGGTGGTGCAGACGATGTTCGGCTCGGCGCACCTGCTGCGCGAGACCGGGCGCCACCCCACCGAGCTGCGCGAGATGGTCACCTCCCCGGGCGGCACCACCGCGGCGGCGGTGCGCACGCTGGAGAACCACGGCGTCCGGGCCGCCTTCATGGCCGCGATCGAGTCGGCCCGGGACCGGTCCCGGCTGCTGTCGGGTGGCTGAGCCGGTGACGGGACGACTGGTCCACGGCGAGGCGCTGACCGGCTACGACTTCGGCCCCGCCCACCCGATGGGCCAGGGCCGGGTGCGGTTGGCGGTCTCGCTGGCCGAGGCCCTCGGGGTGCTGGACGGGCTGGAGGTGGTCGAACCCGACCCGGCCGACGACGAGCTCGTCCGCCTGGTGCACGAGGACGACTACATCGAGGCGGTGCGCCGGCAGGAGCCCGACCCCCGGTTCGGCATCGGCACCTCCGACAACCCGGTCACCCCCGGCATGCACGAGGCGGCCGCGCAGGTGTGCACGGCGACCGTGCAGGCCTGCCGGTCGGTGTGGTCGGGGGAGAGCCGGGTGGCGGCCAACATCAGCGGCGGCCTGCACCACGCGATGCCGGCGCTCACCAGCGGCTTCTGCGTCTACAACGACGTCGCCGTCGGCATCCGCTGGCTGCGTGAGCAGGGGGTGCGCCGGATCGCCTACCTCGACCTCGACGCGCACCACGGCGACGGCGTCCAGGAGATCTTCTACGACGACCCCGGTGTGCTGACGATCAGCCTGCACGAGTCGCCGGCGACGCTGTTCCCCGGCACCGGCTGGCCGACCGAGACCGGGTCGATCGTCGCGCCCGGGTCGGCGGTCAACGTGGCGCTGCCCGCCGGCACCGGGGACGCCGGGTGGCGCCGGGCCTTCGAGGCGGTGGTGCCCGAGGTGCTGCGGGCCTACCAGCCGGAGATCCTCATCAGCCAGCACGGCTGCGACGCCCACCGCACCGACCCGCTGACCGACCTGCAGCTGAGCGTGGACGGGATGGCCGCGGCCTACGCACGGGTGCGCGAGCTCGCCGAGGAGACCACCGACGGTCGCTGGGTGGTCGTCGGAGGCGGGGGCTACTCCCCGCTGCACGGTGTCGCCCGGGCCTGGACCCATCTGCTCGGCGTGGTCGCCGGCCGTCCGGTGCCGGCCTCGACGCCGATCCCGGAGGACTGGCGTGAACCCTACGGCGACGCCGCCCCGGCGACCATGGGCGACGGCGCCGACGGCTCCTTCGTCCCGCTGGCCGACGGCGTCGACCCCGAGTCGGCGGTGGACCACGCGATCCTCGCCACCCGCCGTGCGGTGTTCCCCGAGCTCGGTCTGGACCCCGAGCCGTACTGATCCCCTCGCGCGCCACCTGCTCACCCGAGCGACACACACCTCCGCGTGCCGCCACACACGCTGCAGCATGGGTGCGGCCCGCGGAAGGTGGGTGAAGCGGACGCGGTCGGTGGACGGCACCCACCTTCGCGCACCGGCACACACGCTGCAGCGTGGGTGCGGGCCACCGAAGGTGTGTGGAGCGGCGCATGGGTGGAGCGGCGCGCGTGGAGCGGACGCGGTGGGTGGGAGGCGGAGGCTGCGTCCGGCAGGACGTCGGCGTGGCGGCTTGACGAGGTGGTGTTCCCGCCTTCCCCATCCGTCACAGGGGGCGCTAGGGTTCGCTGCAGACAGGAGCCGGCGGCGGCTCTGCGAGCGGAGGACGGGGAGCCATGACTGACGCCGACGGCGCGCCTGCCGGTGCCGGAGCGCACTCCGAGCGGGCGGTGGACGCCCCGACCTACCTGACGGTGGCCGAGGTGGCCGAGATGATGCGGCTGTCCCGGATGTCGGTGTACCGGCTGATCCATGGCGGTGAGCTGGAGGCGGTCCGGTTCGGACGCAGCTTCCGGGTGCCGGCCGAGGCGGTCAGGGCCTACCTGAAGAGCTCGCACTACCAGGCCGGCTGAGTGGATTTCCCGCGCCGACGGGGCTCCGGGTAGGATTGCGGAGTTTCCCGGAAGGGCTGGGTCGATCAGAAGAGGTATGTGTTCGTGGGATCTGTGATCAAGAAGCGCCGCAAGCGGATGGCCAAGAAGAAGCACCGCAAGCTCCTCAAGCGCACCCGCATCCAGCGCCGCCGCGCAGGCAAGTGAGCCGCGCCGCCCGGTGAAGGTGGTGCGCCCGTGACCCGGTCACGAGTGGCGCACCGTCCCCCGGGCCGAGCAGCGGCGTCCGGGCCCCGTCTGTCCGCAGACGGGGCCCGTTGCCGTGCCCGGACGGCGGTGGCACCCCGGCCAGGGCGGCTGCGTCGACGGGGCGGCCGGGGCGACGACTAGGCTCCCCGCCATGGCACGTGTCGTCCTGGTCACCGGTGTCTCGGACGACTTCGCGGCCCGCTGCGCCCGCTCGCTGGCGGCCCGTCCCGGGCTGGAGGTGGTCGGGGTCGACCTGGTCCCGCCCCGCCGTCCGCTGGAGGACGTCAGCTTCGTCCGCGCCGACGTCCGCTCGCCGGTGCTGGCCGGGCTGCTCGTCTCCCGCGAGGTCGACACCGTGGTGCACCTGGCCCCGCTCGTCGTCCGCGGGGGCAGCCGGCGCAGCCGCGCCGCGGACAAGGAGTCCAACGTCATCGGCTCGATGCAGCTCTTCGCCGCCTGCCAGCGCTCGTCGCGGGTGCGTTCGGTGGTGCTGGGCAGCACCGCCGAGGTGTACGCCGCCTCCGCCCGCAACCCCGCCGCCTTCCGCGAGGACGCCGGCCTGCGCGGTGGACCCCGCACCGCCTTCGCCCAGGACTGCCTGGAGATCGAGTCCTACGCGCGGTCACTCCCGCAGCGCCGGCCCGACGTCGCAGTCACCGTGCTGCGGCTCGGACCGCTGCTGGGCGCGGGGGTGAGATCGCAGCTGACCCGTTGGCTGAGTGGTCCGGTGGTGCCCAAGGCCGCCGGGTTCGACGCCCGGCTGCAGTTCCTGCACCCCGCCGACGGTGCGCACGCCGTCACCCGGGCCGTGACCCACCCCGAGCCCGGCCTGTACAACGTCGCCGCGCCGGACGTGGTGATGCTGTCGCAGCTGCTCACCTGGCTCGGACGTCCCGCCTGGCCGGTGCCCCGGCCGGCTCTGGCCGCGCTGCGCCGCCCCGCCGCCCGGGCCGACCTGACCGTCCCCGACGACGTCGACGGCATCACCTTCGGCCGGGTGCTCGACGTGCGCCGGGTCGCCGAGGCGCTGCAGGTGCGCTCGCACTGGACCAGCCGCAGCGCCGCCGAGGAGTTCATCGCCCTCACCTCACCCGGCGTGCGCAGCCACATCGTCTCGGTCGCGCAGCGCCGCCTGGGAGCCGGCCGTGCCTGACCAGGAGCCCACCCCGGAGGAGCAGACGCCACCCCGAGGCCGTGAGCCGGTCGACGGGCGACCTCCGCACCCGCAGGACCAGAGCGGACCGCGCCCCGAACCCGGCGAGGGGCCGCCGGCCACCGACACCCCCGACGACGGCACCCGGGGCCCCCGCAACGAGGACCCGCTCGACCGCGAGCCGCTGGACGTCGCCGCGGTCCTCGGGGAGCTGCTGCAGTCCGCCGGGGCGGTGCTGACCCAGTTGCGGGAGGCGTCCCCGGAGGCGGTCCGTGACGCCCTGGCCGACCCGCTGGCCACCGCGGTCGGCATCGCCGCCGAGCTCGGGGTGGACTGGCAGGGCACCGTCGACGACGTCGTCGGCTACACCCGCTCCCGGCTGGCCGGCGACTACGCGGTGGACGAGTTCGGCTTCGACCCCGAGTTCACCGAGCGGATCGTGCTGCCCGCGCTGCGTCCGCTGGCCCGCTCCTGGTTCCGCGCCGAGATCAGCGGGGTCGAGCACCTGCCGGCCGAGGGCCCGGCGCTGCTGGTGGCCAACCACGCCGGCACCCTGCCGCTGGACGGCCTGGTGCTGCACTCGGTGATCTTCGACGAGATCGGCCGGCACCCCCGGATGCTGGGCGCCGACCTGGTCTTCGCCACCCCCTTCTCCCACGACTTCGCGCGCCGGATCGGCGTCACCTACGCCTGCCCCGAGGACGCGCTGCGGCTGCTCCAGACGGAGAACCTGGTGACGGTGTTCCCCGAGGGGTTCAAGGGGCTGGGCAAGCCGTACTCCGAGCGGTACCGGCTGCAGCGCTTCGGTCGCGGCGGGTTCGTCTCCACCGCCATCGCCGCCCGGGTGCCGATCATCCCGGTGTCGGTGGTCGGCTCGGAGGAGATCTACCCGGTGCTCGCCCAGGCGCCCACCGCGGCGCGCGCGCTCGGCCTGCCCTACCTGCCGATCACCCCGCTGTTCCCGTGGTTGGGTCTGCTCGGCGCCGTGCCGCTGCCGAGCAAGTGGATGATCCAGGTCGGCGAGCCGATCGCCACCGACCAGCTGGACGCCAGCACCGCCGACGACGCGATGACCGTCTTCGACGTCACCAACCAGGTCCGCGAGACCATCCAGGACACCCTCTACGCCATGCTCGCCGAACGCCGCAGCCCCTTCTTCTGAGACCCTGCCGCCCGCCCGCCCTGCCGCCCTCCCGCCGCGAGTGTGGCCGATACGGGCGAATGACCCGGCGGAGAGGGACGGATCGTCCACAGTCGCGGGAGGTTCGGCAGGGGTGGTGGCGGGGTCCCGGTCGGTGGCCGGAGGGGAGGCCAGGGCGGCTCCGGGCGCTGTGCCAGACTCGACGCGTGAACCTCTCGGACACCGTGCGTGAGCACGCCGGACGGCGTCCCGACGCGGTGGCGGTGATCGAGCCCGCCGCCCCGGGGAGCGACCGGCGCGAGACCACCTGGGCCCAGCTGGAGGCGGCCGTGGCCGACGCCGCCGCACTCCTCACCGAGTGGGGTCTGCGGGCGCCGCAGCGCGTGCTGCTGCACGGCGAGAACTCCCTGGCGATGGTGGTCGCCCACCTGGCGTGCCTGCGCACCGGAACGGTGTCCACCCCGGTCAACCCGCAGGCCACCCCGGCCGAGCTGCGCGCCACCGCCGAGCTCACCGGGGCCAGCCTGCTGCTCAGCGACGACCCCGCCGGCGCCGGCGAGGTGGCCGGCGGGCTCCTGGACGTCCGCTCGCTGACCGACGTCCTCGGCACCCCGACCGCGCCCCAGACGGTGGCCGCCCCGGTCGACCCCGAGGCGCTGGCGGTGCTGGTGCAGACCTCCGGCTCGGTGCGCCACCCGCAGGTGGTCATGCTCAGCCACCGCGCGGTCTCGACCAGCGTGTCCTCCGTCGCCCGGGCCAGCGGGCTGGACGGGTCCTCGGTGGTGCTGGCGCTGCTGCCGTTCTTCCACGTCTTCGGGCTGAACGCGGTGCTCGGCACCTCGCTGGCCGCCGGCGCCCGGCTCGTGGTGCTGCCCGGGCTGCGTCCGGACCTGCTCGACGTGATCCGCGCCGAGGGCGTCACCGAGCTCCCGCTCACACCCACCGTGATGTTCCGGCTGCTCCAGCTGCCCGGCGTGGACGTCGGCCTGCGCGGCCTCGACCGGGTGCTGTCGGCCGGGGCGCCGCTCTCCACCGCGCTCGCGCGGGAGTTCGCCCGCGTCACCGGGGTGCGGGTCGACCAGGCCTACGGGCTGACCGAGGCCGCCCCGGGGGTGTGCACCACGCTGGGGCAGCCGGAGCTGATCTCGGGCGCCCACGTGGGCGTCCCGCTGCCGGGGGTCGAGGTGCGCATCGGCGGCGTCGACGACGGCGGACCCGGCGAGGTGCAGGTCCGCGGGGACCACCTCTTCTCCGGCTACTGGCCCGACGGCCACGGCGCCCCCGGCCCGGACGGGTGGTGGTCGACCGGCGATCTCGGCTACCTGGCCGACGGGCAGCTCTTCCTCGCCGGGCGGCTGCGTGAGGTGGTCATCGTGGCCGGGTTCAACGTCTACCCGAGCGAGGTCGAGGAGGCGCTGATGGAGCACCCCGCGGTGCACGCCGCCGCGGTGATCGGCCACGGCGACGAGCAGACCGGGGAGAGCCTGGTCGCCTTCGTCTCGGTCGCGCCCGGCCGCTCCGGGCTGTCGGTCGGCGAGCTGCAGCGCCACGTCTCGGCCCGGCTCGCCCGCTACAAGTGCCCCAGCGAGATCTACGTGCTGGAGCGGATGCCGCGCAGCATCACCGGCAAGATCCGCAAGCAGGACCTGCGTGACCTGGTGGACGCCCTGGAGGAGGAGCAGTGAGCCGGGTGACGGTGCTGGTGCGGGAGAGCTGCCACCTGTGCGAGGAGGCGCTGGCCGTGGTCCGGGCGGTCTGCGCCGAGACCGGCGCGGACTGGTCGACCGAGGACGTCGACGCCGACCCCGAGCTGCGCCGGCGCTACACCGACCAGGTGCCGGTGACCTTCGTCGACGGCGTCCAGCACGACTTCTGGCGGGTCGACCCCGACCGGCTGCGGGCCGCCCTGGCGGGCTGAGCACCGCGGGTCGCGCGGGGACGTCCGGGACGCGGAGCGACCCACCTGCCTCAGGGGCCCCTTACTTTTGTCGACGTCCAGGCGTCAGTACGGTGAACGGTGGCGTCCGGTCGACTGCGGGCCCGTGTCAGACGCCGTGGACCGAGGAGGCGTGTGACGGGAGTGCGGGGCTCCGGTGCTGACCCGGTGGGCGAGGTGCTCACGGGTCGGGTGCCGCGCACCATCCCGGACGCCACCATCGCCCGGCTGCCGCTGTACCTGCGCGCCCTCACCGCGCTGTCCGACGCCGGGCTGGCCACCGTCAGCAGCGGCGAGCTGGCCGACGCCTCGGGCGTGAGCCCGGCCCAGCTCCGCAAGGACCTCAGCCACCTCGGCTCCTACGGCGTGCGGGGCGTGGGCTACGAC
Source organism: Desertihabitans brevis (assembly GCF_003327535.1). Lineage (NCBI taxonomy): Bacteria > Bacillati > Actinomycetota > Actinomycetes > Propionibacteriales > Propionibacteriaceae > Desertihabitans > Desertihabitans brevis. The sequence continues at coordinate 178,182 of NZ_QOUI01000007.1, read as the reverse complement.
GTGGCCACCCTCACCGACAAGATCGGCGCCCAGATCGGGTCCACCGAGTGGTGGTCGGTGGTCATCGTCGGGATGGGCAACCTGGGCTCGGCGCTGGCCCGCTACTCCGGCTACGCCACCCGTGGTTTCCACGTCGCCGCCCTGGTCGACGCCTCGCCGGCGCTGATCGGCCAGCAGGTCACCCTGGACGGGCCGGACCCGCAGACGCTGACCATCCGCGGCGACGACGAGCTGGCCGACATCGTGGCCGGCATCCACCCGGTGATCGGGGTGATCACCACTCCGGCCGAGCCGGCGCAGGGGGTCTGCGACCGGCTGGTCGAGGCCGGCGTCCGCAGCATCCTCAGCTTCGCCCCGACCGTGCTCTCGGTGCCCGACGGGGTGGCGCTGCGCGCGGTCGACCTGGGCCAGGAGCTGCAGATCCTCGCCTACCACCAGCAGCACCCACGCACCGACCCGCTCGATCTTCGGCCAGGCGCCGACGGCGACGGGTCCGACGTCCACGGGCCGATGACGTCCCCACCAGCCAGGGAAGGGGTCCCGTCATGAGCATCCTCGTGGTCAGCGCGTCGCACCGCGGCGCCAGCGTGGAGTCGCTGAACGCGCTCGCGCTCGACACCGCCGGGGTGACCAAGCTCGCCCACGGCCTGACCGACACCGAGGTGGTGGACGAGGCCGTCGTGCTCTCCACCTGCAACCGCACCGAGGTGTACGCCCACGTGGAGAAGTTCCACGCCGGGCTGGAGGTCGTCGTCGAGGCGCTGTCGCAGGCGTCCGGGCTGAGCCCGCTGGAGCTGCAGCGGATCTGCGCGGTCTACTACGACGAGGCCGCGGTGGGTCACCTGTTCGCGGTCGCCGCGGGTCTCGAGTCGATGGTGGTGGGCGAGAGCCAGATCCTCGGGCAGGTGCGGCACGCGCTCAGCACCAGCCAGCAGGCCGGCACCGTCGGCTCCGCCCTCAACAGCCTCTTCCAGCAGGCGCTGCGGGTGGGCAAGCGGGCCCAGACCGAGACCTCGATCGGGGCCGCCGGCCGCTCGCTGGTCGGTGCCGCGGTGGAGTCGCTGGCCCGGCTCGGGGTCGAGCTGGACGGGCGCACCGTGGTCGTGCTCGGGGCGGGCTCGATCGCCAGCCTGGCCGCGCACACCGCCGCCGACGCCGGCGCCGACGTGGTCGTCGTCAACCGCACCCTGGCCAAGGCGCAGCGGCTGGCCGAGCAGGTCGACGGCTCTGCCCGCCCGCTCGGCGAGCTGGCGGCCGCACTCGCCGGCGCGCAGGTGCTGATCACCTGCGTCGGGGCGCCCGGCACGGTGGTCGGGCCGGAGCTGGTGCAGGGCACCCCGCTGCGCGGCGTCGTCGACCTGGCCCTGCCCGCCGACGTGGACGCCCGCGTCGGGGAGCAGGTGGCGCTGGTCAACCTGGAGCGGCTGCAGCGCGAGCTGGCCGGCACCACCGGGGCCGCCGAGGTGGCCGTCGCGCGCGAGCTGGTCAGCGGTGAGGTGTCGGACTTCCTCGGCGCCCGTCGGGCCGCCAAGGTGGCGCCGACCGTGGTCGCGCTGCGCACCATGGCCGCCGAGGTGGTCTCGGCCGAGATGTCCCGCCTGGTCGGCAAGGCACCCGGTCTGGACGCCGCCCAGCTGCACGAGGTGGAGCGCACGGTGCGGCGGGTGGTCGACAAGATCCTGCACCAGCCGACGGTCCGCCTGCAGAGCCACGCCGCCGCCGGCGGCAGCCCCGACTACGCCGGTGCGCTGCGCGAGCTGTTCGCCCTCGACCCCGACCAGGTGGCCGCGGTCTCCTCGCTGTCGCGCACCGAGACGCCGGCCGGCGAGGTCGACCCGGCCGGGTGGCCGGACGCGGGTCGGGCGGCGGAGCGGGCGTGACCGCGCTGCGGATCGGGGCCCGCACCTCGCCGCTGGCCCGGGTCCAGGCCGACTGGGTGGCGGCCCGGCTGGCCGAGCACGGGCTCGACTCCCGGTTCGTGGGCGTGGTGACCTCCGGCGACGTCGACCAGCGCGCGCTCACCCAGATCGGTGGCACCGGCGTCTTCGTCGCCGCGGTGCGGACGGCGCTGCTGGAGGGTCGGGCCGACCTCGCGGTGCACTCGCTGAAGGACCTGCCCACCGCCCCCGACCCGGGGCTGCGGGTGGCGGCCGTGCCCCCGCGCGAGGACGTCCGCGACGTGCTGGTCGGCGGACGGCTGGCCGAGCTGCCCGACCGGGCACGGATCGGCACCGGGTCGCCGCGGCGGGCGGTCCAGCTGCAGGACTGGGCCCGCGCGCACGGGCGGCACCTGGAGGTGGTGCCGGTGCGCGGCAACGTCGACACCCGGATCGCCCACGTCGCCGCAGGACGTCTGGAGGCCTGCGTGCTGGCGGCCGCCGGGCTGCGACGGCTCGGCCGGCTGACCGACGAGGACGCCGACGGGTCGTGCCGGGTGGTGGCGGGCGACGGGACGCTGCCGGCGGAGCTGGTCGACGTCGCGGTGCTGCTGCCGGCCCCCGGCCAGGCGGCGCTGGCGGTCGAGGTGGCCGTGGCGGGGGCGCACCCGCGGCTGGCGGAGGTGGACCGGCTGGACGACCCGGGCACCCACGCCCGGGTGGTCGCCGAGCGCAGCTTCCTCACCCGGCTGGAGGCCGGCTGCCTCGCCCCCGTGGGCGCGCTGGCCACGCTGTCTCGACCCGCAGACGGCGGCGCACCGCAGGATTTGACTCTGGACGCGGTAATTGGGAGAACCGTAGGGAGCACGGCCACCCCCACGGCTGAGCCCCTCCTCCGAGTCCAGATCGCCGGTCCGGTGTCCGGGGCCCGCCAACTGGGTATCCAGCTCGCGCAGCAGGTACTGTCCCGGCTGGAGCCGGGTCAGCGTCTGTGACCTGACGGATGACGCACCCCAGACTGGCCGGGGTGGGAGGAGAGCGAGTCCATGAGCACCGCGCAAGCCGATCCGCCCGCGTCCCAGGCCGTCCCGGCCGACAATCCCTCCTCGCGGCACGCTACGCCTCCGGTCGCCGACCCTCGCGGCCGGGTCATCTTCGTCGGCACCGGCCCGGGTGATCCCGACCTGCTGACCCTGGGCGCGGTGGCCGCCATCGCCGAGGCCGACGCGGTGCTCGTCGACGACGAGCGGATGCTCGACATCTTCGAGCACCCCGCGGTCAGCACCGCCGAGGGCGTCGAGGTGCAGACCGTCGGCACCCGCGAGAACGGCAAGGCACTCGCCCCCTCCGCCCGCGCCCGCCAGGTGCTCAAGGCCGCCGCCGAGGGCGGCCGGGTGGTGCGTCTGGTGCTGGGTGACCCCTTCCTCGACGGCGGGGTGGCCGACGAGGCCGCCGCCTGCGTCAAGGGCGGGATCGACTTCGAGGTCGTCCCCGGCGTCTCCGCGCTGACCGCCGTCCCCGAGTACGCCGGGGTGGCCCTGAACAACGCCGCCGGCACCCACTTCGTCTCGGCGATGGAGGGCCGGATCACCAAGACCAGCTCCTCGCAGTGGGCCAGCACCGGCACGCTGGTGGTGAGCACCCGGGCCGGGACGGTGCCCGAGGTGGCGACCGCCGCGATCGGCTGCGGACGTCCCGGCGAGGACCCGGTGCTCGTCACCCTCGGCGGCGGCAGCACCGAGCAGAGCAGCATCGTCACCACCCTCGCCGAGCTGGCCCGCCGCGTCGCCGAGCTCGAGGTGGACGAGGACGACCCGGTGCACGTGATGGTCGGCCCGGTGGTGGAGCACCGCGAGGACCTGTCCTGGTACGAGACCAAGCCGCTGTTCGGCTGGCGGGTGCTGGTGCCGCGCACCAAGGACCAGGCCGGCCCGATGACGGCGCGGCTGCGCTCCTACGGCGCGCACAGCGAGGAGGTGCCGACCATCTCGGTCGAGCCGCCGCGCAGCCCCCAGCAGATGGACCGGGCCGTCCGCGGTCTGGTCGAGGGCCGCTTCGAGTGGGTGGCCTTCACCTCGGTGAACGCGGTCAAGGCCGTGCGGGAGAAGTTCGAGCAGTACGGCCTGGACGCCCGCGCGTTCTCCGGCCTCAAGGTGGCCGCCGTGGGCCAGGTCACCGCCGCGGCCCTGCAGGCGTGGGGGATCGAGCCCGACCTGGTGCCGAGCCTGGACCAGTCCTCCAAGGGTCTGGTGGCGGAGTTCCCGCCCTACGACGAGGTGCTCGACCCGATCAACCGGGTCTTCCTGCCACGCGCCGACATCGCGACCGAGACGCTGTCGGCCGGGCTGGCCGAGCTGGGCTGGGAGGTCGAGGACGTCACCGCCTACCGCACCGTGCGGGCCGCCCCGCCGCCGGCGCCGGTGCGCGAGGCGATCAAGGGCGGGCAGTTCGACGCCGCCGTGTTCACCTCCTCCTCGACCGTGCGCAACCTCGTCGGGATCGCCGGCAAGCCGCACCCGAGCACGATCATCGCCGTGATCGGCCCGGCCACCGCGAGGACCTGCGAGGAGCACGGTCTGCGGGTGGACGTGATGGCCTCCAAGCCCTCCGTGGTCGCCCTCGCCGACGCCCTGGCCGGCTTCGCCGCCGTCCGGCGCGACGAGCTGGTCGCCAAGGGCGAGCCCGTCACCAAGCCCAGCCAGCGCCCCGGCCGTCGCCGCTGACCCGGGCTGGTGCCCTCCGCCCTGGCTCCTCCGGCCCCTCCCGGGCCCGCGAGTGTGGCCGTTCCGTCGATCCTGCCCTCCCAGGGCCCGCGAGTGTGGCGGCTCCGTCGGTATGCGCTCCGCCGGACCGACGGATCGTCCACAGCGGCGGGCGGCTCCGGGCGCGCCGGGTTGCCGAGCCTGGGGCGTCTCGCCCGGGATCGAGGCGACGCGGGGACGCGGCGTCGCGGGTCAGGGGCGCCAGCCGCCCCGGGTGAGGGCGCGGACGAAGCGGGCGCGGAGGGCGGCCGGCTGCGTCCGCAGCTGGCGCACGGTCACGCGGACGACCGACCAGTGCTCGTCTGAGAGCCGGTCCGCACGGCTGATGTCCTCGTCCCACTGGACCGGGTCGGTGCGGTGGTGGTCGCCCTCGTACTCGGCCACGACCCCGAACTCCTCCCACACCAGGTCGCAGCGGGCGAGGAAGCGCCCACGGTCGTCGTGCACCCAGATGTTCACGCGTGGCTCCGGGAACCCCCAGGCGAGGAGCTGCAGGCGGAGCTCGGTCTCCATCACCGAGTCGGTCCCGGGCGGACCTGGTCCAGCGCATCGGTCATCGCACGCGCTCCGCGCCGTCCGCGTCGGCGACGACGGGCGGCGTCCAGGTCGGCCAGGGTGCACCACGGATCCCTGCGACGGACCAGGTGGTCGCCCAGGGTGATCAGCTCGGTGCGGTCGAGGGCCGTCGCCATCGTCGCCCACACGTCGGCCGGGCTCTGCGTCGGCAGTCCTCGGACGCGCACCACGACGTCCGTCTCCGGGAGAGCGACGTGGCTCCGCACGCCCCGTCCGCCCCTCCGGTGCCGTTGGTCCTCGCACGTGACGTGGACCGTCGGGTCGTCGCGGAGTCGTGTCGGCAGCCAGAGCCCGTGCAGCTGCGCGGCGCTCGTGTGGGTGAACCGGTGCTCGTCGGTGAGCGTCAGCGCGCGCAACCTGATCAGCGTGCAGCCGTCGAGCTCGAGCGTGGCCGGGGCGTTGATCCCCTGGAACGGGTGCGCGAGGTCCTGCCTGCGGAGCCGTTCGGGACCGATGCCGTGCGCCAGCGCCGTCGCGGTCCGGAACGCGCCGTCGCAGAACGCCGGAGGCAGGGGTGCTGGACGTCTCATGACGTCACCGTCGGCCGCGCGCCCTCCGTCCGACGCCCCATCCACAGCCGCGATCAGCCGGCCGCCGTCTGTGCACAGCGGTGCCTACTGGGCCCGGGTCCGCTCTTCACGACGCCCGCGAGGACCGCGACGGTGCCCGATCCGTCGGTCCGCACCCCAGCCTGACGACGGTTCCGCCACACTCGCCGCCGGGACGGCGCCGGATGCCGGCCGGACGTCTGGACGTCCCGTGCCAGCCGGATGCCGGGACGTCCCCGGGCGCGAGTGTGGGAGAAGCGGTGGAAAGCGTCGCCGCCAGACGACGCTTTCGCCACACTCGCGGGCTGAGGTGGGGGTGGACGGGGCGGGTCAGCGGCGGGCGCGGCGGAGGAGGACGGTCAGGGCCAGGGCGACCAGGCCGGTGAGCGCACCGACCACCAGACCGGTGACCAGGCTGGAGACGACGGCGTTGCCCCGCAGGAGGGCCTCCTGCGCGGTCGGGTCCAGGTCGGCGAGGGTGCCGCCGAGCTGGGGCGGTGCGCCGCCGAAGGCGTGGGTCCACAGCAGCTGGTGGATCACGGCGAGCAGGACGCCGTAGCCGGCACCGACCGCGAGCAGGGCCCGGAACGGGATGGTCACCCGGGCGAGCAGCACCACCAGCACCCACACCAGGGGCGGTGCGAGGACGAACACCGCGTTCAGCGCCGTGCCCTCGGAGAGCACGCCGAGGTCGTGCAGGACGACGCGTGGCGCGCCCAGCAGGGCCAGGCCGGCGATGGCGACGACGGGCAGCCCCAGGCGGTGCGGGTCGGGCGCGGTCGCCGCGGAGGCGGTCGACGGCGCGGACGGCGCCGCGGAGGCGGACGGGGAGGCCGGTCGTGTGGTCATGGCCGAGACGCTACGGAGGCTGCTCCCGCCGGACATCCGTCCAGGTGCGTCGGTGTTGTCGTCGGGAGGCGACACCTCCCGGCGTCCTCCTCGGGGTACCCACCAGGGGTCGCCCGGATTGGGACCGCCCTGGCTGCCCGGCATAGGTTGGGGACGTGAGCGAGCAGGGACCGGTGGTGCGTCCGCGCAGGTTGCGGCAGTCGCCCGTGATGCGGGCGATGGTGGCCGAGCACGAGGTGGCGCCGCGCCAGCTGGTGCTGCCGGTCTTCGTCGCCGAGGGGGCCAGCGAGCCGCGGCCGATCTCCTCGATGCCCGGGGTCGTCCAGCACACCCTCGACACCCTGCGCCGCACCGCGGCCGAGGCCGCCGAGGCAGGGCTCGCCGGGGTGATGATCTTCGGCGTCCCCGAGCACCAGGACGCCGAGGGGTCCGGGGCGCTGGCCGAGGACGGCATCCTCAACGTGGCGCTGCGGGCGGTCCGCGCGGAGGTGGGCGACGACCTGCTGGTGATGAGCGACGTCTGCCTGGACGAGTTCACCGACCACGGCCACTGCGGCCTGCTCGGCGCCGACGGCACGGTCGACAACGACGCGACCGTCGACGTGTACGCGCGGATGGCGGTGATGCACGCCGGGTGCGGGGCCCACGTGGTCGCCCCCAGCGGGATGATGGACGGCCAGGTGTCGGCGCTGCGCACCGCCCTCGACCTCGCCGGTCATGTCGACACGGTGGTCATGGCCTACGCCGCGAAGTACGCCTCCGCCTTCTACGGACCGTTCCGCGAAGCCGTCGCGTCCTCCCTCACCGGAGACCGCAAGACCTACCAGCAGGACCCGGCCAACGCCCGCGAGGCCCTGCGCGAGGTGCGTCTGGACGTCGAGCAGGGCGCGGACCTGGTGATGGTGAAGCCCGCCTTGGGGTACCTCGACATCATCAACGAGACCGCCCGGACGGTCGACGTGCCGGTGGCCGCCTACAACGTGTCGGGGGAGTACGCCATGGTCGAGGCCGCCGCCGAGCGCGGCTGGATCGACCGCGACCGCGCCATCGCCGAGACCCTGCTCTCCATCCGCCGCGCCGGCGCCGACGTCATCCTCAGCTACTGGGCGCTGGAGTACGCCCAGAAGCTCGGACGCCGCTGACGCCCACGCCGATCCCGCTGCCCCAGCCACAACGCCCTGAGCCTGTCGAAGGGCGAAGACGGCGCACCACAGGAGGAACCCGAGTGACCGACCAGACGTCCCGCGAGCTGTTCGAGCGCGCCCAGCAGGTCATCCCCGGAGGCGTGAACTCCCCGGTGCGCGCCTTCCGCGCCGTGGGCGGGACGCCGCGGTTCATCGCCTCGGCCGAGGGGCCGTACCTGGTCGACGCCGACGGCGACCGGCTGGTCGACCTGGTCTGCTCCTGGGGCCCGATGATCCTCGGCCACGCCCACCCCGAGGTGCTCGGCGCCGTCACCGCCGCCGCCGGACGCGGCACCTCCTACGGGGCGCCGACCCGGGCCGAGATCGAGCTGGCCGAGCTGATCGTCGAGCGGACCCCGGTCGAGCAGGTGCGGCTGGTCAGCAGCGGCACCGAGGCGACCATGAGCGTGCTCCGGCTGGCCCGCGCCGCCACCGGCCGCGACCTCGTGGTGAAGTTCGCCGGCTGCTACCACGGCCACGTGGACGCCCTGCTGGCCTCGGCCGGATCCGGGGTCGCCACCTTGTCCGGGCTGGGCGCGGAGGGTGCCCGCCGGGCCGCGGACGACGCCGCGCTGGCCACCCCCTCCAGCCCGGGCGTCCCCGGAGCCACCACCGCGCAGACGATCGTGCTGCCCTACAACGACCGCGAGGCCGTCCGGCAGGCCTTCGCCGAGCTCGGCGACCAGATCGCCTGCCTGGTCACCGAGGCCGCCCCCGGCAACATGGGTGTGGTCGAGCCCGGGGTCGAGGACGGCGAGCACTTCAACGCCTTCCTGGCGCGGGTCTGCCGCGAGCACGGTGCGCTGTTCGTCTCCGATGAGGTGATGACCGGGTTCCGGGTGTCGCGCTCGGGGCAGTACGGCGTCGACGGCGTGCAGCCCGACCTGATGACCTTCGGCAAGGTGATGGGTGGGGGGTTCCCGGCCGCGGCCTTCGGCGGGCGGGCCGAGCTGATGCAGCTGCTCTCCCCGGTCGGCTCGGTGTACCAGGCCGGCACGCTGTCGGGGAACCCGGTGGCCTCCGCCGCCGGCGCCACCACGCTGCGTCTGCTCGACGAGGACGTCTACACCCGGCTGGGCCGGTCGGCTGACACCCTGCGGAGCGCCGTCGCGGACGCGTTCGCCGCCGCCGGGCTGCCGCACGTCACCCAGAGCGCCGGCTCGATGTTCAGCGTCTTCTTCACCCCGGCCGACGTCACCGCGGTGCCCGACTACGCAACCGCCCAGCGCCAGGACACCGTCGCCCACGCCGCCTTCTTCCACGCCATGCTGGATGCCGGCGTCTACCTGCCGCCGAGCGCCTACGAGGCCTGGTTCCTGTCCACCGCCCACGACGAGCAGGCCCTGAGCACCGTGGTCGAGGCGCTGCCCGCCGCCGCCCGCGCCGCCGCCGCGGCCGCCACCGCCGAGTCCCACTGACCCCCACCCCGTGCCGCGGTTCGAGGTGATGGCGGACGCTCCGGTGTGCGCGGCCCTCGAACCGGGGAGCAGGGAGCCGGGAGTGCGGCAGGCGGGTTTGCCGGGCGGACGCTCCGGCGCCGGCCGCTAGGATCGCCTTACCGCCCCCCGACCACCACGCACACCCGGCCGGCCGGCCGACCGATCAAGTGAGAGCGCAGTGACCGACTCCCCGACGCCCCCGCCGAGCGACGCCCGGCCCTTCAGCGCCGAGCCCCGCCAGGACCGTCCGCACCGTGGCCGCGCGCTCGTCCACCTGGTCCGCCACGGCGAGGTGTTCAACCCCACCGGGGTGCTCTACGGGCGCCTGCCGGACTTCCACCTCTCCGAGGTGGGGCAGCGGATGGCCGAGCGGCTGGGCGAGCACTTCGCCGACGTCGAGCTGACCCACCTGCGCTCCTCGCCGCTGGAGCGGGCCCAGGAGACGATGGCCCCGATCGCCGCCCGCCACCCCCACCTGGAGGTGCAGCTGGACGAGCGGGTGCTCGAGTCGACCAACCTGCTGCAGGGACGCATCCTGTCGGCCAAGCAGTCCGCGCTGCGCGACCCGAGGGTGTGGTGGCTGCTGCGCAACCCGCTGCGGCCGTCCTGGGGCGAGGCGTACAAGGCCGTGGTGGCGCGGATGCGCACGGCGATCGTGGACGCCGCCGTCGCCGCCGACGGCGGGCAGGCCGTCGTGGTCTCCCACCAGCTGCCGATCTGGATGGCCCGCTGCGACGCGGTCGGACGTCCCCTGGTGCACGACCCGCGCCGCCGGGAGTGCACGCTGGCCAGCGTCACCACCTTCACCGTGGTGGACGGCCGCACCACCCGCGTCGACTACGCCGAGCCGGCCAAGGACCTGCTGCCGGCCAAGGTCCGCTCCCGCCGCTTCGTCGCCGGCGCCTGAGCGGATCGCAATCCACTACGCACAGTAGTAGTTTGTGGGAGGTGGCAGTCTCGCTGCCGTCCGGACGAAGGAGGAACGCGTGAGCCGACAGGCACGCCGCACCCCTCCGACCGGTGCGGCCACCCCTGCGCCCGGCCGGCACCGGCGGAGCGGCCAGCCCACCGTGCCCGGACGCCGTCCGGCCCGCCGGAGGTCGGCGGCCGCGCTGGCGGTGCTGCTGGCCGGTGCGCTGGGCGCCTGCACCACCCCCGGCGCGAACGCCGACGGCGGTGAGGACGGCTTCGTCTCCGGCGACGGCCAGATCACGGCGGTGGCCCCCGACGAGCGCGAGCCCGCGCCGGCGGTCTCCGGCGCCACGGTCGGCGGCGGGGAGCAGCTCGACCTGGCCAGCTACCGCGGCCGGGTGGTCGTGCTCAACGTGTGGGCGTCCTGGTGCGCCCCCTGCCGGGCCGAGGCACCCGACCTGGTGCGCGCCGCGGAGCGGACCTCCGACGTCGCCCAGTTCGTCGGCATCAACGTCAAGGAGGAGAACCCGGCCGCGGAGGAGGCCTTCCTGCGTGTCATGGAGGTCACCTACCCCAACCTCGACGACCCGACGGGGCAGATCCAGCTGGCCTTCGCCGACACGCTGCCGCCCGCGGCCATCCCCAGCACCCTCGTCATCGACGCCGAGGGCCGGGTCGCCGCCCGCGTGCTCGGCCCGGTCACCGAGACCACCCTGGTCGACCTGGTCACCGACGTGGCCGAGGGCCGCTGATGGTGCCGATGGACGTCGCCGCCTGGGCCAGCGAGGCCGTCTCCGGCTCGATGCTGCTCGCCGTCCCGGTGGCCCTGCTGGTCGGTGTGGTCTCCTTCTTCAGCCCGTGCGTGGTGCCCCTGCTGCCGGGCTACCTCTCCTACGCCACCGGCCTGGGTGCAGCCGAGGTGCTCGAGGGCCGCGGGCCCAAGGGCCGGATGCTGCTCGGGGCGTCGCTGTTCGTGCTGGGCTTCTCGGTCGTCTTCGTGCTGACCGGGGTGGTCTTCGGCGCGGCCGGGCAGGCGCTGGCGGGGGCCCGTCCCTGGCTGACGCCGGTGGCCGGGGTGCTGTCGATCCTGCTCGGGCTGGTCTTCCTCGGCGTCGTCCCGCTGGGACGCGGCAGCCTGCGGCTCAACCGGGTGCCCCGCGCCGGGGTGGCGTTCGCGCCGCTGCTGGGGGTGGTCTTCGGCTTCGGCTGGACGCCCTGCCTCGGGCCGACCCTGGGGGCGGTGCTGACGCTGGCCTACAACGAGGCGACGGCCACCCGCGGTGCGCTCTTGGCGCTCGTCTACTCCCTCGGGCTGGGCGTCCCCTTCGTGCTGGCCGGGCTGGCCTGGACCCGGATGAACCGGGCGGTCACCTTCCTCAAGCGGCACCAGCGGGTGGTGATGGGCGTCGGCGGCGTGCTGATGGTGGTCACCGGGCTGCTGCTGGTGACCGGTTTGTGGGACGCCCTGATGGCCGGCATCCGGCAGTGGGCGGCCAGCATCGGGGCGCCGCTGTGAGCCGCGACACCGCCGCACCCGTGGACAGCACCGACACCACCGACGCCGTCGAGCCGGACGTCGTCGGCGGCGTCAGCGCCCCCCAGCAGGGCGACCCGGCGCCCACCGGCGCGCGGGCGCTGCGCCCGCTGGAGTGGCTGCGCTGGCTGTGGACCAACCTCACCTCCATGCGCACCGCGCTGGCGCTGCTGCTGCTGCTCGCGATCGCGGCCGTGCCCGGCGCGCTGCTGCCGCAGCGGCCCACCCAGCCGTTCGAGGTCAGCTCCTGGATCGAGCAGAACCCGACGCTGGGCCGCTTCTACGACTCGATCGGCTTCTTCGACGTCTACAGCGCGCCCTGGTTCGCCGCGATCTACCTGCTGCTGTTCCTCTCTCTGATCGGCTGCATCGTCCCGCGCACCCGCGTCTACCTGCGGGCGCTGCGGGCCCGCCCGCCGCGCACCCCGCGCAACCTCGGCCGGCTGCCCGCCTCCGCCACCGCCACCGCCGACGAGGCCGTCGCCGACGTGCTGGAGCGGGCCCGGGTCGAGCTGCGCCGCCAGCGGTTCCGGGTGGACGTCCGCGACGACTCGGTGGCCGCCGAGCGGGGGTACCTGCGCGAGGCCGGGAACCTCGTCTTCCACCTCAGCCTGGTGGTGCTGCTGGTCGGGCTGGCCTGGGGCGCGCTGGCCGGCTACCGGGCCAACGTGGTGGTGCCGGTGGGGCAGGGCTTCGCCAACACCATCACCTCCTACGACGACATCACCTCCGGCGGCCGTTTCGACCCGGAGTCGCTGGCGCCGTTCGCGCTCACCGTCGACCGGTTCACCGCAGAGTTCGAGACCGGTCCGGTGCAGCAGGGCGCGGCCCGCGTGTTCGAGGCCGATCTCACCGTCACCGAGGAGCCGGGCGCCGCGCCGTACCCGTACCGGCTGGAGGTCAACAAGCCGCTGGCGGTGGGGGGCACCGACGTGCACCTCATCCAGCACGGCTACGCGCCGCGGGTGACGGTCACCGACGGCGACGGCAACGTCTCCTTCTCCGGGGTGGTGCCGTTCCTGCCCCAGGACGGCAACTTCACCTCCGCCGGGGCGATCAAGGCCTGGGACTCCCGTCCGGAGCAGCTGGCCTTCCAGGGCTTCTTCCTGCCGACCGCGGTGGTGGACGAGCTGGGCCCGCGCTCGGTGTTCCCCGACGCCTTCGAGCCGCAGCTGTTCCTCAACGCCTGGTACGGCCCGCCGCGGGAGGAGAACGGCGTCCCCGAGAACGTGTACTCCCTCGACGTCACCGGGCTGACCCAGATCACCAGCGCCGACGGCGACCCGTTCCGGATCCGGCTGGAGCCGGGGCAGACGGTCGAGCTGCCCGACGGCCGCGGCAGCATCACCATGGACGGCTGGGAGCGCTGGGTGAAGCTGCAGATCAGCCGGACGCCCGGGCTGGGGCTCACCCTCGGCGCGGTGGTCGCCGCGGTGACCGGGCTGTGCCTGTCGCTGTTCGTGCGGCCGCGCCGGATCTGGGTGCGGGCCCGCCGCGAGGACGGGGGCACCCTGGTCGAGGTGGGCGGCCTGGACCGCGCCGACGCCCGCACCGGTCTGGACGAGCAGGTCGACGAGCTCGCCCAGACGCTCGGGACGCGCGAGGACGAGGCCTCCGCGCCGGCCCAGGACGCCGGTCGCGGGGCGAACGACGACGGGTCGTCCCCGCGACGGGCCGAGGGGCATGATGGGGGCCGCGACGACGGAGGAGAGCGGGACTGATGGACTTCGCAGAGGTGTCGAACACCGCCATGGTGATGGCGGCCGTGGTCTACCTGTTCGCCGCGATCGCGCACGCCGGTGAGTGGTCGGCCGCGCGGGGCCTGGACCAGCGCGAGCGGCGGACGTCCCCGGCCCAGGAGCTGGTCGGTGCCGGCGGACCCGGGACGGTCGAGCAGCCGGAAGCGCCGGACCCGCGGGTCGAGCGCGCCTGGCTGCGGGTGGAGAAGCTCGGTCGCAGCGGTGTCGCGCTCACGGTGGTCGCCTTCGCGGTGCACGCCCTGGCGGTGGTGACCCGCGGGCTGGCCGCCGACCGGTTCCCCTGGGGCAACATGTACGAGTTCGTCAGCACCTCGCTGCTGTTCGTGGTGGCGGTGCACCTGGTGCTGGTGCTGCGGGCCGGCCAGCGCTGGCTGGGGCTGCTCGCCACCATGCTCGCCACCGTCGGCCTGGGGCTGGCGGTGACCGTCTTCTACGTCGACGTCGCCCCGCTGGTGCCCTCGCTGCACTCGACCTGGTTCCTCTTCCACATCGTCGCCGCCGCCATCTCCGGTGCGGCGTTCAACGTCGGCGCCCTGGCCTCGGTCCTCTACCTCGTCAAGGCCCGGGCCGAGCGGCGCGGCGACGTCCGCGGCTACCTGGCCAGGCTGCCCTCGGCCAAGGCGATCGACCTGCTGGCCTACCGGGCGCACGCCTTCGCCTTCCCGCTGTGGACCTTCACCATCGCCGCCGGGGCGATCTGGGCCCAGTTCGCCTGGGGCCGGTTCTGGGGCTGGGACCCCAAGGAGACGATGAGCCTGGTCACCTGGGTGCTCTACGCGGTCTACCTGCACGCCCGGGCGACCGCCGGCTGGCGGGGCACCGGGGCCGCGGTGATCGCGCTGGTGGGCGTGGCCGCGTACTGGTTCAACTTCATCGGGATCAACCTGCTGGTCTCCGGCCTGCACTCCTACGCGGGCATCTGACCCGGTTCTGAGGACGTCGTCCGCCCCAGCTCGGACGGCGGCCGGGTGTGGCGGGATCGTCGCTCGACCGGCCCGCGGAACACCGGGACGCCCACAGCCGGCGAGCGAGGACGTCCGTCTGCCGAGCAGAGACGGCACGGCCGTCCGTCGCAGGGGCGGTAGGTTCCGGGCATGCCCGCCATCCCGCTGACCGGAGACCGCCAGGCGCTGGGCGCCGGCCGCGCAGTCGAGGCGACAGGACTGCTCGCGTGATCACCGCGGTGGTGCTGGCACCGGCCCTCGACATCAGCTACGACGTCGACCACCTCGTGGTCGGCCAGATCCACCGGCCGAACGCGGTCACCCGGTGCGCGGGCGGCAAGGGTCTCAACATGGTCCGCGCCGCCTCCCGGATGGGCGCGCCGGTGCACGCGGTGCCGGTGCTGGGCGGGCCGGTCGGCGTCCTGCTCGCCGCGCTGCTGGCGGAGGAGGGGTTGCCCGCCACGGTCGTGCGCAACACCGACGAGACCCGGATCTGCGTCTCGGTCGCCGGTGAGGAGATGACCGAGATCTACCAGCGCGGGACGCCGCTGGGCGCCGGGGTGCTGGCGGAGGTCGGCCAGGTGCTCGACGACGTGGTGGAACCGGGCTGGCTGGTGCTCAACGGTGGGCTGCCGGCGGGCGCCGACCCGGCCGAGGTGGTCGCGGTGCTCACCCGCCACCGCGAGCGCGGGGTGCGGCTGGCGGTCGACTGCTACGGCCCGGTGCTGCCGCTGCTGCTGGAGGGCGGGGTCGACCTGGTCAAGATCAACCGGGTGGAGGCGGCCGAGCTGCTCGGGGTGGACGCCGCCACCGCCGACCTGGGCGAGCTCACCACCGCGGTGGCGGCCCGGGCCGGGGCGCCGGTGGTGGTCACCGACGGTGCCCGCGGCTCGATGCTGCACGACGGGACGGGCCGCTGGCTGGTGGCCGCGAGCACCCGGCGCGGGCAGCACTCGGTGGGCAGCGGCGACAGCTACCTCGGTGGGCTGCTGGCCGGTCTGGAGGCCGGGCTGGGCCTGGGTGACGCGGTCCGGCTGGCGGCGGGGACGGCCACCGCCAACGCCCAGGTGCCCGGTCCGGGCGTCCTCGACCCCGAGGTGGCGCGGGCGGCCGCGGCCGAGCTGGAGATCACCGCGCTCGGCTGACCGGTGGCCCCGGCGACGACGGCAGCGGGGACTGGGTCCGGGGTGGCAGCATGTCGGCGTGCGTCACTTCGATCTGTGCATCATCGGGTCCGGTTCGGGCAACTCCCTCATCGACGAGCAGCTGGACGACCAGTCGGTCGCGCTGGTGGAGAAGGGGATCTTCGGCGGCACCTGCCTCAACGTCGGCTGCATCCCGACCAAGATGTTCGTCCACCCCGCCGACCTGGCCTCCGCGCCGGAGCGCTCGGCGCGCCTCGGCGTCCAGCTGACCCGTGACAAGGTCGACTGGCCGGGCATCCGCGACCGCATCTTCACCCGCATCGACGCCATCTCCGAGGGCGGGGAGGACTGGCGGGCGCAGGCGCCCAACGTCACCCTGTACCGGGCCAAGGGCCACTTCACCGGGCCGCACACCTTCGCCGCGGGCGGGGAGGAGTTCAGCGCGGACCGGTTCGTCATCGCCGCCGGCAGCCGGGCGGTCGTGCCGCCGGTGGCCGGCGTCGACCCGCAGTGGTGGGACGAGCGCCGCGACGAGCGTCCGGCCTGGGCCCACACGTCGGACACGGTGATGCGCACCGACGACCTGCCGGGCCGGGTGGTCATCGTCGGCGGCGGCTACGTGGCCTCGGAGTTCGCCCACGTCTTCGCCTCCTTCGGCAGCGACGTGACGATCATGGTGCGCTCGCAGGGGATGCTGCGCGAGCAGGACGCCGAGATCTCCGAGGCGTTCACCCGCTCGATGGCGCGCCGGGTCCGGCTGCTCACCGGGGTGGTGCCCACCGAGATTGCCACCGAGGGCGACGGCACGGCGCGGGTGCTGGCCAGCGACGGCTCGGAGCACCGGGCCGACGTGGTGCTCTTCGCGACCGGGCGGCGTCCCAACGGCGACACGCTCAACCTGCCGGCCGCCGGGGTCGAGACCGACCGGGAGGGCTACGTGGTGGTCGACCCGCACCAGCGCACCACCGCCGAGCACATCTGGGCCCTCGGCGACGTCTGCAACCCGTGGCAGCTCAAGCACGTGGCCAACCACGAGGCGAAGGTCGTCAAGCACAACCTCCTGCACCCGGAGCAGCCGCGCAGCAGCGACCACCGGTTCGTGCCGTACGCGGTGTTCTCCGAGCCGCAGGTCGCCGCGGTCGGGCTGACCGAGCACCAGGCGCGGGCGGCCGGCTACGACATCACCGTGGCCAAGCAGGACTACGGCTCGATCGCCTACGGCTGGGCGATGGAGGACGACGAGCACTTCGCCAAGATCGTGGCCGAGCGGGGGACGGGGAGGATCCTCGGCGCGCACATCATGGGGCCGGAGGCCTCGGTGCTGATCCAGCCGCTGATCCAGGCGATGTCGTTCGGGCTGCCGGCCGCGGAGATGGCGCGCGGGCAGTACTGGATCCACCCGGCGATGACCGAGCTGGTGGAGAACGCGCTGCTGGCCCTCGACGTGTGAGCAGGCGTGATCCGGGGCCCGGATCATGTGACGGGGCGCGGGCCTCCGGGTAGTGCACGGAGGAACGCGACACCGTCTCAAGAGGGAGCAGCACCATGGCACAGCTCGAGGAGAAGGTCGCCCTGGTCACCGGCGGCGGATCGGGGATCGGGCGGGCGGTCAGCCTCGACCTGGCCCGGCACGGCGCGACCGTGCTCGTCACCGACATCGCCACCGACGCGGCCGAGCGGGTGGCCGAGGAGATCCGCTCCGCCGGCGGGAAGGCGTCCGCGGCGACCTACGACACCACCGACGCCGGGGCCGCCGAGCAGGTGGTCCGGCAGGCGGTGCAGGAGCACGGCGCGCTGCACCTGGCCGTCAACAACGCCGGCATCGGTGGACGCCAGGCGCCGGCGGGCGAGGTCGACCTCGACGACTGGCGCAGGGTCATCGAGATCAACCTCAACGGCGTGCTGTACGGGATGCGGGCGCAGATCCCGGCGATGCTGCAGGCCGGTGGCGGCTCGATCGTCAACATGGCCTCCATCCACGGCTCGGTGGCCGCACCCGGCAACGGCGCCTACACCGCCACCAAGCACGGCGTGGTGGGGCTGACCAAGAACGCCGCCGCCGAGTACGGCCAGCAGGGCGTCCGGGTGAACGCCGTGGGCCCGGGCTACATCCGCACGCCGCTGCTGGAGAACCTGCCCGAGGGCGCTCTGGAGGCGCTGCGGGGCAAGCACCCGCTGGGCCGGCTGGGGGAGGCCGACGAGGTCGCGCCGCTGGTGCGCTTCCTGCTCTCCGACGAGGCCAGCTTCATCACTGGCAGCTACCACCTGGTCGACGGCGGCTACACCGCAGTCTGACGTCCTCGCGGAGTCACGGCCCCGGCACGTAGTCGGGCCACCACCCGAGCTCGTCCTCACACCCCGGGGTGAGGCCCATCTTCACCCAGGCCCCGGCCTCGTAGACCAGCCGGTAGATCCACATCCGGGTGCCGTAGTCCTCGGTGGTGCGCCACTGCTGGATCTCGCCGTCGAAGCAGCGACCGACGAGGATGCCGGCGCGGGTGAGGTGGGAGCGGTGGGTGAGGACTCCGACCGACTCCCAGCCCTCCTCGGCGGCCAGCGCGGCGAACGCCTGCGCCTCGCCCTGGGTGGTGGAGGGCTCGGGGTGGATGCAGTGCACCGGGTGGTCGTGGTCGGCCTCGCAGAAGTCCACGGTTGCCGGCGACTCGTCGAAGGGTTCGGGCAGGCTGACCACCAGGGCGGCGCCGTCCTGCTCGGCCATCAGCTCCTCGGCGTCCTCCAGCCGGTCGTCGGACGGTCCGAGCACCAGGACGGCGTCGACCGGGGACGGCCGGTCGATCCGCGGCAGACCGACCAGTCCGGCGAAGACGACCCCGACGACGCCGAGCAGCAGCACCAGGACGAGCAGCACCCGACCACCCCGGGAGCGGCGGGGACGGGCAGCGGGACGGGCGGGCACGGTGGTGCTGATGATGCCTCCTGGCGCGTCGGGGTGACGCGGTCGAGGCTAGCCAGGCGCGCCAGCGGGGAGGGTCGGACCAGGGTGTCGAGATCGGGTACCGCAGTTGTACCCTCGGAGCTCCAGCCCCGCCGACGCCGTCGTCGTGTTGTCGGCGCCGACGCCCCACCTGGCTGCTCCGGGTGGGGCGTCGCCTTTCAAGCTGCCCCGGGCGGCGGCGCAGTTCAGGACGCGGCGGCGCTCGCGAGGGCGCGGACGTCCTGGCCCCGACGGGCCCGGGCGTGCTCCTCCATCAGCTCGACGAAGGTCGGCGCCCAGCGCTGCCAGTCGTACTCGCGGCGGGCGAGCTCGTAGCCGTTGGCGGCCATCTCGTCGACCACCTCCGGTGCCTCGGCCAGACCGACGATGGCGTCCACGGTGGTCTCGGCGTCGTCGTAGGGCACCACCACACCGGTGCGGTGGGTGCGGACCTGCTTGGCCGCCAGCGCCAGCGGTGTGGTGATCACCGGGACGCCGTGGGCGCAGTACTCCATCAGCTTGGTCGGCATGCTCACCCGGTAGTTGGGGGAGTCGTGCAGCAGCACCAGACCGGCCAGCGCACCCCGCAGGCGGGCGAGCGCCTCGTTGCTCGGCATGAACCCGCGCCAGACGAGGTGGCCGGCCTCCTGGGCCCGCTCGAGGTCGGAGCGGATGCCGTGGTCGTGGCAGGGCCCGATCACCTCCAGGGTGGTGGCGCCCTCGGTCTCGTCGTGCAGCCGCTGCCCGATCTCGGCCAGCATGTGCCCGCCACGGGCCCGGGTGACCGAACCGAGGCAGACCACCCGGTCGGTGCCGTTCGGTTCCCGGGTGTCGGGCACGTTGACCGCGTTCGGCACCACCGGGTGCGGGTGCTCGAACCGGTCGCGGTAGGCCCACTCGGCCAGGATCAGCGGGTGCCGGTCCTCGACCACGGACTCCATCCGCCGCCACTCGCGGGAGACCATCCCGCGGAGCTGCCGCGGGATCCAGTCCTTGGTCGCGAACGCGCCCGCCGGGTCCTCGTGGACGTCCCACACCAGACCCGGGACGTCCATGCCGGCGGTGGCGAGCAGCAGCTCGGGGTCGTGCACCAGGACGACGTCGTGGCCGGGGGCGTGGCGGCGCATCACCGCACGCGCGCGCAGGTCGGCACGGATCCGGACGCGCTGGTAGGCGCGCGGGAGGTCGACCAGCCGCAGCCGGTCGCGCTCGGCGGGGGAGAGCCCGGCGGTCGACACCTGGGCCTTCTCGGTGAACGGGGCCGCGTAGGTGACCTGCCAGCCGGCCTGCAGCAGCGCGCGGATCTGACGGAACCAGATGCGGGCATCGCGGGGGTCGTGGACGACCGTGACCACCAGGGCCCGGAACGGCGGCTCGAGGTCGGTCACGCGTTCCAGCAGCAGTGGTCGGTCCGGCACGACGCTCCCTCCCCCTGCCTTGCTTCGGCGTGTCGCTGCGTTGATCAATCTGCCAGGCACCCTAAGCAAGCGTCTGCCGCACTAGCGAGTTTCTCAGCGAACCATCAGATTTCGTCGGTGCGTAGTCAGTCGACGGTGACCCACGCTGTCGTCGTGGCGGTGGGCGGCCCGCCGTCTTTGCGCCCGAAGACCCGAACGCGGTAGCGGCCCGGTGGTAGCGCGTCGAAGGTGATCGTTCGTGATCGTGTGTATGGCGCCTCGCCGACCTGGCTGCCGCTCCGGAACAGGCGCGCTGCGAAGTGTGTGAAATCCCCGACCGAGACTGAGGCCGTCACCGCCGATGTTGACACCGTCGCTGTGACCACCAGGGTCAGTGTCTCAGCGGCCGAGGATGTCGCTACACCGGCGCCAGTGCTCGGACCGGAGGGATCTGGAGCCGCCGCGGTTCGAAGCTGCGGCGCACGGCGCCCGAAGGCGGCGACTTGTGCGGCGAAGTAGCGGTAGGCGTCGTCGAAGTAGTGGAAAGGGCTCGGCCCCCACCGGTGACTGGCAGTCGACCTCGTCAGGTGGTCCGGCAGGTCGAGGACCGAGAAGCCGAGCTCTCGAAGGCGGTCGAAGTAGCGCGCGTAGGCCCTGTTCGCCTCGTGAGGGTGCGTCATCCAGGAGGGGACCGGCACCTCGCCACCCTCGGCGAGCTCGGTCGCCCACGGCGTCTTGAGCAGCAGCGACTTCTCCAGCAGGCCGCGGGCGTGGAGGCGGTCCCTGAACCGCCTCGCCGCCACCGACCACTGCGCATGGTGCTCGTCGGACCCGAACCTGACGAACCGAGCGCCGCGAGTGGCCTCAGCACCCCCTGCCTGCATGAGTTCCGGAAGCTTGGTGACGACGCCATGACCAGCTTCCAGGACACCCACCCGCTCGGCGAGGACGTCGAAGACGAGCACGTCGATCGCGTCGCCCACGGCTTCGATGCGCTCGAGGGCGTTTCCGGCGATGTCGCCCTCGATCATCCGCTGCTGGAAGGCGGACGTCGGCATGTGCAGCTTCTCCCGGACGCCCTCGGCGGGCCGGTCGATGCTCATCAACGACTGCCGGGCTACGTAGCCCAGCAGCTCGTTCTCGCCGTCCAGGTGGGTGAAGGTGTCGCGGGAGACGCAGCCGCCGTACACGAAGACCCGCAGGTTCGTGGTGCTCACCTCTGGTGCTGTCCGCCCGTCACCCGCGCCGCCAGGTCGTCGAGCACCCGGTCCGCCGCGAACCGCTCCTGGGCCACCGCCTGCCACGCCCGCGGATCCCGCGGCGCGCTGCGGATCCGCTCGACGAGCGCCGGCACCGTCGGGGAGATCCACTGGCGGGGGTAGATCAGGTCCGAGCCGGGCCAGGCCAGCAGCGCCGGCATCGCGCCCGAGGCGGCGCCGTCGGCGATCGTCAGGTGGAAGGACTCGAAGTCGCTGACCGAGAGCGCGACGCCGATGTGGCGGTACCAGTTCGCCATGTCCGGTCCGTGCCCGTCGAGCAGGACGGCCGAAGGGTGCGCGGCGTTGATACGCTCGATCCGCTCGAGCTGGCGGTCGTAGTACGCCATCTCCTGCGGGCGGTTGCGCATCCAGGGGTAGTCCTCCGGACGCTTGCCCTTGAGCCGGAGCCGGTAGTCGGAGCCGTCGGCAAGCAGCCCCTCGAGGACGTCGAGGGCGAGGTCGAGACGCTTCGAGGCCGGGACGATGCCCACCAGCCCGATCGTGTGGGTCGCGTCCGGGTGCTTCTCGAGCGCGAGCGCGGCGCAGTCGACGGCGTTCGGCACGACGTGGCACTTCTCGCGCGGCAGGCCGTGGCTGCGGACCGCCGCCTCGAGCACCAGCTCGCCGACGAAGATGTAGGCGTCGACCCTGTCGTGGTCGATAGCCCTGAGGTGAGGTGTCCGCAGCTCCTGGGAGTGCACCCGCACCACCAGCCGCTGGTCGCTGCCGACGTGCTGGGAGTACCAGACCGCGTTGCCCAGACCCCACTCGCAGAAGACGACGTCGGCGCCGCTGAGGAGTGCCTCGGACTGCTCGGGGTCGTGAACGGTGTGGGACTGCCACTGGTCGATCCGCAGCTCCGCCCCGTCCTCCTCGAGCCGTCCCAGCAGAGCCGCGGCGAACTTGAGGTCGTGGCCGGCGACGACGACCTTCAGGGCCGACCGCGCGGAGGCGTGGGAGGGTTCCGACGTCTGGTCGGCGGAAGCGGTGGGCGCCGGGTGAGCGGCGCCCGGTCGCCGCAGCAGCAAGCCGCGCTCGGCGGGCGCGTGGAGCGCGGCGGCCAGGTCGCTGGTCCCGCCCAGCAGGCTCCGGGCGACCAGACCCCGGCCCGAGGGCGGTTCGGCGACAGGCTCGGCGAGCGGCTCGCCGTGCGTGACGTCGTGGTCGGGGAGGTCGACGATGCGGTCCCAGTCGCCGAACTCGGTGGCGAGGAGCAGGTCCTCGAAGTAGGTCCGGTCGACGGGTTCCCGGACCTCCGCCAGGAAGGCCGTGCCCGGGTCGGCGTCGGAGAGGGTGGCTGCAACGTGCACGCGAACCCCGCGGGCAGTCAGGCGGGCGGCGTCTTGCTCCGACAATGTGCCGGCCCAGACCTCCGCAGGAGGAACCGACTGGGCGGTCAGTGACGCGACGAGGTCGCTGCGGGCCTCGGGCAGCAGCACCCCGTAGGCGGGCAGGCTCCGGCCCTCGACAGCGATGCCCGCCGTGCGGGCGAGGATGATCATCGCCGTCTCCACGGTGTGTGCCCTCAGCACGGCCCGCATCTGCAGCCATGCCTCGCGCTGCCGCGCGATCGGGGACTCTGCCCAGTGGCGGAGGTGGGCGCGGGCGAAGGCGGAGTCATCGCCGCTGGCGATCGCGGTCCCGAAGGTCTCCGTGATGCCGCGACCCGGGCCGGACAGGACGACGCCACCACTGGCCGCGACCTCCACGACGCGCCGGGAGAACATCGACGGAGAGCCCGTGACCGAGTTGACGTTGAGGTTGGCGAGGTGGGATTTGTAGGAGTCGAGGACCTCGTCGTAGGGCAGCGCGCCCCGCACCGCCGGCCGCAGGTCGGCCGGGAAGTGGTACGGCGAGTCGGGGATCGCCGCCTGCCGGTCGTAGATGGCCAGCCCAATGGGCTCGGCCGCCTCGAGCAGCTTCACCAGCTGCTTCGAGCGCTCCGGGTAGCGGTCGCCGTAGTACGTCCCGGCGTAGGCGACGGTCGTCTCGAAGGGCCGGGAGGACGGCAGCGGGTTGTGGATGGCCGGTTGGGCGTAGAAGGGTAGCGAGGACGCCGTGCGGACGACACCGACAGCCTGGCTCGCCTCCAGGTAGGGCACGACCCGGTCGGCATCGGTGGTGAACACGTGGTCGCACATCGCAGCGGTGCGCACGAACCGGTTGAAGTGGACCGGGTCCTCCTTGTTCCAGAAGATCGACGGGATCTCGTCGCGGCGGGCCTGCTCCAGCAGCTCGGCCAGATCGCGGTGCTCCTCGGGCGAGTAGTAGCCCACCCCGCGGTGCCACTGCCCGCCGTTGCCGTTCCACGCCGACTCGATGAACACCAGATCGAGGCCGGCAAGCTGCTCGCGCCAGGCTCCCCGGTCGAGTGGCACGACGTCGACCGTGCCCCTCAGCGTCGCCGTGGTGAACTCGTCGGCCACCAGCCCGACCCGCAACGAGCCCACCGACGGGAGGTCGGAGGTCGTCGGTGCCGCGAGCACCTGCTGGTGGTGGTGCTGCAAGGTCGTGGCGAGGTCGGACCAGCTGCGCTCGTCGACGCACCACAACCGGGCCGTCCGCCCCAGGTCGGCGCGGGTCTCGGGCTGATCGACGAGGTCGGCCAGGACGTCGGCCAGCGCGTCGGCGTTCCCGGCCTCGAACAGGACGGCGCGGTCCCCGGCGCCGCCGGCGATGTCACGGTGGGGCGCCAGGTCCGACAGCACGACGGCCTTGCCCGCACTCATCGCCTCCAGCGGCTTCAGCGGGGCGACGAGCTCGGTCACCGCGACGGACAGACGCGGGCACACCACGACGTCCAGCACGCTCATCAGCCGCGGCATCTCCTCGGCGGGGAGTCGACCGAGGAAGGTGACGGTCTCCCCGAGATCCAGCTCCTCCGCGAGCTCTCGCAGCTCCTCCTCCGCGGAGCCGGAGCCCGCCAGGACGACCTGGAACCGGGCGCCGCGCCCGCGGAGCGAGGCGGCTGCCTGGAGCAGCAGGTGCAGACCCTCGTAGGGCACCATGCTGCCGGCGTAGCCGATGACCGGGACACCGAGGTCGATGTCGTGGGAGGTGGCGAAGGCTCCATCCTGCGGGAGCGGGAGGAAAGCCCGCGGGTCGACGCAGTTCTCCGCGAGGTGGATCTTCTCCGCAGCCACGCCACGGCGGATCAGCTCGTCCCGGGTCTGCGCGGTGATGGCGAGGACGCGATCGGCCTCTCGCGCCACCAGCGTCTCGAGCTCCACGTGGAGCGCGAACCGCTCGGTGTCCTTCCAGTCGGGCTTCCCGACCGCTTCGGTGTACTCCCACAGCCCGCGGACCTCGTAGACGAAAGGGAGCCCGAGCCGGCGGGCTGCCGTCAGCGCGGCCAGCCCGAGCTGGTAGTTCGAGGCGGCGTGGATGATGCTAGGTCGTTGCAGCCGGGCCTCGCGGACGAAGGCGTCGGCGCACTCCTGGATGTAGTGGTCGAGTGGCGTGGTCGCCAGCGAGTGGCCGGGCAGGTGCACGTAGTCGACGCCGTCGAGGTTCTCCACGTGGCGGCGCAGCGCCGGCTTCTCCACCTGGGACTTCGCGTCCCAGGGGTAGCCGGAACGGCCGACCACGACGACGTCTGTGCCGGCGGCCGCGAGCCCCGACGCGATCCCACGGGTCCGCATGGCGTAGCCGTTGGACTCGAACACCGGCGTCGAGTGTGCGCAGTACATGACCCGCCCCACCTCGGGCACGTAGGCGGGCCCGCCACCCCGGGCGGGCAGCGGGAAGGTCGACCCGGCCAGACGCCGCGCCCCGAGGACCCGCCGAGCCAGGGCGCCCGCCCGCGGGGCGAGCTCGGCCACCAGCTCCGGGTGCTGCTCGACCAGTTCGGCGGGCTCAGCGAGCATCCCGTGCTGGTACCAGGCCCGGTTCAGCACGTCACCGAGACGGGCGGGGCTCGGCCCGGCGTGGAACAGGGCGAACAGCTCCTCCAGCGACTTCTCGCTCGCACGGCGCGGTGAGGCGTCCCGGACCTCGGGTGCGCCCTCCGCACGGCGGCCGCTGCCGGACCGGCGTCCGGTCGACGCCCCCGACGCCTTCCTCGTCCCGGGCCGGCTACCGGCCGAGGAGCGACCGGTTAGCCGCTTCCGCAACCTCCGCAGTGATCGCCTGAGCCGGCGCAGCGCGCGGGCCAGCCGGACGGCCCGGGAGCTCCGCAGCGCGTCCAGCTGCGTCTCCAGCCAGCCGAACTCGGACCTGAACACCTCGAGCTGGGCAGCAGCCTGGCTGTTCTCCTGCTCCAGCGAAGCCCGCTTCTTCTTCAGCTTCCGCGCGCGGTCCTCGGCCGCCGCCAGCTGCTCCTCCAGCGCCTCGAGCCGGGCGCGGTGCTGCTTGTCACGCTCCAGCAGACCCTGGTACTTCCGCCGCAGAGCCTGGGGATCGCGCACGAACTCGGCCAGGAGCAGGCGCTCGAGCTCGACCTCGTCGCGCCGTTCGTCGTCGTGCAAGGTGCATCCTCTCCGGGGGGCGGTGCGGGCAGCAGTGTAGGCGGCGGCGGCCTACCGGCGCGCGACCGCGATCAGAGGGACGGGTGGGGCCGGCGGCCTGGAGCCCGTCCGCGCCGCAGACCCCCAAAGCGCTAGTTGCGCAGTAGCCCTCCGCCCGAGGTGAGCTGCTGCTAAGGTGCCGTGCGATCTGTGCGCGTTGCCGAGGGGGTGGCACCCCGCACTCCAACACCCGCGGGCCAGAGCAGCCGTGCAGCACGGTGCAGAGCGCCACCGCACGCCATTTGAGGAGGAGCGCACGTTGCAGTTCAAGCACGTCGCCGTCGTCGGTCTGGGCTACATCGGTCTGCCGACCGCAGCCATCCTGGCCTCGGACCACGTCAACGTGACCGGCGTGGACGTCAACGCCACCACTGTGAACGCGGTCAACCGGGGAGACGTCCCGTTCGTAGAGCCCGACCTGGCCACCTACGTCGCCGGTGCGGTGAAGCAGGGCTACCTGGTCGCGACCGACACCCCACCCCCGGCCGACGCCTACATCATCGCGGTGCCGACACCGTTCCTCGAGGGCAACGCTCCCGACCTCAGCTACGTCCGGGCCGCGGCGGAGGCCGTCGCCCCGGTGCTGAGCGGTGGTGAGCTCGTCATCCTCGAGTCGACCTCCCCGCCCGGCGCCACCAAGGCGATGGCTGAGTGGATCCTCGCGGCCCGGCCCGATCTCAGCCTCGACGGCAGCGACGGACGCCCGCTGCTCCACATCGCCCACTGCCCCGAGCGCGTGCTGCCGGGACGGGTGATGATCGAACTGGTCACCAACGACCGCATCGTGGGCGGCCTCACGCCCGAGGCGGCGGAGCGCGCCCGGGACCTCTACCAGATCTTCTGCCAGGGTGAGATCCTGCTCACCGACTCGACCACGGCCGAGATGGCCAAGCTGGTCGAGAACTCGTTCCGCGACGTCAACATCGCCTTCGCGAACGAGCTGTCGCTGATCAGCGACCGTCTGGGCATCGACGTCTGGGAACTCATCGAGCTCGCCAACCACCACCCGAGGGTGAACATCCTGCAGCCCGGCCCCGGTGTCGGCGGCCACTGCATCGCCGTCGACCCGTGGTTCATCGTCGACGCCGCACCCGAGGACGCCCGAGTCATCCGGACGGCGCGCGAGGTCAACGACGGCAAGCCGGAGTGGGTGATCGGCAAGGTGCGGGAGGCCGTCGCCGACGTGGAGGCGCCGACCATCGCCCTGCTCGGACTGGCGTTCAAGGCCAACATCGACGACCTCCGCGAGTCCCCGGCCCGCCGGATCGTGGGCCAGCTGGCCGATGAGCACGCGGACGCGACGCTGCTCGTGGTGGAGCCGCACGTCGAGGCGCTGCCGCCGGAGCTCGCGCAGCGCGCGAACGTGCGGCTGGCCGCGCTGGACGACGCGCTGGCCCAGGCGGACCTCGCCGTCCTGCTGGTCGACCACGACGACTTCCTTCGTCCTGACCTCCAGCTCCCGCAGCGGCGGATCGACACCCGGGGCGCCTGGCGTCACCGTCCTTGAGCCCGCTGGCTGGCGTGGTCGCTGGCACGGCCGCGCCGGGCTGGATAGCGTGAGCGCGCTGCTCGCCAGCGACGAGACATCTGCCCGGAGGCCCCAGACGTGACCGAGAAGTCCCCCCGTCCCACTGCCGCGCCCGGCGGTCCCACGGTGACGAGACGCCTGCGGCGGATCGCCTCCCGGGCGCTCCGGTCCGCCTCCCGGAACCGGGCCGCGGTCACCCAGCTGGTCAAGGACCCGAACAAGCAGGCGCGCCGGGAGGCCACCCGGCTGTGGAAGGCGGGCAAGCGGGAGGCGTCGTTGGAGGTGCTTCGCCGGGCGCTGCTGCAGCACGGGCACGATGCGACGACGTGGCACGTCTACGGCTCGCGGATGCTGCAGACCCGGCGCCCGGACGTCGCCCTGGAGGCCTTCAAGAACGCGGTCGAGCTGGATCCCACCCGCACCGAATCCCTCGAGCTCCTGCAGAACATGGCCGACCGGAAGGGCGCGAAGTCCGGCCGGGTGGACATGAAGCAGGCGTTGGACCGCTTGGCGGCGGCTGTCCCGGGGCGTACGGAGATCCACCGTGACGCGTTGTCGCTGTTCATCCAGTCGGACCATCAGAAGGGCCTCGCTGCGCTGGCGAGCAGTCAGGACCCGGTGGTCAAGCTCGCCCTGCGTCTGAACGGCGCACCGCAGGAGGAGTGGCCACGCCTCGCGACAGACGCCGAGACCGGCACGTTCACCATGGCGCAGGTCTTCGTCCTGCTGGCGCGCGGAGGCATCAACAAGGCCGGGATAGCCCTCGAGGGAGTGCCCAACGACCTGATCCCCGTCTTCTCGGTCCGGCTGGCACTGCGCAAGGCGCTCCGGAAGGGGCAGAACGGTCGCGCGCAGACCCTGCTGCGCCACTACCGTCGCGCGCGTCCCGATGACGCCTGGGCCAAGCGGAAGCTGCTCGAGACGGAGGTCAGCGACGAGGAGGGCCAGCGCATCCTCGAGAAGGGGTTCCAGTTTCCGACCGGTCGCCGGCCGGCGCCCTACACCAAGCGACCGGAGCGCATCTTCTACAACGTGCACGCCTCACTGCCGTACCACTCGGCCGGGTACGCCGCCCGCACCCACGGTGTCCTGTCGGCACTCCGGCGTGCTGGCTGGGACGTCGAGGGGGTGACCCGGCTCGGCTACCCCTTCGACATGGCGGGTCGCAAGCCGGAGTCGGAGATCCCCGCGGTCGACCAGGTCGACGGCGTCACCTACCGCAGGCTGACCACGACGCCTGACCGTGAGCCCAAGCACCCCGTCAGCGCCTACATCGAGCGCTACAGCTCCGCCCTGGAGCGGCTGGCCGACGACCGACGGCCCGCCGTCCTGCACGCGGCCACCAACTACCGCAACGGCTTGGCTGCGGTGGTCACCGGCCGGCGGCTCGGCATCCCCAGCATCTACGAGGTGCGCGGGCTGTGGGAGATCACGCGGGTCTCCCGCGACCCCTTCTGGAGCGAAGGGGACAAGTTCAAGCTGACCTCCCGCCTCGAGCTCGACGCGGCCGCCGGCGCCACCCGCGTCATGGCCATCACCAACGCGCTCAAGGACGAGATGGTGCGGCGCGGGATCCCGGCGGAGAAGATCGACGTGGTGCCGAACGGGGTGGACACCGAGCGGTTCCTCCCGGTGCCGCGCGACGAGGCACTGGCCCGCCGTCTCGGGCTCGAAGGCAAGGTCGTCATCGGCTACGTAGGGTCGCTCCTCGAGTACGAGGGTCTCGACCTGCTGGTGCAGGCGGCAGCCGAGCTCCAGCGGGAACGGGACGACTTCGCGGTCCTGGTGGTCGGCGACGGCCCGGACTCGGCGCGTCTGCGTGACCAGGTCGACAAGGCGCGGCTTGGCGGGGTGGTGCAGTTCGCTGGCCGCGTGCCGCACGACGAGGTCGAGAGCTACTACTCGGTCATCGATCTCTGCCCACTGCCCCGGCTCCCGCTGCCGGTGTGCGAGATGGTCTCCCCGCTCAAGCCGTTCGAGGCGATGGCCATGGGCAAGGTGGTGGTCGCCTCGGACGTCGCCGCGCTCGCGGAGATCGTCGAGGACGGCAGCAACGGGATGCTGTTCACCAAGGGCGACGTGGTGTCACTGACGTCGAAGCTGCGCACCCTGCTCGACGACGCGGAACTGCGTGGACGTCTCTCCAGCCAGGCCCGCGACTGGGTGGTGCAGCACCGGCGCTGGGACGTGCTGGCGCGCGGCATCAGCGAGATCTACGAAGACCTCGGGGCCAGGAGGGCCAGCGCCTGACCGGCTGCCCGACGCCGACCGGCCCGCCACCCCGCGAGGGGCGGCGGGCCGTCCTGCGTTCAGCGGCCGACGAAGTCGGGAAGCCGCTCACCGATGCCGAAGTGGTGGGCCAGGGCGGCCAGGCAGCGCTCGATCGCGCGGCCGTCGCCGTAGGGGTTCACCGCGTTCGACATGGTGGCGTAGTGCTCGGGGTCGTCGACCAGCCGGCTGACCTCGGTGACGATGCGCTGCTCGTCGGCGCCGATCAGCTTCACCGTGCCGGCCTCCACCGCCTCGGGACGCTCGGTGTTCTCCCGCATCACCAGCACCGGCTTTCCCAGCGACGGCGCCTCCTCCTGCACGCCGCCGGAGTCGGTCAGCACGATGGTGGCCAGCGCCAGCAGCCGGGTGAACTCGCCGTAGGCCAGCGGTTCGGTGACCAGCACGTTCTCCAGACCCTGCAGGTGCGGCAGCACGGCCTCGCGCACGATCGGGTTGCGGTGGGCCGGCAGCACGACCAGGTGGTCGGGGTAGCGCTCGGCCAGCGTCCGCAGGGCCCGTCCCACACCCTCCATCGCGCCGCCCCAGTTCTCGCGACGGTGCGTCGTCACCAGCAGCACCGGGCGGCCGGCGTCCTCGGCCTGCTGCAGCCGCTCGTCGGTGAAGGGCAGCTTCTGCCCGACGGTGTGCAGCAGGGCGTCGATCACCGTGTTGCCGGTGACGACGACCGTCGCCGGGTCGACCGCCTCGCGGACGAGGTTGTCGCGCGACGTCTCGGTCGGGGCCAGGTGCAGGGCGGTGACCTGCGAGGTGACCTTGCGGTTGGCCTCCTCGGGGAAGGGGGAGCTGATGTCGCCGCTGCGCAGACCGGCCTCCAGGTGCACCACGGGGATCTGGCGGTAGAACGCCGCCAGCGAAGCCGCGGCGACGGTCGAGGTGTCGCCCTGCACCAGCACGGCGTCCGGCTGCTCCTCGACCAGCACCGGGTCGAGGCGCTCGAACACCTTGGCCATCAGGGCGTTGAGCGTCTGGCCGTGGGCGAAGACGTCGAGGTCGTGGTCGGGGACGATGTCGAAGATCTCGTTGACCTGGTCGAGCATCTCGCGGTGCTGGCCGGTCACCACGGTCACCGACTCGAACTGGTCGCTGGCCCTCAGCGCCTTGACCAGCGGGGCCACCTTGATGGCCTCGGGACGGGTGCCGTAGACGGTCATGATGCGGGGGCGCATCGGTCCTCCTCAGGTTTCGAGAGCGGAGCCGGCGCCCGCTGATTCTCGGGCGCTGCCCGCCCGACCGGCTCACCGTATCGGGCGGTGGTTCGGCGACGGCAAGTTCTGCGGGCGCTGGAACAGCTGGACCACTGGGCCGCTGAGCGCGTCCGGCCACCGGGCGGATCGCCCTTCGACAGGCTCAGGGCGCTGGGGGGCAGGTGTGCGGGTGCGGTCCGCGCTCCTTCGACGGGCTCAGGGGCGTTCGACCCGGGTCAGCGGGCGGCCTCGGCGACGACCTCGGTGTAGAGGGTGGCGTGCTGGTGGGCGAGGTGGTCCCAGGTGCGGGAGTGCTCGATCCAGCTGGCGGCGGCCCGGCCGCGCCGGCGCAGCTCGTCGCGGTCGGCGGTGAGACGGGTCAGGACGGCGGTCCAGCCGTCGACGTCGCCGGCCGGGGCCGACCACCCGTGGGCGTCGCCCTCGAGCAGCTCGGTCAGCGGCGGCAGGTCGCTGACCAGCAGCGGCAACCCGGCGGCCATCGCCTCCACCGGCTTGAGCGGCGAGACCAGCGAGGTCACGGGCGTGGGCCGCCGCGGCACCGCGAACAGGTCGAGCGCGGCCAGGTGCGCGGGGACGTCCGCGTGCGGCACCCGTCCCGGCAGCAGGGCCCGGGCACCGGTCGCGGCGGCCAGCTGCTGCAGCTCCGACCGGGCGGGTCCGTCGCCGACCACCAGCAGCCGCACCCCGGCGGCGGCCGCGGCGCGCACCAGGACGTCCAGGCCCTCGTAGTCGTTGAGGGTGCCGACCACGCCGACGACCACCTCGTCGGCGCCGATCCCGAGCCGGGCGCGCACGGCACCGCCGTCGGCTCCGGTGAGGAAGGAGCGGTCCACCGCGTTGGGCGTGACGACGACCCGCTCGGTGGGGACACCGCGGCCGGTGATCTCCGCGGCCATCGCCGGGCCGAGGGTGAGCACCCGCGCGGCCGAGCGCATGCACCAGGTCTCGGCCTCCCGCGACAGCCGGTACAGATCGCTGGCCGGATCACCACCGCGGCTGCGCCAGGTCTCCTCGAGCATCCCGCGCACCTCGTAGACCACCGGCAGCCCGCGACGGGCCCCCACCGCGAGCGCCACCTGGGCGTTGTCGTGCTTGCTGTGGGCGTGCAGCAGGTCGGGACGCAGCTCGTCGACCAGCGCGGCCAGCTCGTCGGCGGCCCGCTGCAGCGCCTCGTCGTGCCGGCGCGGCAGCACCCCGGGCAGCAGCCGGTGGTGCGGGACGCCGCCGATCTCGACCCGGTCGGCGGCCAGCACCCGGCCGGTGTCGACCGGGAAGCCGAGGCGGGTCACCACGTGCGGCTGCAGCCCGAGCTCGCGCTGCGCCGCGACGATGCCGGCCGTCCGCAGGGTGTAGCCCGCCTGCACCTCCGGCAGGGCGTTGCTCACCAGGTGCAGCACCCGCAGCGGCGCTGCCGACCCACCGGGCCGCGGCCACGGCGGACCTGGGGTCCGGGCCGTGCCCAGCCGGCGGTCGGGACTCAGGGCACCCAGCTCGCCGGTGAGCTCGGCGACCAACGCAGGCGTCCCCGGTCCGCCCCGCCGCGCCACCGCCAGCGCCTGCTCCAGGTGTCCCTCGGCGCGCAGCAACCGGGCCTCGGTGACCGGCGGCACGGCGCCGGCGGACACCAGCTCCCGGGCCAGCTCCAGCTCACCGCAGGCCGTGGCCGCCTCGACGGCGCGGCCCCGGTGACCTCGGCGCAGCTGCGCTCGGGCACGGTCGCGCTGACCCGTCGCGTGCAGGCCGAGCGCCGCCACCACCGGGAGACGCCCGGTCAGCAGCCGGAGCAGCACCGCACGCGGCCGGCGGGGCAGCAGCCGCCAACCGCTGTGCACCGCTTTCGCCCACCCCTGCCCGAGGTGGCGGGCCACGATGCTGAGGGCCAGGACCAGGTGTGGTCGCCGGGGCGCGTCGCTGTTGAGGGGGTGATCGGCACCGTGCTTCAATCGCGGCCGGGACGGCCACCGTCGGAACCCCAGCACCGCCGTCCTCCCGTCGGCTCGCCGACGCCGATGCGACGAGCGGTCGGGCGCTACCGTAGTGCTCCACCACGACGAAGGGACTCCATGGCCCCGCTGCTGCTGCACGTCGCGGGAGCTCGACCCAACTTCCCGAAGCTGGCGCCGGTGCTGCGGGCGCTGCAGGAGCACCCGGTCGAGCAGCTCGTCGTGCACACCGGGCAGCACTATGACGACTCCCTGTCGGGCATCTTCTTCCGCCAGCTCGGCATGCCGCCGCCCGACCTCAACCTGGCGGTGGGCGCAGGGCAGCACGGCGCCCAGACCGCGGCCGTGCTGGTGAAGATGGAGGCCGTGCTGATGGAGCACGAGCCCGACGTCGTGGTGGTCTACGGCGACGTCAACTCCACCCTGGCCGCCACCCTCGCCGCGGTGAAGCTGCACATCCCGGTGGCCCACGTCGAGGCCGGGCTGCGCAGCTTCGACCGGGCCATGCCGGAGGAGGTCAACCGGCTGGTGGTCGACCGCCTCGCCGGCACCCTGCTCGCCCCCAGTGCCGACGCGGTGGACAACCTGCGCGCCGAGGGCATCGCCGACGACGACATCCACCTCGTCGGCAACCCGATGATCGACACCCTGCTCGACCAGCTGCCCGAGGTCGAGGCCACCCCGCTGCCTCTGGACGACCTGCCCGAGCCGTTCGTCGTCGCCACCCTGCACCGGCCCAGCAACGTCGACCGCCACGAGGACGCCGTCGAGCTCACCCGCTGTGTCCAGGCCGTCGCCGACGACGTCGACGTGGTGCTGCCGGTGCACCCGCGCAGCCGCCAGCACCTCGCCCCCCTCCTGGCCCGTCACCCGCGGGTGCACCTCACCGAGCCGCTGGGCTACCGGGAGTTCCTCGCCCTGGTGCGCCGCTGCGCGCTGGTGGTCACCGACTCCGGCGGGGTGCAGGAGGAGACGACGGTGCTCGGCGTGCCGTGCCTGACGCTCCGCGACTCCACCGAGCGGCCGGTCACCATCAGCCACGGCACCAACCGGCTGGTCAGCCGGTCGAGCCTGCTGCCCGAAGTGCGTGCGGCGCTCGCGGCCGGGCGTTCCGACACCTGGCCGGTGCCACCGCTGTGGGACGGCCACAGCGGCGAGCGGATCGCCCGGATCCTGGTCGACAGGGTGACCGTGTGAGCGGCGCCCGCGACGCGCTGCTGCTGCGCCGGCTGGCGCGCCGGGCGGCCGCCGTGCCGCAGCTGCAGGGCCTGCTGACCTCCGGCGCGGGGGCGACGGGTCGGCAGACGCTCCTCGGCCACACGGGCCTGCACCCCGACGAGGTCCGCGCGCTGGAGCGTGAGCTGCCCCTTGCGATCCGGCTGCGGCACTGGCGTCCCGGCGGTCGGACGCGGGTGGACGTCTTGCTGCACCTGGCCGATGGACCGTCTGGCACCGACGCGCTGCTCGACCTGGCCGGTCGGCGGGTGCCTGTCGTCAGCGCGGACGCCGACGTCCGGGCCGTGCTCGGCCAGGCACCCGCGGGCGACCGGACGTCCCTGCTCGCCGAAGCCCGGGCGCTCGCCGCCCAGCCGCTGCTGCGGGACCGGCGTGCGCACCAGCAGTGGCGGGCCCTCCGACAGGCTCAGGGCGCCGGGACGGGTGGGTCCCAGGAGGCCGGGGCCACGCCGTCGGTCAGCGCCGTGGTGCCCACCATGCGTCCGCACCAGCTCGAGCACGTGCTGGCCACCATCGGCGCACAGCGGCACCCCTCGGTCGAGCTGGTGCTGGTCACGCACGGGTTCACCCCCGACGAGGGCGACCTGCGGCGCTGGCGGGCCGAGCGCGGGGTCGAGCACCTCGTCGTCCGGCACGCCGACGCGTCCCTCACCCTCGGTGCCTGCCTGCGCCTCGGCGTCGCCGCCGCCGCCGGCGACCTGGTCGCGAAGATGGACGACGACAACCACTACGGGCCCCACTACCTCTCCGACCTGGTCGCGCACGCCCGGCAGACCGGGGCCGAGACGGTCGGCAAGGGCGCGCACTACGTCCACCTGACCGGTCCGCGGGCGACCATGCTGCGCTTCGCGGACCGGGAGCTGGCCTGGAGCCCGTTCGTGCAGGGCGGCACGCTCCTGACCCCGCGGGAGGTGCTCGCCGACGTCCCCTTCGCCGACGTGCCCCGGGCGGTCGACACCACCTTCCTCGAGGCGCTGCGCCGCCAGGGGGGCCGGGTCTGGTCCGCCGACCGGTTCAGCTTCGTCTCCATCCGCCACACCGCGGCCGACACCCACACCTGGCCGATCAGCGACTACGACCTGCTCAGCCGTGCGGCGCGGCTCGAGCTGTTCGGCGACCCGGTGCCGCACGTCACGGTCTGAGCCGCGTCCCGGCCGCGCATCTGCCGAGCCGCTAGCATGCGGCGGATAGCAGGCAGGACACGCGCCGCGGGTCAGCACGCGGCGCCCCCGACTCCAGAACGGACGGATATGGCGCGTATCGGCCTCGTGGGCTTCTTCGGCTGGGGCAACTACGGCGATGAGCTCTTCCTCGAGAACTGGCGGGCCACCATCGGCCTCCACCACGAGGTCGAGGTGGTGCACGACATGCTCTCCCAGCCCTATTTCTCCCGCCCCGCGGTCGAGGTGGTCAAGGACTTCGACGCCCTCGTCATCGGCGGTGGAGACCTCGTCATCCCCAACAAGATCTCGCCGCTGTACTGGAACCGCGCCTGGCTGGCCAAGCCGATCTACATCAGCGGCGTCGGAGTCCC
Source organism: Desertihabitans brevis (assembly GCF_003327535.1). Classification (NCBI taxonomy): domain Bacteria; kingdom Bacillati; phylum Actinomycetota; class Actinomycetes; order Propionibacteriales; family Propionibacteriaceae; genus Desertihabitans; species Desertihabitans brevis. Next base: position 142,818 of record NZ_QOUI01000007.1, on the reverse strand, counting down.
GACCTGGATCAAGCACCAGGCCCCAGACGTCATGGAGCGGCTGCGGAACTTCTTCCAGCATGAGAACGTCCGCCACATCGGCGTCCGGGACCAGGAGAGCGCGCACTGGGTGCGTCGGGAACTGGCGCCCAAGGTGCCGGTCGAGGCCCACGCCGACCTCGCCTTCAACCTGCTGCTGCCGCCGGCGGTCAAGTTCGACCGACCGACGATCGGCATCAACCTGCGCTCGCACCGCGCCGGCTCGGATCCCGCCGCGCTCGTGAAGGTCTGCCAGACCTACGCCGACCGCGGGTACGACGTCGTCAACATCGTCCTCGGCACCGGCCGGACCAGGACCACCGACCTCGAGGTGGCGCGCGCGTTTCCCTTCGATCGGCAGGTGATCCTGGAGTCGGAGGACACCGCGGAGCTGAGCTCCTACCTGGGCGGCCTTGACGTCCTCGTCTCCAACAAGTTCCACGGCACCGTGGTCGCCACGATGTATGGCGTGTCGTCGGTGGTGCTGTCGTCGACGACGAAGAGCCGCAACCTGTACCGCCGGCTGAGCCGGGAGCACCTCCTGTCCACCAACGAGGACCCCGACATGCTGCGCAAGGTGGAGCTCGCGGCGGCCCCCGTCTCGTCGGCAGCGGTCCGCCAGCTCGAGGTGGAGGCCAACGCGGCCGTCCGCACCCTCGTCGGGAAGCTCAACGCGGACTTCCGCCCCTCCTACAAGGCTGCGTCGGGGTCGTGACATCCGCGCACGGGTCGGCAGCCCGCACACCGTTCGACGACCTCGCATTGTCGGCGGTGTCCGTCGACACGGCCGTGACGGTGCTGACGGAGCTGCTGGAGGCGGGGGAGTACGACGCCGGGGTGCGCTTGGCCGAGCTGTGGTGGGACAAGGGTCGCGACGACCCCCGCTTCCTCACCCTCGCCCGACAGCACCAGGGCAAGCGGGGTGAGGTGACCGCGGCCCTGCGGACCAGCCTGCGGCTGGCAGAGCTCGGCAAGCAGTCCTACGACTCGCTGGCGACCCTCGAGGGCAGGCTCCGTGAGCTGACGGGAGAGTTCCCACACCTCGGTGGACCGGTCGAACCGGTGCGACCCGCTTCGCCGCACAGGGTCTTGCACCTGACCAAGGAGAGCCGTCCCTACCTGTCGAACGGGTTCACCTCGCGCAGCCACTACAACTTCCTCGCCGAGCGGGAAGCGGGCCTCGAGCCTGTCGTGGTGACCGAGCCCGGTTTCCCGCGTGACGTCGTGGGCGACCAGGCACGTCGGGAGATGCGTTTCGAGGGAATCGGCCACTACCACCTCGATGTCGGTCCGGCCGACGCCAAGGCGCTCCCGCTGGACCGCTACCTGCAGCTCTTCGCAGACCTCGCGCTGGAGCGGGTGCGGAAGATCCGGCCCGCGGTCATCCACGCCAGCTCCGGGCGCCGGGGATACGAGACCGCGCTGGTGGCATTGGCAGTGGGTGCCAAGCTGGACCTTCCCGTCGTCTACGAGGTGCGCTCGTTCTTCGAGGCGAACTGGACAGCGGACCTCCGCTACGAGGCGAGCGGTGAGCTCTACGAGGCCCGTCGCCACCTGGAACTGCAGTGCATGCAGCGGGCCGACCTGGTGCTGACCATCGGCGACGCGATGCGGTCCGAGCTGGTGGCTCGCGGGCTCCCGGAGGAGAAGGTCGGTGTCGTCCCGAACGGGGTCGACGTCAGCCGCTTCAGCCCCCGCCCCCGGGACGAGGACCTGGCGCGTCAGCACGGCATCGCCGGCGTACCGACGTTCGGCTACGTCTCGAACATGGACCACTACCGTGAGAACCAGGAGGCGCTGGTCCAGCTGTGCGCCCGCCTGCACGCCGAAGGCCGGCCCGAGCATTGCGTGCTGGTCGGTGACGGGCCGCGCCGGGCGTCGCTGGAGCAGCTGGCGACCCAGCTGGGCGTCGCCGAACGCGTGCACTTCACCGGTCGGGTGGACCACGACCGCATCCCCGACTACTACTCGCTCATCGACGTCTTCGTCGTCCCGCGGGTCGGCGAGCGCGCCTCCACCTACGTGACCCCCCTCAAGCCGTTCGAGGCGATGGCGATGGGCGTCCCCGTGGTGGTCAGCTCGCTGCCCGCCCTGGTGGAGATCGCCGACCCGCCGGTACGGGGCTGGTCCTACGCGGAGGGCGACCTGGAGGACCTGGCCCACGTGGTCACCCGCGTCCTCGACGACGCGCCAGAACGGGAGCGGCGCGTCCGGGCCGCCGCGGACTGGATCCTGCGGGAGCGCCAGTGGCTGCACAACGGTCCCCGCTACAGGGAGTACTTCCGCACCGTCACCGAGCAGCGAGGTTCCTGAGGTGTACGCGCATCTGACCGGCTTCAAGCCCGACGCCGCCAGCCCCGTTGCCGAGATCCACCAGGCCCTCCGGGCGGTCCCGGCCGGGCGTGACGGCGCCGACCTCCTCGGGTACACGCCGGTGGCGCGGGTGAACCCTTACCAGTCCATGCTCTACCGCTCCTTCAGTGAACAGGGGGTGGCGGTGGCCCCGATCCTGCGAGGGCACGACTTCCGCGTGGTCGGCGGGTTCCGGGCGTTGGCGCGCAGCCGGACCGTCCACTTCCACTGGTTGTCCTGGGTGCTGGCCAATGTCGCCGACAGGGACACCGCCAGCCGGATGCTCAACGGGCTCCTGGCTCGCGTCGACCGGTTCCGCGACGACGGCGGGAAGGTAGTCTGGACTGTGCACAACGTGTACCCCCACGACGCCGTGCACCTCGAGGAGGAGCTGAGCCTCCAGCAGGGGATCGCCGACCGCAGCGACGCGGTGCACGTCATGTCGGAGGCGACGGTCGAGGCGATGCGGGGGGTCCTGTCCATGGACAGCTCCCGCGTCGTGGTCTCACCCCATCCCAGCTACGTCGGCGCCTACCCGGACCTGGTGAGCCGGGCCGAGGCCCGCGGGATGCTCGGCATCGCCGACGACGAGGTCGTCTTCGTGGTGTTCGGGGCGTTGAAGCGGTACAAGGGGCTGCTGGAGACCATGGCGGCGTTCCGGCGCCTGTCCGAGAAGGGCGACGGCACCCGTTACCGGTTGGTCGTCGCCGGGATGCCCGACGACGACGCGACGGTCGCCGGGTTCGTCCGTGAGTGCGGCCTGCACCCGCGCGTGCTGATCGAGCCACGCCGCATCGCGGGGGAGCGGGCGCAGATCTACCTCAAGGCCGCCGACCTGGGGCTGGTGACCTACACCCGCTCGCTGAACTCCGGGGCTGCGCTGCTGTTCCTCAGTTTCGGGTTGCCGGTGCTCGCCAGCGCGACACCCACCTTCGGCAGCCTGCCCCCGGAGCACGTGTCCCTGCTGCCCGTGGATGAGCTCGGCGACCCCGATGCGTACGCCTCGGCGCTGGCCGCGGCGGGCCAGGCGGCTGCCGTGACGAGGCCGCGGCAGAGCGTGCTGCAGTCGATCAGCCATCTGCACAGCGAGACGGTCAGCGAGCAGCTGTGCCGCGACCTCGCCCCGCGGTTGGGCTGGCGGCTGTCATGAGGCCACCTCGAGCACCTCGGCGAGGCTGATGGCCCGCCCGGCGAGGCCCTGGGCCTGGTCGAGGCGGACGGCGGGGTCGAGCAGGTACTGCCGACCGGCCGCCAGGAGGTCCGACCAGGACGTCGCCAGCGGCGACTGCTCGATGCTGCGGGCGGCTTCGTCGAGGGCGGCGGTGGCCGACTCCCGGTCGAGGCGGCTCCGCGGGTGCCGCAGCTCGGCCCACAGCGTCAGGGTGGGGACCGGGCCGTCATGCACGTCGCGGGGGTCGCCGAGCACCGAGTAGGCGTCGCAGTCCTCATCGGTGACGGGTCCGCCGAGGACCGCGAGTCGCTGCTCCACGCGTTCCGGCGGCATGGTCTTGCGCGGGTCGTCGAAGGGCCGCACCGCGAGCTCGGGGCCCAGCACCACGAGCAGGTCGTCGGTGATGCTCCGCGGCCCCTCCATGCCCTCCGGCTGCTCGGCGGGGACGAGCTTGCTCAGTCCGACGAGCTCCCGCTGCTGCAGCGGCCGGATGCCGAACTTGCTGACCGGCACGAAGCGCCCTCCGTGCAGGGCGTTGCGGAAGGCCAGGTAGTGCCACTCGGCGCTCAGGTGCCGGTCCCGTGGGATTCCGGCCGTCTCGAGCGCCTCAGCGGCGACCTCCTCCACGGCGGACGCCACGTCGGCGTCCGTGCGCTCGCGGACCGAGCTGACGACGCTGGCGAGGCTGCGCAGTCCGTAGTTGCCCTTGTACAGCTCCGAGCCGATGCCCGTGATCGCGAAGTTCCCCTTGCTCCGCGAGCCGAACGACTGCATCTTGAGTGCGTAGTAGGCGAGGGAGCAGTCGGTCCTCCACAGCCCCAGGGGGTCCGCCACGTGCCAGATCTCGGCCCGCCGCTGCTCGGGCGGGAGCCGCGAGCCGAGGTGGAAGCCGAACTCGGCGGCCAGGCGCTCGACGACCTCGGCGTCGCGCTGGTGGGACGGGTGGGTGTTGAGGCAGCTGAACCGGGCCGCCGCGCTCGCCTCGGGGCTGAGCAGCGTCGCCGCCAGGCAGATCCGGGAGTCCTTGCCTCCCGACAGCGAGAGACGCGCCTTCTCCGGCCCGAGCCCGGCGACGGTCTTGATGGTCGAGGCGATCCGGGTGGCAGCGGTCCTGATGGTCTGCGCGTAGCTGTTCCCCTGCCAGGCGAAGTGCTCGGCCAGAGGGCGCACGACGACGTCGGCGCTGCTCCGACCGCCGGGCAGGGCCAGGCGCACGCGCTGCCCCGGCGGCAGGTAGCGGATCTCCTGCACGAGGGTCCGGGTGCCCAGTAGCTGCGCGGCCATCGCGTTGCGCCAGAGCAGGGACTGGGCGACCACCGGATCCAGGGTGATCGGTAACCCGAGGCGGCGACGCAACCTCAGCAGCACGTAGGGCGAGTCCGAGACGATGGTGAGCCCGGGCTCGGTGGTGAGGAACATCGGCATCGAGCGGTAGAGGTCACTGCTGGCGTCCAGCGTGTCGGCGGTCCACCGGGCGCTGAAGAAGCAGCCCGGCAGGTCCGGCGCGGCGTCCGTCTGCTGCTCGCGGCGGCGGATCCCGCGGCTGCCGAAGTAGAAGGCCCGCGACTCGTCGTCGTAGGCGAATCCGGTGAAGACGCCGTCCGGGTGGAGCTCCTGACCGGCTCGGCGGGCGATCCAGGTCAGCGTCCACCCGTGCGTGAGCGCCACCGATCCCACGTCGGTCGGTCGGCTGGCCCTCGCCTCTTCCACAAGCTCGGCCAGCGGCCCGCCGGCCGACGGGCCGGTCACCGCGAGGAGGTAGTTGGCCATCGGCTCAGGCCCTCGGCGCCGCGGCGCCGACACTGCCGACCAGGCTGCTGACGTGGGCGACCTCCTCCTCGGCCGCCGCCTCCAGGGCGGTCAGAGCGGGCAGGCGGCCCGGGCGGAGGACCTCGGCGTCCCGGTCGAGGAGCTCGGCGGAGAAGGCGGGGGCAGCGTGCGCTCCCAGCTGGGCGCGGAGGCCCTGGATCTTGTGCGTCTCGCGCAGGCTGACCGTCGGGGTGCCGTAGCGCAGCGCGACCACCGACCCGTGGAACTTGGCGCTGAAGAGGACGGCGTAGGAGCTGATGGCCTGGCACTGCTCATCGACCGAGCCGACGCTGCGCACCGAGACGCCGGGGAAGGCCGGCGACAGGTGCGACAGCTCGTCCTGGGCCGTGTGCCCGGTGGCCAGGACGAGCAGCTCGGTGCCCAGACCCCTCTCCCGCGCCCACCTGACGACCCGGGCGACCGTGTCCCGGTCGTCCTCGGAGGGACGCTTGCGCAGCGCGATCCCGACGACGCGGTGGCGGGGCAGCGGCGGGGGCAGCTCGAAGGCGAAGGCGAGGTCGGGGGACTGGCGGACCCGGTCGCTCCCGAGCTGCGCGCCGACCCACTCCGCGCTGGCTGCGTCCCGCAGGCCGATGCTGCGCACCGCGGGGTGGCCGAGGAAGTCGGTGAGCCGACCGGGTACGTCCTGCCGGAAGCCGCCGCGTTCGAAGGCGACGCCCACACCAGACACGAAGACCGGCTTGTCCAACCAGGCCCGGTTCCAGTAGAGGGGCGAGATGGAGTCGGGGTGGATCAGGTCCCCGCCGCCGATCACGATTGCGTCCAACGGCGCGGCGGCGTCGCGCGCCGAGGCCTGGAAGTAGGGCCGGTGCAGCAGGTCGTGGACGCGGTGTGCGTCGACGGACCCACCGAGTCGCTGGCGCCACAGCTGGAACATCAGCTCGTCGCCGAAGTTGCCCCAACCGAAGTAGCCGACGAGGCCCACTCGCATCCTGCACCTCACCTCTGTCCGGCTCATCGCCTCCGCGCCCAGCGGGGTGCGGGCACAATAAGCCGAAAGAGTATCGCCGGCGTCGTCCGGAGACGCACGTCCGGGTGCTGGCCGACGCGCCGGGCTGCACTAGGGTCTGCCGCATGGGGAGCGCCACCTCTCGCCTGTCGATGGTCCGGTCGTTCGAGCCCGGTGTCGCCGACGGCATCTGGTTCCAGCTCGTGGAGGCGGGATCGGTGCGGGACGGGCGCCCCATCACGTGGCCGATACCGAACTTCCTCCAGGCACCGGACGCCGCCGAGGTGCAGGCTGCCGAGGGGTACCGGGCCGAGCCGGGCTTCGCGCCGGTGGCCATCCCGATCGACTGGGGCGCCAACCCGTTCCGGGACCGGGCCTGGATGAACCGGCTGATGTGCCTGCAGCCGATGGACGCCTACGTGCTCGCCTTCCGGGCCGGCGAGCGGCGGTGGTTGCGTCCGGCCGCCGACATCTACTTCAGCTGGTGCGACTACCACCTGCAGCAGCGCCAACGGGCCTACATGTCGTGGTACGACATGCCGGTCGGCTATCGGGCCACCAAGACGGCGTTCCTGCTGTCGGCGGTGCTCGAGGGCGACCTCGAGCCGTCGGTCGACGAGCAGCGGGTGCTGGTGGCCTCGGCGGAGGCGCACCTGAGGGAGTTGGTCCGTCCGGACACCCTCTCCCACGGCAACCACGGCATCTTCCAGATGCACGGGCTCGCCGTCCTGGCGCAGTGCTTCTGGGCGCTCCCCGACGCCCGTCCCGCGCTCGACTACGCGCGCGAGACGATGCAGTACCTGGTCGGGCGGCAGTTCAACGACGAGGGTGTGCACCTTGAGCACAGCCCCAAGTACCACGAGTGGATGATGGGAGAGCTCTCCGACATCGCCGCGTCGGGCTGGCACGCCCTCGACGTCGCCGCGGTGCTCGAGCGGGCCGAGGAGGTCCGAGGCTGGTTCCTCGAACCCGACGGCGGGGTCGTGCGGATCGGTGATACCGCGTCGTTCCGAGGCTGGCCGCCCGCCACCGTGTCGACGCCCGACTTCGCCAACGACCGCTACCAGATGCGGTGGTTCCGCAAAGGCGGGTACGCCGTCGCGCGCAGCGCTGACGGCCAGCTCTTCGTCCAGGGCAGCTACCACTCCCGCGCGCACAAGCACGCGGACGACCTCAGCTTCGAGCTGTTCGACCGTGGCCGGCGGATTCTCGTCGACTCCGGCGCCGAGGGGTACGGAGTCGGGTCGGCGCGGGCGTACTTCCTGTCGACGGCGGCGCACAACACCGTGGAGGTCGACGCGATGTCCCACCCGCGCGACGGCACCGACGCCTACGGGTCGAGCATCCAGGACGTCGAGACCCGACCCGACGAGGTGCGGGTGCGCGCCGCCGTCGACCACGTCTCGATGGACTGGAGGCACGAGCGGGTGCTGTCGTGGAAGCCGGGGCAGCGCCTCGTCCTCTACGACCGCCTCACCTCCCCTCGGTTCCGCTCCTTCTCCTTCTGGCTGCACCTCGCGCCCGAGTTCGAGAGGCTCGACGACGCCACCTTCTGCGACGGCGAGGTGCACTGCGTGCTGGAGTGCGAGGCCCCCTACCGCTGGTACCGCGGCACGGAGGACCCGATGCGTGGGTGGCGAGCCAACGGGACCGACGAGCGGCTGCCCGCCTGGTCCGGGTGCGCCACCGTGACGGCAGCCCAGGTGTACCTGCGGACCATCGTGCGGGTCTCGGCGAGCTGCGACTGCGGCTGAGCGCTCCGGCGCAGCGCGACCCCGCGGTCTGGCGCTGCCGCTACAGTCAGGCCCCGACCGGCTCTGCGCCCGACACCGGAGGCCGCTCCCCGTGGGGCGGTGACAGAGAGGAACCCCATGAGGCTACGCAGGCTGCTCCCGACGCGGTCGCAGGCGGCGGTGCTCGCCGTCACCGGGCTGGTCGGCGTCGCCGCGGTGGTCGCGGCGGTGCTCGACACCTGGTGGCTGGCCTGGACGCTCGGCGTGGCGCTGCTGCTGGCCGTCGTCGCGCTGGTGCTCTACACCAGCCGGCTGCTGTCGGCCCGCCTCAACCACCACACCTCCGTGCTCACCCGCCAGCTCGGCAAGGCCCCGCTCGCGGGCGGCCCGGGGTGGGCACCGGCCGCCGACGGCGGGGCCGCGGAGCCGGGACGGCTGCCGGCGCTGGAGCACTGGTCGCGCACCCTGCTCGCCACCTCGGCCGGCCAGGAGCTCTTCCTGGACCGGGCCAAGCGGACCCGCTCCAGCTCGGCCCGCGACGTCCTCGCCCATGCCGCCAGCCGCGGCCGCTACCGCTACGACGACCTCGCCGCGGTGATGGAGAGCTGGCGCGCCCAGGGCGTGGAGCAGGTGCCGCGGGAGGAGCTGAAGGGCTTGTGGACGCCCGCCCTGCGCACCCTGGCCCGGCTGCTGTACTCCCAGCGCGGCTCCGAGCGCGACCTGCTCGACTCGCTGCTGCTCTACGACGTCCTGGTCCGGCTGGCCGGCACCGGGCGGCTGACTGACATCGACCGCTCCCACTACGCCGACCTGTGCGTGGACCAGGGCCGCTTCGAGCGGGCCACCGAGATCCTGCGCGAACGTCCGGCCGACACCCCGGCCCGGGTCGCCGCGCACGCCCTCTTCGCCGCGAACGCCGCCAACCCCTACCTGCAGAACCCGGCCGCCGACGAGCAGCGGTGGCTGGAGCAGGTGAACGCGCTGCTGGTCGGCGGCGGGTTCGAGCCGCTCACCCTCACCGACGGACCCGAGGAGCCGTTCTACCGGCTCGCCTGCGACTCCGCCCAGCCCGTCACCGACGGCCCGCTGGTCAGCGTGCTGATGCCGATCTACGAGCCCAACGCCGCCACCGACAAGGCCATTGCCTCGATCCTCGCCCAGAGCTGGCGCAACCTCGAGCTGATCATCGTCGACGACGGCTCGCCCCGGGTGGACGAGGCCGGACGGCCCACCCCCTACGCCGACCAGCTGCGCGGCTGGGCCGCCCGCGACGAGCGGATCCGGCTGCACCTGAACGAGGAGAACCACGGCGCCTACTACGTGCGCAACCAGGCCTACGACGAGGCCCGGGGCGAGTTCGTCACCATCGCCGACAAGGACGACTGGCACCACCCGCAGCAGATCGAGTGGCAGGTCCGCGACCTGCAGGCCCACCCCGCCCGGGTGGCCAACCTCACCAACTGGGTCCGGGTCAGCCCGGTGCTCCGCTTCCTCGTCCGCTGGGGCCCCGACCGCGTCGTCCACCCCAGCTTCGCCTCGATCATGTTCCGCCACGCCGAGGTGAAGCAGCGCCTGGGCTACTGGGACACCGTGCGCAAGGGCGCCGACAACGAGTTCCGGTTCCGCCTGCAGCAGGCCTACGGCTTCCGGCTCAACCCCACCGAGCCGACCCCGCTGACGTTCTCCCTGATGGGGGAGTCCAACCTCACCTCCACCGACCTCGGCCTCGGCTACGAGCACGAGGACCGCGGCGCCTACCGCCAGGCCTACCTGTCCTGGCACAAGGAGCTCGCCGCCGGGCGCAGCGTCCGCCTCGAGCGGCACCCCGACCAGCGGCCGTTCCCGGCCCCGCAGAGCTTCCTGCCCGACCGCCGGACCGGTGAGCACTTCGACGTCGTCCACCTCGTCGAGCTGGACGCCCCGGCCGCGCGGGACCGCCAGGTGCTCCGGGAGGTGTCCGCCGCCGTCCGGGCCGGACTGCGGGTCGGTGTCGTCACGGCGGAGAACTTCCTCTCCACCAAGCGCCCCCGGCTGGCGTTCGACCCCGGGCTCGCCGCGCTGGTGCGCTCCGGCGCGGTGACCCGGCTGGCCCTCGCCTCCGACGCCACCACCGACCTGCTGCTGGTCCGCCCGCCGACGCTGCTGCAGGTGTGCCGCGACGCGCCGGCCCGGCTCCGGCCGTCCGCCGTCGTCGTGGTCGCCGACGAGGCCCCCTCCCAGCGCCGCCGGCAGGCCTACGAGGCCGCCACCGTCTCCCGCCGCGTCCAGGGGATCTTCGGCGTGGACCCGACCTGGGCGGCGACCGAGGGGCCGATCCGCGACGCGCTGCAGCCGCTGCTGCTGCGCGACCAGCTGCGGCCGGGACTGTGGGAGTCCGTGCCGGACGTCGGACCGCTACCCCTGGCCGCCGCGGCGACGGGCACCGGCCGCTTCCTCGTGGGCGGCTTCCGCAACGAGGTCACCGAGGGGTGGATGCAGCAGGCCCTCGACGGGCGGGACGCCGACGGGCCGGCCGGGCCCGCCCTGGTCGTGGCCGGGGTGTTCGGCGCCGACGAGGTGGACGCCGAGCCGGACGACCTCGGTGCGCTGGACGCCTGGGTGGCCTTCTCCGACCAGGTCGAGCCGAGGATCGAGGAGCAGGCGCGCGAGGCGCTGGGCCGGGGGGCGGCGCTGGTGCTCTCGCCCTGCTACGCCCGCGCCTTCGGCGACGCCGCCAGCTACGCCACCCCCGAGCAGGCCCGCGACGTGCTGGTCGAGCTGGCCGCGGAGCAGGAGGAGGTCGACGGCACCGCGGCGGCCCCGGACGGTGCCGACCGCGCCGTCGCGGAGTACCTGGAGCGGCTGACGTCGGTCGGGGTCCGCGCGGAACACCACTCGGCCGCGCTCTGGCAGGAGTGAGCGGGCGGCGTCCGGAGCGTCGACGGCCTCCCGGCGCGCGCACCCCTAGGATGCCCGGGTGACGAAGATGACCGTGATCGGCACGGGTTACCTCGGAGCCACCCACGCCGCGGCGATGGCCGAGCTGGGCCACGAGGTGCTCGGCGTCGACAACAACCCCGCCCAGCTCGCCGCCCTGCGCGAGGGCCGGACCCCGTTCTTCGAGCCCGGGCTGGAGGAGCTGCTCGCCAAGCACGTCGCCAGCGGCCGGCTCCGCTTCAGCGACTCCTACGCCGAGGCCGCCGACTTCGCCGACCTGCACTTCATCTGCGTCGGCACCCCGCAGCGCTCCGGCTCCTACGCCGCCGACATGAGCTACGTCGACTCGGCGTTCTCCGCGATCGCCGAGGCATCGCAGCGTCCGGCGCTGCTGGTCGGCAAGTCGACCGTCCCGGTCGGGACGGCCGCCCGGCTGCAGGAGCTCATCACCCGCGTCTCACCGGCCGGCGATGGCATGCAGCTGGCCTGGAACCCCGAGTTCCTGCGTGAGGGCTTCGCGGTCAAGGACACCCTGCACCCGGACCGGATCGTGCTCGGCACCGAGAGCTCCGAGACCGAGCAGCGGCTGCGCGAGGTGTACGCCCGGCCGATCGCCGAGGGCACCCCGGTGGTGGTCACCGACTTCCCGACCGCCGAGCTGGTCAAGACCGCGGCCAACGCCTTCCTGGCCACCAAGATCTCCTTCATCAACGCGATGGCCGAGGTCTGCGAGGCCGCCGGTGGCGACGTCACCGTGCTGGCCGACGCGATCGGCCACGACGCGCGGATCGGACGCCGCTTCCTCAACGCCGGCGTCGGCTTCGGTGGCGGCTGCCTGCCCAAGGACATCCGCGCCTTCATGGCCCGCGCCGGCGAGATCGGCGTCGACCAGGCGGTCACCTTCCTCACCGAGATCGACAGCATCAACCTGCGCCGCCGCACCGGTGCGGTCGACGCGGCCGGCGAGCTGCTCGGCGGCCAGGTGAGCGGGCGCCGGGTGGCGGTGCTCGGCGCTGCGTTCAAGCCCGACAGCGACGACGTCCGCGACTCCCCGGCCCTCGACATCGCCGCCGGGCTGCACGTGCACGGCGCCGACGTCCGCGTCTACGACCCCAAGGCCATGCACCGCGCGGCCCTGGCCTACCCGGCGCTCGGCTACGCCGACTCCCTCGACGCCGCCGTCGACGGTGCGGAGGTCGTGCTGCTGCTGACCGAGTGGGCCGAGTTCCGAGCCCTCACCCCGGCCGACCTGGACGGGAAGGTGGCGGGCAAGGCGATCTTCGACGGCCGCAACGTGCTGGACCCCGCGCAGTGGCGCGAGGCCGGCTGGACCTACCGCGGCGTCGGTCGCTGACCCGGCTCAGCCGGCGGCCGACCCGCCCACCGCACCGGCGGCCGGACGGGTCGGCTCCTCCGGGACGGCGCGGTCCCGCCCGTTGACTGGGAGGTCGTAGACCTCGGGCCAGCTCAGCCGGACCAGGTGGTCGAAGACCTTGCCCCAGCGGCGCTGACCCTGCGAGACCGACAGCAGGTGGCGGAAGATCGCCCGGCTGTTGACCAGGATGTGGGTGTCGTGGGCGATGTCGCTCTCGGTCAGGTGGGAGTTCAGCCACGCCGCCATCCGGTGCTCCCAGTAGAACATGTCGTAGGCGTCCACCCCCTCCGGCGCGGCGAAGGACGTCACCTCCACCCACTCCTCGAAGGCCTCCACCACCGCCGGCTCCGGCGGCTCGCTGCCGCGGGCGACCAGCGTCTCGGCCATCACCTGCGGGGTCAGCTCGCCGCGGTAGCCGCGGCGCAGGTAGACCGCCCGGCCGACCTCGTAGAGGTTGGAGCGGACGTGCACCCGGTCGGGGGGCAGCACCTCGCGGTAGGCCGCTGCGACGCTGCGGCCGTGCTGGCGGGCGATGTTGCGGGCCATCACCGAGGCCAGCGGCCCGGGCACCAGCGGTCCCTCGACCGGCACGGTGGTGTGGTGCAGGCCGAAGGCGGCGGCCAGCTCGCGGGCGGTGCGCAGGTCGGCGACGGAGTCGTCGTCGGCACCCAGGTAGGGCCGGACGAAGGTGAAGTACTCCGCACGGTCGGCGATCGGACGGCTGAGCGCCAGCGTGGTGCGGCTGTCCAGCCCGCCGGTCAGCGAGATCAGCGGCGGCGCGGCCTCGGCGAGCAGGGTGAGCTGGTCCTGCAGCCGGGGCAGCAGCCGCTTGGCCGCCAGGGACGCGGAGACGAGCTCGGTCACCGGCAGCGGGCCGGTGCGGGAGATCCGGGCGTCCTCCAGCCGGAGCTCGGTGCTCGGCGTCAGCAGGTGGATGCCGGCGAAGTCGGTGTAGCGGCCGGGGTAGGTCAGCGCCCGGGCGCGGCGCAGCCAGTCGACCGGGAAGTGGGACGGCCGCGGGTCACCGACGGTCTCGGCGGCCAGCCGGGAGTGGCTGGCCAGCACGGAGGCGGTCTCGTCGTGGTAGCAGCTGCGCATCGCGGCGGCGTCGGTCTGCAGGGTGGTGCCCTCGGGGCCGCGGTCGAGGACGACGTAGCGTCCGACCACCTCGTCGAGCTCGCGGGCGTACGCCTCGCGTCCCCGTGCCCGGGCGCGGACCAGGTGCTCGGCGACCACCGCGGGGTCGGCGGTGCCGCGGCGGGGGTGCACCACGCGCCCGAGCAGGAGCACCGTCACCTGCTGGTGCTCGGCGAGCACGAGCGGGGTGCGCCGGTCCCAGGTGAGGTGGCGGTCGCCGAGCCGCAGCCGGCCCCAGTGCTCACCCAGGTCGAGGTCGACCGGCGTCCGGGTGAGCAGGTAGCCGCGGGCGTAGAGCAGGTGCCGCTGGTCGGGGCTGGGGGTGATGTCGGCCTCGCGGAGCGCCGGGTGGTGGCTCAGCTGGACGTCCTCGTCAACGGGCACCGCAGCACGCTAGCAACCCCCGCGGCGGCACGGCCGGAGCCGCGCTAGCGGACCTCCTCCGAGGGGCGCCACTCCACCACGCGGCCGCCGCGGTAGCCGCCGTCGTAGACGCGGTTGCCGCGCATCTCGGGCTCCTCGCTGCTGACCTCCCAACCCTGGTCGCGCTCCTTCGCGGCCTCGCGGTCGACGTGCCAGTCCGAGACCGCGGCCCGGGTCCCGGAGCGGACGAAGTGGTTGCGCAGCACGAGGAAGTCGCGGTTGTCGTTGCGCAGCCGCACCGGGTCACCGGAGATGCGGTGGAACAGGTTGCCGGTGATCGAGACCCCCTCCGACTCCATCGCGTAGACGGCGTGGGCGTACTTCTCGTCGTCCTCGGCGTTGGCGATCCACTCGAAGCGGGAGTCGCGGACGCTGCCGCTGACGACGTTGCGCAGCGCGAGCGCCCACTCCGCCGGCGCGGCGTCGGGGACGTGGCGGTTGCCCAGGTCCTCGATGACCACGCGGTGGACCGAGACGTAGGGCACGGGCGGGTCGATCGCCTCGGCCCGCTCCTCGGGGGACCCGCCGAGGATCAGGCCGCCGTTGACCATGATGCCGTTCCTGTAGCCGGTGACGGCCAGGTGGGCGATCTGCACCGTGCCGACCGGCTGCGGGGAGCTCGCGTCCCGCACGACCGACAGCCAGTGGCTCGACGTCGGCTCGCCGTGGAACTCCGGCAGCGGGCCGGCAGGCTCCTCCGTACCGGGCTCCCACCAGTCGGGGACGAAGCGCAGGGTGTGCCCGGGCTGGGCCCAGGTGCGCCAGTAGTAGGTGCCCATGTCGTAGCGGCCACCGGCGAAGCGGATGGTGAGGTCACCGCGGGCCCGGCCCTGCTCGTGCAGCCGTTCGACCACCCGGTGGGCGCCCTCCAGGTCGCAGACCGCCGCGTCGGCGCTGCGTCCGGAGGCGTCGGGGTCGCACTGGCCACGCGGGGCGACGAAGACCTCGACCGGGGCGTCGACGGGTTCCGGCTCGGGCAGGGGTCCGGTGCTCTGCCCTGCCTCCCCGCCGGTGGGCGGGGGGCCGTCGGGCTGGAGGCCGTCCCAGGGGGTGCAGCCGACCAGCAGGGTGAGGGAGAGGGCGGTGAGCACCGCGAGCGCGGCCGTGCTCGTCCGTCGGCGTCCCACGTGTCTCCCCGGTGTCGTGCTCGGTCGGTCCGGACGCCGCGTGCGGCGGGCCCGCGCCAGTCTAGTGGGGTTCCGCGGGCGCCCCGAGGGCCGTGCGGTGCCGTCGGTGCCGCTCCCTAGACTCGGGCCCATGCCGATCCTCGACACCTACGTGCCCGCCGCCGACCGCTACGACCAGATGCCCTACCGACGGGTCGGGCGGAGCGGTCTGCACCTCCCGGCGGTGTCGCTGGGGCTGTGGCACAACTTCGGCGACGACAAGCCGCTGCAGGGGATGCGGGACATGCTGCGCCGGGCCTTCGACCTCGGTGTCACCCACTTCGACCTGGCCAACAACTACGGCCCGCCCTACGGCTCGGCCGAGATCAACTTCGGCCGGATCTTCCGCGAGGACTTCAGGAGCCTGCGCGAGCAGCTGGTGATCTCGACCAAGGCCGGCTGGGACTACTGGCCCGGCCCCTACGGCGATCTCGGCTCGCGCAAGTACCTGCTCGACTCCCTCGACGCCTCGCTGGCCCGGATGGGCCTGGACCACGTCGACATCTTCTACCACCACCGCTTCGACCCCGACACCCCGCTGACCGAGACGATGGGCGCCCTCGACACCGCGGTGCGGCAGGGCAAGGCCCGCTACGTCGGCATCTCCTCCTACTCCGCCGAGCGCACCCGGGAGGCGGCCGCGATCGCCCGCGACCTCGGGACGCCGCTGCTCATCCACCAGCCGTCGTACTCGATGCTCAACCGCTGGATCGAGCCCGACCTGGTCGAGGCCTGCGACGAGGAGGGGATGGGCATCATCGCCTTCTCCCCACTCGCCCAGGGCATGCTCACCACCCGCTACCTCGACGGCGTCCCCGCCGACTCCCGGGCCGCGGCGGGCAAGTCGCTCGACCCCGAGCTGCTCACCGAGGAGAACCTCGGCCACATCCGCGCGCTGAACGAGATCGCCCAGCGGCGCGGGCAGACCCTGGCGCAGATGGCGATCTCCTGGGTGCTGCGCGACCCGCGGGTCACCTCGGCGCTGATCGGCGCCTCCAGCGTCGCCCAGCTGGAGGACAGCCTGGCCGCGCGCAGCAACCTCGAGTTCAGCGAGGAGGAGCTCGCCGAGATCGACCGCCACGCCAACGAGGGCGGCATCAACCTGTGGAAGAAGCCGAGCAGCGCATGAGTCGTCGCCCGCTGCCCGGCCTCACCGCCGGGCTGGCGGTGGCCGCCGTGCTCACGGCCTGCGCGCCCGAGCAGGCGACCCCGCCGCCGAGCAGCGCGCCGCCGTCGCCGACCACCTCGACGCAGGGGCCGGCCGGGGCGTCGCCTCCGCCGTCGTCCAGCCCGTCCCCGACGGCGACCAGCTGCGCCGACCTGGCCGCCTCGCTCACCCGCGAGGAGCAGGTCGGCCAGCTGCTGATGGTGGGCATCTCGGCCAACCAGCCGCCGTCGGACGGCCTGGTCGAGCAGGTCGAGGGCTCCTCCATCAGCTCGATCCTGCTGCTGGAGAACACCACCGTGGGCCTGGAGGCGGTCAAGGAGCTCACCGACGCGGTGCGCCAGCAGCTCGACACCCCCGAGGGCATCGACACCCTGGTCGCGGCCGACCAGGAGGGCGGGCTGGTGCAGCGGCTGCAGGGGCCGGGGTTCACGCCCATCCCGTCCGCGGCCGAGCAGGCCGAGCTGGGCACCGACGAGCTCCGCTCGGCGGCCGAGGGGTGGGGCGAGGAGCTCTCCGACGCCGGCGTCGACATGGACCTCGCGCCGGTGGCCGACGTCGTCCCGGAAGGGTTGGTGCAGGTCAACGAGCCGATCGGCAAGCTCGACCGCGGCTACGGCAGCGATCCCGAGGTGGTCGCGGAGAAGGTGCAGGCGGTGGTCGAGGGGCTGCAGGCCGGCGGGGTCGCCACCAGCGTCAAGCACTTCCCCGGCATCGGCCGGGTCCGCGGCAACACCGACTTCACCGCCGACGTGGTCGACGACGAGACCACCGTGGCCGGCGGTGATCTGCGGCCGTTCCAGGACGCCGTCGACGCCGGCGCCGACTCGGTGATGGTCTCCACCGTCACCTACACCCGGATCGACGAGGACGAGCAGGCGGTCTTCTCCGACGACGTCATCACCGACCTGCTGCGCGGCGACCTCGGCTTCGACGGCGTGGTGGTGAGCGACGACATGGGGGTCGCCGCCGCGGTGGCGAGCACCCCCGTCGAGGACCGGCTGGTGGAGTTCCTCGAGGCGGGAGGAGACCTGGCCATCACCGCCGACCCGCTGACCGTCGACGCGATGGTGCAGGGGGTGCTCGACCAGGCCGAGGACGACGAGGCGCTCGCCGCGTCCCTGCCCGAGCACGTCGAGCGGGTCCTGACGATGAAGGCCCGCTACGGGCTGGCGGACTGCGAGGGCTGAGCCCCACCGAATACCGGGGCCCGGGCTCGCTCAGTCCTCGTCGTCCCCGCGGAGGTCGCGGGACGGGTTGCGGAAGCCGGTGCGCGGGCGGTCCTCCAGCGCCTCCCGCATCGCCGGGCGCCAGATCTGCGCGCCGGCGTCGCCGCCGCCGGAGCCGTTGAGGTAGCTGCCGCTCTCGGGCAGCCGCAGCCCGGCCAGCGAGCGTCGGCGGCCGTCCCAGAAGTCGGAGGTCTTGTCCGCGGCGATGGAGGAGCAGCCGGCCAGCTCGGGGCTGTAGCCGCAGAACCAGACCGCCTCGGTGCTGTCGGTGGTGCCGGTCTTGCCGGCGACGTCGTGGCCGTTGCCGAGCCGTGCCGGGCGGCCGGTGGCGCCCATCACGCCCTCCAGCAGCTGGGTGACGCCGCGGGCCACGTCGACCTCCATCACCCGCTCGCAGCCGGGCTGCTGCAGGTCGAGCTCCTGGCCTTCACCGTCGGTCACCGAGGCGATGATGCGCGGTTCGCAGTGGATCCCGTCCGCGGCCAGGGTGGCGTAGGCCTCCGCCATCGACAGCGGCGTGACGTCCACCGAGCCCAGGGGGAGCGAGAAGATGTGTGACACCTCGCTCAGCGGCTGGCCGTTGGACAGCTCCACGCCCAGCCGCTCCATCATGTCGGTGACGTCGCACATGCCGGTGTCCTGGGCGAGCTGGAGGAAGTAGGTGTTGACCGACCACTCCATCGCGTAGTCCATCGGCATGTCGTCGCCGGAACGCGTGGAGTTCTCCGGCTCGTAGCCTTCCGGCACCCGGCCCCGTCCGTCGCAGGTCTGGAACGGCTCGTCGGAGAAGTCCATCCGCTCCGGCGAGTCGTAGCGGCGGTCGATCGGGATGCCCTCCTCCAGTGCGGCCGCGGCCACGTAGGGCTTGAACGTCGACCCGGCCTGGAAGCCCTCCGCCCCACCCAGGCTGGTGGGGGCGGCGTAGTTGTAGAAGGTCTGGCCGTCCTCCTCGCCCATCTCCGGGCGCGACTGCGCCATCGCCACCACCAGGCCGGTGCCCGGCTCGATCATCGTCATGGTGGAGATCACCGGGTCCTCGGGGTCGACCACGTCGGCGATCGCCTCCTCCGCGGCCCGCTGGGACTCCCGGTCGATCTCGGTGCGGATGGTGAGTCCGCCGCGGAGCAGCGTCTGCTCGCGCTCGGCCACCGTCGCGCCCAGCGCCTCCGACTGCAGCAGGCTGCGCCGGACGTAGTCGCACAGGAACGGGAACTCCGCGCTGGCGCAGCCGTTGGCCACCGGCTCGATGCCGTCAGGGTCCCACTCGACCTGCTTGGCCTCGGCGGCCTGCTCGGGGGAGATCACGGCGACCTCCGGGTCGGCCAGCCGGTCCAGCACCACGTTGCGCCGCTCGACCGCGGCCTCGGGGAACCGGCGCGGATCGGTCGCGGCCGGGTTCTGCACCAGCCCGGCCAGCATCGCCGCCTGCGCCAGGTCGAGATCGGCGGCGGAGGTGTCGAAGAAGTGCCGGGCGGCCTGCTCCACGCCGTAGGCGCCGTCACCGAAGTAGGCGATGTTGAGGTAGCGCTCGAGGATCTCGTCCTTGCTCAGCCGCTCCTCCAGCGCGATGGCGTGGCGCATCTCCTGGATCTTGCGCGCATAGGTCTGCTCCTGGGCGGCCCGCACCCCCGCCTCGTCGCCGGCCAGCCGGGCCTGCTCGACCTGCACCATCTTCACGTACTGCTGGGTGATGCTGGACCCGCCCTGGGTCGACCCGCCCGCGCTGTTCTGCAGGAACGCTCGCAGCGTGGCGGTCAGGTCGAGCGCGCCGTGCTCGTAGAAGCGGTGGTCCTCGATGGCGATCTGCGCCTGCTGCATGATCGGCGCGATGTCGTCCAGCTCGACGTAGGTGCGGTTGTCCTCGAAGAAGTAGGCCAGCACCGAGCCGTCGGCGGCCAGCACCCGGGTGCGCTCCGGGGACGGGGTCGTCTGCAGGTCCTCCGGCAGCTCCTCCAGGGAGTCGGCGGTGACCCGCGAGCCGGCGCCGGCCGCGGCCGCGAACGGCACCACCAGCAGGGCGGCGAGCAGGCCCATCAGCACGCTGACCACCAGGAACATCACGGCGGCGTAGCTGACGGTCCCGAGTCGTCGGAGGGCGTTCTGCACGGTCGGGGGCCACCTTCACGGTTCGCGGTCGGGGGAAGCTGGTCGCGTCTCGACGCACCACCCCTCCCAACGAGCCAGCACGCAGAATGTTCCGCGACGACCCGTGGTGTGTCTGGCGCGGCCCGGGCGACGTGCGGGCCCAGCGGCCGCGGACGGGACCGGTCAGGGGGCGACGACCGGCGGGGAGAAGCCGGTGCCGCGGATCTTGGTGAGGTCGAGGACGCTGCTCGCCGGTCGGGGGGCGTGCGGTTTGTCGCCGAAGTAGGTGGCGGTGCTGACCGGGGTGACGTCGTCGGCGTCGCGGCCGCAGCGGACGAACACGGCGCGGGCGACGTCGGCCCAGGTGACGGGTTCGCCGCCGTCGGTCAGGTGGTAGGTGCCGTAGGGCGCTGAGGTGTCGAGCAGGTGCAGGATGCCGGCGGCGAGGGTGGTGGTGTGGGTGAGCCGGCCCCGCTGGTCGTCGACCACCGAGGGGCTGATCCCGCGGGCGGCCAGGGACTCCATGGTGGCGACGAAGTTGCGCCCCTCGCCGACCACCCAGCTGGTGCGGACCAGGTAGTGCCGGTCGAGGGCGCCGACCGCGAGCTCGCCGGCGGCCTTGGACTGGCCGTACACGCCGAGCGGGGCGACCGGGGTGGTCTCGTCGGCGACCGCGGTGGTGCCGTCGAAGACGTAGTCGGTGGAGACGTGGACCAGGGTGGCCCGGTGGCGTCGGCAGGCCGCGGCGAGGTCGGCCACGGCGGTGGCGTTGACCTGCCAGGCCAGCCGGCGTCCCTGCGGGGTCTCGGCGCCGTCGACGTCGGTCATCGCGGCGGCGTTGATGACGGTGCCGACGCCGGTGAGGTCGAGCCGGGTCACCGCCTGGGGTTCGGCGAGGTCGAGCTCGGCGCGGGTCAGCACGCGGGCCCCGGGCAGTCGGGCGGCCAGCGCGCGCCCGAGCTGGCCGTTGCCGCCGAGCACGACGGTCTGCAGCGGTTCGACCGGGGTGACGGCCGAGAGCGGCGGGTGGGTGCGGTCCTTGTCGGAGACGATGCGCTGCTCCGGCGGCACCGGCCAGGGCAGGGCGACGGTCTCGTCGGCGAGGTCGAGGAAGGTGTAGCGGTCCTGCGCGGCGGCGCTCCAGTGGTCGTTGACCAGGTAGGAGTAGGCGGTGGCGGGTTCGAGGGTCTGGAAGCCGTTGCCGACGCCGCGGGGCACGTAGACCGCGGTGCCGGGATCGATCTCGAGGGTGACCGAGCGACCGAAGCCGTCCCCGGCGCGCAGGTCGACCCAGGCGCCGAAGACCCGGCCGGTGGTGACGGTGACGAGCTTGTCCCACGGCTCGGCGTGGATGCCGCGGGTGACCCCGACCTCGGCGTTGAACGAGACGTTGTTCTGCACGGGTGCGAAGTCGGGCAGGCCGAGGGCGACCATCTTCTCCCGCTGCCAGCTCTCCTTGAACCAGCCGCGGGCGTCGCCGTGGACGGGCAGCCGGAGCACCAGCAGCCCGTCGATCGCGGTGGTCTCGACGGCGAGCTCGGCCATCACTGACCCGACTTCGCGTAGCGGGCCTCGGTGGCCTCCTTGACCGGGCGCCACCAGTCCTCGTGCTGGCGGTACCACTCGACGGTCGCGGCCAGCCCGGAGTCGAAGTCGTAGCGCGGCGTCCAGCCCAGCTCGGTGCTCAGCTTGGTGGCGTCGATGGCGTAGCGCAGGTCGTGCCCGGGCCGGTCGGCCACCAGGTCGTAGTCCTCGCTCGGGCGTCCCATGGTGGTGAGCAGCTGCTCGACCACCTGCTTGTTGCTGCGCTCGCCGTCGGCGCCGATGAGGTAGGTCTCGCCGATGCGGCCGCGCTGCAGGACCGCCAGCACCGCGCTGTTGTGGTCGTCGACGTGGATCCAGTCCCGCACGTTCTTGCCCTCGCCGTAGAGCCGCGGGCGGCGGCCGTCCAGCAGGTTGGTGATCTGGCGCGGGATGAACTTCTCGATGTGCTGCCAGGGCCCGTAGTTGTTCGAGCAGTTCGACAGCGTGGCCTGCAGCCCGAACGAGCGCACCCAGGCCCGCACCAGCAGGTCGGAGGCGGCCTTGGTCGAGGAGTAGGGGCTGGACGGGTTGTAGGGGGTCTGCTCGGTGAAGCGCGCCGGGTCGTCCAGCTCGAGGTCGCCGTACACCTCGTCGGTGGAGACGTGGTGGAACCGGGTGCCGTGGCGGCGGGCGGCCTCGATCAGGGTGTAGGTGCCGATGACGTTGGTGTCGAGGAACGGCCGCGGGTCGTGCAGCGAGTTGTCGTTGTGGCTCTCCGCGGCGAAGTGCACGACCGCGTCCGACTCGCCCACCACCCGGTCCACCACCTCGGCGTCGGTGATGTCGCCGTGCACGAAGGCGACCCGGTCGGACGGGAAGCCGTCGACCGCCTCCCGGTGACCGGCATAGGTGAGGGCGTCCAGCACCGTGACCTGCAGGTCGGTGTGGGCGACCAGGTGGTTGACGAAGTTCGCGCCGATGAACCCGGCGCCGCCGGTGACCAGTACCCTCTGCACGACGCCACCCTAGGACCTCGCGGTGGCGAGGAGCGCGCACGACAGGGGAGTCGCGATGAAGGGCATCATCTTGGCGGGTGGGTCGGGGACCCGGTTGCGGCCGATCACCCTGGGGGTGAGCAAGCAGCTGATCCCGGTCTACGACAAGCCGATGATCTACTACCCGCTGTCGACGCTGATGCTGGCCGGTATCCGCGACATCCTCATGATCACCACCCCGCACGACCAGGAGGCCTTCCAGCGGCTGCTCGGCGACGGCTCCCAGTTCGGCATCTCGCTCAGCTGGGTGGTCCAGCCGAGCCCGGACGGCCTGGCCCAGGCCTTCACCCTCGGCGCGGACCACATCGGCGACGACTCCGTGGCGCTGGTGCTGGGCGACAACATCTTCTACGGCCCCGGTCTGGGCACCCGGCTGCGCCGCTTCGAGGGTCTGGAGGGCGGGGCGGTCTTCGGCTACCGGGTCTCCGACCCGTCGGCCTACGGCGTGGTCGAGTTCGACGACAGCGGCCGGGTGCTGTCGATCGAGGAGAAGCCGGCGCAGCCGAAGAGCTCCTGGGCCGTCCCGGGCCTGTACTTCTACGACAACGAGGTGGTCGAGATCGCGCGCGGGCTGAAGCCGTCGGCGCGTGGGGAGTACGAGATCACCGACGTCAACCGCCACTACCTCGAGCGGGGCCGGCTGCGGGTCGAGCTGCTGCCGCGGGGCACCGCCTGGCTGGACACCGGCACCTTCGACACGATGCACGAGGCCGGCGAGTTCGTCCGCACCATCCAGCACCGTCAGGGGCTGTCCATCGGCTGCCCCGAGGAGATCGGCTGGCGGATGGGCTACCTCGACGACGCCGGGCTCGAGCGAGCCGCCGACAGCTACGGCAAGAGCCCCTACTCCAGCTACCTGCGTCAGGTGCGGCTCAGCGAGCGCTGACGGAGCCGGCGCAGGCGCCGGTGTCTGGCGGAGGTCTCACGCCGGCCTCATCGGGGCCTCATCCCGCGTGTCGACGATGCGCGGGTGAACACTGGGCGACACCTCCGCGACCATCTCGTCGACGGGCTCGAGTGGCTCGAGCTGATCGGCCGCCAGACCCGGGCGCTGCGGGCACCGGTGCCGCGCACCCGCACCTTCTTCGGTGACGACTCCGTCGCCTGGGTGGGACGCCTGGAGCGTCGCGACGGGCCGCTGGGGGCGCTGCTGCGCCACCGCTGGACCGGGGACTCGCTGCTGACCGGTGACCGGACCGACCCGCTGCGCTCCCGCGCGCCGGTCGACGTTCTGCTCCCCGGGGTGCGGCGCAACCGGGAGCGCACCCGCTTCCGCGCCTTCCGCCTCGGTCTGACCGGACGGTCCCCGCTGGCGGTGGCCGGCGTTGAGCGGCCCGACCCCACGACGGCCACCACGATGGTGGACGGCCCCGAGGTGCAGCGCCGCTTCCGCGAGGTGGGTGCCTTCGTCGTCCCGCGCTGCCGTGACCAGGGCAGCTGCCGTCGGGAGGACCGGGTGCTGGACTGGGTGGTCGAGGACATGCTCCCCGGACGACCCGTCGCCGTCGCCGAGCGCCAGGACGCCGCCGCGGAGGCGTTGCACCTGCTCGCCGCCACCTGGACCCGGCTGTCGCTGCGGCACCGCCCGCTGCCCTCCCGCGTGCGCGAGCGGGCCCGGACCGCGTTCGCGGCGCTGCTCGAGCGGGCGCCGGCCGGCACCTGGGCCCACGGCGTGCCCGAGGCCTCGCTCGGCGCCCGGGTGGACCGGCTGCTCGCCAGCACCCGCCCGGTCACCGTGGGCCCGACGCACGGCGACCCGACGCTGAGCAACCTGCTGCGGATGCCCGACGGCCGGCTCGGGCTGGTCGACTGGGAGCTCGCCCGCGAACGGCTGCTCGGCCACGACGTCGGCAAGGTGCTGCGCACCACACCCGACCCCCGCGCCCTGCTGCCCGAGCTCGTCCCGCCCGACCCGGTGCGCGCGGCGATGGTGCGGGTCGACGCGCTGCCGTGGCGGCACCAGGTGGCGCAGGCGCTGCTGGTCTTCCTCAGCGGCTGGGAGCACCGCCACCGGCGGTCGGTCGCCGCCGGCCACCAGGCCTACGCCGTGGCCAGCCTGCGGCGCACCGTCGAGCTGCTCGACCTGCTCACCGACGACTGAGACCCGGCGCTCCGCCCCGCGCGCGGCGGGGAGGCGGGGGTCAGGCGTCCACCCGCAGGTTCTCCATCGCCTCCCGCGCCGGGGCCATGAACTGCGGGCTGGTGTCGGGGATCGAGGCGTAGAACAGGCTCGAGGTGGCCTCGCCGGTGGCGACGATCATGAGGATCAGCGTCTCGCCCTTGGTCTCCAGACCGGGGATGTCGAAGGTCAGGTGGGACTCGACCAGCCAGGCGTCCTTGCCGTCGAGCGTCCGCGCCTCGTTGACCAGGTCCTCGCGGTGCACCTCGGTGTTCGATCCGTAGAACTCGCCGAGCACGCACTTCACCACGATCTCCGAGCCCTGCTCGGGGGTGAAGAACCCGTCGCCGGCGATCAGCTCGGCCACCATCACGCTGGCCACCCAGGAGCCCTCGCTGTAGTCCTCGACGAAGGCCGACTGCACCTGCACGTCGCGGCCGAACGGCACCCGGTTGTCCGGCTCCGGCGGGCCGAACGGCTCGGGCAGCAGGGGGAACGACAGCGCGCCGCCGTGCACCCGACCATCCGCCGGGTCGGGCTCGGGCGAGGCGGTCTGCGGCCGCTGGTCGGGGCACACCTGGGAGGTCGGCTGGTTGCCCGGGCCCGGGTTGTTCCCGGGGTCGACCGCGCTCGACAGCGCCCGGACGCCCAGCCCCACCAGCACCACGACGACCAGGCCGATCGCCACCAGCGCGACCACCCAGCCCTTCGAGCTGCGTCCGCCGGGGGTGGCCGCCACCGCGCCGGCCGCGGGCTGCCTGCCGTGGCCGGTGCCGGCCCCGCTCGCGCCCTGCACCAGCCCCTGGGCGGGCGGGGCGGCGTGCGGGGTGGGGGAGAGCGCCGCCGACCAGGCCGCGCCGTCCCAGTAGCGGAACATGCCGGGCTGACCGCCCGGATCGGGGTACCAACCAGCCGCAGGATTCGCCACGGCGCGAGTCTATGAGCAGGCGGGCCACCTCCCCGACGTCCTGCGGGCAGCAGACGGCCCCGGCACCTCGCGGGTGCCGGGGCCGGTGCGGAGGATCAGCCGAAGCGGCCGGTGATGTAGTCCTCGGTCGCCTTCTCGGTCGGGTTGGAGAAGATCTTGTCGGTGTAGTCGAACTCGATCAGCTTGCCGGGCTTGCCGGTGCCGGCGATGTTGAAGAACGCGGTCTTGTCCGACACCCGGGACGCCTGCTGCATGTTGTGGGTGACGATGACGATCGTGAAGTGCTCCTTGAGCTCGCCGATGAGGTCCTCCACGGCCAGCGTCGAGATCGGGTCCAGGGCCGAGCAGGGCTCGTCCATGAGGATGACCTCGGGCTGCACCGCGATGGTGCGGGCGATGCACAGCCGCTGCTGCTGACCACCCGACAGACCCGACCCGGGCTTCTCCAGACGGTCCTTGACCTCGTTCCACAGGTTGGCGCCCTTGAGCGAGCGCTCGACGATCTCGTCGGCCTGCTTGCGGCCCATCCGGACGCCGTTGAGCTTGAACCCGGCGAGCACGTTGTCCCGGATCGTCATGGTGGGGAAGGGGTTGGGGCGCTGGAAGACCATGCCGACCTTGGAGCGCACCCGCACCGGGTCGACCGCCGAGCCGTAGATGTTCTCCTGGTCGAGCAGCAGCTGGCCCTTCACCGTGGCCCCGGGCAGCACCTCGTGCATCCGGTTCATGGTGCGCAGGAAGGTGGTCTTGCCGCAGCCGGACGGGCCGATGAAGGCGACCACGGTGCGCGGCTCGATCTTGACGTTGACGCCCTCGACCGCGAGGAAGTCGCCGTAGTAGACGTTGAGGTCGATCGCTTCGATGCTCTTGGACATGGTTCCTTCGATTCTCCGAGTGGGCGTGACGCTCAGCGTCCGGTCTTCTTGGGGGCGAACGCCCTGGCGATCATCCGGGACGCCAGGTTGAGCACCATGACGATGACGATCAGCACGAGGGCCGCACCCCAGGCCCGCTCCAGCGACGGGCCGGGAGCGGCCGGAGCGGTCGGGTTCTGCAGCTGGCGGTAGATGAAGACCGGCAGGGTCATCATCCAGTCGCTGAACAGGTTGGCGTTCAGGCGGGTGGCCACACCGGCGGTGACCAGGATCGGGGCGGTCTCACCGATGACGCGCGCGATGGCCAGCGTGACGCCGGAGGCGATGCCGGAGATGGCGGTCGGGATGACGACCTTGAGGATCGTCAGCGACTTGCGCACCCCGAGGGCGTAGGAGGCCTCCCGGAGCTCGTTCGGCACCACCCGCAGCATCTCGGTGGTCGAGCGCACCACCACCGGGATCATCAGCACCGAGAGGGCGCAGGCGGCGGTGAAGCCCATCAGGTTGTCCTGCGGGCCCACGAGGGTGAGCAGCAGCGCGGCCCCGAACAGACCGGCCACGATCGAGGGGATGCCCGTCATCACGTCGACGAAGAAGACGATGGCGCGCGAGAGCCAGCCGTCGCGGCCGTACTCGACCAGGTAGATCGACGTGAGCAGCCCGACCGGCACCGAGATGACGGTGGCGGCCAGGGTGACCAGCAGCGAGCCGACGATGGCGTGCAGGATGCCGCCCTTGATGTCGGTGCCGGCCTCCACCGCCTGCTGGTCGGTCAGCGAGGTGGCGTACTGCATGGTGTTGGTGAAGAAGCCGGGGTCGACCACGCCGGGGAGGCCCTGGGTGAGCACCTCCACCACGATCGAGACCAGTGGCAGCAGCGCGAGGGCGAAGGCCGAGTAGACGAGGACGGTCCACAGCCGGTCGACGCCGGCCTGGTGGCCCTCGACGGCCCGGGTCGCGACGAACATGCTCGGCACGAACAGCAGCCAGGCGATGACGATCCAGCCGGGCAGGTTGAAGCCGATCAGCAGCATCACCAGGGCGGACACGGCGAGCGCGCCGCCGCCGACGGCCAACGGGGTCCACCGGGGCAGCTGGCCTGCGGTGAGGGAGCTCTTGGACGGGATGATCTCGTCCACGGAGGTGGTGGTCATCAGTTGGCTCCCGAGAATTCCTTGTAGCGCGAGACGATGGCCCGGGCCAGCATGTTGACGACCAGGGTGATGACGAAGAGGACCAGACCGGCGGCGATCAGCTCGCTCTGGCGCAGCCCGAACGCCTCGGGGAAGTTCAGCGCGATCTCGGCCGGGATGGTGGAGTTGCCGGCATTGAGCAGGTTGGCCGTCAGCGGGCCCTGCGAGAGCACCAGCGTGACCGCCATGGTCTCCCCGAGCGCCCGGCCCAGGCCGAGCATGATGGCCGAGATGACGCCGGCGCGGGCGAAGGGGAACACCGCCGCCTTGATCATCTCCCAGCGGGTGGCGCCGAGGGCCAGCGCGGCCTCCTCGTGCAGCTTCGGGGTCTGCAGGAACAGCTCCCGACTCAGCGAGGTGACGATCGGCAGGATCATCACGGCCAGCACCAGGCTCGCCGTCAGCAGCGTGCGTCCGGCCGCGGAGTAGGTGGGCCCGAAGATCGGGATGAAGGAGGCGTTCTCGGACAGCCACGCGTACAGCGGCACCAGCAGCGGGCCGAAGAAGGTGGCCCCCCACAGGCCGTAGACCACCGAAGGGATGGCGGCCAGCAGGTCGATCATGTAGCCCAGCGGCTGCGACAGCCGCTTGGGGGCGAAGTGGGAGATGAACAGCGCGATCCCGATCGCCACCGGGGTGGCCACCACGATGGCGATGCCGGAGGCGATCAGCGTGCCCACCACCAGCGGCCAGACGTAGCCCCAGAAGGTGGTGTCCCGTCCCAGCTCGTCCGGCGAGGCCAGGATCGCCGGTGCGGCGTCACGGACCAGGAACGCCGCCACCCCGGCGAGGACGAGGAGGATGAGGATGCCGGCGCCCAGGCAGATGGCGGCGAAGACCTTGTCCCCCATCCGGCCCGCGGCGTTGTCACGGGGCCGCGGCGCGGGCGGCTGCGTCTCGACTTGGGTTTCGGTTGACTGCGCCACCTTGCTCCCTCGGGTCTGGGTGCTCACACGCGCTCCTTCACATCATGCACGGTTCGCGCGGCGCCCCGCTGGAGCGGAGCACCGCGACGAAGGGTGGGGGTCGCCGGCGCCGCAGCGGCACCGGCGACCCCCGGGACCGTCACTGGACGGTGATCGCCTCGATGGCGGCGGTGGCCTCCTCGGAGAGGGCGGGCGACAGCGGGGCGCTGCCGGCGGCCTCGGCCGACGCGGCCTGGCCGTCCTCCGACACCACGTAGGTGCCGAACGCCTTGACCTGGTCGGCGGTCTCCTGGTCGGCGTAGGCCGAGCAGTAGATGTGGTAGGACACCAGCACGATCGGGTAGGTGCCGGCCTCGGTGCTGGTGCGGTCCAGCTCCACGGCCATGTCGTTCGGTGCGCCCCCGCCGACCTTCTCGCTGGCCTCGACGGCGGCCGCGGCGGCCTCGGCCGAGTAGGGGACGTACTCCTCGCCGACCTGGACGGCGACCGAGCCGAGGTCGCCGATCGCCGAGGCGTCGGCGTAGGTGATCGCACCCTCGGTCTGGGAGACCAGGTTGACCACGCCGGAGGTGCCCTGGGCGTTCTCGGCGGCGATGTCGGCCGGCCAGTCCTCGACCACGTCGTAGGTCCAGGCCTCGGGGGCGGCGGCGGTCAGGTAGTCGGTGAAGTTCTCGGTGGTGCCGGAGGAGTCGGCGCGGTGCACCACGGTGATGCCGGTGCTGGGCAGCTCGACGCCCTCGTTCTGCTCGGCGATGGCCGGGTCGTTCCAGGTGGTGATCTCACCGGTGAAGACGCGCGCGATGGTGTCGGCGTCCATGTTCACCGGCTCGGTCAGCGACGGCAGGTTGTAGGCCACGGCGACCGGGGAGATGTAGGCCGGGACGTGGAAGGCGCCGTCGGGGCCGCAGATCTGCTGGGACTGGGTGTACTCCTCGGAGTCCATCGCCGCGTCGGAGCCGGCGAAGGTGTACTGCCCGGCGAGGAAGCCCTCGCGACCGGAGCCGGACCCGACCGGGTTGTACTGGACCTGCAGCTCGGGCTGGACGCTGGTGACACCCTGGGTCCAGGCCGTCATCGCGGCCTCCTGCGACGAGGCGCCGCCACCGGTGAGTGTGCCGGAGACCTGGGCGGGCGCGGACGCGCCGCCGCCGGCGCTCTCGTCACCACCGGGGGCCGGGGCCTCCGGCGCGTCGGAGCTGCACGCGGCGAGGCCGATGGTCGCAGAGGTGAGCAGGGCGATCAGGGCGCCTGCGCGTGAAGTCTTCACGGAATGCCTTCCATTGCTGGGCTACAGAGCACGGGACGGGGAGTCGTCTCCCGGTGTCCGGAGGTGACGCTAGGAGCGGCGCGTGACTGGTTGCGTCATCGAACATGAACAGAAGATGAATGACTGTGTGAGTCCGCGCACCATGTCGTGACCACCCCGTGATGTACCTCCGCTGGAGGGCCCCTGTGACCGGGACGCGACGCGGCTCAGCGAGACGGGCGGTGGTGCTCCCGGGCGACCGCCTCACCGGAGGCGTCGACGTGCAGCACCAGCAGCTCGGCGGTGCGCAGCTCCGTGTCCGGGACGCCGAGGGCCGCCAGCATGTGCGGGATCACCGGTCGGTGCCCGCACAGCAGCACGTTCTCCCCGGCGTCGGCGGTGCGCTGCACGAACTCCTCGACCACCTGCTGCACCGACTCGGCTCGCTCGGCGCCCTCCTCCTCGCTCAGCCGGCTGGACCGCTCGAGCGCCACCCCCCTCGCGGTGACGTAGGGCAGCACCGTGCTGACGCAGCGGGTGGAGGAGGAGCTCAGCACCCGCTGCACGCCGAAGGAGCCCAGCAGGCCGATCAGGTCGACCGCCTGCTGGCGTCCACGGTCGGTGAGCGGTCGGATCGCGTCGGCCAGCGACCAGTCCGAGCGCGCCATCGCCTTCGCGTGGCGCACCAACGCCACCACCCGGGTCGGCGGCAGCGCGAGGGCCTGCTCGAGCAGGGCGACATCGGCGGCGTAGGTCAGCCGGCGATGGGCCTCCTCGACCGGCCACCAAGCGATCTGGTCGACCTCCTCGTCGGGCAGACGCTCCTGCTGGGCCACCGCGGTGGCGCGCCACCAGTGCACCTCCTTGGTGCCGGCAGCCACCGGGTAGACGTGGCGGTCCAGCGGGCAGTCGAGCACGACCTGCAGCCCGGTCTCCTCGGCCAGCTCGCGCACCGCCGTCTCCGGCAGCGTCTCGACGCCGCCGGAAGGGCCGGCGGCCACGTCCTGCTTGCCCTTGGGCAGCGACCAGTCGGCGTAGCGCGGTCGGTGCACCACGGCCACCTCCGGCGCACCGGCGGTGGGTCGCAGCACCACCGCGCCGGCGGCGAGGACCCGGCGCTCCGCCGGGAGGTCGGCGTCTCGCTTCGGGCTCACGGGGTCCTTCCTGGGTGGGCCGGTCTCACTTCGCGCGGCGCTTGCTCTTCGCGCTGATCAGCTGCTCCTGCATGTCGACCAGCGGCGAGCCGTCGGCGGCGATGGTGTGGGCCGTCCACAGCCCGTCGGCGTCCAGGTGCCAGGCGACGGTGTCCTCGGCGAAGGCCTGGGCGAAGAGCGCCTCGATCTCGGCGACATGGGCCTTGTTGGAGATCGAGGTGAGCACCTCGACGCGCCGGTCGAGGTTGCGGTGCATCAGGTCGGCCGAGCCGATCCCGACCACCGGACGTCCGCCGCCGGTGAAGGCGAACAGCCGGCTGTGCTCGAGGAAGCGGCCGAGGATGCTGCGCACCCGGACGTTGTCGCTCAGGCCCGGCACCTGCGGGCGGAGGGTGCAGATGCCGCGCACCCACAGGTCGACCGGGACGCCCTGCTGGGAGGCGACGTAGAGGGCGTCCAGGACGTCCTCGTCGACCGCGGAGTTGACCTTGATCCGGATGCCGGCGGGCCGGCCGGCGCGGTGGTGGTCGATCTCGGCGCGGATCAGGTCGATCAACCCGGTGCGGATGCCGTGCGGGGCGACCAGCAGCCGGCGGTAGCGGGTCTCCTGCGTCATCCCGGACAGGTGGTTGAACAGCCGGGCCACGTCCTCGGTGACCACCGGGTTGGACGTCAGCAGCCCCATGTCCTCGTACAGCCGGGCGGTCTTGGGGTTGTAGTTGCCGGTGCCGATGTGGGCGTAGCGGCGCAACCCGTCCGGCTCCTCGCGCACCACCATCGACAGCTTGCAGTGCGTCTTCAGCCCCATCACGCCGTAGACGACGTGGACGCCGGCCTCCTCCAGGGTGCGGGCCCAGCGGATGTTGGCCTGCTCGTCGAAGCGGGCCTTGATCTCCACCAGCGCCAGCACCTGCTTGCCGGCCTGGGCGGCCTCGACCAGGGCGTCGATGATCGGGGAGTCGCCGCTGGTGCGGTACAGCGTCTGCTTGATCGCCAGCACGTGCGGGTCCTGCGCGGCCTGCTCCACGAACCGCTGGACGCTGGTGGCGAAGGAGTCGTAGGGGTGGTGCAGCAGCACATCGCGCTGCTTGAGGGCGGCGAACATGTCGGCGGGGCGCGCGGTCTCCACCTCGGCCAGGTGCGGGTGGGTGGAGGGCAGGAAGGCCGGGTACTTGAGCTCCTCGCGGTCGATGTCGGCCAGCGTGAACAGCCCGCGCAGGTCGAGCGGGGCCGGCACGGTGAAGATCTCGCGCTCGGAGATGTCGAGCTCGGAGGCGAGCAGCTCGAGGATGGCGGGGTCGGTGTCCTCCTGCACCTCCAGCCGCACCGGCGGGCGTCCGACCTTGCGGCGCAGCAGCTCCTTCTCCAGCGCGAAGAGCAGGTTCTCCGCGTCGTCCTCCTCGACCTCGAGGTCCTCGTTGCGGGTGACCCGGAAGGTGGTCCACTCCAGCACCTGCATGCCGCCGAAGATCTGGTCGAGGTGGCGGGCGATGACGTCCTCGATGGCCACGAAGCGGGTGCCGCCGAGGTCGATGAACCGCGGCAGGATCGTCGGCACCTTGACCCGGGCGAACTGCCTGGCGCCGGTGTGCGGGTTCTTCAGCAGCACCGCGAGGTTGACGCTGAGCCCCGAGATGTAGGGGAAGGGGTGGCTGGGGTCGACCGCGAGCGGGGTGAGCACGGGGAAGATCCGCTCGGCGAAGAGCCGGCGCATGGCGGCCTTCTCCGGATCGGTGAGGTCCTGCCAGGGCAGGATCTGGATGCCCTCGGCCGCCATCGCCGGGCGCACCTCGTCCTGGAAGATCCGGGCCTGCTCGGCGACCAGCTCGGCGGTGCGGGTGAGGATCGCCTCGTGCAGCTCACGCGGCAGCAGCCCGCTCGGCCCGGCCACCGCGACGCCGGCGGCGATCCGGCGCTTCAGCCCGGCCACCCGCACCATGTAGTACTCGTCGAGGTTGGAGCTGAAGATGGCCAGGAACCGGGCGCGCTCCAGCAGCGGGATCCGGTGCTCGTCGTCGGCGAGCTCGAGCACCCGCTGGTTGAACGCCAGCCAGGACAGCTCACGGTCGGCGAACCGGTCCGCCGGCAGCGCGGCGAGGGCCGCGGCGAACTCCTCGTCGTCCATGCCGCCCGGTTCGACCGGCGGCTCGGGGGCGAGGGTCTGGGAGACGGTGGCCGGTCGGTCCGGGGCCGCGTCGTCCCGGGTGGGTGCGGGGGCCTGCGGGGCCGCGGCCTGCGGGGCCGACGACGGGGCGTCCGGTGCGGTGGGGGCGGGACGAGCAGGCGCGGCCTGGTCGGTGCTCATGGACGTCTCCTGGTCTGCGGGCTGACCGGCGACGTACAGGACGTCGCGGTGCACGGTGACAAAACTAGCCGAGTGGTACATCCGGACGACCCGCTGCTGGTCGGCCTCGACGTAGAGCACGACCCGGGTGCAGCCCTGCTCGGCGAGGTGCCGCAGTCCGGCGGTGAGCAGGGCCCGGCCGAGCCCGCTACCGGCGGCGTCGGGGTCGACGCCGATGACGTAGACCTCGCCCAGCTCACCCTCGGCCTTCATCCAGTGGTAGCCGACGAGCTGGCCATCCCGCTCGGCGACGAGGAAGTCCTGCGGGCGGAACCACGGCTCGGCCATCCGGGCGGCCAGGTCCTCGGCGGTGATCCGGCCCTGCTCGGGGTGGTGGGCGAAGGCGCGGGCGTTGACGGCCAGCCAGCCGGCCTCGTCCTCCCCGGGCCGGAAGGTGCGCAGGGTGACGCCGGCGGGCACCTCGGGCTCGTCGGTGACGGGGGAGGTGAGCAGGTCGCGGCCCATCATCAGCAGCTCGCGCGAGGACTCCAGGCCCTCCCGCAGCGCCAGCTCGGCCGCCGCGGGCAGGCGTCCGAACGCCCAGAAGCCGAGCGTGCCGACCGGGCCGCGGCCGGTGTGGGCGTCGCGGACCGCCGACAGCAGCCGGGTGCCGCCACCGCGCCGGCGGTGCTCGGGGTGCACGCAGAGCTGGGCGGTGCTGGGGTGCTCGCCGTCCCGGGTCGGGTCGATCCACTCCGCCTGCGCGTAGCCGAGCACCTGGCCCTGGTCGTCGCGGAGCAGCCAGTGCTGCAGGCCGTCCCCGCTGGGTCGGCCCAGCGCCAGCACCGCCGCCTCGTTGAGCGGGGACGTCCGGTCGGTCGCCTGGCAGCTGTGCCGCAGCGCCAGCACCGCGGAGCGGGTGGATTCGTCGAGGGCGGGGACGGGCTGGACGTGCATGGCCCCACCGTAGGGCTTCCGACCGACGCCCGCGGTCGCCCACGGAGGGAGCGGCACACACCTTCGTGCCAGCGCACCCACGTTGCAGCATGGGTGCCGGGTGGCGAAGGTGTGTGCCGGCTGGGCGACGTGGGGCCGGGGGAGCGTCGCGGAGTTGTCCACAGATCTCGCTGGGGGAGGTCCGCCGGCCGCCGGGGTGACCTGAGATGTCTCCATGGACGACGTGCGGCTCACCCGCGACCTGGTGCGGAGTGGTTGGTCCCATGACGAGCTGAGGCGCGCCACCCGCGGCGGACCGGCCCGGCGGGTGCGCCGGGGCGCCTACGTCCTGGGTGCGGGAGGCGATGACCTGCCCGATGTCGAGACCCGCCACCGCGAGCTGGTGGACGCGACGCTGCGGCTGAAGCCGTCCGGCCCGGTGATCAGCCACCACTCGGCGGCCCTGCTGCACGAGATCCCGCTCTACCGGGCGGACCTCACCAAGGTGGCGTTGACGCGGGCGCGGCGCAGCGGTGGTCGCATCGCCGGACCGGTGCACCTGCGGACGGCAGGCCTCCCCGAGCACCACCTGACGACGATCGGTGGCCGGCAGGTCACCAGTCCCGCCCGCACGGTGGTCGACCTGGCCCGCGCCGGCAGCCTCTACCAGGCGGTGGCCGCGGGCGACCACGCGCTCCACCACGAGCTGGCGACCGCAGCGGAGCTGGCCGAGGTCCTGGAGGTCTGCCGGACGTGGCCGGGTATCGGCAGGGCACGTCGGGCGGTGACCGAGATGGACGGCCGCAGCGAGAGCGTCGGGGAGTCGATCAGCCGGCTGGTGCTGGCGGCCCTGGGGTTCCCGGCCCAGGAGCTGCAGCTGGAGATCGTCGACGTCAACGGCGAGGTCCGACGTGTCGACTTCGCCTGGCCGGCGCGCCGCGTGGTCGGTGAGTTCGACGGCAGGGTGAAGTACGGCCGTCTGCTCGAGCCGGGCCAGGACCCCGGGGAGGTGGTGTTCGCGGAGAAGCTGCGCGAGGACGCCATCCGACCGATGACGTGGACGGTGGTCCGGTGGATCTGGAGCGAGCTCTTCGACCAGCGGAGCCTCCGGCGGCGGCTCGAGCTCGCCTTCCGTGGCTGAATGACCACCCCCGGGTGGGGCGCTTCACACACGTTCGCGGGACGGCACCCATGCTGCAGCCTGTGTGCGGGGACGCGAAGGTGTGTGCCGGCTTTCCGCGACGGCGCCGGCACACACGTTCACCGGGCGGCACACCTGCTCCAGCATGGGTGGCCCCTGGCGAAGGTGTGTGCGGGGTGCGGGTGTGGGCGCGCCGGGGCGGGGCCGCGGCGGCGGAGGGGGAGCGGGCGTCAGGGTTTGACGACGAAGCGGTAGCCGACGTTGCGCACGGTGCCGATGATCGACTCGTGCTCGGGGCCGAGCTTGGCCCGCAGCCGACGGATGTGGACGTCCACCGTGCGGGTGCCGCCGTAGTAGTCGTAGCCCCACACGTCGGAGAGCAGCTGCTCGCGGCTGAACACCCGGCCCGGGTGCTGCACCAGGTACTTCAGCAGCTCGAACTCGGTGTAGGTGAGGTCGAGCTGGCGGCCGTTGAGCCGGGCGGCGTAGCCGGCCTCGTCGATGACGACCCCGCCGGAGGCGATGACGTCGCGCTCACCCTGGGCCGGCGTGGTGGCCAGCCGGAGCCGGGCCTCGATCTCGGCCGGGCCGGCGGTGTCGAGCACCAGGTCGTCGAACCCCCAGTCGCTGGACATCGCGGTCAGCCCGCCCTCGGTCACCACCACCAGCAGCGGCAGGTCCTTGCCGGTGGTCTGGATCACCCGGCACAGCGCGCGGCAGGCGGCCAGGTCGGTGCGGGCGTCCAGCAGCAGGGCGTCCACCCGCGGGCCCTCGAGCAGCGAGGACGCCTCGGCGGGCACCACCTGCACCTTGTGGTTCAGCAGGGACAGCGACGGCAGGACGTCCTCGGCGGCGGTGGCGCGCTTGCTCAGCAGCAGCAGTGTCGCCATGCCTGCCTCTCGGTGTCCGTGCCCCCAGTGGTTCGG
Source organism: Desertihabitans brevis (assembly GCF_003327535.1). Classification (NCBI taxonomy): domain Bacteria; kingdom Bacillati; phylum Actinomycetota; class Actinomycetes; order Propionibacteriales; family Propionibacteriaceae; genus Desertihabitans; species Desertihabitans brevis. Next base: position 106,962 of record NZ_QOUI01000007.1, on the reverse strand, counting down.
CCCCCATCGCCTGGCTGCTTGAGGGCAGGGAGAGACTAACAGCCATGCACCGTGTCACCCTGCGCTACTGGGCCGGGGCCCGGGCCGCCGCCGGCGTCGAGACCGAGCAGGTGGAGGCGTCCTCGCTGGCCGACGCGCTGGCCGCCGCCAAGGCGGCCCGCGCCGACGACCCGGGGTTCGCGCGCGTGGTGGACGTCTGCAGCCTGCTGTCGTCCGGCCGGGCGGTGCACCGCTCCCGGCTCGGCGAGCCCCTCGCCGGCGACACCGAGGTGGAGCTGCTGCCGCCCTTCGCCGGCGGCTGACCCGCTCGGAACCTCCCCTCCGGCCCATCTCGACAGTTTCGTGATCGCACGGACAGTTTCGGGAGCGGGGTGAGGCGCCCGGTAGCGTCCGGTGGAGAACCCGACCAGCGAGGACGCTGATGAGCACCGTCACCACACCCTCTCCCGCCTGGCTGCCCGACGCCGCGCTCGCCCCGCTCGGCACCGGTCTGGTGCACCTCCCCGACGACGGGCCGCTGACCGACACCCTGCGCGGGGAGGTGGAGCACGCGACGGCGGTGCACGGTGGCCGGCTCACCGACCGCCCGGAGACCGCCGACCTGCTCCTGCTCACCCGACGCACCGCCGGTGCCGTCGCGGCGCGGGTCGAGGCCGTCCGGTACGCCCTGGACGCCGACCGGCGACCCGGTGAGCTGGTGACCGCCCGTCCCCGGCCGGGCCGGTGGGTGACGGCTCGCAGGTCCGGTGTCACGGTGGTGGTCGGCGACGACCCCGCGGCCCTCCTGCACGGCGCCTTCGCGCTGCTGCGCCGCCCGCTCCTCGACGGCGACGTGGTCGGCGAGGCGCCCGCCCACCCGGTGCGGATGCTCGACCACTGGGACAACATCGGCGCGCACCCGGTGATGGGACGGGTCGAGCGGGGCTACGCCGGCGACTCGCTCTTCTTCGACGACGACGGGGTCCGCGCCGACCTGTCCCGGGTGGAGCGCTACGCCCGGCTGCTGGCCTCGACCGGGATCAACGCGGTGGCGATCAACAACGTCAACGTGCACGCGCGGGAGGCCCGGCTGCTGACCGACGACCTGCCCGATGTCGCCCGGGTCGCGGAGGTGCTGCGTCGGTGGGGGATCCGCACCCACCTGTCGGTCGGCTTCGCCGCCCCCGTCACCCTCGGCGGACTGCCCACCGCCGACCCGCTCGACCCCGACGTCGCCGCCTGGTGGGCGGCGACCACCGCCCGGGTGTACGACGCCGTCCCCGACTTCGGCGGCTACCTGGTCAAGGCCGACTCCGAGGGCCAGCCCGGCCCGTTCGGGTACGGGCGCGACCACGCCGACGGCGCCAACGTGCTGGCCCGGGCGCTGGCCCCGCACGGCGGCACCGTGCACTGGCGCGCCTTCGTCTACGACCACCGCCAGGACTGGCGGGACCGCTCCACCGACCGGGCCCGCGCTGCCCACGACCACTTCGCCCCGCTGGACGGCCGGTTCGAGCCGAACGTGGTGCTGCAGGTCAAGCACGGGCCGATGGACTTCCAGGTGCGCGAACCCGTCTCGCCGGTGATCGCGGCGATGCCCCGGACCGCGCTGGCCGTCGAGCTGCAGGTGACCCAGGAGTACACCGGCCAGCAGCGCCACGTCTGCTACCTCGGCCCGGCCTGGTCGCAGGTGCTGCGGTTCGCCTTCGACGACGCCGGTGACAGCGTCGCCACCCGGGCGACCGGCGGGCTGGCGGCGGTGAGCAACGCCGGCACCTCACCGTTCTGGACCGGCCACCCCCTGGCCCAGGCCAACCTGTACGCCTTCGGCCGGCTGGCCTGCGAGCCGTCCGTCGACCCCGACCGGCTGCTCGAGGAGTGGGTGCACCTGACGTTCCCGAAAGCCGCGCCGGACGTCCGGGCCTCGGTGCACCGGCTGATGGCCTGTTCCTGGCAGGTCTACGAGAGCTACACCGCCCCGCTCGGCGTCGGGTTCATGGTCCGGCCCGGGCACCACTACGGGCCCGACGTCGACGGTTATGAGTACACGCCCTGGGGCACCTACCACTTCGCCGACCGCGACGGGATCGGCGTCGACCGCACCATGGCCACCGGCACCGGCTACACCGGGCAGTACCCCGAGCCGTGGCGCTCGCGCTACGAGAGCCTGGACGCCTGCCCCGACGAGCTGCTGCTGTTCTTCCACCACGTCCCCTACGGGCACCGGCTGTCCAGCGGGACCACGGTCGTCCAGCACGTCTACGACACCCACTTCGCCGGCGTCGAGGCGGTCGAGCAGATGGTCGGGGAGTGGGCGGCGCTGCGCGGACGCCTCGAGGAGGACGTCCACGCCGAGGTGACCGAGCGGCTGGCCGAGCAGCTGCGCTCGGCCCGGGAGTGGCGCGACCAGCTGTGCACCTACTTCTGGCGCCACTCCGGCATCCCCGACGAGCACGGCCGCCGCATCCACCCCTGAGAGGGGTCAGGTCGTGGTGGTGAAGGTGGTGCCCAGGGTGGCGGTGGAGCTGCCGCCCACCCACAGGTCGAAGGTCGAGGCGTCCAGCACGTGCTCGCGGACGGCGGCGTTCCAGTAGCGCCGCTCGTCCGGGCCGACCGCGAAGCGGACCGTCCGCGACTCCCCGGCCGCCACGTGCACCCGCTGGAACCCCTTGAGCTCGCGCACCGGCCGGGCCGCGGTCCCGGAGCGCTGGTGCAGGTAGAGCTGGACGACCTCGTCGGCGTCGTGCTCGCCCACGTTGGCCACGGTGACCGAGGCGGTGAGGGTCTCGTCCACCCCGACCACGTCCCGGTCGAGGGTGAGGTCGCTGTAGGTGAACCGGCCGTAGGAGAGCCCGAACCCGAACGGGAACAGCGGGGTGCTCTCCTCGTCCCAGTAGCGGCGGCCCTGGTTCTGCGGCTCGTGGGAGGTGGTGTGGGCGTAGGTGATCGGCACCTGCCCGACCGTGCGCGGCCAGGTGAACGGCAGCCGTCCGGCCGGGCTGACGTCGCCGAGCAGCAGGTTCGCCGCCGCGGTGCCGCCGGCCGTGCCGGGGTACCAGAGGTCGAGGATGGCGGGGACGTGCTCGACCGCCCAGCGCAGGTCCAGCGGACGTCCGTTGAGCAGGAGCAGCACCACCGGCGTCCCGGTGGCCACCACCGCCTCCAGCAGCTCCTGCTGGCGGCCGGGCAGCTCGAGGGAGGACCTCGAGGCCGCCTCGCCGATCATCTGCTGCCACTCCCCGAGCACCAGGACCGCCAGGTCGCTGTCGCGGGCCAGCTCGACCGCCCGCTGCAGCTCGGCCTCGTCGTCGAAGTCGGTCGGGTCGGGCGGGGTGTTGCCGGGGAACATGTCGAACACCGAGGGGAAGCGCCGCTGGGCGGGTCGGACGCCGGGGGCGGAACGGACGTCGACGCCGGTCAGCCGGGTGCGCAGGCCGTCCAGCACGGTGACCGTCTCGTCGAGGTCGAAGTCGAACACCCAGGGCCCCAGGGTGTCGCGGCGGGAGTCGGCCAGCGGGCCCAGCACCGCGACCGAGCCGAGCCGGTCGGCGTCCAGCGGGAGCAGGCCGCCCTCGTTGCGCAGCAGCACCGCCGCGCGCTCGGCCGCCACTCGCGCCACCTCGCGGTGCCCGGGGTCGTTGAGCACCTGCGCGGCCCGCTGCTCGTCGACGTAGGGGTCGTCCAGCAGACCGAGCCGGAGCTTGGCGGTGAGCACCCGCCGCACGCAGGCGTCCAGGGCGGCCTCGTCCACCGCACCGGCCTCGACCGCCGCGGGCAGCGAGGCGTAGGCCGGCTCGGTGATGGCCATCTCCAGGTCGAGACCCACCTCGACCGCGCGGACGGCGGCGTCGGTGGCGTCGACGGCGAAGCCGTGGGTGGTGAGGTTGCGGACCGCGTTGGCGTCGCTGACCACGAACCCCTCGAACCCCCAGTGCCCACGCAGCACCTCGGAGAGCAGCCAGCGGTTGGCGGTGGCCGGGACGCCGTTGAGCGGCATGTAGGCCGTCATCACGTTGCCCGCCCCGGCCTCGACTGCGGCCCGGAACGGCGGGAGGTAGACGTTCCACAGCTGGGCGTCGGAGAGGTCGACCTCGTCGTAGTCGCGCCCGCCGAGGGCCGCGCCGTAGCCGGCGAAGTGCTTCGGCCCGGCGATGACCCGCTCCGGCGTGCCCAGCCCACCGCCCTGGAGACCCCGCACCTGCGCCGCCGCGACGACCGACCCGAGGTAGGGGTCCTCACCGGCGCCCTCGACGATCCGCCCCCAGCGCGGGTCGCGGGCGATGTCGACCATCGGGGCGAAGGTCCAGTGGATGCCGACCGCCCGCGCCTCGCGGGCCGCGACCGCCTGGCCGCGTTCGATCGTCTCCGGGTCCCAGCTGGCGGCCAGCGCGATCGGCACCGGCAGCACTGTCCGCAGCCCGTGGATGACGTCGAACCCGAACAGCACCGGCAGCCCGTGGCGGCTCCCCTCGACGGCCAGACGCTGCAGCCGGTTGGTCTCAGCGGGGTCGGTGACGAAGAGCAGCGACCCCGCGCCACCGCGTCCGAGGGCCTCCTCGACCTCGCCGGCCCGCTGCGGCCCGCCGTCGCCGACCGACGGGCCGAAGGAGAAGTACTGGGTCAGCTGGCCGGCCTTCTCCGCCGGCGTCATCGCCGCCAGCAGCTCCTCCACCTGGGTGTCGACGGAGTGGGTCGGGACGTCGCTCACGAGAATCCTTCCGGTCGGGATCCCATTGTGCGACGGTCGGTGCCCGCAGACCGGGCAGGCCCCGCCGGGCCGGACGGGTCCCGCGTCGGCGTCAGCGGGGCGGCACCCGATCGCGCAACCAGTCCAGCTGGCGGCGCACGTGCACGGCGTCCCCACCTTCGTGGCCGTTGTAGCGGTACACCTCGATGGTCCGCTCCGCAGGCGAGGGGGCGAGCGTGCCGAGGTGGTTGAAAGCGGCGAAGACCGTGGACGGCGGGCAGACGGTGTCACGCAGCCCGACCGAGAGGTGCGCCGGGCTGCGCACGCGCCTGGCGAAGTTCACCCCGTCCACGTAGGAGAGCGTGCGCAGCACCGCCTCCTCGGCGTCGCGGTGCACCGCCAGGTAGCGCACCACCTCGGCCCAGGGATCGGCGTCGGTCAGCGCGAGCGCCCGCCGCGGGTGGCAGAGGAACGGGACGCCGGCGAGCACCGCCGACACCTCCGGCCGCAGCGCGGCGGCCGCGAGCGCGAGCGCCCCGCCCTGGCTGTTGCCGACCACCGCCACCCGGTCGGGGTCGACACCGGGCAGCTGCCGGACGGCGTCCACCGCGCGGGCCGCGTCGGTGACCAGCCGGCGGTAGTAGTGCTCCTCGGGGTCGAGGACGCCCCGGGTCAGGAACCCTGGTGCCGACGGCCCCGCCCCCGACGGGTCGGGGGTGTCGCCACCGTTGCCGTGCTGGCCGCCCTGGCCACGGGTGTCGACCACGAGGTGGGCGTAGCCGGCGGCGGCCCAGGTGATCCGCTCGTGCGGGAGCCCGCGCCCGCGGCCGTAGCCGAGGAACTCCACCACCGCCGCCCGCGGGGCCTCGCCGGGGATCGGCGCGGGGCGGGAGAACCAGGCGCGCACCGGCTGCCCGGCGTAGCCGGCGAGCTCGACGTCGAGGGTGCGGATCGTCTCGAGCCCGTTCTCGACGGGTTCGACCGACCGCAGCGGGTGGTGCGCCCGGGCCGCCGACAGGGTGGCGGCCCAGGATGCGTCGAAGTCCTCGGGCTCGACGACGTCGGGGCGGTAGGCCCGCAGCTGCTCCAGGGGCAGGTCGAACTCGGCCACGGCTCAGCCCTCCGGCGGTGCGGCGGTGCTGCCGCGCACCACGAGGTCGGTGGCCAGGTCGACCCGGCGCAGCCGTCCGCCCTGGGAGGTGCCGGTGTCGACGAGCATCCGGGTGGCGGTCGCGGCCATCTCGTGCAGCGGCTGGTTGACGGTGGTCAGCGGCGGGTCCACCCACGCCGAGAGCGGCAGGTTGTCGTAGCCGACCAGGGACAGGTCCTCGGGCACCCGCAGCCCGAGCTCGCGGGCGGCGCGCAGCACCCCGAGGGCCTGCATGTCGGAGCCGGCGAAGATGGCGGTGGGCCGGTCGGGCCGGTCCAGCAGCTCACGGCCCTGCCGGTAGCCGCCCTCGACGGCGAAGTTGCCGTAGCGGACCAGCCCGGGGTCGACGCTCAGCCGCAGCTCCTCGTGCGCGCTGCGGAAGCCGTCGATCCGGGCCCGGGAGCACAGCACGTCGTCCGGGCCGCTGACCACCGCCACCCGTCGGTGCCCGAGGCCGAGCAGGTGCCGCGTGGCCGACAGCCCGCCGTGCCAGTTGTTCGACCCGACGGTGGCGACGTCGGCCGGCGTCTCGCCGTCGGTGTCGACGACCACGAAAGGGATGGAGCGGCTCTCCAGCTGGTGGCGCTGCACCGGGTCGAGCCGGGACATCACCAGGATGACGCCGACCGGGCGTCGGGCGAGCACCCGGTCCAACCAGTCCTGCTCGGGGTGGTGGCTGCCGCCCAGGGTGGACAGCACGACGCCGACGCCGGCCTCGGCCGCCGCGCGCTCGACCCCCTGGATGATCTCCAGGGCCCAGACCGAGCCCAGCTCGTGGATCACCAGGTCGACCAACGGCGGCGCCCCGGTGGGGGTGACGGCGCGGCGGCGCTTGTAGCCGTGCCGTCGCAGCGCCTCCTCGACGCGTTCCCGGGTGGCGGGGGAGACGTCGGGACGCCCGTTGAGCACCTTCGACACGGTGGGGACGGACACACCGAGCTCCTCGGCGATGAACGCGATGGTAGGGCTCGCACTGCGGGAAGAGGTGGTGGTCACCGATGCACCTGTCTGTGTCTGCGGTTGCGCAAGTATCGAGACGCTAGCACCTCGCGGTGACCTGGGTGCCGACGCCAGGTTCTCGAAAGTCGCGAGCCGTCGTCCGCAAACTGCGCCGCCACATCAACCGGACCGCGGTCCGGAGAAGGCGGGAAGCAGCCGCCACCCGCGGTCTGTGGCGGTGGCAGCGGGATCCGGTGAACTTTCGCGACGCCGGGCATTGACGTGCTCGCCGACCCGCACCTACGCTCCAGGCGTACCGATACCAGCACGAAAGTTGCGGAGTATCGGCGGAGACAAGGGAGTCGGATGGTGGACGTGAGCGTGGCCGAGCCGGCCACCACGGAGATCTGGCAGGACGCCTCGTGCAGCCCGGAGGCCCGCGCCCGGGACCTGGTGCAGCGGATGACCCTGCCGGAGAAGCTCGCCCAGCTGGTGGGGCTCTGGGTCGGCGCCGACGCCAGCGGCGGCGGGGTCGCGCCGCACCAGGCGGAGATGACCGGCGCCGTCGACTGGTCGACCACCATCGCGCACGGCCTCGGGCAGCTCACCCGCCCCTACGGCACCCGGCCGGTCGCGCCGGCGATGGCCGCCCGGTCGCTGGCCGCCGCCCAGCGGGACGTCGTCGCCGCCAGCCGCTTCGGCATCCCGGCCCAGGTGCACGAGGAGTGCCTCACCGGCTTCGCCGCCTGGCAGGCCACCGTCTACCCCGCCCCGCTGTCCTGGGGGGCGGCCTTCGACCCCGAGCTGGTGCAGCAGGTCGCGGCCACCATCGGAGCCTCGATGCGCGCCGCCGGTGTGCACCAGGGGCTGGCACCGGTCCTCGACGTCAGCCGCGACCTGCGCTGGGGACGCACCGAGGAGACCATCGCCGAGGACCCCTACCTGGTCGGCACCATCGGCGCGGCCTACGTGCGGGGCCTGGAGAGCGCCGGCGTGGTCGCCACCCTCAAGCACTTCGCGGGCTACTCCGCCTCGCGCTCGGGACGCAACCTGGCCCCGGTCTCGATCGGACCGCGCGAGCTCGCCGACGTGCTGCTGCCGCCGTTCGAGACCGCGCTGCGGCTCGGTGGGGCGCGGTCGGTGATGCACTCCTACACCGACCTCGACGGGATGCCCAGCGCGGCCGACGAGCGGCTGCTCACCGACCTGCTCCGCGAGCAGTGGGGCTTCGACGGCACGGTGGTCGCCGACTACTTCGGCGTCCGGTTCCTGCAGAGCCTGCACGGGGTGGCCGAGGACGCCGCCGCCGCGGCCGGGCTCGCCCTGCGGGCCGGGGTGGACGTCGAGCTGCCCACCGTGGACGCCTACGGCCACCCGCTGCGGGAGGCGGTCGAGGACGGCCGGGTGCCGGAGGACCTGGTCGACCGGGCCCTGCTGCGGGTGCTGCGGCAGAAGATCGAGCTGGGACTGCTCGACCGCCGCCCCGACGAGGAACCCGCCGCCGAGCTGGTGCTGGACACCGCCGAGAGCCAGGAGCTGGCCCTGCGGCTGGCCCGCCGCTCGGTGGTGCTGCTGCGCGACGACGGTCTGCTGCCCCTCGACCCGGACGGGGGGCCGGCCCCCCGGCTCGCGGTGGTCGGTCCGCTGGCCGACGACCCGATGGCCTTCCTCGGCTGCTACGCCTTCCCGGTGCACGTCGGGCGGCAGCACCCCGAGGTCGCCACCGGCGTGGAGATCCCGACCGTGCTCGCCGAGCTCGCCGCGCGCTTCGAGGTCGCCTCCGCGCCCGGCTGCGGGGTCGACGACGAGCACGCCGACCAGCCCGCCGCCGGCGCCGCCGAGGCCGCGCTGGCCGAGGCCGAGCGGGTGGCGGCCGGTGCGGACGTCTGCGTGGTGGTCCTCGGCGACCGCTCCGGGCTGTTCGGCCGGGGCACCTCCGGCGAGGGTTGCGACGCCGAGGACCTCGCCCTGCCCGGACGTCAGCAGGAGCTGGTGCGCCGGGTGCTGGCCACCGGGACCCCGACGGTGGTCGTGCTCGTCACCGGACGTCCCTACGCCCTCGGCTTCACCGCCGGCGCGGCCGCCGTGGTGCAGACCTTCTTCCCCGGCCAGCTCGGCGGCCGGGCGATCGCCGAGGTGCTCACCGGTGAGGTGCCACCCTCGGGCCGGCTGCCGGTCAGCGTGCCGGCCGGTCCCGGCTCGCAGCCGAGCACCTACCTCACCGCAGCCCTCGGCCGGCGCAGCGGCGTCTCCGACGTCGACCCGACCCCGCTGTTCCCCTTCGGCCACGGTCTGGGCTACACCACCTTCGCCTGGAGCGAGGTGGGCGAGACCTCGGGGCGGACGGAGTGGGCCGTCGACGGCGCGGTCGAGGTGGGGCTGACGGTGACCAACACCGGCGCCCGGGCCGGCGCCGACGTCGTCCAGCTCTACCTGCACGACCCGGTCGCCCAGGTCGTCCGCCCCGTGCAGCGGCTGGTGGGCTACGCCCGGGTGGAGCTCGAGCCGGGCGCCTCGTCCCGGGTCCGGATCCGGGTGCCCGCCGACCTGGCCTCCTTCACCGGGCGCGACGGCACCCGCGTGGTCGAGCCGGGCGCGGTCGAGCTGCAGGTGGCCCGCTCCAGCGCCGACGTGCACACCCGGATCGCCCTGACGATGGTCGGCCCGGAGCGCCAGGTCGGCCCGGGCCGCGAGCTGGTCAGCGAGGTCGAGGTCACCCCGCTGCCACCGGAGGGGGCGCGATGACCCTGCAGGATCCCGCGGTCGCCGCCGACGGCGCACGCGCGACCGGACCCACCCAGGCGGTCGACGCCACCCGCGGCGCCAGCGAGGGCCCGCGCGCCCGGCGTCCCCGCTCCGGGCGGACGCCCTGGCGCAAGGCGCTGCGACGCGACTGGCAGCTCTACTCCCTGGCCGTGCTGCCGCTGCTGTTCTTCCTGGTGTTCCGCTACGTGCCGATGGCCGGCAACGTCATCGCCTTCCGCCGGTTCAGCCCCGGCGGCAGCATCTTCGGCGAGGACTGGGTGGGGCTGCGCTACGTCGAGCTGTTCCTCAACGACCCCACCTTCTGGCAGGTCTTCGGCAACACCCTGGCGATCGGTGCGATCACGCTGGTGGTCACCTTCCCGACGCCGATCGTGCTGGCGCTGCTGCTCAACGAGGTGCGCACCCGGGCCTTCAAGCGGTTCGTGCAGACGGTCTCCTACCTGCCGCACTTCCTCTCCATCGTCATCGTCGCCGGCATGGTCATGCAGCTGACGTCGCTGGACGGCACCATCAACCAGGTCGTCACCGGGCTCGGCGGGGAGGCCGTCCCCTTCATGCAACGTCCGGAGTGGTTCCGCACCATCTACGTCTCCTCCGAGGTGTGGCAGACGGTGGGCTGGGGCACGATCCTCTACCTCGCGGTGCTCACCACCATCGACCCCAACCTGTACGAGGCGGCCCGGATCGACGGTGCGAACCGGTGGCGCCAGACCTGGCACATCACCCTCACCGGCATCCGCCCGACCATGGTCACCCTGCTGATCCTCAACATCGGGACCTTCATGGCGGTGGGCTTCGAGAAGATCCTCCTCCTCTACAACCCGCTGACCTACCCGACGGCCGATGTCATCTCGACCTACCTGTACCGGGTCGGGCTGGAGTCGAACAACTTCAGCTACGCCGCCGCGATCGGCATGTTCGAGGCCCTGATCGGCCTCACCCTCATCCTGTCCGCCAACGCGATCTCGCGCCGACTCGTGGGGACGAGCCTGTGGTGACCAGCAGAACCGAGCCGACGGGCCGTCCGGCCCCGAGCGACAAGCCCACCGTGACGCTGCCAGCGGCACCGGAGTCCGAGCGCCGACGACGGCGCCGCACGGGTGCCGGTTCGGCCGGCCAGACCCGGGGTGAACGCGCCTTCGCCGTCGTCAACTACGTCGTCCTGCTCGGGGTGGTGGCGGTGACGCTGTACCCCTTCCTCAACATCCTGGCCCAGTCCTTCAGCGACGAGTCCGCGATCCGGGCCGGTCGGGTCAACCTGCTGCCGGTCGGGTTCAACACCACCACCTACCAGCTGGTCATGCAGGACTCGCTGTTCTGGACCAACTACAAGAACACCGTCGTCTACACCGTGGTGGCGACCGCCATCGCCATGGTGCTGACCACCTGCTACGCCTACGTGCTCAGCAAGCGGCACCTGCGCGGCCGCTCGCTGCTCATCGGCATCGCGGTGTTCACGATGTTCTTCAACGGCGGTCTCATCCCCAACTACGTGCTGATCAGCAGCCTGGGCCTGCGCAACACGCTGTGGGCGATCGTGCTGCCCAACGCGATCTCGGTGTTCAACCTGCTGGTGATGAAGGCCTTCTTCGAGAACCTGCCCGCCGAGCTCGAGGAGGCCGCCCAGATCGACGGCCTCAACACCTACTCGACGCTGCTGCGGGTGGTGCTGCCGCTGTCGAAGGCGGTGATCGCCACCATGGTGCTGTTCTACGCGGTGTCGTTCTGGAACTCCTGGTTCCAGGCCTTCCTCTACATGGACCGCTCCGAGCTGTTCCCGGTGACGGTCTACCTGCGCAACCTGATCGCCGGGGCCAGCACCGCCACCTCCGCCGGTGCCGGAGCCGACGTCGCGCAGGTCGCGGCCAACATCCAGTCCGTGACGATGGTGCTCACCATCCTGCCCATCGTCTGCGTCTACCCGTTCATCCAGCGCTACTTCGTGTCGGGCGTGATGCTCGGCTCGGTGAAGGGCTGACCGCCGTCCGCGCAGTGCCCGGAGCGGCCCACGACCCCGGACCCCGACGCAGTGGTCGGGAAGGAAAGGAACCCACGATGACCAGACTGAAGACGATGGCCGCCTCGGCGACGGCCGTCCTGCTGGCGGCCTCGCTGGTCGCCTGCAGCGGCGACGGGGGAGGGGAGGAGGCCGTCGAGCTGGGCGACAAGCAGCGCGGCGCGATGACCGACTACGCCGTCGGCACGCAGTTCACCGCGACCGAGCCGCTGACCTTCGCGATGCTCTACAACGACCACCCGAACTACCCGATCAAGGAGGACTGGCTGCTGTGGCAGGAGATCACCGAGCGGACCGGCGTCACGCTGGAGCCGACGGTGGTGCCGCTCAGCGACTACTCCCAGAAGCGCAGCCTGCTGATCGGCTCGGGCGAGGCGCCGTTGATCATGGCCAAGACCTACCCCGGTGAGGAGACCCCGTTCGTCTCCTCCGGGGCGATCCTGCCGGTCAGCGACTACCTCGACCTGATGCCGAACTTCCAGGCCAAGGTCGCCGAGTGGGGGCTGGAGCCCAACCTGGAGCAGCTGCGGCAGGCCGACGGCAAGTTCTACGTGCTGCCCGGCCTGCACGAGAACCCGTGGCAGGACTACACGGTGGCCATCCGCACCGACGTGATGGAGGACCTGGGGCTGGAGACGCCGCAGACCTGGGAGGACTTCCGCGACGTGCTGCGGGCGATCAAGGCCGAGCACCCCGACGGCTACCCGATGTCGGACCGCTTCAGCGAGACCGACCCGGGCGGCAACCTGCTCAACATCGTCTCGATGACCTACGGCACGCACGCCGGCTGGGGCTACCAGAACGCCCAGTGGGACGCCGACCAGAACGCCTACGTCACCACCGGCACCAGCCCGGAGTACAAGGAGTTCGTCACCTTCATGCACTCCCTCGTCGAGGAGGGCCTGCTCGACCCGGAGAGCTTCACCCAGGACGACGACACCGCCATCTCGAAGTTCGTCTCGGGGAAGTCCTACGCCATCTCCAGCAACGCCCAGTCGCTGGTCAACGACTACCGCGGCCCGCTGCAGGACAACGTCGAGGGGGCCACGGTGGCGAAGCTGCCGCTGCCGGCCGGGCCGGCCGGGAACGTGATCAGCTCGGGGTCCAAGATCGAGAACGGGATCATGATCAGCGCGGCCGCCGCCGAGCGGGACGACTTCGTGGCGATGATGCAGTTCATCGACTGGCTCTGGTACTCCCCGGAGGGCCTGGAGCTGACCAAGTGGGGGGTCGAGGGCGTCACCTACACCAAGCAGGGTGAGGGCGAGTACACGCTGGCCGAGGACGTCGACTACGTCGGGCTGAACCCGGGTGCGCCGAAGCACCTGCAGAAGGACTTCGGCTTCGCCGGGGGCAACTTCGCCTACGGCGGCAGCACCGCGCTGCTGCAGTCCACCTTCAGCGAGGAGGAGCTGGCCTTCCAGGCCGAGATGCTCAAGAAGGACCTGCTGCCGCTGGAGCCGCCGTACCCGTTCACCGACGTCGAGCGCGAGCAGGCGACGCTGGTGGAGACGCCGCTGGAGGACTTCGTCACCCAGCAGACCCTGCAGTTCATCCTCGGCCAGCGCGACCTCGCGGAGTGGGACGCCTACGTCGCCGAGGTCGAGGCCAAGGGCGCCGGGCAGTACCTGCAGCTGGTCAACGAGGCGCAGCAGCGCTTCGCCGAGGGCAACGGCTGACGCCTCCGGTCGGCCCCACACCCCTTCGCGCACCCGCACACCCGCTGCGGCAGGTGTGCGGGCCGGCGAAGGGGTGTGGGGCCCGGCGGGCGCGGTGCGCGGCCGGAGTCGGGGGGTCGGACGGAGGAGGGACGATGGCGATGTCGACGTGGAGCGAGGCGGAGGTCGGGCCGGGGATGCTGGCCCGCGGGTCGGCGGTGGTCTACCGGCTGCTGGTGCTGCAGGTGCTCTTCGTGCTCGCCGCGGCTCCCGGGCTGGTGCCGGCGGCGCTGCTGGTGCCCGACCCGTCCAACGCCCCGCTGCTCGGGCTGGCCGCGCTGCCGCTCGCCCCGGCCGCGTCCGCCGTCCTCTACGGCTGGCAGCGCAGCACCGCCGAGGACGACCTGGCCCCGGCCCGGCACTTCCTGCGCGGCTACCGGCTGAACGCCCTCGGGGTGCTGGGCTGGTGGCTGCCGGTGGTCGCGGTCGGCACGGTGCTCGGCATCAACCTCGGCCAGCTGCCCGCGGTCGCCGCAGGTGCGGCCCTGGTCGGGCTGCAGGTCGCCACCGTGCTGGTGCTCGCCCTGGTCGGGGTGGTGGCGGCCCACGCGCTGGTGATCACCTCGCTCTACACCGTCCGCGGCCGTGACGTCCTCCGGCTGGCCGCCTGGCAGCTGGCCCGGCGTCGCGCCAGCACCGCCGTGCTGGCGCTGGGGGTGTGCGCCGCCGGGGTGCTGCTGGTCGGCTCGGACTGGGTGCTCGCCCTGCTCGCCGCCCCCGTCCTCGCCCTGCTGCTCCACCTCGACCGTCCCGTGCTCACCCACATCGAGGAGACCTACGTCGCATGACCACCCCGGCCTCGCTGCCCGTCGGCACCAAGATCCGCTACGGGGGTGACTACAACCCCGAGCAGTGGCCGCGTGAGGTGTGGGACGCCGACTCCCGCGCCTTCGACCTGGCCCGGATCGAGACGCTCACCCTCGGCGTCTTCGACTGGGCGCAGCTGCAGCCGGCCGAGGACCGCTACGACTTCACCCAGCTGGACGCGGTCGTCGACCACGTGGAGGCGTCGGGACGCCAGTACGTGCTGGCCACCTCGACCGGCGCGCTCCCGCCCTGGCTGGCCCGACGGCACCCCGAGGTCAACCGCACCGACTTCGAGGGACGCCGGCACCGCTACGGCCAACGGCACAACGCCTGCCCGAGCTCACCGGTCTTCCAGCGGCTGTCGGCCGCCCTGGCCGGACGGATCGCCGCACGCTACGCCGGGCGTCGGGGTCTGGTGGCCTGGCACGTCGGCAACGAGTACGGCGGCGCCTGCTACTGCGACCTGTGCGCGGCGGCGTTCCGCGCCCGGCTGCGGGAGCGCTACGGCACGCTGGACCGGTTGAACGCGGCCTGGAACGCCACCTTCTGGTCCCACACCTTCACCGACTGGGAGGAGGTCGAGGTGCCGAACGCGCTCACCGAGCACTGGCGCGGACCCGACCACACGGCCTTCCAGGGCATCACGCTGGACTACCTGCGGTTCACCTCCGACGCGATGCGGCAGAACTTCCGCGACGAGAAGGCCGCCATCCGAGAGCACGACGCGACCACCCCGGTCACGACGAACTTCATGGGCATGTACCGCCCGCTCGACTACCACCGCTGGGCCGACGACCTCGACTTCGCCTCCTGGGACAACTACCCGCCGGGGATGCGCGAGCACGCCCGGATGGCGCTCACCCACGACCTGATGCGCGGGCTGAAGCAGGGCGCCCCGTTCTGGGTGATGGAGCAGACCCCGAGCACGACCGCCAGCCGGGACGTCAACCCCCTCAAGCGCCCTGGGGTGCTGCGGCTCTGGTCGTGGCAGTCGGTGGCCCACGGCGCGGACGCCGTCCTGTACTTCCAGATGCGCCAGTCGCGCGGGGCCTGCGAGAAGTACCACGGCGCCGTGCTCGACCACGCCGGTCGCACCGACACCCGCACCTTCACCGAGGTGGCGGCGCTGGGGGCCGAGCTCGAGCAGCTCGGGGACGCGGTGCTCGGGGCGCGCACACCCGCCCGGGTGGCGCTGCTGTTCGACTGGGACAGCTGGTGGGCCAGCGAGATCACCGACGGGCTGAACCGCCACGTGAAGTACCCGCAGGTGGTGATGGCCTACCACCGGGCGCTGTGGCAGGCCGGTGCCGATCTCGACGTGGTGGCGGTGACCGCGGACCTGTCGCGCTACGACGTGGTGGTCGCGCCGCTGCTGCACCTGGTCAAGGGCGACGTGGCCGAGCGGCTGGCCGCGGTGGCCGCGCGCGGTGGGACGGTGCTGACGTCCTGTCTGTCGGGTCGGGTGGACGAGGACGACAACGCCTTCCTCACCGACGTCCCCGGGCCGCTGGCGCCGCTGGTGGGGCTGCGGGTGGAGGAGACCGACAGCCAGCCCCCGGGGGTGGTCAACCGGGTGCGGCTCGACGGGCTCGACGGCGTGGTCAGCGAGGCGGGCCTGGTGTTCGAGCTGCCGGTGACCGAGGGCGCGGAGGTGCTGGGCACCTACACCGACGACTTCTACGCCGGCCGTCCCGCGGTGACCCGGCACCGGCACGGCGACGGCGAGGCGTGGTACGTCGCCACCCTGCTCGACGACGCCGGGACGGCCGCGGTCGTGCGCGCGGTGCTCGCCCGCCACGACCTGCTCGGCCCCTACGCCGACGTCGAGGACCTCGAGTGCGCGGTCCGGGTGCGGGACGGGCAGCGCACGGCGTTCCTGCTCAACCACCGGACCGACGCCGTCGAGGTGCCCGCCCACGCCAACGGCACCGACCTGCTCACCGGTCGCCGGATCACCGCGGGCGAGCGGCTCCGGTTCGAGGCGACCGACGTGGTGGTCCTGCGCGAGGACGCCGCGGACACCTGAGCCGGAGGGCCGGCGTCCTGGGCGGTGAGGGGGTCAGTCGGCGTCCAGCACCAGGGTCACCGGGCCGTCGTTGACCAGCCGGACCGCCATCTGCGCACCGAAGACGCCCGTCTCGACGTGGGCGCCGAGGTCGCGCAGCGCGGCCACGAAGGCCTCGAACAGCGGCTCGCTGACCGGTCCCGGGGCGGCAGCGCTCCAGGACGGACGTCGGCCCTTGCGCATGTCGGCGTAGAGGGTGAACTGGCTGACCACCAGCAGCGGGGCACCCTCCTGCTCGCACGAGCGCTCCCCGGGCAGGATGCGCAGCCGCCAGATCTTGTCCGCCAGCCGCGCGGCGACCTCGGCGGTGTCGGTGTGGGTGACGCCGAGCAGCACGAGCAGGCCGGGGCCGTCGATCGCGCCGACCACCTCCCCGGCCACCGTCACGTCGGCCGAGCTCACCCGCTGCAGCACCGCTCGCACGTCGCGCAGGCTACCGGCGCCCACGCTGTACCGGGCTCGTGCGCAAGGGCGTAATGTTCATTACATGATGACGAACGAGCAAGAAGCACGGGTGCGGGGCTGGTTCGCCGGCCGCCTGCCCGAGGCGTGGCGCGGGGCCACCATCACGGTGGACCGTGAGGAGGTCACCGTCGAGGTGCCGCTGCCCGACGTGGAGCTGGCCGACGCCAGCGAGGTCGAGCGGGACGAGGCCCGGGCGGGGCGGATCAGCGCCTGGCGCGAGGAGACCCGCGAGCAGCGGATCGAGATCGCCCGCGAGGCCGAGCACCGCTACGAGCGCAAGGTGGCCTGGGCGGTGCGGATGGGGGAGCGCACCGAGCGGTTCACCCACCTGGCGGTGCCGGTGATGACCCGGTTGCGCCAGCCGCAGCGGCTGGTGCTCGACACCCTGGTCGAGGCCGGGGTGGCCCGCTCCCGGTCGGAGGCGCTGGCCTGGTGCGTCCGGCTGGTCGCCCAGCACGAGGACGAGTGGCTGCGCGAGCTGCGCTCGGCGATGACCGCGGTGGCCGACGTGCGGGACCGCGGCCCGGTGGCCTGACCGCGGGCGGCAGACTGCCGGCGTGCACCGCAGCCTGACCGTCGCGCTCACCGTCCGCTCGCTCGAGCCCGAGGACCTGCCCGACCTGCACTGGTCGGGCGGGTCGGCCCACCTGCGGGCGCTCGCGGAGGCCTGGCAGCGCACGCTCGACGGTGAGGTCGGGCTGCTCTGCCTGCAGGCCTCCAACGGCCGGCTGGTGGCGGTCGGCGCGGTCGACCTCGTCAAGGAGCCGGAGACCGGCGAGCTCTGGATGCTCTCGGTGCACGAGGCCTGGCAGTCCCTCGGCGTGGGCACGCTGCTGGTCGAGGCCCTCGAGGACGTCGCCCGCCGCGCCGGACGGGCGGCCGTCCAGCTCACCGTCGAGGACGACAACCCGCGGGCCCGGGGGCTCTACGAGCGGCTCGGCTACACCGCGGTCGGACGGCGCGAGGAGTCCTGGCCGCTGGACGACGGCAGCACCTACCGCACGATGACCACGGTGCTGCGCCGCCCGCTGTGACGCCGGAGCGGGCTCCGACGAGCCCGGTGACTTGACCTTGACACCGTGACAAGGTCTTCCCTGGGAGCAGGAGGTGGTCGAGATGACCCAGCAGGAGGGACGCGCCACACGGGTGCGGGCGGCGCTGGAGGTGCCGGACGCCACGGCGCGGCTGCAGGCGGCGATGGCCGCGGGGACGCGTCCGGAGCCCGAGGACGTCGAGGTGCTGGTCGAGCGGTCCGCGGTCGAGCCGGACTTCTTCGTCCGCGACATGCTCACCTGGGCACTGACCCGGCACCCGGCGGAGGCCACGGTCGACCGGCTGCTGGCCGAGCTCGGCTCGGTGTTCCCGCAGGCGCGCAGCCAGGCCCTGCACACGCTGTCCAAGATCGGCGACCGCCGGGCCTACCCCGCCATCACCCTCGACCTGCTGCACGACACCGAGGACGAGGTGGCCCGGACGGCCTGGCGGGCCGCGGCCACGCTGGTGCCGGAGGGGCAGGAGGCGGCGCTGGCCGAGGTGCTCATCACCCAGCTCGGCCGTGGCGACCGGAGGGTGCACCGCAGCCTGAGCCGCGCACTGGCCGCCCTGGGTGAGGCGTCGGCGCCCGTGCTGGAGCGGGCCGCCACCGATCCGGACCCCGACGTCCGCGCGCACGCGCTGGCCACCCAGCAGCTGGTGCGCGACCCCGACGTCGACTTCGACGACGCGGTCGCGGAGGCCCAGCGGGTGGTCGCGCTGCGCGGGGCGCCGCTGCAGGACGACTGAGGCCGGTGCTGATCGGGGAGGTGGCCGAGCGCTCGGGGATCAGCGCCCGGATGCTGCGCCACTACGACCGGATCGGCCTGGTCTCACCGAGCGGGCGCTCGTCCGCCGGCTACCGCCGCTACGCCGAGGACGACGTCCGCCGGCTCTTCCAGGTCGAGGCGCTGCGCGCGCTCGGGCTGACCCTGGAGGAGGTCGGTGAGGCGCTGGCCGACCTCACCTTCGACCCCGCCACGGTGGTCGACCAGCTGCTCGCCCGCACCCGGGAGCGGCTGGCCCGCGAGCAGGAGCTGTTGCGCCGGCTGGAGCGGGTGCGCGGCAGCGACCCGACCGCCTGGTCGGACGTGCTGCGCACCATCGCGCTGCTCCGCGGGCTGGACGCCGCCAGCCCGTCGGCGCGGCAGCGCTCGGTGCTGTCGCTGGCCGGGGACGACCGCCACGGCGGCGTCCTCGTCGAGGCGGTCCTGGGCGAGGACGACCCGGTGGTCGCCGGCGCCCTGCACTGGGCGCTGGCCCAGGCCGGGGAGAGCGTGGTGCCGGCGCTGGCCGACGCGCTGGGCTCACCCGAGACCGCCCGCCGGCACCGCGCGCTGGCGGCCCTCACGCGGCTCGGCTCACCGGATGCCGAGGCGGTGCTCGCCGCGGCGTCCGGGTCGGGCGACCCCGTGGTCTCCGCCCGCGGCACGTTGGCCCTCGGTCGCCGGGGTGGCGCGGAGGCAGTCGCCGGGCTGGTCGCGCTCGTCGCCGCCGGGAGCGACGACGTCGAGGCGACCGACGTGCTGCAGGCGCTGGCCGTCGAGCACGGCCTCGCCGAGGCGGTCACCCGGGCCGTGGCGGAGCGGCTCGACGACGCCGACCCGCCGGCGCGGCAGCGGCTGGCCGGCGCGCTCGGCGTGCTGCCCGGTGCCCCGGCCCGGGCCCGGCTGACCGCCCTGCGCGACGACCCGGACCCGCTGGTCGCCCGCACCGCCGCCTTCTGGCTGGCCGAGCGCCCGGACGCCCCCTGACGGCGTCCTAGACTCGCTCCCATGGCGTTCGAGATCCCTGACAACCTGCACCCCGACCTGATGGGACTGGCGTGGATGATCGGCCGGTGGGAGGGCACCGGGAAGGGCAAGTGGCCCGGTGAGGGGGAGTTCGAGTACGGCCAGCAGGTCGACTTCGCCCACAACGGCGGGCCCTACCTGCACTACCTCTCCCAGACCTTCGAGGTCGACCCCGAGGGCAAGGCGCTCAAGCCCCGCTCGATGGAGACCGGCTTCTGGCGTCCCAAGCCGAACGGCGAGGTCGAGGTGGTCATGTGCTCGCCCGAGGGCTGGTCGGAGGTGTGGGTCGGCAAGATCGAGGGGGCCAAGATCGAGCTGACCACCGACGCCGTCGTGCGCACCTCCAGCAGCACCGACTACACCGCCGGTCAGCGTCTCTACGGCAACGTCGAGCACGACCTGCTGTGGGCCTTCGACCGCGCCACCAGCGACCAGCCGCTGCAGCCCTACATGTGGGCCCGGCTGCAGCGCCAGTCCGCCGCCTGAGCGACGGCCCACACGAGGGAGCACCGATGAGCTGGAACGACACGGCCGTGCTGGCCGAGGACGGCCCCGACGCCGGGGTCGCCTGGCACCACGGCGACCCGATGCGCGAGCAGCGGGCGATGGACAGCACCGCGATGGTCGACCTCTCCCACCGCGGCGTCATCTCGGTGACCGGCCCCGACCGGCTCTCCTGGCTGCACTCGCTGACCAGCCAGCACCTGGAGCAGCTCGCGCCGGGTGTGGGCACCACGGGGCTGGTGCTGTCGCCGAACGGCCACCTCGAGCACGCCTTCTACGGCGTCGACGACGGCGAGACCTTCTGGGCCCACACCGAGCCCGGGGCCGCGCCGGCACTGGTGGGGTTCCTCGACCGGATGCGGTTCATGCTGCGGGTCGAGGTCGCCGACCGCACCGACATGCTCGCCGTGGTGTGGCAGGCCGGGCCCGCGCCCGCGGGGGAGCGGATCACCCGCGCCGGGCAGGACTCCCTGGGCGGGCACGAGTCGTTCGTGCCCCGCGACCACCTGGACCACTTCCTCAGCACCCAGCTGGACGCCGGCGCCACCCCGGCCGGCACCTGGGCCTACGAGGCCCGCCGGATCGCGGCCGGCGTGCCGCGGATCGGGTTGGACACCGACCACCGCACGATCCCCAACGAGGCCGGGCTGCTCGGCGTGGCCGTCCACCTGGACAAGGGCTGCTACCGCGGCCAGGAGACGGTGGCCCGGGTGCACAACCTCGGACGTCCGCCGCGCCGGCTGGTGCTGCTGCACCTCGACGGCAGCGTGGACACCCTGCCGGCCCGCGGCTCCGACCTCGCGCTGGCCGAGCCGTCACCGGAGGGGATCGTCCCGGGCCGCACCGTCGGCGTGGTCGGCACCTCGGCGCGCCACCACGAGCTCGGCCCGATCGCGCTCGGGCTGGTCAAGCGCAACACCGACGTCACCGCACCGCTGGTCGCCGGCGGGGTCGCCGCGTCGCAGGAGGTGCTGGTCGACCCCGAGGTCGGCCTGCACGTCCGCGCCCGCCTCTGACCGCCGCGACCGGCGTCCCCGCCGACCCGCGCCTCACCCCGCACACACCTTCGTACGCCCGCACCCATGCTGCAGCGTGTGTGCGGTCCCGCGAAGGGGTGTGAAGGGGACCGCTGCCGGCGGGGCGATGCGGGCGGCACACACCTTCGTGCGCCCGCACCCGTGTTGCAGCGTGTGTGCCGTGCCGCGAAGGGGTGTGAGGGGGGTCGGGAGGGTCGCGGGCGCCGATAGGGTCGTCCGGTGAGCAGCAGCGACGTGGCAGCGATCGAGGTCGTCCGCAACGGGTTCACCGAGTCGGTGCACCGCGCCCGGGTGGTCGTCACCGGCCCGGACGGCGCGGTCCAGCACGCGCTCGGCGACGTCGGTGCGCCGATGTTCCCGCGCAGCAGCAACAAGCCGCTGCAGGCGGTGGCGATGGTCCGCGCCGGGCTGGACGTCGAGGGCGAGCTGCTCGCGCTGGTCGCCGCCTCCCACTCCGGTGAGGGCTTCCACCGCGAGGGCGTGCGGCGCATCCTCGGCGGCTGTGGGCTGGAGGTCTCGGAGCTGCAGAACACGGTCGACCACCCCTCGGACGAGGTCGAGCGCGAGCGCTGGATCCGCGAGGGCCACCACCGCGAGGCGATCGCGATGAACTGCTCGGGCAAGCACGCCGGGATGCTGCGCACCTGCCGGCACAACGGCTGGTCGCGCAGCGACTACCTCGACCCGTCCCACCCGCTGCAGCGGCGCTGCCGCGAGACGGTGGCCGAGCTCGCCGGTGAGGAGGTGGCGGCCGACGCCGTCGACGGCTGCGGTGCGCCGCTGCACGGGATCAGCCTGGCCGGGCTGGCCCGTGCCTTCGGCCGTATCGCCGCCGCGGACGCCGGCCCCGAGCTGAAGGTCGCCGACGCCATCCGCCAGCACCCGGAGTGGACCTCGGGCACCCGCCGGGAGGAGGCCGCCATCCACCGCGCCGTCCCGGGCTCGGTGGGCAAGGCCGGCGCGGAGGCGGTGTACGCGGTCGGCCTGGCCGACGGTCGCGGGCTGGCGCTGAAGGTCGTCGACGGCGGCCCGCGCGGCGTCCCGCTGCTGATGGCCGAGCTGCTCCTCGCCCTCGGCCACGACGCCCCGGCGCTGCACCGGCTGCGCACCGTCCCCGTGCTCGGGCACGGCCGTCCGGTCGGCGAGGTCCGGGTGGTGCCCGGGCTGCTGCAGGACCTCACCCGCTGAGCGGGTCGGCCCGCGTCGCGGCGCGCCCGGCGGAGGCGGGGAGGACGGCCGACGTCCCCTAGGCTCGGAGTCGTGACGACCGTGGAGTGGAGTTCGGTCGGGGCCGCGCTGTTCGACCTCGACGGAGTGCTGACCCCGACGGCCGAGGTGCACATGCGCGCCTGGTCGCGGATGTTCAACGACTACCTGAGCGCCAAGGGCGTCGCGGAGCCCTACGCCGACGAGGACTACTTCGCCTACGTCGACGGCAAGCCCCGCTACGCCGGCGTGCGCGACTTCCTCGCCTCCCGCGGGTTCACGCTCCCCGAGGGCGATCCCACGGACGCCCCGGAGCGGGAGACCGTCTGCGGGCTCGGCAACCGCAAGAACGACGCCTTCGCCGCCGTGCTGGCCGAGGAGGGTGTGCAGCCCTACCCGGGGTCGGTGGCGCTGCTCGACCACCTGGCCGGCACCGACGTCCGGGTCGCGGTGGTGTCGTCCTCGCGCAACGCCGTCCCGGTGCTGGAGCGCGCCGGGCTGCGCACCCGCTTCGACGTCGTCGTGGACGGTGTGGTCGCCGCCCGCGACCAGCTGCCGGGCAAGCCGCGTCCGGACACCTTCGTGCGGGCCGCCGAGCTGCTCGGTGTGCCGGTCTCCGCCGCGGTGGTCCTCGAGGACGCGCTGTCGGGCGTCGAGGCCGGCCGGGCCGGCGGCTTCCGCCACGTCGTCGGGGTGGACCGCGGCGCGGGTCGGGACGCCCTCACCGCCGCCGGCGCCGACGTCGTCGTCGACGACCTCGCCCAGCTCGTCCCCGCGGAGGCGACCCGGTGACCGCGACGAGCGACGCCACCAACCACAGCTCGCGGGTCCGCCCCGACCCGGTCGACCCGCTGGACCGGCACCGCTTCCCGGTTGACGAGTGGCGGCTGGTCGAGACGGCGTACTCCGCCGAGGACCTCGGCGTCACCGAGACGCTGTTCGCCGTCGGCAACGGCTACCTCGGGATGCGCGGCTGCCCGGAGGAGGGCCGCGACACCCACAGCCACGGCACCTTCGTCAACGGCTTCCACGAGACCTACCCGATCCACCACGCCGAGGAGGCCTACGGGCTGGCCCGGGTCGGGCAGACCATCGTCAACGCCCCGGACACCGCGCTGATCAAGCTCTACGTCGACGACGAGCCGATCCTGCTCTCGGTGGCCGACCTGGAGAGCTACGAGCGCAGCCTCGACTTCGCCGACGGCATGCTGCGCCGCGAGCTGATGTGGTGCACCCCCTCGGGCAAGCGGGTGCAGATGACCAGCACCCGCTGCGTCTCCTTCGCCGAGCGCCACCTGGCGGTGATGACGATGGAGATCACCGTGCTCGACTCCGACGCGCCGGTGGTGCTCTCCAGCCAGATCCTCAACCGCCAGGACGGCCAGGACGAGTACCACGTGCAGGCCGCCGCGATGGGGGAGGGCTTCGACCCCCGCCGCAGCCGCACCTTCGACCGGCGGGTGCTGCTGCCGCAGTACCACTACGCCGAGAAGGGCCGGCTGATGCTGGGCTACCGGTGCGCGGAGTCGCGGATGACGATCGCCGTGGGCGCCCACCACGTGCTCGACACCGCCAACGAGTTCACCGACCGCTACTTCGCCGACGACGACTCCGCCAAGGTCGTCTACCGGGTGAACGCCCGCGCCGGCCAGCCGATCCGGCTGGTCAAGTACGCCGCCTACCACACCTCCCGCGGTGTCCCGGTGCGTGAGCTGACCGACCGGGTCCGGCGCACCCTCGACCGGGCCACCGAGCACGGGCTGATGAAGATCTGGAAGGACCACCGCGACGCCCTGACGCGCTTCTGGGAGGACTCCGACGTGGTGGTCGAGGGCCAGCCGGAGCTGCAGCAGGCGATCCGCTGGAACCTCTTCCAGCTGGCGCAGGCCTCGATGCGCGCGGAGGGCTCGGGCATCCCGGCCAAGGGCGTCACCGCGCTGGGCTACAGCGGGCACTACTTCTGGGACACCGAGGTGTACGTGCTGCCGTTCCTCACCTACACCAACCCGCGGCTGGCCCGGAACGCGCTGCGGTTCCGCCACCTGATGCTGCCCGCGGCCCGCAAGCGGGCAGCCGAGGTGGCCCAGCGCGGGGCGCTGTTCCCGTGGCGGACGATCAACGGCGAGGAGGCCTCGGCCTACTACGCCGCCGGCACCGCGCAGTACCACATCGACGCCGACATCTCCTACGCCGTCAGCCGCTACCTGCACGCCACCGGCGACGTCGCCTTCCAGCTCAACCAGGGCGCGGAGATCCTCGTCGAGACCGCCCGGATGTGGGCCGACCTGGGGTTCTGGCGCAGCAACGGTGACCGCTCGTTCCACATCGACTCCGTGACCGGGCCCGACGAGT
The DNA here is from genome assembly GCF_003327535.1 of Desertihabitans brevis. Classification (NCBI taxonomy): domain Bacteria; kingdom Bacillati; phylum Actinomycetota; class Actinomycetes; order Propionibacteriales; family Propionibacteriaceae; genus Desertihabitans; species Desertihabitans brevis. The sequence continues at coordinate 82,445 of NZ_QOUI01000007.1, read as the reverse complement.
ACACCACGGTCGTCAACGACAACCTCTTCACCAACGTGATGGCCCGGTTCAACCTGCGCAAGGCGGCAGAGTACGTCCGCACCATGCAGCAGTTCTGGCCCAAGGAGTACGCCCGGCTGGTGTCGCGGCTGCGGTTGGGCGAGGACGAGGTGGCCACCTGGGAGGACTGCGCCCAGGGGATGTCGATCCCCTTCGACGAGGGGATGGGCATCCACCCCCAGGACATGCACTTCCTGGAGCGGGAGGTGTGGGACCTGGAGCGGACGCCCACGGAGAACTTCCCGCTGCTCCTGCACTACCACCCGCTGGTGATCTACCGGTTCCAGGTGATCAAGCAGGCCGACGTGGTGCTGGCGATGTTCCTGCAGGGTTCGCAGTTCACCAGCGAGCAGAAGCGGGCCAACTTCGAGTACTACGACCCGATCACCACCGGTGACTCCACCCTGTCGGCGGTGGTGCAGTCGATCATCGCCGCCGAGGTCGGCCACCAGGAGCTGGCGCTCAGCTACTTCTACGCGGGCCTGTTCGTCGACCTGGCCGACCGGCACCGCAACACCGCCGACGGCGTGCACGTGGCGTCGGCCGGCGGGGTGTGGAGCGCGCTGGTGTTCGGTTTCGCCGGGATGCGCGACGACAACGGGCTGGTCACCTTCGACCCGCGGCTGCCGCGGACCTGGAACCGGCTGACCTTCCGGATCCGGGTCGGCGGCACCCGGGTGCGGGTGGAGCTGACCGCCGACGCGCTGTCGTTCGCGGTCGAGGAGGGCGGCGAGGCCTCGTTCGTGGTCCGCGGCACGCGGGTCGACGTCGGCCCGGACGCCCCGGCGACGGTGGCGCTGGCCGACCAGGGGCCGCGGCTGCCGCGGTTCAGCCTGCACCCGCAGATGGTGGGCAGCCAGCGCGAGGACGGGACCCGGATCAACGCCGCCGTCCCGCGCGCCTTCGACCTCGAGCAGTTCGAGGACTGAGCGCGCCGCGGGCGCTCGGGCGGCCGCGGTCGGCTCAGCCGCGCTGCGGGAAGGCGCGGGCCGCGTTGCGCCCGAGCGCGGCGGTCAGACCGGCGTCGGCCGCCCCGTTGGCCAGCCCGCCGACCACCGGCACCGCCCGCAGCACGGTGCTGGCCAGCTTCACCCCCGAGCGCTTGCCGAGCTCGCCCAGCAGCCGCTGCGGACCGCCGCCGCCGAGGACGAGCGTGCTGATGAGGTCGAGGGTGGCCGGGTCGGACAGGTCGTGACCGCGGACGTGCGCGATGCCGCCCACCATCCGCGCGTTGACCACCAGGGAACCCGCCACGTTGGCCGGCAGCGCGACCGGGAGGGTGAGCAGCCCACCCACCCCGGTGAGGAAGCCGGTGGACGCGGCGGCCACCGTGGACTGCTGGACCAGGCGGTCGACGGCGGCCCCGACGTCCCCGCCGACGCGTTCCAGGACGTCCTGGGCCCACGGGCGTGACGGCGTCACCGGTCCGATGCCGTCCCGGACGGCGCGGCGCACCAGGTCAGCCATGACCCCGGTGACGGGGTCGTTGCTGCCGGTGGTGGTGTGCTGGGTCATGGGTCCTCCTGCTCGGGTGCGGGTCCGTCCCGGACGCTAACCCGGCTGCCGGGGCCCCACAACGGACCGCGGTCGGGGGCGGATGGGCCCACGGTGGTACCCGGCGACGGTCACCGGCCCGCCGCCCCCCGGGGGTGCTTGCTTCTGCTAGCATCAGCAAGCACACTGGGGAGGTGGCGACCCGGAACGGACGCCGGCGGCTGACCCAGCCGCTGGGTGACCAGATCAGCACGGTGGGTGAGTTCATCGCCGCCCAGCGCCGCCAGGCCGGGGTCTCGCTGCGCCAGCTGGCCGACAGCGCCGGGGTGTCCAACCCCTACCTCAGCCAGATCGAGCGCGGGCTGCGCCGGCCCTCGGCGGAGGTGCTGCAGCAGCTGGCCTCCGCGCTGCGGGTGTCGGCGGAGACGCTGTACGTGCGGGCCGGGCTGCTCGACCCCGACGAGCACGTCATGCCTCCCGGTGCAGTCGTCACCGTCCCGCGGGCGATCGTGGCCGACACCCGCCTGACCGGGCGTCAGAAGCAGGTCCTGCTCGACGTCTACGACGCCTTCGTCGACGCCGCACCGGGGAAGAGCCCCTCGTCGGAGGAGCCGCCCGTCCACCCGTCCACCCGCACCGACCAGGAGTGACCATGGCAGAGCAGAAGAAGGACCCGAACGAGCTCAACACCGACCGGGTGGTCGAGGCCGCCACCAACACCCTGTACGCCGCGCTCGGCGCCGCCGACTACCTCGTCGCCAAGGCGACCGAGCGCTACGAGGCGGCCGTGGAGGAGGCGAAGGCGCGGCGGGAGCGGCGCGAGGCCCAGGCCGCCGAGATGCGCCGGCGGGTGGTGGGGCTGCCCGAGCAGGCCCGCACCCTGCCCGACCAGGCCAAGCACTTCCCCGACGAGGCCCGGGCCCAGCTGGAGAAGTGGCTGGCCGAGGCCGGCGAGGTCTACGAGGAGCTGCAGAAGCGCGGCAAGGCCGCCTTCACCAAGGGCCGCGGGCAAGCCGAGGACGTGGCCGAGCAGGCCCGCGAGGCCGGGGAGAAGGTGGCCGAGACCACCGAGCCGGTCCGCACCGGGGCGCAGGAGACGGCCGAGCGCGCCAGCCGGCTGGCCGAGGACGGCGAGCCGAAGCCGCGCCGCTCGACCGCCAGGACCACCACCACCCCGCGGGCCCGCAAGAGCTCGGCCAGCCGCCCGCCCGCCTCGCCGACCACCAGCAGCGCGGCCGCGCCCACCCCGCCGGCCGCGTCCCGGACCGGCGGGACGAAGAAGACGGCGGCGAAGAAGTCGGCGTCCACGTCGGCCTCCCGCCCGACCTCCACCGGCACCGGTTCGCCGGGCGACCGCCTTGCCGGCACCCGGAAGAGCGCGGCGAAGAAGACGACGACCGCTGCCAAGAAGGCCCCCAGCGCCCGCGCGGCCACCACGGGGCCGGCGGCTGCGTCGCGCCCCTCCGACGAGGCGGGCACGTCGAACACCGCCCCGTCCTCGGCACCCGCGACCGACACCAGCCCCGGCAGCACCGGAGCGGGCACCGAGTCCTGACCCGCCTCCCGCACGTCCTCAGCGCCCTCCCGGCCCCGGCCGAGAGGGCACTGGCGTCTCAGCTGCCGCGCTGGATGGTCCGGTGTACCAGCCCGCGGACCGGCTCGGGCAGCTCGCGCTCGCTGAAGGTCACGTCGACCTCCACCCGCACCGCGACCAGCCGGTAGACGAACGCGTCGGGCTGCGGCTCGGGCTCGGGCAGTGCGGTCCAGAAGCTGCGCTCGCCCAGCAGCAGCCGCCACTCCTCGGAGTCGGGCGGGTCGAGCTCGTCGGGCACGAAGGTGGCCCGACGGGTCGAGCCGGTCAGACCGCCGGAGCGGATCAGCTCCACCGGCCCGGCACCCGGGTCGGGCGCGGCACCCGGGTCGGGCGCGGCCCGGCCGGCGTCCCCGGCATCGGGGGCCGGCGGGCCGGTCGGGATCGGCGGCGGCTCCGGCGGCTGCACCGGCTCACCCGGCTCGGGGTCGGGAGCCGGCACCGGCTCCGACGGCCCCGGCGGGAACGGCTCGGTCGGGGTGGGGTCGGGCGCGGGCACCGGCTCGCTCGGGTCCGGACCCAGCGGCACCGGTCGGCGCGGCTCCTCGTCCGCGGTGCTGGTGACGCCGACCTCCTGCCAGGCCCGCTCGACGGCCGTGGCCTCGGTCGAGCCCGCGCCGAAGCGGGCGACCGCGGCCCGCCGGGTCAGGTCGGCGAAGGTGGCGAAGTCGCAGTCGGCGGCCAGCTCGCCGCCGGTGAGCACGTCGTACCAGATCTGGCCCGCCGCCTCCCAGGCGTTCCCGCCGATCGCGGTGGCCGCCAGGTGGAAGGCCCGGTTGGGGATGCCGGAGTTGATGTGCACCCCGCCGTTGTCGTCGGTGGTCTCGACGTAGTCGGCCATCGTCCCTGGCTGGGGATCCTGGCCGAGCACGTCGTCGTCGTAGGCCGTGCCGGGGGCGGCCATCGAGCGCAGCGCCACCCCCTGCACCTGGTCGGTGAACAGCTCGGCGCCGATCAGCCAGTCGGCCTGCTCGGCGCTGTGGCCCAGCACCCGCTGGCGCACCAGCGCCCCGAACACGTCGGCGATGCTCTCGTTCAACGCCCCCGACTGCCCCCGGTAGACCAGCCCGGCGGTGTGGTCGATGACGCCGTGGGTGAGCTCATGGCCGATGACGTCCACGGCGAGGGTGAACCGCTGGAACACCTCGCCGTCGCCGTCGCCGAAGACCATCTGGGTGCCGTCCCAGAAGGCGTTGTCGTAGTCCCGGTCGTAGTGCACGGTGCCCAGCAGCGGCAGCCCGGCACCGTCGAGGCTGTCGCGGCCGAAGGCGTCCCAGAACAGCTGCCAGGTCGCCCCGAACCCGTCGTAGGCCTCGTCCACGGCCGGGTCGCCGGTGGCCGGCGCCCCCTCCTCCCGGGCCACCCGGCCGGGCAGCGAGGTGCCGTTCTCCGCGTCGTGCACGGTGCGCCGGGGCGCCGGCTCGGCGTCGGCGCGGCGCGGGGCGGCGGTCGGGCGGGCGCCGGTGCGCGGGCGGGCGCGGAAGGTCTCGTCGGCCCGCAGGGTGCGCTGGGCCACCTCGGCCACGTGGGCCGACGGGTGCTCGGTCAGCCGCTGGATCAGGTAGGGCGGGACGATCCCGACGCGGCGGGACGGGCTGACGGTCATGGGTGCCTCCTCCTCGGTGCTGCACCCATCAAAGCGCGCCGCTCCGACAGCCTCGCCGGCGGCGTCCCGCACCGCCGGCGTCCGGCCTCAGCCCCGCTTGGCGCGGTTGCGGCTCTTGGCCCGGTCTCCTGCCGACAGCTCGACCTTGCGGATCCGGACGGCCTCGGGGGTGATCTCGAGGCACTCGTCCTCGCGGCAGAACTCCAGCGCCTGCTCCATGTTGAGCAGCTTCGCCGGGATCAGCCGCTCCAGCTCGTCCCCGGTGGAGGAGCGCACGTTGGTGAGCTTCTTCTCCTTGGTGGGGTTGACGTCCATGTCGTCGGCGCGGGCGTTCTCGCCGACGATCATCCCCTCGTAGACGTCGGCGCCGGGGGAGACGAACATGGTGCCCCGCTCCTGCAGGTTGAACAGCGCGAACGCCGTCACGGTGCCGCTGCGGTCGGCCACCAGCGAGCCGGTCGGGCGGGTGCGCAGCTCGCCGAACCACGGCTCGTAGGAGTCGAACACGTGGTGCATCAGACCGGTGCCGCGGGTCTCGGTGAGGAACTCGGTGCGGAACCCGATCAGCCCGCGGGCCGGCACGACGTACTCCACCCGCACCCAGCCGGTGCCGTGGTTGACCATCTGCTCCAGCCGGCCGCGGCGCAGCCCCATCAGCTGGGTGACCACGCCGATGAAGTCCTCCGGGACGTCGATGGTCAGCCGCTCGACCGGCTCGTGCAGCTTGCCGTCGATGGTGCGGGTGACCACCTGCGGCTTGCCGACGGTCAGCTCGAAGCCCTCCCGGCGCATCATCTCCACCAGCACGGCCAGCTGCAGCTCACCACGTCCCTGCACCTCCCAGGTGTCGGGGCGCTCGGTCGGCAGCACCCGGATCGAGACGTTGCCGATCAGCTCGGCGTCCAGCCGCGCCTTCACCAGCCGGGCGGTCAGCTGCTTGCCCGACTTGCCGGCCAGCGGGGAGGTGTTGATGCCGATGGTCATCGAGATCGACGGCTCGTCGACGGTGATGAGCGGCAGCGGACGCGGGTCCTCCGGGTCGGCGATGGTCTCGCCGATGGTGATGTCGGGGATGCCGGCGATCGCGACGATGTCACCGGGGCCGGCGGAGTCGGCCGGCACCCGCTCCAGCGCCTGGGTCTTCAGCAGCTCCGACAGCTTGACGTTGCTGATGGTGCCGTCGGCCTTGCACCACGCGACGGTCTGGCCGCGCTCGATCCGCCCGGCCACCACCCGCAGCAGCGCCAGCCGGCCCAGGTAGGGGGAGGCGTCGAGGTTGGTGACGTGGGCCTGCAGCGGCGCGCCCTCCTCGTAGGACGGCGCGGGGATGGTGTCGAGGATGGTGGCGAAGAACGGCTCGAGGTTGTCGGAGTCCGGCATCTCGCCGTCGGCGGGTGCGGTGAGCGAGGCCCGTCCGGCCTTGGCCGAGGCGTAGACCACCGGGAAGTCGAGGACATCGGTCTGGGAGTCGTCGACGAGGTCCATGAACAGCTCGTAGGTCTCCTCGACGACCTCGGCGATCCGGGCGTCGGAGCGGTCGACCTTGTTGACGCAGACGATGATCGGCAGCTTCTTCGCCAGCGCCTTGCGCAGCACGAAGCGGGTCTGGGGGAGCGGGCCCTCCGAGGCGTCCACCAGCAGCACCACGCCGTCGACCATCTCCAGCCCGCGCTCCACCTCGCCGCCGAAGTCGGCGTGGCCGGGGGTGTCGATGATGTTGATGGTGACGTCGTGGCCGTCCGGCGTGCGGTGGGCGACCGCGGTGTTCTTGGCGAGGATGGTGATGCCCTTCTCCCGCTCCAGCGCGTTGGAGTCCATCACCCGGTCGTCGACGGCCTGGTTCTCGCGGAAGGCGCCGGACTGCCACAGCATCGCGTCCACCAGCGTGGTCTTGCCGTGGTCGACGTGGGCGACGATCGCGACGTTGCGCAGATCCTGGCGTGTGGGCATGCGGGCACTCTCCGGACGTGGTGGGGACGGGCTGGCCGGCGGCGCGCAGCCCGGAGGAGTCTAGCCGAGCGGGCCAGGACGGGCCGCCCTGCGAAGCCCGGGGCTGTGCCGGGCCACCGGGATCCTGCGCCGGGGTGGCCCGGGCGCCCGACGGTGCCCGCGGCGCCACGCGGTCGGGCTCGGCACGGGGCGGGACCCAGGCGCAGTATCCCGGTGGTCGCAGCGGCGGGTGTGGCCTCAGCGGCAGGAGCAGGGGGCCGACGGCTGGCCCGGCGCCACGGCGTGCACCGTGAGCACCAGCAGCAGCAGGGCGAGCAGCGCTGGCAACAGGGCCGCGGGCGTCCGGGCGCGGACGGCGTCCAGGCCGGTGACGACGAGGACGGCCACCGCGGCCACGACCAGCCCCGACGGCTGGTCGAGGGCGACCGCACCGACCACCGCGACCACCAGGAAGACGCCGAGGGCGAGCATGGCGAGCACCTTGCGCCGGACCACGGCGGCCGAGGCGGTGCGGGGCAGCTCGCGGTGCTGGCGGCGCCCCCAGGTGTCGACCCGCCCGGCGGCCAGGTGCACGGTGTTGCTGACGGCCTCGACCAGCCCCAGCACGAGCAGCACCACCACGGTGACCAGCAACCCGTCCCTCACCGCAGCACCGCCTCCGTGGTCGCCATCGCGACCAGTGTGGCCCAGCTCGGGGCCGCGACCCGCGGACCGGCGCCCGCTCAGCCCGGCAGCGGCAGCAGCTCGTCGAGATCGGCGTCGAGCGGGGCGGAGGAGCTGGGACGCCCGTCGCTGCGCCAGCTGCCCAGGTACTCCCGGCGGCCCTCGAACCGGAGCAGGGTGAGGTCGAAGGTGATGAGCCCGGTCGCCTCCACCTCCGTGGCCGTCAGCCCCGCCGCCGCCAGCATGGGCTCGACCACCGGCAGCACCTCCTCCGCGCGGACCTCCGCCGGCGGGCGGTCGTCCGCGAGCCGCAGCGCCAGCTCGAGCTGACGGAGGTCGGGCAGCCGGCTGGACGACCAGGAGGCCTGCCGGAGCGGTGCCGGCAGCGGCTCTGTGGAGTCGACCAGCCGCCGCCAATGGCGGACGTCGTCGGGCTCGGGGACGGGCACGGTGCAGCGCTGCCACGCCTCCGGGTCCTCCAGCACCCACCGGTCGAAGGAGGTGGTGGCCAGCCCGACGCACCGTTCGAGGTCGGCGGCGACGTCGGCGCTGCGGACCTGACAGGTCGCGCGCTCCACCGGGGCACCGGGCGTCCCGGTGGTGCTGAGGAAGACCGATCCCTCTACTGCGTCGCCGACGGTGAACCAGTCCGCCAGCAGCGCGGCGGCGGGCGGGCTCGTGGTGCTGGTGACCAGCCGCTCGGGGCTGTCCCGGACGCGTCGCACCTGCAGCTCACCGCTCCAGCCGTCGGCGTCGCAGAGCCGGCACACCTCGGCCACCGCCGTGTGCGCCCCGGCCGCGGACAGGCCGTCGGCCAGCAGCAGCGAGACCTGGGCGGCTGAGGCGAAGCCGACCCGGTCGGTGATCGCGACCTCCGCGACACCGGGCACGGCGCGGCACCGGTCGGCGAGCTCGCGGGTGCTCCGGGAGGAGCACCCGACGACCCCGCCCAGGCCGACGGCGGTCAGGATCAGGGCCGTGCGGCGGGTGAGCTGGAGGCGGGTCTGCACCAGCCGAGCGTGGCACGCCGGGCGGTCAGCCGGGAGGCCCTGGCGGGCGGGGTGCCGGAGAAGGGACTCGAACCCTCACGCCCAGGGGCACAGGAACCTAAATCCTGCGTGTCTGCCAGTTCCACCACTCCGGCGGGAGTGCCGTCGTCAGTCTAGGGGTGACGCTCGCTCCGGGCCGGGTCAGACGCCGAGGTCGCGCAGCAGCCGCTCGACGTGGCCCTTGGCCCGCACGTTGTAGCGGGCCTCGACCACGGTGCCGACGCCCTCGTCGTCGACGTCGACCACGAAGGTGGAGCGGATGACGCCCTGGACGTCCTTGCCGTAGAGCATCTTCGAGCCGTAGGCGCCCCACCCCTTGAGCGTCTCCAGGCCCGGGTCGGAGAGCAGCGGGAAGCTGATCCCCTCCTGCTCGGCGAAACGGGCGAGCTTGCCCGGCTCGTCCGGGGAGATCCCGAGCACGCTGACGCCCGCCCCGGTGAGGGAGTCGGTGGCGGCGGTGAAGTCGATCGCCTGGGTGGTGCAGCCTGGGGTCATCGCGGCTGGGTAGAAGTAGACGATGACACGCTGACCGGTGAAGTCGGCCAGTGAGACCTGTCGACCGCCGGCGTCGCTCAAGGTGAAGGCGGGGGCGGTGTCGCCGGGGGCGAGCTGGCTCGTCATGGCGGTCACCCTACTTCCCGCCCGACCCCGGCGCAGCCGCACCACTAGGCTGACCACCGCAGCCGATCGAAGGAGTGAGCATGGCCAAGGAGAAGCAGCCCAGGATCACGATCGACGAGGCCAGGGCCCAGGTCGCGGCTGCTCGCGCCCGGGTGGCCGAGGACGTCCGGGAGCTGGTCGACGACGTGCACCCCAAGCGGGTGGTGCAGCGCTCGGTCGACGAGGCCAAGGCGCAGGCTCGTGCCGAACTCGACCAGGCCGCCTCCCACGTCAAGGACGAGCACGGCTGGCGGTGGGACCGGATCGCGCTGATCGGCGGGGCCGTGGCCGGCGTCGTCACCTTCGTGCTGGTGCTGCGCAGGCTGACCCGCCGACGCTGAGAGCCACCCCAGAAGCGGTGAAGGATCGATCACGATGTCGTCACGGACGTGATTGGTGTGATCGGAAGTTGGTAGAAGAGAAGGTGCAGGTGTCCAGTGTCCTCCCAGTCGAGGGCTGGCTCGTCCAGAAGGAGCGATCAATGGCGGATCTGAGGAAGAGCGGACTGGCAGTGGGGGCGGCGGTGCTCAGCGCGGCGCTGCTCTCCGGGTGCCTGCAGAGCGAGGAGGGCGGTGGCGGCGGCGGCGCGCCGGAGGACACCGCCGAGGGCGACGGCCAGATCCAGATCCTCGGATCCTTCCCCGCCCCGGAGTCCGACGGGTTCGAGGCGGCGCTGGCCGACTTCGAGGCCCAGTCCGGGATCGAGGTGACCTACGTGCCCTCGACCGACTTCACCACCGAGATCCGCACCCGGGTGCAGGGCGGCAACCCGCCCGACATCGCGCTCTTCCCCCAGCCCGGTCTGGTCAACGAGCTCGGGGAGTCCGGTGATCTCCTGCCACTGAACGACCTGGTCGACGTGGGCTCGATCGAGCAGACACTGATCCCGGGGTTCCTCGACGCCGTCACCGCCGAGAACGGCGATGTCTACGCCGCCCCGATGCGGATGGCCGTCAAGAGCATCACCTGGTACCCGACCCCGGCGTTCGAGGAGGCGGGCTACACCGCCCCCACCACCTGGAGCGAGATGGTCGACCTCACCGCGCAGATGCGCGAGGACGGCAACACGCCGTGGTGCATCGGTGCCGAGGCCGGTGCCGACACCGGCTGGGTGCTGACGGACTGGGTCGAGGAGATGGTGCTGCGCACCGCCGGCCCGGAGGTCTACGACCAGTGGACGAGCCACGAGATCCCCTTCAACGACCCGCAGATCATCGCGGCCGCCCAGCGCTTCGCCGACGACATCGCCTTCACCGAGGGCAACGTTGCCGGCGGCCGGCAGGCCATCCTCACCACCCCGTTCGACGTCTCGCCCAACGGCATGTTCGACGAGCCGCCCACCTGCTACCTGCACCGGCAGGGCAGCTTCGTCACCTCCTTCTTCCCCGACGAGGTCCAGTCCGACCTCGCCGCCAACGTCGGTACCTTCGTCTTCCCGCCGATCGAGGACGGCTACGACGGCACCCCGATCCTCGGCAGCGGTGACATGGCCGCGGCCTTCGTCAACGACAGCGACGTGGTGGAGCTGATGGAGTTCATGAGCTCGGCCGAGTTCGGCGGGCCCTGGGCCGAGGCCGGTGGCTGGCTCTCGCCGCACGCCACCTTCGACAACAGCCTGTACGCCGACGACAGCACCCGCGAGATCGCCGCGCTGGCGCAGGAGGGCGACGTCTTCCGCTTCGACGGCTCGGACCTGATGCCGGCCGAGGTCGGTGCCGGCACCTTCTGGGACGAGACGGTGGCCTGGGTCGGCGGTGAGAAGGACCTCGAGGCGGCCTTCACCGCGATCGAGGAGAGCTGGCCGGAGTAGTCGGCTGCGTCGGGTAGGAGGATCCGATGGGGATCAAGCTCCTGGGCGCGGTCATCGCGATCATCGCCGGGGTGGGCGGCATCACGCTGCTCTACTTCCTGCTGAACGCCCTGGTCGAGCGGTTGCCCGGTCCGTGGGAGAACAGGATCAAGCCCTACATCTTCATCGCCCCGGCGGTGCTGGTGGTCGGCTTGTTCCTGGTCTACCCGGCCGTGCAGACCGTGGTTTACAGCTTCGCCAACGACGAGAGCACCCGGTTCATCGGGTTCGGCAACTACGTCGACCTGTTCGGTGACGCCGGGTTCCGCTCGGCGCTGCTGAACAACGTGCTGTGGATCGTCATCGTCCCCACCCTCAGCGTGGTGGTGGGGCTGGTGGTGGCGATCTTCGCCGACCGGCTCGGTCCGCGGGCGGAGAGCTTCAGCAAGTCGCTGATCTTCCTGCCGATGGCGATCAGCTTCGTCGGTGCCGGGACGATCTGGGACTTCGTCTACGACGCCAACCTCACCGGGTCCCAGCAGATCGGTCTGCTCAACGCCGTCGTCACCGCCTTCGGCGGCGAGCCCGTGGTCTGGCTGCAGCAGAGCCAGTTCTCGATCAACGACTTCCTGCTGATGAACATCATGGTGTGGCTGCAGGCCGGCTTCGCCATGGTGCTGCTCTCGGCGGCGATCAAGAACGTGCCCGACGACACCATCGAGGCAGCGCGGATCGACGGCGCCAACGAGGTGAAGATCTTCTTCCAGGTGGTCGTGCCGCAGATCTGGCCGACCATGATCGTGGTCTTCACGACCATCCTCATCCTGGTGATGAAGATCTTCGACATCGTCTACGTGCTGACCAACGGCCGCTCCGACACCGAGGTCATCGCCAACCTGTTCTTCAAGCAGCTGTTCGAGTTCGGCAACAACGGCACGGCCGCCGCCGTCGTCGTGGTGCTGATGCTCGCGGTCATCCCGCTGATGATCTACCAGGTGCGTCAGTTCCGGCTCGAGGAGCAGGGACGGTGACGCGCCGGCAGGTGCCCGACCGCCGGTGGACGAGCAGGGGAGGACCAGCATGACCGTCACGGCAGCGGCGTCGTCGGAGCGCACCGACACGACCTCGGCGATGGGCAGCGGCCAGCGGGCCAGGCGCCCGTGGGTGGCGGCCCTGGTGCTCGCCGTGGTCTGCCTGCTCTGGAGCATCCCCACCCTGGGGGTGCTGATCTCCTCGTTCCGGCAGGAGCAGGACGTCAAGTCCACGGGGTGGTGGACGGTCTTCACCGACCCGCTCGGGCAGAGCTTCACCCTCGAGAACTACGCCCAGGTGCTGAGCCAGGGCATGGCCAACGCCTTCGTCAACAGCATCGCGGTGGCGGTGCCCGCGACCGTGATCCCGATCATGATCGCCGCGTTCGCCGCCTACGCGTTCACGTTCATGCGGTTCCCGTTGCGCAACCTGCTGTTCATGGTCGTGGTCGGGCTGCTCGTGGTGCCGCTGCAGGTCGCCTTCGTCCCACTGCTGCAGATCTTCGTCGACTACGACCTCAACGGCACGTTCCTGGCGATGTGGCTGGCGCACACCGGATTCGGGATGCCGCTGGCCATCTACATCCTGCGCAACTACATGAGCTCGTTGCCGAAGGAGATCATCGAGTCCTCCGCGATCGACGGCGCCTCGCACTTCCAGACGTTCTGGCGGCTGATCCTGCCGATGTCGGTGCCGGCGCTGGCGGCCTTCGGCATCTTCCAGTTCCTCTGGGTGTGGAACGACCTGCTGGTGGCGCTGATCTTCCTGCGCAGCGAGCCGGACAACTCGGTGGTCACCATCCAGCTGCAGACGCTCCTGGGGGAGTTCGGCACCGAGTGGCACCTGCTGACCGCCGGCGCGTTCACCACCATGGTGCTGCCGCTGATCGTCTTCTTCTCGCTGCAGCGGTTCTTCGTCCGCGGTCTCACCGCCGGTTCGGTCAAGGGCTGAGCCGGTCGACGTCTGGCCGCGGGTGGGGTCGGGCGCAGCCCGTAGCCGTCCCTGAACTCGCCCGCACGGGGGTTCCGGCGGCGCGACGCCGGGCGCAGCATCCCGTCATGACCACCGCCGCGGGACCACTGCCGAGCTCGATCCGGGGCGACCAGCGCTCGCTGGCGCCGGACCTGGCCCGCGGGGCGATGCTGCTGCTGATCGCCCTCGCCAACACCCCGTGGCACCTCTACGGCAGCGCCGCCGGCAGCTCCACCGTCCACCCCACCGACGGCAGCGTGCTCGACCGGGCCGTGCAGCTGGTCATCATCACGGTGGTGGACTCGCGGGTGTACCCGATGTTCGCCTTCCTCTTCGGCTACGGGATCGTCCAGCTGTACCGGCGCCAGCGCGAGCGGGGCAGCGACGAACCGACGGTTCGCCGGGTGCTCCGCCGTCGGCACCTGTGGATGATCGCGTTCGGCCTGCTGCACGCCGCGCTGCTGTGGTACGGCGACATCCTGGGCGCCTACGGGCTGGTCGGGCTGATCCTGGTGGCCGGGTTCCTGCGGCGCCGCGACACCACGCTGGTGGTGTGGCTCGCGGTCCTCACCGGGCTGATCGTCATCGGCTCGCTGCTCGCCGTGGTCGGCGCCTCCCTGGTCGCGCAGATGCCGGCCCCGGAGGCGGCGTTCGCCGGGCTCGGCATGATCACCGCCATCAACGGGATCGAGAGCTGGCCGGCCTCGGTGCCGGCGCGGCTGACGTTCTGGCCGCTGCTGGTGCTCGGCCAGGGCCTGTTCACGCTGGTCATCCCGGTCGCGGTGCTGGCGGCGTTCTGGGCTGCCCGCCGTGGCGTGCTGGAGCACCCCGAGCAGCACCTGACCCTGCTCCGCCGGGTGGCCGCCATCGGTCTGCCGGTCGCCTGGGTGGTGGGTCTCGCGCACGCCCTGGACCACCTGGGGGTGCTGCCCGTCCCGGACTCGGTGTCGTGGGTGTTCAGCGTGCTGCAGGGCAGCAGCGGTCTGGCCGGCGGCCTGGGCTACGTGGCGGTGTTCGGGCTGCTGGCGGCCCGGTTGAGAGGACATCAGCCCGGTCCGGTGGTCGGGGCGGTGACGGCGGTGGGCAAGCGCTCGCTGTCGTGCTACCTGGCCCAGTCGGTGCTCTGCGCCCCGCTGCTGGCGGCCTGGGGGCTGGGTCTGGGGGCGGTCCTGGGCAGCGCGGCGACGGCGCTGTTCGCGGTCGGGGTGTGGCTGGTGACGGTGGCGGGTGCGGTGCTGCTGGAGCGCCGCGGCGAGCGGGGTCCGGCCGAGACGCTGCTGCGGCGGCTCTCCTACGGCCGGCCGTCCGGGCGTGGTGCGGTCGCCGGTTAGCCGACCACCCGGGCGATCGCGATGCCGTCGACCTTCTCGCGCAGCAGCGGCAGCACGACCGCCTCGACCCGGGGGTCGGCGGCCAGCCGCTGGTTGAACTCGCGGATCGCCGCCGTCGAGGTGTCGGTCGGGTCGAGCACCCGGCCGTCGCGGAGGGTGTTGTCGGCCAGCAGCAGGGTGCCGGGCCGCGAGAGCCGCAGCGACGCCTCGAGGTAGTCGGGGTAGCCGTCCTTGTCGGCGTCGATGAAGACCAGGTCGAACGGCTCCACGCCGGCGTCGGCGAGCGCGGCGAGGCTGGTGCGGGCGTCGCCCACCCGGACCTCCACCCGCTCCGACAGCCCCGCCCGCTCGAGGTTGCGGCGGGCCACCTCGGCGTGGCGCTCCTCGAGCTCGAGGGTGAGCAGGGTGCCGCCGGGTGCCAGCCCGCGGGCGAGGTGGATGGCGCTGTAGCCGCCGAGGGTGCCGATCTCCAGGGCCCGTCGGGCGCCGCTGATCCCGGCCAGCAGCTGCAGCAGCCGTCCCTGGGCGGCCGAGACGCTGATCGCGGGCAGCCCGGCCTCCGCGCTGTCGCGCCGGGCGGCCTCCAGCGCCTCGTCCTGCGGGGCGAACAGGTCGGCGACGTAGTCGTCGATCCTGACGAGCAGCTGCCGGGTGCCGTCCTGGCCCATCCGTGCCTCCTCCGATCGGACGGCCGTCCGGCGCGGACGACCGTCGGCCTGCGGGAGGAAGTCTGCCGCACGGCGAGGAGCCGGGGGAGGGGCCGCCCGGGAACGACGGATCCCCGCCCGGCAGGAGCCGGACGGGGATCTGGAGGTGGTACACCGCCAGGGACTTGAACCCTGAACCCGCTGATTAAGAGTCAGCTGCTCTGCCAGTTGAGCTAGCGGTGCGCGCGAGTGAGCACTCTACCGCAGGCGGTCGCGGGAGCGAAATCGGGCGACTCAGCGGCCCGCGCGGACGGCGGCCAGACGCTGGCGACGCAGCTCGTCGATCTCGGGGTGCTGCAGCGGCTCCAGCTCGCGTCCCAGCCCGACGGAGATGACGTGGTCGGCCAGCGCGGGGTTGCGGGCCAGCAGCGGGCCGTGGGGGTAGAGCCCGATCACCGAGCCGCTGACCGCGCCGTCGGTGCCGTCGCCGTTGCCGATGCCGACCTCGACGGTGCAGAAGGGCTCGGCGTCCGGACCGCGCTCGGTCCAGCCGCCGTGGTTCTCGAACCCGGTGATCTCGTGCACCTGGCCGTCCGGGGCGGTCCAGCACCCGAGCAGCTCCCCGACCGCCCGGTGCGGGCCGCGGGTGGTGGTGACGTCGAGCAGGCCCAGCCCGTCGGTGACGTCCTGGTGCTCGCCGACGGTGAAGGTGCGGCCGAGGATCTGGTAGCCGGCGCAGACCGCGAACACCGCCGCGCCCCGCTCGGCCGCCCGCTCCAGCGCCCCGTCGGCGCGCAGCAGCCGGACCGCGGAGATCTGGGCGGCGTCCTCCCCACCGCCGAGCAGGTAGATCTGGGCGTCGTCGGGCAGCGGGTCGCCCGGCTCGACCACGGTGAGCACCGGGTCGAAGCCGCGCCAGCGCAGCCGCTGGACGATGACGGTCGCGTTGCCCCGGTCGCCGTAGATGCCGAGCAGGGACTGGTAGACCAGCGCCACGTGGACGCGTTCGGGGGTGCTCATGCGATGCCTCCGATCCGGCGCAGCCGTTGGAACGGGGTGTAGGTGGCGATGACGTCGAAGGGCTCCGACCGCTCGGCCGATCCGTGCGCCCGGGCCAGCCGCAGTGCCTCGGCCAGGTCGGGCTCGACGGCGAAGTCGACCTCGGCGTAGGTCAGCCGGACCGCCAGGTCCTGCGCCCGGGGTCCGGTGCAGACCACCCGGCGCCCGCGCAGCTGCTCGTACTCGACGTCCCACAGCCAGGAGACGTCGCGGCCGTCGGCGGCGGCGGAGTCGATCGCCAGCACCACGGTCTCCGACCGGGCCAGCGGCAGCGCCTCGGCCCAGCCGGCGGGGTTCTTGGCCAGCACCAGCCGGACGGTGGTGCCGGCGATGGTGGCGGTGGCGAAGCGTCCGCCGGGGGAGGTGACGGTGCGCATCCCGGCCAGCGCATCCTCGGTGCCCACGCCGAGCAGGTGCGCAGCCGCCAGGGCGTGGGCGGCGTTGCCGACGTTGAACCCGCCGGGCACCTGCAGCCGGGGGTCCCAGCGGCGTCCGTCAGTGTCGATGATCTGCCCGTCGCGCACCTTCAGCGCCGCCCTCGGCTCGGCCAGGTCGCAGCCGGTGCAGCTCCAGTCGCCGCCCTCGCCGGTCTCGGGGTCGGGCTGGGTGCGGGCCAGCCCGGCGCCGCACTGCGGGCAGAGCGAGGCGTCCTGCTGCCAGCGGCTGGCGGTGTCCACCCAGACCACCTCGCGGGCGGTCTGCGCGGCCCACACGATCAACGGCTCCTCGGCGTTGGCGACCACCACCGGCCCGTCGGCCCCGGCGGCCTCCAGGGCGTTGCGCCACGAGCGACCCAGCGCCTTGATCTCGTGGTGGCGGTCGAGCTGGTCGCGGCTGAAGTTGAGCAGCACCAGCACCTCCGGACGTCCCAGCCGGACGACGTCGGCGACGACCCGCTCGTCGGTCTCCAGCACGGCGACGTCGGCGTGCGGCGCCTGCCCGAGGGCGGAGGCGATGCCGTGGTGCAGGTTGGCGCCGTCGGCGTTGGTGACCACCCGGTCGGCGTCGGCGCCCAGCCCGGCGCGGACGGCCGCCGCCAGCAGGTGGGTGGTGGTGGTCTTGCCGTTGGTGCCGGAGACGGCGGCGATCCGGCGTCCCTGCAGCAGCGTCGCCAGCGCGGTCGGGTCGAGCCGCAGCATGACCTGGCCGCGGATGGAGGCGCCGCTGCCGCGCCCGGACAGCCGGGAGGCCAGGGCGGCGGCCCGTCCGGCGAGCACGGCCGCGCCCAGCCGCAGCCGCCGGCCGAGCGGCTGGGAGCCGGTGGCGGCTCCCCGTCGCTGCAGGGTCGAGGAGGTCACGGGCGGCCTCCGCCGGTCCGGGTGCTGCGCTGGTCGTGCTCGGTCATGGGGGCCATTGTGCCCGGGCCGGCGCCCACCCGCGGTCCCGACGCGGACGCCGGACCGCGGCCGCTCGGTGTCAGCCCTCCACCGCGGCGGGACGGACGTCGAACACCGTCGTCGGTGGCTCCTGCCCCGGCGGGGAGACCAGGGCGCTGGGGCTCACCCGCCGCGGACCCCGTCCGAGCGGGTCGAGCTGGTGGCGACGCCGGTGCTCCTCGAAGGCCAAGAGCTCCAGGTACCCCGTCGTGGCCTCCTCCAGCGGGTCGAGCGGGCGCGGCTCGACCGGGGCGAAGGTGATCTCCCGCCGCTCGGGGAGCACGCCGGTGCGGGGGACCGCACGCTCACCGAGGTGGGCCCGGACGTGCTCGGCGAAGGCGCGCTCGGCGTCGGCGTCCAGCGCGGTCGCGGACTCCCGAGCCACCACCATCTCGTGGACCCGCGAGCTGGCCGGGGCCGGGCTGTCGGGCGCGGCCGTCCACCAGCGGGCGGGAGGAGCGTCGGACCACTCGTGCAGCGTCCGGCGGACGCCGGGCAGGTCGGCGGCCATGGCGGCGAAGGTCTGCAGCTGGCCCTCGGGTTCCTCGGGCAGCTCGAAGCGGCAGACGACGCCGACCCACGGCTGGGCGGGCGCCGTCCGGGTGGTCGGCCGGAGGGCGTCCAGGTCGGGTTCGGCGAGCCGCTCGGCGACCGCGAGGTGGAAGTCCTCCAGCTGGCGGCGCAGTGCCAGCTGGTCGCGCCACCGGGCGTGGTCGAAGTCGCGGGCCGAGCCGAGCTCGCTGAGCGGCACGCCGGCCTGGCGGAGCAGCCCGAGCAGCTGGCCGTGGTGCAGCTGCTCGGCGGAGTAGCCGCGGTGGCCCGAGCCGGGGGCGACCGAGGCGGGCTCGAGGATGCCGCGTTCGGCGTAGAGCCGCAGCGCCTTCGGTGTCAGGCCGGTGGCCAGGGCGAACTCGGCGGGGCCGATCTGTCGGGACATGCCTCTCCTCGGTCGTCGTCGGTGCACGTCCACCATCCGTCCTGCCCAAGGGGCGGGGTCAAGCGGCGGGAGCCGGTCGACCCAGCCGCAGCACGGCCCGCACCGCGAGCCCGGCCAGCCGCGCCCAGAAGGCGGCGGCGCTCGTCCCTGGTCGCGCGACGCGGGCTCAGCAGCCGCTCCTGGGCGGCCCCCGCCCGGACGGTGCTCGACGTCAATCCAGACGGCCGACCGGTCAGCGGTTCCCGGGGACGAAGCCCAGCCGGGTGTCGACCTGGGGCGAGAGCGGGAGACCGGACGCCCAGCCAGCGCACAGCCTCGTGAACTGGGCGATCAGGTCGGTACGCCACCGGCCGGTCCGCGACGAGGTGTGCGGGGAGACCAGCACCTGGGGGAGCGTCCAGAGCGGGTCGCCGGGTGGCAGCGGCTCGACCTCGAAGCTGTCCAGAGCCGCCCCGGCGAGGTGTCCGGAGAGGAGCGCCTCGGTGAGGGCCCGCTGGTCGACGGTGCGTCCGCGGCCGACGTTGACCAGGTAGCTGCCCGGCCGCATCCGGGCGATGATGTCGGCCGAGAGCAGCGACACGGTACCCGGGGCGAGTGGCACAGCCATCACCACCACGTCGGCGGTGGCGACCGCCGTGGCGAGCTCCGACACCCCCAGCACACGTCCGTGCTCCGGGTCCGTCCGGGCGGAGCGGGCGAGCAGCCGGCACTTCATCCCCACCGCCCGCAGCAGACGGGCGCAGGCCCGACCCACCCCGCCGGCACCGACCACCAGCACCGACGTCCCTGCCAGGTCACCCGTCTCGCGCGTCCGCCACGCCCGCGCTGGCCGGTCCGCCCAGGTGCCGGCCAGATCCTTGGTGTGGGCGGCGACGCAGGCCAGCACGTACTCGGCGATCCGCCGGTCGAACACCCCGGCGGCGTTCGTGACGACCACCCCGGAGGCCGACAGTTCCGGGCTTAGCAGGTGATCGACGCCGGCCGCTGCCACGTGCACCCACTCCAGCCGAGGCGCCCGCTGGGTCAGGTCGGTCGCGGCGGCGGAGAAGAAGTCCCAGAGGAAGAGCGCCTGCGTGCTCTGCAGCGCCGCGTCGAGCCCGTCGGCGTCCACCACGGTCACCGCGACCTGCTCGGGCAGGTCGTCGAGGGCGGGCACGGGGACCTCACCCTGCAGGACGGTGAGCCGGCGTTCAGCCACGGGCGCCTCCCTCGGGAACCACCCCGACCACGAGCGACACCTCGACCGGGGCGCCGCCCGGCAGGCCGGCCACGGCGACGGCGGCCCGGACCGGGAGAGAGCCGGTCGCCTCGACCAGCCGGTCGGAGGCGCCGTCGGCCACCTCTGAGATCGCGATGGTGGGGTCGACGGTGCTGACGTAGACCGTCATCGACAGCGGTACCAGCCGCTCGCCCGCCACGCGGCAGCTGGCGGCGGCGGCTAGCGACCGCGCCGCGGCGACGCCGGCCAGCTCTCGTGCGGTGCCGACGTCGATCTCCGTCCCGACCCGACCGACGGCGAGCAGGTGGTCGCCCTCGCGTGGGGTCATCCCGGCCACGAACACCTGGTCACCGTGGCGGAGGGCGACCCGGTAGCGGGCAGCCGGCCGGGGGACGTCAGGGTCCTGCGCCTCCGCACGGGTCATGGTCACCCCTCGGATCCCGGACGGGCGTCGCAGCGGGTGAGCACCTCGGGCTCCCCCGCGGTCACCAGCACGGTGGCGGAGAAGCCCTGACCGGCCCGTCCGGCCAGCCGGAGCGTCGGCACCACGTGGACCACCATGCCGGGCTGGAACTGCCGGTGCTCGGTCTCCTGCAGCGAGAGGATGTGCCCCTCGCCCCAGTCCGGGGCGAAGGCGATCCCGACGGAGTACCCGCTGCGCTTGCGGTAAGTGTGCAGCAGCCCGAAGGAGTCGATGGTTTCCCGGCAACGGGCGTGCGCCTCCGCGGGCGTGTGCCCGGGCCGGACCAGCGCGACGGTGGCGTCCCGGGCCGCCTGGCAGGCCTCGGCCATCGCCGCCGCCTGCGGATCCAGGTCACCGCTCCACACCGTGTGCATCAGCGGTGCGTGGTAGCGCCCGACCGAGGCAGCCATCTCCAGCAGCACCCCCTCGCCTTCGTGGATCACCCGGTCCGACCACGAGGCGTGGATGTTGCCGGCGCGTGGGCCGGAGGCCACGAACGGCTCCATCCCCAGGTACTCCGAGCCGGCCGAGACCATGGTGGACAGCGCGACCGCGGCGACGTCGCGCTCTCGTGCCCCGGGCACGGCCGCGAGGGCGGCAGCCCGGACGCCGGCGTTCGTGATGGCCGCGGCAGCCCGGAGCCGGTCGATCTCGGCGGCGGACTTGACGACGCGGAGCTGGGCCACGAGCTGGTCCACCGCGACCACCTCTGCACCGTCTAGCAGGGCGGTCAGCCGGGCGTGGTGCTCGGGCACGAAGAACCAGGACCGCGACTCGAGTCCCACCCTCGCTCCGCCGCCGTGCTCGCGCACCAACTCGGAGGTCCGCTGGAGCGGGTCCTCGACGTCGGCGAAGCCGCGGACGTCGGAGAGGTACGTCGTCTGCTCGCCGTTGACGACCTCGGTCTCCCGCAGCAGGAGGGTGGGCTCGCCGTCGGCCGGGACGACCAGGCACTGGTAGGTGTAGTAGCCGGAGGTCTCGTGCCCGGTGAGCCAGCAAATGTTCTCCGGGGTGTTGACCACGGCCAGGTCGAGCGACTGCTGCTGCAGGGCGGTCTGGAAGCGCTGCAGGCGCTGCTCCTGCTCCTCGCGGGTGAAGACGGGGGTCATCGTGAGGTCCTTCCGACGGTGGTGACTCGGTACTGCGGGTGCAGGTCTGCCAGGTAGGTGAGGTCGGCACGGGCCTCGCGGACGGCTGCGACGTCGACGTCGGTGACCAGCACACCGGGGGTGGGGCCGGCTTCAGCGACGACCCGTCCCCAGGGGTCGAGGTGCTGACTGCGGCCGAAGAGCTCGGCGCCACCCTGCCTCCCGACGGCGTTGACGACCGCGACGTGCACGCCCGACTCCAGGGCCCGGGCGGGGTGGTAGACGTCGTAGCGGCGTTCTTCCTCGCCGGTGGCGTAGGCCGAGCTGAACAGCAGCAGGTCGGCATGGCGGGCCAGCGCCCGCGCGTACTCGGGGAAACCGGCGTCGTAGCAGATGCCGAGTCCGGTGCGCAGGCCGCTGTGCTCGAGCAGCACCGGGCCCTGCCCGGCGGTGAAGACCGTGCGTTCGGGCCCCCACAGGTGGACCTTGGCGAAGACGGTGCGCACGGAGCCGTCGGCGGTGAGCAGCAGCAGGGCGTTGTGTACACCGCTCCCGGTGGCGACGGCCGCCCCGACCAGCGTGTCCAGCCGGTGGGTGCGGACGGCCTCGCGCAGCGGCTGCAGCCGGGCGTCGTCGGGCCCGTCCAGCACCGTGTCGAGCTCACCGCGGTGCAACCGGTCGGCGCGGTAGCCGCCGATCACCAGCTCGCTGGTGGCGAGCAGGTCCGCACCTCGTCCCGCCGCCTCGGCCACGGCGTCGGCCACCGCCGCGACCGCGGCCCGGACCGCCTGGTCGCCCGGTGCGGCGTCGGGCAGTGCCGCGCACTGGGCCAGGGCGAGCCTCACCGCCCGGACCCCAGGTAATGCTCGATGATCGCGCGGTGCACCGCGACCGCCCGCTGCAGCTGGTCGACCTCGACGTGCTCGTCGATCGCGTGCATCACCGCCAGCGTGCCGGGGCCCACGACCACCGTCGGGATGTCGGCGGCGCGGAAGGTGGTCATGTCGCAGTTGACGACCAGCCCGCCGAGATCGGTCCGTTCGCCGACCGACTCCATCGCCGCGAGCGCGGTGGCGACGAACGGGTGGTCGCGGGGGGTCTCCGACGGCCCGCCGGTGCTGGGCGCGCACGCGACCACCGAGGCCTGCCAGCGCGGGTGCTCGGCGGTGAAGGAGTCGAGCACCTGCTGCACCTCCGCCAGGGCGTCCGCATCCGACTCACCAGGGACCAGCCGTCGGTCGAGGGTGATCCGGCAGCGCTCCGGGACGGCGTTGGGTGCCTCCCCGCCGTCGATCAGCACCGGCGTCATGGTGGGACCACCGGTCAGCGGGTGGTTACGCTCGAGCAGCTGCTCGGACAACCTGCGCAGCCTGCCGAGCAGCAGTGCGGCGCCCTCGACCGCGTTGACGCCCTGGTGCGGGGTGGCGGCATGGGCAGGCACGCCGCGGACCTCGACCACCGGCCGCACAGAGCCCTTGTGCGCCGACAGCAGCTGCAGGCCCGTTGGCTCGCCCACGACGCAGGCGTCCGGGTGCAGCCCCTGCACCAGGTGGCGGGCGCCGGTGCTGCCGGCCTCCTCGTCCCCGACGGCGGTGAAGACCACGGTGCCGTCCAGCTCAGCCCGCTCCTCGACGAGTTGCAGCAGCGCCACCGCCATCGCGGCGAGACTGCCCTTGGCGTCGGCGCTGCCGCGGCCGTACAGGCGTCCGTCGACGACGCTCGGTGCGAAGGGTGGCTGCCTCCAGCCGCTGCCGGCCGGGACGACGTCGATGTGGGAGTTGAGCATCAGCGTGGGGCCCGGGCCGAAGTCGACCGGCACGACCAGGTTGGCGTGCCCGTCGCGGTAGCGGTCGACCTCCACCTGCAGACCGCGAGCGGCGAACCAGCCGCCCAGGACGTCCAGTGCCGCGACCTCGTCACCACCAGGGTTGGTGGAGTCGACGGCGACGAGTTGCTGGGTAAGGGCGACGACGTCGAGCGCGTCCGTCGCGGCGACGGGGGCGGTCGATCGGTCGGTGGTGATCACGGGAGCTCTCCTGTCGGTGTGGTGTCGAGGTGCAGGTCGACGCCCAGTCCGGGACCGGTGGGCACCAGGACCGAACCGTCGACCAGGGGCAGGCCGGTGGCGACGTCGTCGGCAGGACGGATGTCGGCGCACCCCCACAGCTCGGCCTCGGCCACATCGAGCCCGACGGCCAACGCGGTGGTGGCAGCGCAGCCCAGCCGGCCCTGGTCCATCTGGCCGAGCGCCACGGCCAGGCCCACCTCGCGCGCTGCGGTCACGGCTTCGCGCAGCCGTGCGACGGTGCCGGCCTTCTCGAGCTTGAGGTGGACGCCGGCGACCGTCCCGGCCAGGGCCCGGACCGAGTCGGCGTCGCGGGCGGACTCGTCGGCCCGCACCGGGACCGGTGAGGCGGCGCCCACCCGGGCCAGGTCCGTCATGGAGGCGACGGGCTGCTCGAGCCAGGCGACGTCCAGCCTGGCCAGGCCCTCCGCGGCCCGGACGGCACCGCGGACGTCCCATGCGGCGTTGGCGTCGGTGAGCAGCTCGACCTCGGAGCCGACGGCGCGGCGCACGGCCGAGACCCGCGTAAGGTCGTGATCGACGTCCCCGCCGACACGGATCTTCACCCGCCCGAAGCCCGCGGCGACGGCGCGGCTGGCCCGTTCTCCGGCCGCCGCGACGGTGCCGAAGGGGATCTGTGCGTGGGTGGGCCAGCGGACGGGGCCCGACCCGCCGAGCAGCCGGTGCAGCGGCTGTCCCGTCAGACGGCCCGCCGCGTCGTGGGCGGCGACGTCGAGGGCCATAGCGGCGAGCCTTGATGCGGGAAGCAGGTCCGCCAGCACCTCGTCGACCTGCCGCCCGGTGCAGGCCGTACCGGTCAGCGCGGAGAGGACGGTGCCCGTGTCCTCACCGGTGGCGTAGGTCCCGTTCGTGCGGACCTCCGCCCGACCCGGGACGCCCTCGGCGAAGTCGACCACCAGGACGAGCGACTCTAGGTGCTCGGCGCGGGCGGAGGCGTGGTCGAGCGGGCTGGCGAGTCGGTGGCGCACGGTCCACCACCGCAGCCGCCACGGACGCAGCCGGCCGGGCCGGGGAGCGGCCGCGCCGGGGGCGACGGCCGGGTCGGTGGCCGCGGCACCGAGGTCGAGGCACCTCATCGCAGCGGGTACCGACCCACCACGTCGAGGATCCGCCCCAGGGCGGCCTCCCAGACCTGCTCGTCCTGCGCGAAGCAGAGCCGCAGGTGGCCCAACCCCGCCTCACCGAACTGGTACCCGGGGTTCACCACGACGCCGGCATCCGCCTTCAGCCGCAGCGACAGCTCGCGGTCGCCGACGTCGGTGAGCACCTCCGGGAAGACGTAGGAGGTGCCGTAGGACGGGCGCACCCGCATTAGCCCGGAGCCGTTGAGGGTGGCCACGGTGGTGTCGCGCAGGGCCTGGTACTCCTTGACCCGCAGCCGCAGGTAGTCCTGGTCGTCGGCGAGCCAGCGCGTGAGCAGGTGCTGGGCGTAGGCCGGGGCCCGCAGGGCGGTGCAGGACTGGACGTCCTCCATCCGGTCCACCAGCGCATCCGGGGCCAGCGCGACGCCGAGCCGGAAGCCCGACATCGACTCCGTCTTCGACGGCCCGAGCAGGGTGATCGTCCGCTCCGACATCCCGGGCAGGTTGGCCAGGTGGGTGAAGGCCTCGCCGTCGTAAACCAGTCGGCAGTACAGCTGGTCGGCCAGCACCGTGAAGTCGTGCTGCACCGCTAGCTCGGCGATCTGGGTGAGCGTCGTGTCGGCGTAGACCATGCCGGTCGGGTTGTTGGGGTGGGAGAAGACGAGCAGCCGGGGACCCCGGGCTGCCGCTGCGGCGAGCGCCTCCGCGTCGAGCACCGGACGGCCGTCGGCCTCGGGGAAGCGCATCGGGATGCGCACCACCTCCGCGCCGAACCAGCGCAGCATCCGTTCGGTTGACAGGTAGTCGGGGTCCGGCAGCAGGACGACGTCCCCCGGCTCGAGCACCGAGGCCAGCGCGACGAACAGCGCCCCCTGGGTGCCGGGGGTGAGGATCGGCTCGACGCCGTCGACGGCGGGCAGCCCGAGCACCTCGCGCAGGTTCTGCGCGACCGCCCCCCGCACCCCGGCGTCCCCGCGGTACGGGGTGTAGGTCATCCCCCCACCGGTGGAGGCCCGGAGGAGGGTCTCGGTCGTCCACTCCGGGGGCGGGAAACGGTGGGTGTCGGCGTAGGTGGCGTCGACCAGGTCGTGTGGCCCTGGCGCCTGCTCGAGCTCGCGCTCGGCCTCGCGGACCGAGGACCCGATGTGGCGCTGCATCTCGGGAAGGTCGAGGCGGGCGAGGGCGGTGGGCAGGTGGGACACGGTTCTCCTTGTGGGTGGTGGCTGGTGGGTGGTGGTCGGGTGCGAGGGGAAGCGGCCTCAGAGGAGGGTGCGGAGCACTTCGATGCCCTCGGTCACGTGGCGCTCGGTCAGCTGGGCCGCTCGGGCGCCGTCCCCGGCCGCGAAGGCGTCGAAGATGGCGTGGTGCTGCTGCACCGAGTCCTGCAACCGGGCCGGCTGCTTGAGGTAGAGGTGGATGTAGCGCTCGCTGAGCAGCCGGAGCCGCTGGAGGGCGGCGAAGGTGGAGGTCATCCGCGCCGACTCGTACATCGCCGCGTGGAAGTTGCGGTCGTCGTGGCGGGAGTCCTCGAGCCGTCCCGCCGCGATGTGCTCGGTCTGGACGGCCAGCACCCGCCGGACCCGCTCGACGTCCTCGGTCCCCGCGCGCTCGGTGGCTCGGGTGGCCAGCAGCACCTCGAGCGCGGTGCGGCCGGCGTAGACGTCCTCGGCGTCCTCCCGCGACATCGGCGCCACCAGCAGGCTGCGGTGCGGGCGGTCGATGAGCAGACCCTCCGACGCCAGCCGCGAGAGCGCATGGCGCAGCGGGATCCGGCTGATCCGCAGCTCCTCGGCCAAGGACGCCTCATCCAGCCGGTCCCCGTACCCGAGCCGACCCACAATGATCCACTCCCGCAGCTGCTCGTACGCCCAGTCCTGCTTGCGCCAGGTGGGCGGGGCGGCGGGCGTGCTCACCAGGCCTCCTGGCTGAGGAAGCTGCGGGCACGCTCGGTCTGCGGGTCGGCGAAGAAGCGCTCGGTGGGAGCTTCCTCCAGCACCCTCCCGTCGTCCATGAAGACGACACGGTCGGCGCTCTGCCGGGCGAAGGACATCTCGTGGGTGACCACCGCCACCGTCATGCCGAGGTCGACGACCTGCTTCATCACCCTCAGGACCTCGCGGGTGTGCTCGGGATCGAGGGAGCTGGTGGGTTCGTCGAAGAGCATCAACGTCGGCTCCATGGCCAGGGCCCGGGCGATGGCGACCCGCTGCTGCTGCCCACCGGACAGCTCGTGCGGGTAGTAGTCACGCCGGTTGGCGAGGCCCACCAGGTCGAGCAGCTGCTCGGCCTTGGCGCGCGCCTCGGGCAGCGGCAGCCGACGGACCCGGCGGGGGGCCAGCACGACGTTCTCGATCACGCTGAGATGGGGGAACAGGTTGAACTGCTGGAAGACCATCCCGATGGCGCCGCCGAGGTGGCGCCGGGTGCCGGTTGGGGTGACGAAGGTCTCGCCCTGGAAGACCACCGAGCCGGCGTCGAGCTTCTCCAGGCCGGCCAGACAGCGCAGCGCGGTGGACTTGCCGGCACCCGAGGGCCCCACCAGCACCAGGCACTCACCGCGCCGGATGTGCAGGTCGACATCGGAGAGGACGGTGGTGGAGGCGTACCTTTTGGTGATCTGCTGGGCTTCGATCAGGTTCTCGGGCATCATCGTCCTCCTGCCGTCGCCAGGGCGCGGGTCTCCCGGCGCTGCCGCCGACCGGACTTCCGGCCGACGTCCAACCGGTTCTCGACGGCGTTGATCAACAAGGTGCACAGAGTGGTCAGCAGCAGGTAGTGCACGGCGGCGGCAAGCAGGGTGTTGACGTAGTCGAAGTTCCCGGCCGCGGTGCGCTGGGCCACAAGGAGCAGGTCCTGCACGGCGACGACCGAGGCCAGCGCGGACGTCTTGAGCATTCCGATCAGCTGGTTGCCGGTCGGGGGCAGAGCCAGCCGCACCATCTGGGGCAGCACGACGTAGCGCAACGTCTGGAACCGGGTCAGCCCGAGCATGTGGGAAGCGGTGCGCTGGCCCCGGTCCACCGCAAGGAGACCGCCGCGGATGATCTCGGCCATGTAGGCCGCCTCGTTGAGGCTCAGGGCGATGATCGCGCAGCTGAAGGAGTCGAACCGCAGTCCGACGAGCGGCAGCACGTTGAACACGAAGATGAGCTGCAGCAGGACCGGGGTGCCGCGGAACAGCCACACGTAGCCGTGCACCAGCAGGCGGACCACCCGGAACCGGGAGCCGCCGGCCAGGGCCAGCAGCAGGCCGCCGAGGACGCCGAGGGCCATCGAGAGGACGGTCAGCGCCAGCGTGACGAGCATGGCGCTGACGAACGCCGCCGAGAAGACGTACTCGAGGAGCTGCACCTCAGTCCTCCGTGCCGGGATCAGGTGCGGCGCCGGCGCCAGCGAAGAGGCTGGACTCCGGCGGCAGGTTGTAGCGCTCGATCAACTCGGCGTAGGTGCCGTCGTCGACCAGCTTTCGCAGCGAGGCCTCGATTGCGGCCTTCGTCTCGGTGTCGCCCTTGCGGACCGCGATCCCGATCTGGGTGCCCAGCGCGAAGGTGCCGGCGATGTCGAAGGAGTCCGGCCGCTCGGTCAGCGTGTACGCGGCACCGGGGGTGGAGGTGTCGAACCCGTCGGCGCGGCCCGAGGTGACCGCGAGCAGGGCGTCCTGGTTGGTCGGCAGGGTCATCACGGTCATCGGCGCCAGGCCCTTGGCCTCGAGCTCGGTGTTGAACTCGTTCATGTAGGTCTCCCCGATCGCTCCGCGGGTGACGGCGATGGTCTTGCCGGAGAGGTCGTCGGGGATGGTGGTGATGCCAGCGGGGTTGCCCTTGGGCACCAGGAGCGCCTCGCCGACCACGAGGTAGGGGACGAAGTCGACCTGGGTCGAGCGCTCCTCGTTGATGTACATGGCCGAGTTGATGACGTCGATGCGCTGACCGCCGAGAGCCGGGATGAGCCCGTCGAAGTCGACGTCCAGCGGGGCCGGCGTCAGGCCCATGTACCCAGCCAGGCTCTCAGCCATGTCGACGTCGAAGCCGGTGAGGTCGGTGCCGTCCTTGTACTCGAACGGGGGGAAGGTGGCGGCGACACCGTAGGTCAGCTCGCCCTCCTCGACCAGGGTGCTCGGCGGCGGCACGACCGCCGGACCAGCGGCGACCTCGGGCTCGCTGGAGCAGGCGGCGGTGGCGACGAGCAGCGCGGCCAGCACGAGCGCGGCGGCGCTGCGGACGGTCCTCTTCATCGGATTCCTCCGTTCGGAACGCCGCTCAGCGACGATCGGTGCGTATGTTGTATACAACATACGGGTGCCGTGGCGGCCGGTCGAGGGTTCCAGGAGCGCTTAACAGGACCGTTACGGCGGTTGTCACGCAGCTCTTCCCGCGCCCGGCGCGACGAGGACGCAGCTCAGTGCGCAGGCGCGCCAGAGCTCCGGAGCCGCAGCACGGCCCGCACCGCGAGCCCGGCCAGCAGGGCCCAGAAGGCGGCGCTGACGCCGGCGACGGCGATGCCCGAGGCGGCCGTGACGAAGGTGACGGCGGCCGGGACGACGTCGGCCGGCTCGTCGAGGGCGGCCTTGAGCGAGGAGGCGAGGGTGCCGAGCAGCGCGAGCCCGGCGACGGCGGCGACCACCCCGACCGGTGCCAGCAGCACTAGGGTGCCGAACGCCGCCGAGGCGATGCCCAGCCCGACCAGCACCACACCCGCGCTGAGGCTGGCGAGCCAGCGGCGGGAGCGGTCCGGCCCGGCCTCCGGACCGGCGGCGAGGGCGGCGCTGATCGCGGCCAGGTTGATCGCGTGCCCTCCGGCCGGGGCCCCGAGCAGGGTGCCCGCCCCGGTGACGAGCATCGAGGACCGCCACGGCACCTGGTAGCCGAGCCCCTTCATCACCGCCACGCCGGGCACGTTCTGCGAGGCCATCGTCACCAGGTAGAGCGGCAGCGCGATGCCGACCAGCCCGCCGAGGGTGAACGTGGGCGTGGTCAGCTCGACCCGCGGCAGCAGCGCGGCGGCGTCGACCACCACGCCGGAGCGGATGACGTGCACGGCGATGACGACGGCGGCGGTGAGGAAGGCCAGCGGGGCCGCCCACCGGGGCAGCCACCGCAGCGCGAGCAGCCAGACCAGCACCACCGGGGCGACCGCCACCGGGTTCTCGGCCAGCCCGGTGACCGGGCCGAGGCAGAGCTGCAGCAGCACCCCGGCGAGCATCGCCTGCGCCACCGAGGTGGGGATCCGGGTGATCAGCGCACCCAGCCACGGCAGCAGGCCGGTGAGCACGATCAGCGCCCCGGTGACGAGGAAGGCCCCGACGGCGGCCGGCCAGCCGCCCGGCACCGTGCCGGTGGAGGCCAGCAGTGCAGCACCCGGGGTGGACCAGGCGACGGTGACGGGCATCCGGGTGCGCCAGGCGAGGACGATGCTGCCGAGCCCCATCGTCACGCTGGCCGCCAGCAGCCCGCTCGCAGCCTGGTCGGGGTCGGCGCCGACACCCGCGAGCCCGCTCAGCACCACGACGAAGGAGCTGGTGAAGCCCACCAGGGCGGAGACGATCCCCGCCGAGACCGGCCGCAGCCGGGCAGCCCGGGTGCTCGCGGGCCCGGGACGGGTGCCCGCAGACTGGTGCGTCACTGGCGGCTCCGGACCCGGGCGTGCCCGATCGACGGTGGGGTGGTCGGCCCGACGCTAGCCACCCTGGCGGCGTCCGGGGCGGTGCTCCCGCCAGTCGGGCACCCCCGCTGGGCGACCGTGCAGGGTGGGGGAGGGACGACGAAGGTCCGGGCACCCGGCCGGGGGTCGTCCCCGGCCGCGTACCCGGACCTCGTGCTGCTGGGGTGGATGACGGGACTTGAACCCGCGGCCCCCTGGACCACAACCAGGTGCTCTGCCAACTGAGCTACACCCACCACGACACCCGGCGGACCGGGCGACGGCTGGCACAGTCTAACCAGAAGGGCACCCGCCGTGAAATCGGCTTCCCGGCGGGGCGCCGGCTCAGGTGCCGGTGCTCTGCTCGGTCTCCTCGGTGACCTCGACCGCCTCCAGACCCGTCAGCGATCCGGCGTGCTGGCGGGCCAGGTCGCGGCAGGTCGCGGTGTCGGGCCCCGGCGGGGCGACGAAGAGGGTGTCGCGGTAGTAGCGCAGCTCCTCGATCGACTCCTGGATGTCGGCCAGCGCCCGGTGGTTGCCGCCCTTGGCCGGGCTGTTGAAGTAGATCCGCGGGTACCAGCGCCGGGCCAGCTCCTTGAGTGAGGAGACGTCGACGTTGCGGTAGTGCACGTGCGCCTCCAGCTGGGGCATCTGCCGCAGCAGGAAGGCGCGGTCGGTGCCGATGGTGTTGCCGGCCAGCGGCGCCTTGCGGGCCTCGGGGACGTACTGGCGGATGTGCTCGAGCACGCGCCGCTCCGCCTCGGCCAGCTCCAGGCCGTGCTCGAGCTGGGCCAGCAGACCCGAGGAGGTGTGCATCTCGCGGACGAAGTCGCCCATCTGCTCCAGCGCGGAGGCCGGCGGCTTGATGACGACGTCGATGCCCTCACCGAGCACGTTGAGGTCGCTGTCGGTGACGAGGGCCGCGACCTCGACCAGCGCGTCCCGCTCGAGGTCGAGCCCGGTCATCTCGCAGTCGATCCACACCAGGTTCTGGTTCATCGCGACCACTCTAGGGGAGCCTCACCCGGCCGGACGCCGACGGCGGGGCACCCAGCGCACCAGCCAGCCGGTGCCGAGCAGGGCGAGCGCCCCGACGGTGAGCGAGGCGGCCCCGAGGGAGGCCAGCCCGGCGACGAGGGTGATCAGGAGCGGGCCGAGGCTGGTGCCGGCGTCGGCGAAGAGCCGCCAGCCGGAGAGGAACTGCGAGCGCCCGACCGCGGGGGAGGCGTCGGAGCCCATGGTCATCACCACCCCGGAGCTGATCCCGTTGCCCAGCCCCATCAGCAGCGCGACCGCGGCGATGGTGACGACCGTGGAGGTCAGCGGCAGCAGCAGCATCCCCACCCCGATGACCGCCGTCGCCGGGGCGGCCACCCACAGCCGTCCGAACCGGTCCATGATCCAGCCGCCGGGGAAGAACATCAGCATGTCCATCGCCCCGGAGATGCCGAAGATGATGCTGGTGACGGCCGGGTCGACGCCCTGGGAGTCGGCCCACAGCGGGATGATCGACTGCCGCGACGCCCGCACCATCATGATGAGCAGCGAGCCGACGCCGACCGTGGCGAGCACCCGGCGGTGCTGCCACAGCACCTCGCGCAGCGCCACCCGCGGCGCCGGCCCGCTCGGTCGTCCGGTGCTGGGCAGATCGGGCAGGGCGAGGGTGACCAGCCCGGCGAAGAGGCTCATCAGGGCGGCGAAGGCGTAGGCGGCCCACAGGTCGAACGCGGCGATCAGCCCCGCCCCCACCAGTGGCCCGACGAGGAACCCCATCCGCAGGCTGCCGCCCAGCCCGGAGAGCGCGCGGGCCCGGTAGGCGGCGGGGACGGCCACGGTGAAGTAGGACTGCCGGGCCAGCCCGAGCACCGAGCTCGCCACCCCGGCCGCGAACACCGCCGCACCCAGCACCACGACGTCCGGGGCGACGCAGGCCACGGCCAGGCTGGCGGCCTCGAGCAGGCAGGCCAGCACCAGCGCCCGCTTCTCACCCAGCCGGTCGGCCAGCACCCCCGCCGGCAGGTCGCCGCAGAGCTGGCCGATGCCGAGCAGGGCGACGACGAAGGCGGCCACACCGACGCCGGAGCCGAGGTCGCGGGCGGTCAGCGCCACCAGCGGGGTGATGGCCCCGATGCCCATCGAGGCCAGCAGCGTCGGGCCGTAGGCGGTGAGGAGGAAGGTCGGTGAGGGCCGCCAGCGGTTCACGGGACGGTCACGGGCCGACGTCGCCCACCACACCACGGGTGAGCTGCACCAGCTGCTCGGGCGTGAGCGGGACGATCGAGTGCGGCGTCCCGGCCGCGGCGTAGACGCGTGCGTGCTCGAACAGCGCCCGGTCGACCACGGTGCGCAGCGGCCGCGGGTGCCCGACCGGGGCGACCCCGCCGATGGCCTGCCCGGTGGCGGCGCGGACCTCCTCAGGGCTCGCCCGGCGCAGCGGCTCGGCCAGCTCGAGCAGCTCGTCGACCAGCTCGGTCTGCACCCGGTGGCGTCCGCTGGTCAGCACCAGCACCGGCTCGTCGCCGCTCATGAACACCAGCGAGCTGGCGATCTGGCCCACCTCGCAGCCCAGCGCCCGGGCGGCCTCGACCGCGGTGCGGGTGGAGTCGTCGAGGTGGCGGATCTCGGCCTCCACCCCGGCGGCGCTGAGCGCGGCGGCGACCTCCTGGCTGCGGCGGGGCTGGGGGGAGCTCATGGCGCCCGAGTCTAGGGAGCGTCGGCGCGCCGGGTCGGGGCGGTCGTACGGTGGGCCCATGAGCAGCCCAGACGCAGCCGCGCCGATCTCCGACCCCGGGACGGAGGCGCCGGGTGCCTGAGCGCGAGGTGGTGCCGGTGAGCGGGGAGATCCGGCTGGGGCAGTTCCTCAAGCTGGCCAACCTCATCGACTCCGGCGCGGAGGCCAAGGGGCTGCTCGCCGACGGGGTGGTGCTGGTCAACGACGAGGTGGAGACCCGGCGGGGCCGTCAGCTGGTGCGCGGGGACGTCGTCGCGCTGCGGGACGGCCGCTCGGCCGAGGTCGGCTGAGCCGGACGCCGACCGGCGCCGCGCCGCCGCTGTGCCAGGGTGCGTCCATGACTGCCAAGGGATACGTGCTGGTG
Source organism: Desertihabitans brevis (assembly GCF_003327535.1). Lineage (NCBI taxonomy): Bacteria > Bacillati > Actinomycetota > Actinomycetes > Propionibacteriales > Propionibacteriaceae > Desertihabitans > Desertihabitans brevis. The sequence goes on along the minus strand of NZ_QOUI01000007.1, from coordinate 49,577 downwards.
CGCCGCACCGTCGTCGACGCCGACCAGGCGAGTGAGTACCTGCGACAGGCCGCGGAGGTGGTGGCCGCCGCCGGGGGCCGCTACCTGGTCCGCGGCGGGCAGGCTGAGGTGCTCGAGGGTGAGCCGGACCCCGACGGCACCGGCTGGGTCGTCATCGAGTTCGACTCCCTGGAGGCGGCCCGCACCTTCTACCACTCCGCGGAGTACGCGCCCTCCCTCGAGCTGGCGCAGACCGCGTTCGACCGGCGCTACCTGCTGGTCGAGGGCGTCCCGCAGGACGTCTGACCGGCCCGGGACGCACGGTGGGCGGGACGCCGACCGCGTCCCGCCCACCGCGACGTCCGCTCAGAGCAGGTCGAGCCAGGCCCGCTGCTCGGGGGTGAGCTCGACGTCCAGCGCCGCCATCGAGGAGCGGGTCTCGGCGATGCTGCGCGGCCCGATCAGCGCGAACGTCGGGAACTCCTGGTGCAGCACGAAGGCCAGCGCCACCGCCGTGGTCGGCACCCCCAGCTCGGCGGCCAGGCTCTCGGCCCGGCGCAGCCGCTCGAAGTTGTCCTCGCTGTAGTAGCAGCGCACCAGCTCGGGGTCGCTGTGGTCGTCGGGGTGGGCCCGGCCGGTGAAGAAGCCGCGGGCCTGGCTCGACCAGGGCAGCAGGGTCACCTTCCGCTCGGCCAGCCACTGCTTGGACGCCCGGTCGGTGGCGTGCTCGCAGCCCTTCCACGGCACGTCGAGGGCCTCGGCCAGGCCGAAGTGGTTGCTCAGCACGGTGAACCCCTGCCGGCCGTTGGCCTCGGCGTAGGCGTTCGCCTCGTCGAAGCGGGCCGGCGTCCAGTTGGATCCGCCGAAGACGCCGATCCGACCGGCCTTCGCGTGCTCGTCGAGGACGTCCACGAACTCCCCGACCGGCACCTCCGGGTTGTCGCGGTGCATCAGGTAGATGTCGGCGAACTCGGTGCCCTGGCGCTCCAGCGACTCCAGCAGCTGGCGGCTGATCGACTCGGGGTCGCAGTGCGGGCTGTGCGCGCCCTTGGTGATGATGACCACTTCGTCGCGGACGCCGCGCTCGCGCACCCAGCGGCCGAGCAGCTCCTCCTGCCGGCCGCCGCCGTAGAGCCAGGCGGTGTCGAAGGTGGTGCCGCCGGCGGCGAAGAAGGAGTCGAACATGGCGGCCGCGTGGGCGGGGGTCTGCTGGTTGTCGCAGCCCATCACCAGCCGGGAGACGTCCTTGTCCACCCCGGGGATCCGGCCGTGGCGCATCCGGCCCGGGCTGCCGTCCACGTCGACGCCGCGCCGCAGCGGGGCGACCAGCGGCGCGGGGAAGGGGGCGTCGTGGGTCTCGAAGGGGTAGACCAGCCCGAGCGCGGCGCGCCACTGGTCGAGCACCCGGGCGTTGCCGAGGCTGTCGGCCTGGCTCATCACCCGGCTGTCGCCGGTGCCGACCGCCGCAGCGAGACCGTCGGCCTCCAGCGCGTAGGAGGCCTCGCCCTCGAACCGCTCGACCACCGGCTCCTGGCCGACCACCGTGATGGTCAGCGACTGCTCCGGGCCGATGGTCCACGGGTCCTGCACCCGGATGCTGCCGCGGGTGCCGTGCACGACGACGCCGCTCTCGGCCAGCCGGACGCCGGTGCGGACGGTGGCGGTGACGTCGCCGAAGTCGAGCCGGCCGACGGCCCAGGCGTCGACGCCGCGCTCGAGCGTCCCGCCGCCGGTGACCGCGACCGGGTCGGCGACCGCGGTGCCGCGGGCGGCGGCCACCACGGCGCGGGCCATCGAGACCGGGTAGCAGCCGACGTCCAGGATCGCCCCGCCGGCCAGGGCCGGGTCGAGGAGGCGTCCACCGGTGGCGCTGGTGGCGAAGCCGAAGGCGGCGTCGACGTGCAGCACCTGCCCGATCGCGCCCTCGCCGACGAGCTGCAGGAGCCGGCGGGTCTGGGGGTGGAAGCGGTACATGAAGGCCTCCACCAGCACCCGGCCGGTGGCCCGGGCGGTGTCGACCATGGTCATCACCTCGGCGTGGGTGGGCGCCATCGGCTTCTCGCACAGCACGTGCTTGCCGGCCCGCAGCGCCGCCACGGCCAGCTCGGCGTGGGTGGTGTGCACGGTGCCGACGTAGACGGCGTCGACCTCGGGGTCGGCCAGCACCTCCTCGTAGCTGCCGGCCGTCACGCCGAGCTCGCCGGCCATCTCGGCTGCCCGGGAGGCGTCGCGGCTGCCGACCCGCACCAGCCGTCCGGTGCTGCTGCGGGGGAGCTGGTCGGCGAAGGTGCGCGAGATGCGTCCGGCGCCGAGCACCGCCCAGCGCAGGGAGGGGGCGAGGTCGGTGGGGGCGCCGCTGGAGGTCGTCATGGGGCTCTCCGTCGAGGTCGGGATCGGGGCGCGGCTCACGCTAGCGGTCGGCGCGCTGCGCCGTCAGCCGGGCGCGGGGCGTGCCCCGACCACAGCGCGCCAGGGCTGCGAGGCCCTCGAGCGACGGCAACGTCGCCCCCGCAGGAGGTATCGTCCGGGCCGGACGCGGCTCGTCGGACCGCCACGCGCGGAGGAGAGGACGTCATGCCTCGAGGATGGCTGGTGCGGTGGTCGGCCCTGCTGCTCTGCCTGGGTGTGCTGGGATTGACGGCCTGCACCGACCCGGAGGACGCCCGCTACGTCCGGGAGGAGACCGGCCGGTTGTCGGTCGACCGCCCAGCGGCGTGGGCGACACCGATCGAGGTGCAGGAGCCGTGGACCGCGGGCTTCCAGCAGGGGCCGGACTCGGTCGAGCAGATCCAGCTGTCGGGGTTGCTGGGCGAGTACGCCACCGCCTCGGAGGCTGCCTCCACCCTCATCGGGCAGGCCCAGCTCGCCCCGGGCCTCGACGGCTTCGAGGTCGTCGAGATCCGCGAGGTGAGCATCGAGGGCGCCACGACCGGTCAGCTCACGCGCTTCACGGTCGACTCCCCCGACGGTGGCCAGGTGTCGGGGACGTGGGTGGTCGCCGCCCGGTATCCCTACCCGCAGGCGGTCGCGGTGTCGATCCTCACCCCCGTCCACGACCCGGAGCTGGAGCGCCGCGTGCTGGAGTCGATGGAGCTGCACCCCGAGCAGTGAGGGCGGGGCTCCGGGCTCGTCGGTGGACCGCTGGGGCGATGTCGGCTGACCTGGGGCGAGCCAGAGGTCCCGACCTGCGGGCCGCTGGCGGTGGTCGTCCCCGCCGCCGTCATCGTGTTGCCGGGCGGTCCCGGTGGCGTGGCGCTGCGGACGCCCAGCGAGCGGCGGCACCGACACCGGCCAGCGGCCGCGACGCACTGGGCCAAGCCCAACGCTGCGGTACCGTGAAGGTCAGGTGTCTGGCCCCTGTAGCTCAGCGGATAGAGCAGGAGCCTTCTAATCTCTTGGTCGCAGGTTCGAGTCCTGCCGGGGGCGCCGGGCGGGGTGGCACCCGCGGGCACGACGACGTGGCGCCGGTCGCCGGCGGAGAAGGGAACGGCCATGGACGGCGGGCGGCGGTACCACCTGAGGCTGCTGCCTTCGTCGCCAGCGCCCTGGTGCTCGGTCTGGGCACCGCCGCGCTGGACGTCCCGTCCGTGGGTGCTGACGGTCGGGGGTCTCTCCATCGGGGTCGCGGTGGTCGTCCCGCTGCTGCCCCAGCTGGGGCGGGACCGGGGGAGGTCCGGAGGCCGGGAGGACGGCGGGTGAGCACGTTCGTGCTGGTCCACGGCGCCGGCGACAGCGGCTGGGCCTGGCACCGGGTGGCGGACGAGCTGCAGGCCCTCGGCCACGACGCGGTCGCACCCGACCTGCCCGCCGACGACGAGACGCCGACCCTCCACGACTACGCCACGGCCGTGGTCGAGGCGGTCGGGGACCGGAGCGACCTCGTCGTCCTGGGCCACTCCTTCGGCGCCTTCACCGCCACCCTGGTCGCCGACCGGCTGCCGGCACGCCTGCTCGTGCTGCTGGCCGCGATGGTCCCGGCCCCGGGCGAGCCGCCCGGGCGGTGGTGGGAGAACACCGGCTACGCGCGGGCGGTCGAGGAGCAGGCCGCCCTCGACGGCGGGCTGACCGGGCACGACGACCCGTACGTCGCCTACCTGCACGACGTGCCCCGCCCACTGGCGGAGGAGGCGATGGTCCGCGAGCGCGACCACCCGTCGGCGGCCGCGATGGCGGCCCCGTGGCCGCTGGCGGCCTGGCCGGACGTGCCGACCAGGGTCGTCCTCTGCCGGGAGGACCGCTTCCTCCCGCCCGCCCTGCAGCGCCGGGTGGCGGCTGAGCGGCTGGGTCTCCGGCCGGTCGAGATCGACGGCAGCCACTGCGTCCATCTCAGCCGCCCGCGGGCGGTCGCCGAGCTGCTGGTCGAGCTGGCCGCGGAGGTCGGGCCCGGGCCGGGCCCGGCCGACGGCTGACGGCCGGCGCGGCGGCGGCCGGAGGGCGTCGCGGCCGGGCGGGGGGTGGCCGGGGCCCTTGTACGCTGGCCCGCATGTCGGTGCAGGCCTCCCACGGCGACGTCGATCGGCGGCGCGCACGTCGGCGCAACGGCCTGCCGGTCCCGCGCCGGGGCGACCTGGCGCGACGCCTCCTCACGAACCCGATGCTGTGGCTGACGGTGGCGGCGTTCGTGCTCTTCATCGTCTGCGGCGTGCTGATGTGGTACCAGATGGTGCCCGACCGCGAGGTGCCCGGCGGCACCCTGATCGGGCTCGGCACCGACGTCATCCCGCTGGTGGCCCGCTACGCCGCCTACAGCCTGGTGCCGATCACGCTGCTGTACTTCTGGGCCGACCGCTGGCGTCCGGTCTACGTCTGGGCGCGGGTGGCGTTCTGGCTGGTCGCGCTCGGCTGGGGCGCCTTCGTCTCCACCTTCCTCTCCGCCCAGATCAACACCTGGGCGGCCTCCCACCTGGCCGTGATGGGCGACGGCGATCCGGCCTCCAGCGCCCGGGCGGCGGTGTTCGTGGCGCCGTTCGTGGAGGAGTCGACGAAGGCGACGATCCTTTTCTTCATCGCGATCCTGCTGCGCTACCGGTGGGTCAACCGGCTGTCGGGGATCATCCTCGCCGGGCTCTCAGGCGCCGGCTTCGCCTTCACCGAGAACATCCTCTACTACGGACGCGCCTACCGGTACGCCGCGCAGACCTTCGGCCAGCAGGACCCCGACCAGGTGCTGCAGGAGATCTTCTTCCTGCGCGGGGTGATGACGCCGTTCGCGCACCCGCTGTTCACCATGTGCGCCGGGATCGGGCTCGCGGTGGCGGTGCGGGCCAAGAGCAAGCTCTTCCGGGTGCTGGCGCCGCTGATCGGGTTCCTCGCCGCGGCCCTGCTGCACATGATGTTCAACGCCTCCTCCACGCTGGTGCAGGGGCCGCAGCTGCTGCTGCTCTGGGGTGGCGCGCTGCTGCTGCTGGCCAGCGCCATCGGGTTCATCGTCCGCCAGCTGTTCCGCGAGGGCCGCAGCGTGCGGGCGCGGCTGGAGGACTACGTGCGGGCGGGCTGGCTGCGCGAGGAGGACGCGGTCGCGGTGAGCCGGCTGCGCACCCGGATGCGGGCGCTGTGGCACGCGCTGTGGCGGGGCCCGCGCTCGTTCTGGTCGACGATCGTGCTGCAGGTCAGCCTCACCGAGCTCGCCTACCTGCGCGACTCGCTCACCCGCGGCCTGGTCGACCAGGCCGGGGTGGACCGCGAGCACGAGCTGCTCGGGGTGGTGGAGCGGCACCGGCCGCTCGCGGTCGTCACCCCGACCGGGCGGGCGCCCTACCCGCGGCTGCGCGGACGCCGCCGCCCGGTGGAGCAGTGGGCGCCCCCGTCCTACCCCGGACCGGCCGGTCTGGGCGGCAGCTGGCCGGCACCGCCCGGCCCCGCCCAGCCGCTGGGGCAGACCGCGACCACCTACTCCGAGGTCGACCCGCGCTGGAAGCCGCCGTCGTCCTGACGTCGTCGTCCTGCTGCCGCGTGCACGGCCTGCCCGGGCTGGCGGACGCCCGTCGGCGCGGGCTGGCAGGATCGCCCTAGCGGTCGGCCGACCGCGTCGACGCGGCGGGAGGAGGCACGGTGGACCACGACCCCGGGGGGCCTCCGCCGCAGCTCGCGCAGCTGGTCACGGCGCTGACCGGGCTCCGCGACGCCCTGGCCCCGGCCCGGCTGCCGCTGCCGCTGCCGGACGCCGAGCACCTGCGCCGGCGGGCGCGGACGACCACCGACCAGCTCGACGACTACGTGCTGCCGCGGCTGGCGACGCTGGACGCCCCGCTGCTCGCGGTGGTCGGCGGCTCGACCGGCGCCGGCAAGTCCACCCTGGTCAGCTCGCTGGTCGGCCGGGTGGTCTCGGCGCCGGGGGTGATCCGGCCCACCACCCGGGCGCCCGTCCTGGTGCACCACCCCGACGACGCCGCCTGGTTCGTCGACGACCGGATCCTGCCGGGGCTGGCCCGCACGACCGGGATGACGACGCAGCCGGGCTCGCTGCAGCTGGTGGCGGAGCCGGCGCTGCCGGCCGGTCTGGCGCTCCTGGACGCCCCCGACATCGACTCGGTGGTCGAGGAGAACCGGCTGCTGGCCGCCCAGCTGCTCGCCGCGGCCGACCTGTGGCTGTTCGCCACCTCCGCGGCCCGCTACGCCGACGCCGTCCCCTGGGAGTACCTGCACGCCGCTGTCCGGCGCAGCGCCGCCGTCGCGGTGGTCCTCGGCCGGGTGCCACCGGCCGCGATGCGCGAGGTGCCGCCGCACCTGGGCCAGCTGATGGAGGAGCGCGGGCTGGGGGAGTCGCCGCTGTTCGCGGTGCCCGAGACCACCACCGACGAGCGAGGTCTGCTGCCCGAGGCCGCCGTCGCCCCGATCCGCTCCTGGCTGGCCGAGCTGGCCGCAGACGGGCGTCGCCGCACCGCGGTGGTCCGGCGCACCCTCGGCGGGGCGATCGCCCAGATCACCCGGGACGCCCCGGCCGTGGCCCAGGCCGTGGAGGACCAGGTGGCCGCGGTGGTGCAGCTGCGCGACGACGCCGACCGTCCCTACGCCGAGGCGGTGCGCCGGGTCTCGGTGCAGACCGCCGACGGCACCCTGCTGCGCGGTGAGGTCCTGGAGCGCTGGCACGACTTCGTGGGGACCGGGGAGTTCTTCCGCGCCTTCGAGCGGCGGCTGGGCTGGTTGCGGGACCGGCTGGTCGCCGCCGTCACCGGACGGCCGCGTGGTGCGGACGAGGTGCGGCTAGCGGTCGGCTCGGGCTTGGAGACGCTGCTGGTGGAGGAGGGCGAGGCGGCCGCCGAGCGCGCGGAGGCGTCCTGGCAGGCCGATCCGGTCGGGCGGGCGCTGCTGGAGCGCACCGGGGCCGACCTGCGCCGGCCCTCACCGGGCTTCCCCGCCGCGGTCGCGCGGACGATCCGGGACTGGCAGGGTGACGTGCTCGACCTCGTCTCCGACGAGGGGATGGGCCGGCGGTCCCGGGCCCGGGCGCTGGCCTTCGGGGTCAACGGCGCCGGGGTCGCCCTGATGATCGTCGTGTTCGCCCAGACCGGCGGCCTGGTCGGAGCCGAGATCGGGGTGGCGGGCGGGACGGCGGTGCTGGCCCAGCGCGTGCTGGAGGCGGTGTTCGGTGACGAGGCGGTCCGTCGGCTGGCCCGACGGGCGAAGGAGCTGTTGGACGGAGATGTCGAGGTGCTGATGTCGGTCGAGCTCGCCCGGTTCCACCAGGTGCTGGCCGCTGAGCAGGTGGAGCCGGGCCAGGCGGACCGGATCCGGCGCGCGGTCGCGGAGGTGCAGCGCTGGACCGCCGAGCTCGAGCTCGAGCCGGCCCCGGCGGATGAGCCCGCACTGGCTCCGGGCGAGGCCGCACCCGCGCTCGACCGGCCGGCGCCGGCCGCGCTGGACCGGGCTGCGGACGACCGCCCGGTGGCGGGCCGCGAGACCGGGACCGGTGCTCCCACGAGCGGCGACGGGGCGCAGGAGCGGTGATGCAGCTGCGACGCACCCCGCGGACCAGCCGCGGTCTGGCCGGACGCCTGCAGCAGCTGGCCGAGGGCGCCGAGCTGAGCCGGGGCCGGGTCGACGACGCGCTGCTGCTGCGGGCCCAGCAGGTGGTCGACCGGGCTGAGGGGCGCCTGGCCGCCTCCGGCGACTTCACCGTCGCCGCGCTGGCCGGGGCCACCGGGTCGGGCAAGTCCAGCCTGTTCAACGCCCTCGTCGGGCAACCGCTGACCACCACCGGGGTCCGGCGCCCCACCACCTCCGAGGCGTTCGCGGTCACCTGGGGCGACGACCCGCCGACCGACCTGCTCGACTGGCTGGACGTCCGCCGCCGGCACTCCCTGCCCGCCGACCCGGCGCGGGACCACCTGGTGCTGCTCGACCTGCCCGACCACGACTCGACCGAGGTCGAGCACCGGATCGAGGCGCACCGGCTGGTGCAGCTGGTCGATCTGATGGTGTGGGTGGTCGACCCGCAGAAGTACGCCGACGCCGCCCTGCACGACCAGTTCCTGGCCCCGATGGCCGAGCACCGCGACGTCATGCTCGTGGTGCTCAACCAGGTCGACCGGCTGACCCGCAGCGAGGCCGACGCCTGCCAGCGCGACCTCGAGCGGCTGCTGGCCCGTGACGGGCTGGCCGGGGTGCCGGTGCTCAGCCTGTCGGCGGTCACCGGGCTCGGTGTGCCCCGCCTGCAGAAGGCGATCGCCCAGCGGGTCGCGGAGAAGAGCGCGGCCGCCCAGCGGCTGACGGTCGACGTGGTCGAGGCGGCCCGGGCGCTGCGGGAGGCCGCGGGCCCGGCCGGTGCGGAGGAGGGGCGCCAGCTGCGCGAGGAGCGTCCGCGTCTGGTCGAGGCGCTGAGCGCGGCCGCCGGGGTGCCCGAGGTGGTCGCCGCGGTGGAGGGCTCCTGGCGCCACCGCGGGGCGCTGGCCACCGGCTGGCCCGCGCTGAGCTGGCTCGGGCGCTTCCGTCCCGACCCGCTCCGCCGGCTGCACCTGGACCGGGTGCCGGCGGCGGTCGGAAAGGCGCGGCGGGCGGTGCTCGAGCCGACCACGGTCAGCCGCTCCTCGCTGCCCGCCGCCCGTGGTGCCGTGCAGGCGGGCGTGGACACCGCGCTCCGCCGGCTGGCCGAAGACGCCGCCGCCGGCACCTCCCGCGGCTGGAGCGACCGCGTCCGCGAGGCCTCCCTGCAGCACCGCGCCGACCTGCCCGACCGGCTCGACCGGGCCGTCGCCGGCACCGACCTCGAGATGGGCCGGCACCGGTGGTGGTGGAACGCCGTCCGGGTGGTGCAGTGGGTGTTGGTCGCGGCCGTGCTCGCCGGGCTGCTGTGGCTGGGGGCCGACTTCGGTCTGGCCTACCTGCGGCTGCCGCCGCTGCCCGAGGTGCTGTGGTGGCGCTTCCCCGCTCCCACCTGGCTGACCGTGGGCGGGGTGCTCGCCGGTCTGCTGCTCGCCGGCGCGAGCCGCCTGGCGATCGGTGTGAGCGCCCGCCGCCAGGGCCTGCGGGCCAGACGCGCGCTGCGCCGGGCCGTCGCCGAGGTGGCCGAGGACGCCGTGCTCGGACCGGTCCAGGACGAGCTGTCCCGGCGCGCCCGGGCGGTGGCGGCGCTCGACCGCGCCGGCCGCTGACCGGACCCACCGGCCCCGCTCCTGCTGACCCGCGACCGCCGCCGCTACGCCGGCTGACGTAGCAGAGGTGTCGTCGACAGGCCGACGCCGCCTGGGTGCCACCGCGCGAAGACTGCAGCCATGACCTCGACCGCCGTCGCCGCGCGCGACCAGGAGCGCTCCCGTCCCCGCCTGCCCGAGCTGCGCGGACCCGCCCGCAAGACCGTGCTGACCGTGCACGTGCTCGCCGCCGCCACCTGGATCGGCGTCGACGTGCTCGTCGCCGTCCTGGTCGGGCTCGGCCTGCTCGCCCCCGACCCCGAGCTGGGCGGTGCGGCCCTGCTGGTGCTCGGCACGGCGGTGGTGCCGCCGATGCTCGTCTCCGCCCTGGTCTGCCTGGCCAGCGGGCTGCTGCTCGGCCTCGGCACCCGGTGGGGGCTGGTCCGCTACTGGTGGGTCGCGGTGAAGCTCGTCATCACCCTGGTGCTGTCCACCCTGATCCTGGTGCTGCTGCGACCGGGGATGCCGGCGGTGGCCGACCACGGCCGCGCGCTGCTGCAGGCCCGGCCGCCAGCCGGTGACGTCTCCTTCCTCGTGTACCCGCCGGTGGTGTCGCTGACCGCGCTGTCGCTGGCGGTCGTGCTGTCGGTCGCCAAGCCGTGGGGCCGGGTGCGCCGCGCGCTCAGCCCGCGACGGCCGTCACCTCCGCGGCCTGGCGCTGCTCCATCGAGGAGATCATCGCCTCCCGCTCGTCCTCGCTGACCTCCTCCGGCACGCTCTTCTCGGTGCGGCGGAAGGTGGTGGTGCCCAGGCTCAGGTCGTGCCCGACCACGGAGGCCTCCAGCACCAGCCGGTCGCGGGTCTCCCCGGACTGGTCCGTCCACGAGGAGGTGCGCAGCCGGCCGGTGACGACCACCGGCTCGCCCTTGCGCACCGAACCCGCGACGTTCTCGGCGAGGCTGCGGTAGCAGCGCACGCTGATCCAGTTGGTCGGGCCGTCCACCCAGTCGCCGTTGCGCCGGAACCGCGGGGTGGCGCCCAGCCGGAAGGTGGCGAAGGCCGACGGCCCGTCGTAGGCCTGCACGTCGGTGCCGACCCAGCCGTTCATGGTGACGAATGCGTCCACTGCTCTGTCCTCTCTGCGGCCGCGGCCGGGTGCCACGGCGTCCGGGTGGACCATGGGCGTCCGGCGGTGCGGGTGCCGGCCCGGGCCCGGGGCTGTGGACGACGTCTGGTGCGGTGCCGGGGCTGGGGACAACTCCGGTGGACCCGGTCGTCGGGCTGGGAGGTGGCGGACGGCGCTGGCATACTCGTCCCCGACCGGCGCACCTGGTGCGCCTCCTGTTCGCCGCTCCCACGCAAAGGTTGACGCACCTCGATGGCTGAGTTCATCTACACGCTGCACAACGTCCGCAAGAAGCTCGGTGAGAAGGTCGTCCTCGACAACGTCACCCAGGCCTTCCTGCCGGGGGCCAAGATCGGTGTGGTCGGCCCCAACGGCGCCGGCAAGTCGACGCTGCTCAAGCTGATGGCCGGGCTGGTCCAGCCCGACAACGGCGACGGGATGCTGGCCAAGGACGCCACCGTCGGCATCCTGCAGCAGGAGCCCCCGCTGACCGAGGGCAAGACGGTGCTGGAGAACGTCGAGGAGGCGGTCGCCGACATCAAGGGCATGCAGCGCCGGATGGACGAGCTCGGCATGGCGATGAGCGAGCCGGACGCCGACTTCGACGCGCTGATGGCCGAGATGGGTGAGGTGCAGACCGAGCTCGACCGGCGCAACGCCTGGGACATCGACGCCCAGCTCGAGCAGGCGATGGACGCGCTGCGCTGCCCGCCGCCGGACGCCTCGGTCGACGTCCTCTCCGGTGGTGAGCGCCGCCGGGTCGCGCTGTGCAAGCTGCTGCTGCAGCAGCCCGACCTGCTGCTCCTCGACGAGCCCACCAACCACCTCGACGCCGAGTCGGTGCACTGGCTCGAGGGCCACCTCAAGACCTACCCGGGTGCCGTCCTGGCCGTCACCCACGACCGGTACTTCCTGGACAACGTCGCGGAGTGGATCTGCGAGGTCGACCGCGGCCGGCTGCACGGTTACGAGGGCAACTACTCCAAGTACCTCGACACCAAGCGCTCCCGGCTGCAGGTGGAGGGCAAGAAGGACGCCAAGCGCGCCAAGATCCTGGAGAAGGAGCTGGAGTGGGTGCGCTCCAGCCCGAAGGCGCGCCAGGCCAAGAACCGGGCCCGGCTGGCCCGCTACGAGGAGATGGCGGCCGAGGCCGAGCGCAACCGCAAGATCGACACGTCGGAGATCAACATCCCGCCGGGTCCCCGCCTGGGCACCGACGTGCTGCAGGTGGCCGACCTGGTCAAGGGCTTCGGCGACCGCACGCTGTTCGACGGGCTGACCTTCGACCTGCCGCGCTCGGGCATCGTCGGCATCATCGGCCCCAACGGCGTCGGCAAGTCGACGCTGTTCAAGATGATCGTCGGCGAGGAGCAGCCCGACGGCGGCAACCTGGACGTCGGCAAGACGGTCTCGATCTCCTACGTCGACCAGGGCCGCGGCGGCCTCGACCCGGCGAAGAACGTCTGGGAGGTCGTCTCCGACGGCCTGGACTTCCTCAAGGTCGGCACCTTCGAGATGCCCTCGCGGGCCTACGTCGCCTCCTTCGGCTTCAAGGGCCCCGACCAGCAGAAGCCGACCGGCGTCCTCTCCGGGGGCGAGCGGAACCGGCTCAACCTCGCGCTCACCCTGAAGATGGGCGGCAACCTGCTGCTGCTCGACGAGCCGACCAACGACCTCGACGTCGAGACCCTGCAGTCGCTGGAGGACGCGCTGCTGGAGTTCCCGGGCTGTGCCGTGGTGATCTCCCACGACCGCTGGTTCCTCGACCGGGTGGCGACCCACATCCTCGCCTGGGAGGGCGACGCGGAGAACCAGGCCCAGTGGTTCTGGTTCGAGGGCAACTTCGCCGACTACGAGGCCAACAAGCTCGACCGCCTCGGGCCCGAGGCGGCCCGCCCGCACCGGGCCACCCACCGCCGTCTCACCCGCGGCTGACCCGCGGTCCGCGGGTCAGGGACGTCCGGGGCGGATCCGCGCGCTCAGCGTGGGCCGTTCCCGGAGGTCGACCGCACCCCAGATCCGCGTGCCCTCGTGCTCGAGCAGCACCAGACGACGCAGCGGCCGGTGCGGCGGGAGCAGCCGCATCCGCCAGCGCCGGGCCGCCGGGTCGGGGGTGCTGCCCAGCTCGGCCCGCACCATGTCCCGGCCGGTGATCGCCTCGAACCCGTACTCCGGCGCCGGCGGATGCTGCAGCGGGCGGACGGGCACCACCCGCGGCACCCGCAGGCCCCGGACGGTGACCGTGTCCTCGGCGGCGACGCCGACACCGTCCCGGTCGGCCTCGCGCAGCAGCCGGCGCAGCCGCCGCGGCCGCCCCACCACCAGCCACCCCACCGCCACCGGGAGCCCGGCGATGACCAGCGAGCTGGCGGCCAGCCCGACCCGGTCGTAGGCGGGTGAGCGGTCCTCGACGGTGCCCGCGGGTCCGACCCAGACGGTGATCAGCGCACCCCGGCCCGGGACGGCCCCGCACTCGCGGTAGCTGCCGAGCCGCGGGCCGGAGCCCACGTCGTAGCGCACCTCCACCCGGAATCGGCTGCTGCTGCGGCCGCACCGCCCGTCCGGGTGGACGGCGACCACCTCGGCGTGGGTCGCGACGTCGCGCCCGAGCAGGTGGTCGACCCGGCCCGGAGAGGGCAGGTAGGCCGCGGCGGGGACCGCCCCTGCCAGCACCGCCAGGACGAGGACCACCAGCAGCCGCCGGAGGTCGCGCCGGTCCTCCTGCGCGAGGTGCTGCCGCTCGGCCGCGGTCAGCAGCGTGGGTCCAGCCGGTCCTGGTGGCGGGGTGCCCTGGTGGTCGGGGGCCGGTTCGGTACGCATCCGCGGCATTGAACCAGCCCGGGAGCCCACCGCGCGGGCGTCCGGGGCCCACCCGGCCCCGGGCAGGTCAGTCGGGACGGACCCGTCCGCGGAGTGCCTTCGTCTGCCCGCGGCGCGCCTTCGCCTCGAGCCGACGCCGGCGCGAGGCCTTCGACGGCTTGGTCGGCACCCGCTTCGGCGGCGGTGGTGCGCAGGCCTCCCGGATCCGCTCGGCCAGCCGGTCCCGGGCGGCCACCCGGTTCTGCCGCTGGCTGCGCTGCTCGGTGGCGACGACCCGGACGACGCCCAGCCGCTCGGCCGCGTGCGGGGGCAGCACGCTGCTGGTGGTGGCGTCGAAGACCAGCTCGACCCGGCTGTCGGTGGTGTTGACGCCCTGCCCGCCCGGCCCGGAGGCCCGGCTGAACCGCTCCACCAGCTCCTCGCCGGGGACGACCAGACCGTCCGGCAGTCCTGGCCCCGGCGGCACCACGAGGGCTGGCGTGCCGCTCATGGCCGAGCACTCTATCGTCGCGCTGGAGCCGTCCAGCTGGACCCTGTTCGCCGACCTGGTGCAGCGTCAGGGCGGGCTGTTCGGCGGCTGCTGGTGCTCCTGGTTCCACCCCGACCGCGACGACCGGACGCCCGGGGCCGAGGGCTCCCGCGAGTTCAAGCGGGAGATGGTCGAGGAGGGCATCGCGCACGCGGCCCTGGTGGTGCTGGACGACCGGGCCATCGCCTGGGCCGAGTACGGCACGCCCGAGGAGCTCCCCCGCATCCACCACCGCAAGGAGTACGAGGCCACCCTGACCGAGCCGACCGACTGGCGCGTCACCTGCATCCAGGTGGAGAAGACGCACCGCCGCCAGGGCTGGGCCGAGGTCGCGCTGCGCGGGGCGCTCCTGCTCATCGCCGCCGCCGGCGGCGGGACGGTCGAGGGCTACCCGCACGACCTCGCAGAGAAGAAGCGGCAGGGCAAGAAGGTCTCCTCCTCCTTCCTCTACAACGGCACCCGCACCATGTACGAGCGGGCCGGCTTCGTCCACGACCGCCGAAGGGCCAGGGCAACTGCGTGATGCGCCGGGTCGTCGCCCCGGTCGGCTCCTGAACTGCTCCGGCCTCGACCGGCCGCACCTCGTCGGACCGCCGCACGCGTGGCTTCTCGGTGTGCGCCAGTCGGTTGACTGGCGCGGTCTCAGACGCTCCTCACCGGTGACGGGCCGACCGCGCTGAGGACCGCCCGGTCGGCTCGTTCTTTCCCGCCTTCCCGTCCGCTGGGGCTGAGGATCGCCCGCTCGCGTCACTGCTTCGCCTTCGTGGACTGCCGGGGACGTCCGCCGCACGGGTGGTCCGTGGCGCACGCCCCCGGTGCTGAGGACCGCCCGCTCGGGGCGATCCTTCGTGCTCCAACGGCCGCTGGAGCGGAGCACCGCCCGGTCGTGTCGCTGCTCGGCGCACGCCGCGCCCGTCGGTGACGCAGGCCGGCGCTGGGCTCGCCGGAGGAGGACACGTGCCGCCCGCTCCCGCCGGCCTAGGGTGACGGGGATGAGCACCCTCGCGATCACCCACGCCTCCGTCGTCCCCATCACCGCCGACCCGTTCGAGGGGACGCTCGTCGTCACCGACGGCCGGATCTCCGCGCTCGGCCCGGACGTCGAGGTGCCGGCCGACGCCGAGGTGGTGGACGCCGGTGGCCGCTGGCTGCTGCCCGGGTTCGTCGACGCCCACACCCACCTCGGCGTGCACGAGGAGGGCGAGGGCTGGTCGGGCGACGACACCAACGAGATGACCGACCCGGTCACCGCGCAGGTGCGCGCGCTGGACGCCATCTACCCCGGCGACACCGGCTTCGCCGACGCGCTGGAGGGCGGCGTCACCACGGTCGGGGTCAACCCCGGCTCGGGCAACGTCATCGGCGGGCTCTGCGTGGCGATCCACACCGTCGGCCGCACCGTGGACGAGATGGTGCTGCGCCACCCGGTCGGGGTGAAGGCCGCCACCGGGGAGAACCCGAAGCGGGTCTACGGCGAGCAGAAGAAGATGCCCTCCACCCGGCTCGGGGTGGCCGCGGTGCTGCGGGAGGCCTTCGTCGCCGCCGACAACTACCGCCGCCGGCAGCGCAACGCCGAGGGCGCGGGCACCACCTTCGACGCCCGCGACCTCAAGCTGGAGGCGCTGGTGTCGGTGCTGGAGCGGGAGATCCCGTGGCGCCAGCACTCCCACCGCGCCGACGACATCGCCACCGCCGTCCGGATCGCCGACGAGTTCGGCTACCAGCTGGTCATCGACCACGGCACCGAGGCGCACCTGGTCGCCGACGTGCTGGCCGAGCGGGGCATCCCGGTGCTCATCGGGCCGCTGCTGACCAGCCGCTCCAAGGTCGAGCTGCGCAACCGCTCCACCGCCAACCCCGGGAGGCTCGCGCGCGCCGGCGTGGAGATCTCCATCATCACCGACCACCCGGTGGTGCCGATCCACTTCCTCGTCCACCAGGCCACGTTCGCGGTCAAGGCCGGGCTCGACCGCGACACCGCGCTCCGCTCGATCACCATCCACCCGGCCCGCGCCCTCGGGCTGGAGGACCGGGTCGGCTCGCTCGAGGTCGGCAAGCTGGGCGACGTGGTGCTGTGGAGCGGGGACCCGCTCGACGTCATGCAGCACGCCGACCGCGTGTGGGTGCAGGGACGCGAGGCCCACACCCGCGAGACGGCCTGAGCGGCCGGTCCGGCCGCTCCCCGGCAGCGTCCGAGGCTCCGGCCATGACGTCTCCACCCGCGGCTGTCTGCCCGGTCCGGGCAGACGGCCCGCCCCGGGAGCTGCCGGTCTCCCTCGACCCGGCCGGCTCGCCGCTGATGCTGGTGCCGGCGCTGCGAGCGGCCGACGTCCCGGCCCGGCTGGGCTTGGCAGGGCCCGGTCAACCACGAGCTCGGCCCCGGTGAGGTGAGCGCGGTGCTGCGCAGCTGGGAGGACCGCTTCGGCGCCGTCCTGTGGTGGGGATCGGCTCCGACACCCTGCTGCTGCAGGCCGGCCGGACGCCGACCGACCCGGCCGGGCTCGACGCCCTGGTGGCCGAGCACCACGCCTTCTGCCCCGACGGCATCGACCAGGGCCTGCCGGCCGAGGAGTACCGCGCCGGGCTCGCCGCCCAGCAGCCCGACCGCGGGGTCTGGGCGTTCTGGTGGGACTGAGCGGCCCGGGACGCCCGGGCCCCCGGCTCAGCGTCCGCGCAGCAGCAGCTCGGGCAGGGTGAGCGCGCCCCGGTCGGCCAGCTCGGCCAGCTGGGTGCGGCAGGAGAACCCGTCGGCCAGCACCACCGCGTCGTCCCCGGCCGCCCGCACCGCGGGCAGCAGGTCGTGCTCGGCGACCTGCACCGACACCTCGTAGTGGCCCTGCTCGACGCCGAAGTTGCCCGCCAGCCCGCAGCAGCCGCCGACCGTGGTGACGCTGGCCCCGGTGGCCGCGAGCAGCGCGGCGTCGGTCTTCCAGCCGGTCACCGAGGCGTGGTGGCAGTGCGGCTGGGCCACCACGGTGGTGCCGCTGAGGTCGGGTGCGCTCCAGCCGGGGGTGCGGGTCAGCAGCTCGGCCAGGGTCAGCACCCCGGCGGCCACCTCGGGCACCCGCGGGTCGTCGGGCAGCAGCTCGGGGGCGTCGCTGCGCCAGACCGCCAGGCAGGACGGCTCCATCCCCACCACCGGCGTCCCGGCGCTGACCACCGGGTGCAGCACGTCGAGCGCCCGGCGCAGCTGGCGGCGGGCGCCGTCGAGCTGGCCGGTGCTGATCCAGGTCAGCCCGCAGCAGGCGTCCCGCTCGAGGAACCGCGGCTCGTAGCCGGCGCCGCGCAGCAGCTCGACCATCGGGCGGGCGCCGGCGCCGGCGAAGGCGTCGGAGAACGAGTCGACCCAGATGACGACCGGTCCGTTCGGCGCGGTCTGCCCCGTCGCCTCCCGGCGGCCGGTCGCGGTCGCCGAGCGGCGGGCGAAGCGGGGGAGCTGGCGGCGCTGGTCGACGCCGGCGCCCCACTTCAGCGCGTTGCGCAGCAGCGGCGCGGCCATCACCGCGTTGACCAGCGCGGACAGCCCGGGCACCCGGGTGATCAGCCGGCCCCAGCGGGGCAGCCAGCCCAGCGCGTAGTGGCTGCGCGGGCGGATCCCGCCGCGGTAGGTCTCGTCCAGCACCCGGGCCTTGTAGGCGGCCATGTCGATGCCGGTCGGGCAGTCGCGCCGGCAGCCCTTGCAGGACAGGCAGAGGTCGAGGGCCTCGTGCACCTCCGGGGAGCGGAATCCGCGCTTCACGGTGCTGCCGTTGATCATCTCCTGCAGCACCCGGGCCCGGCCGCGGGTGGAGTCCTTCTCCTGGCGGGTGGCCTGGAACGAGGGGCACATCACCCCCAGCGAGCCGGTGGTGTCGGCCAGGCACTTGCCGACCCCGCTGCAGCGGTGGACGTCGGCGGCCAGCTCGAGCTCACGTCCGCGCATCGGCGCGTGGCGGACCAGGTCGGCGCGGACGTCGGCGGCCACCGGACGCGGGTCGACCAGCACGCCGGGGTTGAGCAGGTTGTCGGGGTCGAAGACCTGCTTGACCGCGCCGAACAGGGCGATCGCCTCGGCGGAGTACATCGTGGGCAGCAGCGCCGAGCGGGCCCGGCCGTCGCCGTGCTCGCCCGACATCGAGCCACCGAAGGAGGCGACCAGCTCGGCGGCCTCGGTGACGAACGACTCGTAGCCGGCCGCGCCGCCCTCCTCGGTGAGCGGGAAGTCGATCCGCACGTGCACGCAGCCGTCGCCGAAGTGGCCGTAGGGCAGCCCGCGCAGCCCGTGCCGGGTGAGCAGCTCGTCGAAGGCGCGCAGGTAGGCCCCGAGGTGCTCCGGCGCCACCGCGGCGTCCTCCCAGCCGGGGTAGGCCGGACGACCCAGGCTGACCCCGGCCAGCCCGGCGCCGTCCTCGCGGATCTTCCACAGCGCGGTCGCGCGGGCCGCGTCCTCGACCACGAACCCGTCACCGCAGCCGCTGGCCGCGAGCAGCGCGCGGGCGCGCTCGCCCAGCCGCACCGGGTCGTCGTCGGCCAGCTCGACCAGCATCCAGCCCTGGCCGGCGGGCATCTCGGGCACGGCGGAGGGACCCAGGCGGTCGCGCACGACGTCGACGATCCGGGCGTCCAGACCCTCGCAGGCGGTGGGCCGGTGCGCCAGCACGGTGGGCGCGTCGTCGGCGGCCTCGGCCATCGAGGGGTAACCCAGGGCGACCATGACCCGGTGCGGCGGGTCGCTGACCAGCCGCAGCGTGGCGCGGGTGATGGTGGCCAGGGTGCCCTCGGTGCCGGCGAGGAAGCGGGCCACGTCGAAGCCGTTCTCCGGCAGCAGGTGCTCCAGGCTGTAGCCCGACACCTGGCGTCCGAAGCGGCCGAACTCGGTGCGGATCAGCGCGAGGTTGCGCCCCACCAGCTCGCGCAGCGCGGTCAGGGTGGGGGAGTCCTCGACGGCGGTGGCGTCGGACCCGCCGAGCACCAGCCGCTCACCCGAGCCGGTGACGACCTCCAGGCCGAGCACGTTGTCGGCGGTCTTGCCGTAGCCGAGCGCGCGCGGGCCGCAGGCGTTGTTGCCGATCATCCCGCCGAGGGTGCAGCGGTTGTGGGTGGAGGGGTCGGGTCCGAAGCGCAGCCCGTGCGGGGCCGCCACCTTCTGCAGCGCCGCCTGGACGACCCCGGGCTCCACCACGGCGGTGCGCCGCTCGGGGTCCACGTCGACGACCCGGTGCAGGTGGCGGCTGACGTCGACGACCAGACCGGGCCCGACGGCGTTGCCGGCGCAGGACGTCCCGGCGCCGCGGAGCGTCACGGGCACCTTGTCGGCGCGGGCCTCGTCCAGCAGCCGGGTCAGCTCCTCGACGGTGCGGGGGTGGGCGACGCCGCGGGGCACCACCCGGTAGAGCGAGGCGTCGCTGGAGTAGAGGGCCCGGGCCAGGCTGGAGGTGTCGACCAGACCGGAGGAGCCCGCTCGGTCCAGACGCCAGCTGAGCCGGCCGAGCTCGCGGTCGAGCAGGGCACGATCGGTCATCGCGGGCACCCAGAGGTCATGGGGGTCAGTCTGCCGACTCCCGCCCGGCGGCGAGGACGCGTTCAAATGCGCGACCGACGGCGCGGAAGTCCTCGGGGCCGACGGCCTCGACGAACACCCGGCGCACCGACTCCACGTGGCTGGGCGCCGAACGGCGCAGCAGACCCATCCCCGCCTCGGTGAGGTGCGCCCACACACCGCGCCGGTCATCGGGACAGCTCTGCCGCTCGACCAGCCCGCGGCGCTCCATCCGGGTCACCGTGTGGGTCAGCCGCGAGCGGGACTGGTGCACCGCCTCGGCCAGCTCGGCCATCCGCAGCCGCCGGTCGTCGGCCTCGGACAGGGTGACGAGGATCTCGTACTCGGCGAGGTCGAGGCCGTGGGTGCGCAGGTCGGCGTCCAGCACCTCGTTGATCCGCGCCGCCCCGAGCAGGTAGGTGCGCCAGATGCGCTGCTGCTCGGCGTCGAGCCAGCGCGTCGGGCTCTCCATGGTCTGCTCGGTCATGTCCACATCGTAACCAAGGAAGTTGACAGTTCAACTTCTTGGGCTACCCTGGTCGCGTTGTTGAAACTTCAACCAGTTGGAGAACCCCCATGGACGCCCAGACCCTCACCCTCACCGCCGGCACCTGGAACGTCGACCCCGCCCACTCCGAGGTCGGCTTCACCGTGCGGCACCTGATGAGCAAGGTGCGCGGCACCTTCGACGACTACGTCGCCACCGTGACCACCACCTCCGACGACCCGACCGCCGCGAGCGTCACCGCCGAGGTCAAGCTCGCCTCGGTGAACACCCGCAACGAGCAGCGCGACGGCCACCTGCGCTCGGCCGACATCTTCAACGCCGAGAAGGACGCGCTGATGACCTTCGTCTCCACCGGCATCACCGGTGCCGACGGCGAGTACGAGATCGCCGGCGACCTCACCATCAACGGCACCACCCGTCCGGTCGTGCTGCAGGCGGAGTTCCTCGGGGTCGACGTGGACGCCTACGGCGCCACCCGGTTGGGCGTGGAGGCCACCACCTCGATCTCCCGCAAGGACTTCGGCATCGACTTCAACGTCGCGCTCCAGGGCGACAAGGTGCTGATCGGCGACAAGGTCGACATCACCCTGACGATCCAGGCCGTCAAGGCCTGATCGGACGACCCCGGGTGCAGGGCTCCCCGGGACGGCTCGGGGGGAGCCGTCCCGGGGTCGGACCCGGCCCTGGGGGCACCCCGGGCTCGACCCCGGGGATCGCGTCGGAGGACCCTGAGCGGGTGTCTCCGGTGCGGGTGCGGTCCGTACTGTGACGGCGTGCCCAGCAGCGTGACCGTCCGCCCCGCCACCACCACCGCTCCGGAAGGGGTGGGCGCGCGATGACCGGGCTGGCCCGCCTCAGCCTGGCCAACCGGGCGGTCGTCGCCCTGCTCAGCCTCGTCATCATCGGCGCCGGGCTGTTCTCCACCGGGGCGCTGAAGCAGGAGCTGATGCCCTCGCTGACCCTCCCCCAGGTCACGGTCCTCTCCATCTGGCAGGGTGCGGCGCCGGCCTCGGTCGAGCGTGACGTCACCCGTCCCATCGAGGACGCGGTCAAGGGCGTGGCCGGGGTGACCGGCGTCAGCTCCACCTCCTCGGCCAACGTCTCCCAGATCTCGGCGGAGTGGGACTACGGCGAGGACGCCACCGAGATGGAGAACAAGATCCGGGCCGCCGTCGACGCCGTCCCGGGGCTGCCCGCCGACGTCGAGCCCGAGATCGCCGCCTTCGACTTCGACGCCCTCCCGGTGGTCTCCCTCGCCGTCTCCTCCGACCTCTCCCCGGCCGACCTGTCCGAGCGGCTGCGCACCGTCGCCGTGCCGCGGATCAACGCCCTGGACGGGGTGGGGGAGGCGACGGTCTCCGGTGAGGAGGTCCGCGAGGTCGTCATCACCACCCGCCAGGACGACCTGGATCGCCTCGGCGTCCAGCCCACCGAGCTGCAGCAGCTGCTCCAGGTGCACGGGACGCAGGTGCCGGCCGGCGACCTCGACACCGGCAGCCAGCGCGTCAACGTCCAGGTCGGCCGGACGCTCGGCTCGGTCGAGGACGTCGAGGCCATCCAGCTGCAGGGCACCGACGGCCCGGTCCGGCTGGGTGACGTCGCCGACGTCACCAACGACCCGGTCGAGGCCACCGCCATCTCGCGGGTCAACGGCGAGCCCGCGATCAGCCTCAACGTCACCAAGACCACCGAGGCCAACACCGTGACGGTGGCCCACGACCTGCGCGAGCTGCTGCCGGAGCTGGAGCAGGAGATCGGCTCGGGCACCCGGTTCCAGACGGTCTTCGACCAGTCGCCGTTCATCGAGCAGTCCATCCACGACCTCGCGGTCGAGGGCGGGCTCGGGCTCGCGATGGCGATCATCGTCATCCTGGTCTTCCTGCTCTCGGTGCGCTCCACGATCATCACCGCGATCTCCATCCCGCTGTCGC
This sequence comes from Desertihabitans brevis, assembly GCF_003327535.1. Lineage (NCBI taxonomy): Bacteria > Bacillati > Actinomycetota > Actinomycetes > Propionibacteriales > Propionibacteriaceae > Desertihabitans > Desertihabitans brevis. Next base: position 27,597 of record NZ_QOUI01000007.1, on the reverse strand, counting down.
TGCTCATCGCGATGATCGGGCTCTACGTCGGTGGGTTCAGCCTCAACATCCTCACCCTGGGTGCGCTCACCGTCGCCGTCGGACGGGTGGTGGACGACTCGATCGTCGTCATCGAGAACATCAAGCGCCACCTCGGCCTGGGCGAGCCGTTCGGCACGTCGACGATCCTCGGCGCGGTGCGGGAGGTGGCCGGGGCGGTGACCGCCTCCACCATCACCACCGTCGCGGTGTTCCTGCCGATCGCGCTGGTCGGCGGGCAGGTCGGTGAGCTGTTCCGCCCCTTCGCGGTCACCGTGACGGTGGCCCTGCTGGCCTCCCTGCTGGTCTCGCTGACGATCGTGCCGGTGCTGGCGATGTGGTTCATGCGGCCCAGCCGCAAGCAGCAGGCGGCCGTCGACGCCACCGACGACTCGGTGCGGGCCGCCCACGAGGAGCGGGAGACGCCGCTGCAGAAGGGCTACCTGCCGGTGCTGCGCGCGGCGCTGCGGCACCCGGTGATCACCCTCGTGGTGGCCGCCGTGGTGTTCGTGCTGACGCTGGGCTCGACCACCCTGCTCAAGACCGACTTCCTCGGTGAGGCCGGTCAGAACACCCTGCTGGTCTCCCAGGAGATGCCCAGCGGCACCACGCTGGCCGACACCGACGCCGCCGCGCAGAAGGTGGAGGCGGTGGTGGCCGCGGATCCGGCGGTGGAGACCTACCAGACCACGGTCGGCGGCCAGGGTGCGGACGTCCTCACCGGGTCCGGCGGTGGGTCGAACACGGCGACCATCTCGATCACCCTGCGGCCCGACACCGACGGATCGGTGGTGGCCGACCGGCTCCGCGCCCAGCTGGACCCGATGACCGACATCGGCGAGACCGAGGTGGGTCTGGCCGACGGCGGCGCCGGCGGCACCAACGAGATGGCGGTCCAGGTGGTGGCGACCGACGAGGAGGCGATCGCCACCGGCGCGGAGCAGGTCGAGCAGGCCCTCGCCGGCGTGCCCGGCCTGACCGACGTGGGCAGCGACCTGGCCGAGCAGCAGACCGTCTTCTCCGTCGAGGTCGACCAGGTGCGCGCCGCGGAGCTGGGGATGAACCAGTCCACCATCGGCCAGGCCGTCGCCCAGGCGCTGGACGGTCAGCCGCTGGGTGAGGTCGTGCTGGACGACCGCACCGAGCAGGTGGTGCTGCGCTCCCGCGCCCCGGTCGAGGACAAGGCCGCGCTGGAGGCGCTGGAGCTGCCGGTGACCCAGCGCCAGACCGCCGACGTCCAGGAGCGGGAGTCCGACGAGGTCACCGAGATCCAGGAGGAGAACGCCGAGGAGCAGCAGGCCGAGGCCGAGGCCCAGCTCGACGAGCAGGCCGAGGCGCTGGCCGAGCAGCGCAGTGAGCTGACCGACCAGCTGGCCGAGCTGAACGACCAGCTGGAGGAGGCCCGCAACGCGCCCGCCCCCTCGGCCGGGCTGCCCGGTGGCGCCGGTGGCGCACCCGGCGCCGGGGTGCCCGGGGCGGGGCTGCCGGGTGCGGGGCTTCCCGCTGGCGGACTGCCCGACGACCTGCCCAGCAGCCTGCCCAGCGACCTCGCCGACGCCAGCCCCGAGGAGCTGCAGCAGGCGGCCGAGGACGTGGCGGAGTCCCTGCGGGAGGCCGCCGAGCAGGCGGCAGAGGACCAGCAGCGGGCGGTCGAGCAGCAGCAGCGCGCCGCGGAGGAGGCCGCGGCCGCGCAGGCCGCCGCGGCGGCGGAGCAGCAGGCGGCGGCGGTCGAGCAGCTGGAGGAGTCGATCGACCAGCTCGAGGAGCAGATCGTCGCCCTCGACGAGCAGACCGTCGAGCTGGCCGATCAGCGCGCCGACTCCCAGGCCCAGCAGCGGGAGGCCGAGGAGCTGCAGGAGCGGACCGAGGGCATCGCCGACCTGCGTGCCGACCCCGTCCCGCTGCGTGAGGTCGCCACCGTGGAGGAGGTCCGGGCCCCCGCCACCATCACCCGGGTGGACGGCGCCCGCACCGTCACGGTGACCGCGACCAGCACCGGCGACGACCTCGGCGCCACCACGCTCGCCGTCACCCAGGCCATCGACGGGCTCGACCTGCCCGACGGCGTCCGCGCCGAGATCGGTGGCGTGTCGGCGGAGCAGGACGAGGCGTTCGGCCAGCTGTTCCTGGCGATGGGGGTGGCGATCGCCATCGTCTACGTGGTGATGGTGGCGACCTTCCGCTCGCTGCTGCAGCCGCTGATCCTGCTGGTGTCGGTGCCCTTCGCCGCCACCGGGGCGATCGGGCTGTCGCTGCTCACCGACACCGCGCTGGGCATCCCGTCGATGATCGGGCTGCTGATGCTCATCGGCATCGTGGTGACCAACGCGATCGTGCTGATCGACCTGGTCAACCACTACCGCGCCCAGGGCGCCTCGATCGACGACGCGGTGGTGCACGGGGCCCGGCTGCGGCTGCGCCCGATCATCATGACCGCGCTCGCCACGATCATGGCCCTGGTGCCGATGAGCCTCGGCCTGACCGGTGGCGGGGTGTTCATCTCCAAGCCGCTGGCGATCGTGGTGATCGGTGGCCTGATCTCCTCCACCGTGCTGACCCTGGTGCTCGTGCCGGTGCTCTACCGACTGGTCGAGCAGCTGCGCGAGCGGGGCAGCCGGCCGCGCGGGCGCCGTCGCGAGGACGACGGCACCGAGGACGGCAAGCTGGAGGAGATGCTCACCTGAGCCGGGCGCCCGCCGGCCCCGCGGCTAGGGTGCGGACATGGCGGAGGCGGTGGTCGTGGCGGCGGGGCGGACGCCGATCGGACGGGCGTCCAGGGGCTCGCTGACCACGGTGCGCCCCGACGACCTGGTGGCCGGGGTGGTCGCCGACGTGCTGGCCCGGGTGCCCGAGCTCGACCCGCGGACGCTGGACGACCTCTACGTCGGGTGCGCCGACCCCCGCGACGAGCACGGTGGCAACCTCGCCCGGCGGGTGGCCGTCCTGCTCGGCCTGGACGAGGTGCCGGCCGCCACCATCAACCGGTTCTGTGCCTCCAGCGTGCAGACCACCCGGATGGCCTTCCACGCGATCCGGGCGGGGGAGGGGCACGCCTTCGTCTCGGCCGGGGTGGAGTGCGTCTCGCGCTACCGCGGGTTCGCCGGCGCCGGTCTGGACCCCGAGGACACCCACCATCCCGCGTTCGCCGCCGCCGGTCGCCGGTCGGCGGAGACCGCCGCGACGAACCGGCGGTGGAGCGACCCGCGGCTGGGCGGCGAGCTGCCCGACGTCTACGTCGCGATGGGGCAGACCGCGGAGAACGTGGCGACCGCCTGGGACGTCAGCCGGGCCGACCAGGACGCCTACGCCGTCGCCTCCCAGCACCGCGCGCAGGACGCGGTCGCCGCGGGCGTCTTCGCCCGCGAGATCCTCCCGGCCACGCTGCCCGACGGCCGGGTGGTCGGCGCCGACGACGGGCCGCGGGCCGGGGTGACGCTGGAGAAGGTGGCCGCGCTGGAGCCGGTGTTCCGCGCCGGCGGAACCGTCACCGCGGCGAACTGCTGCCCGCTCAACGACGGCGCCGCCGCGGTCGTGGTACTCAGCGACGAGCGGGCCCGCGAGCTCGGGCTGACCCCGCTGGCGCGGGTCGTCGCCACCGCCACCAGCGCCCTCAGCCCGGAGGTGATGGGGATGGGGCCGGTCGAGGCCACCCGGCGGGTGCTCGACCGGGCCGGGATGACCATCGACGACGTCGACCTGGTCGAGCTCAACGAGGCCTTCGCCGCCCAGGTGCTCGCCTGCGCCCGCGAGCTCGGGCTCGACCTCGACCGGCTCAACGTGCACGGCGGCGCCATCGCGCTCGGGCACCCCTTCGGCGCCACCGGCGTCCGGATGCTCACCACACTCCTCAACGCGATGGTCGAGCGGGACGCCGAGATCGGGCTGGAGACGCTGTGCGTGGGGGGCGGCCAGGGGATGGCGCTGCTCGTCCAACGGCTCTGACCGGCGGGCTCCCGCGGCTGCTCCGCTCGCGCCACCGGGACGAACGGGCGTACCGGCACTAGGCTGGCGGGCGAGACACCGCGACGGCGCGTGAGGGCGCCGTCCACGAGACGGGGATGGTAGATGAGTAGCAGCGCCGAACTCGCTCCGCAGGGACCTGATCGCTCTCAGGACGTGGACGTCAGCGACCGGTCGCCCTCCGTGGGGGCGATGTTCACCGCGCAGGTCGCCCTCGGTCGCAACCGCGAGGCGTTCCGCCACCGCGACGCCGACGACCGGTGGGTCTCGCTGACCTGGGCGGAGACCCGCGACATCGTGTTCGAGCTCGCGGCGGGGCTGCTCAGCCTCGGCCTGGAGCGCGAGCAGCGGGTCGCCATCGCCAGCAGCACCCGGATCGAGTGGATCCTGGCCGACCTCGCCGTGATGTGCGCCGGCGGTGCCACCACCACCATCTACCCGACCAGCACCGCGCCGGTGGTCGACTACATCCTGTCCGACTCCGAGTCGCGCATCCTCGTGGTGGAGGACGACCAGCAGCTGGCCAAGGTGCTCGACCACGTGGACGAGGCCACCACGATCGTCCTCATCGAGGGCACCAGCGACTCCGAGCGCGTCCTCGGCTGGGAGGAGCTGCGCCGCCGCGGCCGCGAGCTGCTGGCCGAGCAGCCCGACGTCGTCGAGGAGGCCGTCGCCGGGACCCGTCCGGAGCAGCTGGCCACCCTGATCTACACCTCCGGCACCACCGGGCAGCCCAAGGGCGTGCGGATCACCCACGACTCCTGGGCCTACATCGGCCGCGGGGTGGTGGCCATCGACCTGCTCCGGCCCGACGACCTGCAGTTCCTCTGGCTGCCGCTGAGCCACGTCTTCGGCAAGGCGCTGATCGCCATCCAGCTCGAGGTGGGCTTCGCCACCGCGGTGGACGGGCGGATCGACCGGATCGTCGACGGGCTCGGTGAGGTGCGGCCGACGTTCATGGCCGGCGCGCCCCGGATCTTCGAGAAGGTGCGGGCCCGGGTGATGACCGGCGCCGCCAGCGGCCCGCGCGCGAAGATCGCCCGCTGGGCGTTCAGCGTGGGCAAGCGCTCGGCCGCGCCGCGGCTGCGCGGCGAGCCGCTGACCGGTCTGCTCAAGGTGCAGTACGCCATCGCCGACCGGCTGGTGTTCAGCAAGCTCAAGGCCCGCCTGGGCGGTCGGATCCGCTTCATGGTCTCGGGCTCGAACAAGCTCAACGCCCAGGTGCAGAGCTGGTTCTACTCCGCCGGGCTGCTGGTCATCGAGGGCTACGGGCTCACCGAGACCAGCGCGGTCAGCGCCGTCAACGACCCCCGCACACCGCGCCTGGGGACCGTGGGGCCGGCCCTGCCCGGCACCACCATCAAGATCGCCGACGACGGCGAGGTGCTGATCAAGGGTCCGGGGGTGGCCAGCGGCTACCAGGGCCAGGACGAGCTGGAGTCGGGCAGCTTCGTCGACGGCTGGTTCCACACCGGTGACATCGGCGAGCTGGACGCCGACGGCTACCTCAAGATCACCGACCGCAAGAAGGACCTCATCAAGACCTCGGGCGGCAAGTACGTGGCGCCGCAGAAGGTGGAGGGCGCCCTGGTGGCCGCCAGCCCCTACGCCAGCCAGGTCGTGGTCAGCGGCGAGGGACGCAAGTACATCGTCGCCCTCATCGCCCTCGACCCGGACTCGATCACCGCCTGGGCGAAGAGCCAGGGGCTGCCGACCGACGACTACGCCGCGATGATCAACTCCCCGCAGGTGCGCGCGCTGCTGCAGTCCCACGTCGACAAGGCCAACGCCACGCTGGAGCGGCACGAGACCGTGAAGCGCTTCGCGGTGCTGCCCGCCGAGCTGAGCATCGACGAGGGCGAGGTGACCCCGAGCATGAAGATCCGCCGGGCCGCCATCGCGGAGAAGCACGCCGACCTGCTCGCCGGCCTCTACGACGACGAGGACTGATCGCTGCGGTGCTCCACGTCTACCGCTGCCCCCTGCGCTGGGGCGACATGGACGCGCAGGCCCACGTCAACAACGGGGCCTTCGTCGACTACCTGCAGGAGGCGCGGGTCGACTTCCTCACCCGCTCGGAGGTGGCCGGGATGCTCGGCCGGGCCGACGGGACCGCGCCCGCCTCGCACGGGGTGCTGGTGGTGCGCACCCAGGTGGAGCTGCTGCGGCCGCTGATCTGGAGCACCGAGGAGCTGGAGGTCCGGATGGACCTGCACGCCGTCGGCGGGGCCCGGTTCACCCTCGGCTACGAGCTCGGGCCGGCCGACGCCCCGGTGGCGCGGGCCAGAACCCTGCTCGCGCCCTACGACCTGGCCGGCGGGCGGGTGCTGCGGCTGACGCCGGAGCAGCGGGCGTTCTTCCGCGCCCGTGAGGTGCCGGCCGAGCCGTGGCCGCAGCTGGCGGGAGCCGACCGGCCCGGGCTGGCGGTGCCGCTGCGGGTGCGCTGGTCCGACCTGGACTCCTACGGTCACGTCAACAACGTCCGGTTCTTCGACTACGCCCAGGAGGCCCGGATCCGGCTGCTGCAGCAGGTGCTCGCCGGGACCCCGGACGGGGCGGGGCAGTGGCTGGTGGTGCGCCAGGACGTCGACCACCGCGCCCAGCTCGGCTACCGCTCCGAGCCCTACGAGGCGTCGGTGGCCGTGGCCGCGCTGGGCCGCACATCGATGACGCTACGCACCCTGGTCCGCGACCCGCAGGACGGCACCCTCTTCGCCGAGGTGCGCACGGTCGCCGTCTGCGCCGACGAGCGTGGGCGTCCCGTGCCGCTGCCGGACACCGTCCGCAGCGCTCTCGAGCACGTCTGACATCCGCAGCACACCACCACAGCGCGCTGAGCCTGTCGAAGCGCGGCAGGCTCGCCCTTCGACAGGCTCAGGGCGTTGGGGTCGGCTCAGGGCGTTGGGGTCGGCTCAGGGCGTGGGGGGTTCCCTCAGGTCAGACGGAGAGCCAGACGGCGACGTCCTGGGTGAGGACACCGCCGGTGACGTCGCCGGAGGCGACCAGCACCTCCGCGCCGGCCGGCAGCTCGACCGGCTCGGGGCCGAAGTTCACCAGGCACTCGAACCCCTGCCCGCGGGAGAAGTGCAGCACCTCGGGGCCGCTGTCGCGCCACTGCAGGGTGCCGTCGCCGAGGGCCGGGTGCTGGCCGCGGATCTGCAGCGCGGCCCGGTAGAGCTCCAGGTGGCTGCCGGGGACGCCGTCCTGGGCCTCGACCGTCAGCGGCGCCCAGTCGGTGGGCTGGGGGAGCCACGGCGTCCCGGTGCCGAAGCCGTAGGGCGGACGGTCACCCGACCAGGGGATCGGCACCCGGCAGCCGTCACGGCCGCGGACGGTGTGGCCCGAGCGCAGCCAGGTCGGGTCCTGCAGCACCTCCTCGGGCAGGTCCTCCACCTCCGGCAGGCCCAGCTCGTCGCCCTGGTACACGTAGGCCCCGCCGGGCAGCGCCAGCTCGAGCAGCGCCGCGGCGCGGGCGCGGCGGCGTCCCAGCTCGATGTCGGTGGGGAGCTCGGCCAGGTCGGACGGGCCGAGCCGCAGGTCGTCGGGGTGCATGCCCTCGGCGGTGAAGCGGCACCCGGTGCGCGGCTTGCCGTAGCGGGTCGCCACCCGGGTCACGTCGTGGTTGGAGAGCACCCAGGTCGGCGGGGCGCCCACCGCCTCGTGCGCGGCCACGGTGAGGTCGATGACGTGGCGCTGCGACTCCGCGGTCCACTCGCACAGCAGGGCGTCGAAGTTGAACGTCGTCTGCAGCTGGCCGGGACGCACGTAGCGCACCAGCCGCTCGGCGGGGGTGAGGTAGGCCTCGGAGACGAACACCTTGGTGCCCTTGCCGGCGGCGGCGTACTCGTCGGCCACCGCCCGCCAGTGCCGGTGGATCTCGTCGAGGTCGGGACGGTCGAAGACCGGTCCGCCCGGGAACTTCTCCAGGGTGGCCAGCCCGGTGCCCGGGTCGACGGGCAGGTCCGGGAACTCCTGGTCGACCTTCATCGAGTCGGCGACGTCGATCCGGAAGCCGTCGATCCCGCGGTCGAACCAGAACCGCAGCACCGACTCGAAGAACCGGAACACCTCGGGGTGCTCCCAGTTCCAGTCCGGCTGCTCCGGCGCGAACAGGTGCAGGTACCACTGGCCGGGAGTGCCGTCGGGCCCCGCGGCGGAAGCCGCGTCTCCAGCGGGCTCGGTGACCCGCTCCCAGGCGCTGCCGCCGAAGACGGCCGGCCAGTTCGTCGGCGGCTCCGAGCCGTCGGGGCCGCGACCGTCCCGGAAGACGAACAGCTCGCGCTCGGGGCTGCCCGGTCCGGCGGCCAGGGCGGCCTGGAAGAGCGGGTGCTGGTCGGAGCAGTGGTTGGGCACCAGGTCGATGAGCACCCGGATGCCGAGGGCGTGCGCGGCCGCGACGAACTCGTCGGCGTCGGCCAGGGTGCCGAAGTCGGGGTGGATGCCGGTGTAGTCGGCGACGTCGTAGCCGCCGTCGGCCAGCGGGGAGGGGTACCACGGCGAGATCCACACGGCGTCCACGCCGAGCGAGGCCAGGTGCGGCAGCCGCTCGATCATCCCGCGGACGTCGCCGGTCCCGTCGTCGCCGCTGTCGGCGAAGGATCGGGGGTAGATCTGGTAGACCACCGCGCTGCGCCACCACAGCGGGTCGTCGGTGATGGCCGGGGCCGGCCGGGTCGCGGTCTGCTCGCCGCCACCCGGTGCCCCACCCGGTGCGTCGTCGCCGCCCGCGGCGCCGGTGTCGTCGGGCAGCGGGCCGGTCGTCGGGTCGTCGACTGTCATGTCACGCGAGTCTGGCAGAGGCCGCCCCCCGCGTCACCGCCGCCGGGGTGCCTCAGGTGAGCGGGACGTCCGGCCCCGGCCGCTCGACGGCGCTCAACGGCAGCACCTGCGCGGGCGTCGGCGGGCGCGGGTCCTCGGTGTTGACCATGAACGAGGCCGCCCGCTGCAGGTACTCCCACAGCGGCTGCTCCAGCTCCGGGGAGAGCTGCAGCGAGTCCAGCGCCACCCGCATGTGCGCCACCCAGTGGTCGCGCATCGTCGGGGTCACCTTGAACGGGCCGTGCCGCATCCGCAGCCGCGGGTGCCCGCGCTGCTCGTGGTAGGTGGTCGGGCCGCCCCAGTACTGCTCGAGGAACATCCGCAGCCGCTCCTCGGCCGGGCCCAGGTCCTCCTCGGGGTACATCGCCCGCATCTCGGGGTCCTGCGCGACCTGCTCGTAGAACACGCGGGTGAGCTGGGCGAACGTCTCGTGGCCGCCGACGGCGTCGTAGTAGCTGGTCTCAGTCATCGGCGTCCATTCTGCCTGCCGGTTCCAGCGGCGCCGCCGGGACCGGTGACCAGCACGCGGACATCACCTGGCTGCCTCGGTACGTCCCCGGCCAGGACGAACCCCGTCACCGCGGCGACACCGCGACCGACGACCACGACAGCCCCTACCTGCCCGAGAGCGAGCGCCGGGTCAGCGGGTGAAGGTGGGGCGGCCCTGCCAGAAGGTGGCGACCACCGGGTCGGGCAGCTCCAGGCCGTGGTAGGGGTTGTTGCGCGACAGCGACAGCGTGTCGGCGGCGTCCACCCGGGTGCGCCGGGAGGGGTCGACCAGCACCAGGTTCGCCGGCTCGCCGACGGCCAGCGGACGTCCCTGGTCGGTCAGCCCGGCGATCCGGGCCGGGGAGGTCGACATCCGCACCGCGACGTCCTCCCAGGCCATCAGCCCCGTCTCGACCATGGTCGCGGCCACCACGCCGAGCGCGGTCTCCAGCCCCACCATGCCGAAGGCGGCGTCGGCGAAGGCGTGCTCCTTGTCGTGGCGGGCGTGCGGGGCGTGGTCGGTGCCGACGGCGTCGATGGTGCCGTCGGCCAGCGCCTGGCGCAGCGCCGTGACGTGCTCGTCGGGACGCAGCGGCGGGTTGACCTTGAACGTCGGGTCGTAGCCGGTGACCGCGTCGGTGGTGAGCAGCAGGTGGTGGGGGGTGACCTCGGCGGTCACCGCGATGCCCAGCCCCTTGGCCCAGCGCAGCACCTCCACCGTCTCGGCGGTGGAGACGTGGCAGACGTGCAGCCGGGAGCCGGTGAGCCGGGCGAGCTGGACGTCGCGGGCGACGATGGTCGACTCCGCCACCGCGGGCCAGCCGCCCAGCCCGAGACGTCCGGAGATCTCGCCCTCGTGGCAGCAGGCGTCCGGGCCGGCCAGCCGCGGGTCCTGGGCGTGCTGGGCGATGACCCCGTCGAAGGCCCGCACGTACTCCAGCGCCCGGCGCATCAACCGGGAGTCGTGCACGCAGTGGCCGTCGTCGGAGAACACCCGGACGCCGGCGGCCGAGCGGGCCATCAGCCCCAGCTCGGCCAGCTCCTCCCCGGCCAGGCCCTTGGTGACCGCCCCGACCGGGGCGACCTGGGCGCAGCCGTCGCGGCGTCCCAGGGCGGCGACGTGCTCGGCCGCCTCGGCGGTGTCGGTGACCGGGGAGGTGTTGGCCATCGCCAGCACGGCGGTGTAGCCGCCGCGGGCCGCGGCCAGGGTGCCGGTGCGGACCGTCTCGGCGTCCTCGCGGCCCGGTTCGCGCAGGTGGGTGTGCAGGTCGACCAGACCGGGCAGGGCGAGCAGGCCGTCGGCGTCGACCCGGCGGACGTCGGCGGGTGCCGAGGCGGGGTCGGCGAACCGGCCGCCCTCCAGCAGCAGGTCGCGGGGCTGGCCGTCGGGCAGCCGGGCCCCGGTGATGAGCACGGGCGGGTGGGTCACCGCGTTCCTCCTTCGTCGTCGCCGCCGAGCAGGTGGTACAGGACGCTCATCCGCACCGCCACCCCGGAGGCGACCTGGTCGAGCACGAGCGAGGCCGCGCTGTCGGCGGCGTCGGCGGAGATCTCCAGGCCGCGGTTCATCGGGCCGGGGTGGCAGATCGCCGCCCCGGGTTTGAGCCGGGCGAGCCGGTCGCGGGTCAGCCCGTAGCCGACGGTGTACTCCCGCGGGGTGGGGAAGTAGCCGCCCGACATGCGCTCGCGCTGCACCCGCAGCATCATCACCACGTCGGCGCTGCCGAGCACCTCGTCCAGGTCGGTGCTGACCTCCGCCGGCCAGCTGTGCACCCCTGAGGGCAGCAGCGTCGGCGGGGCGACGAGCACCACCCGCGCGCCGAGGGTCCGCAGCAGCAGCACGTTGCTGCGCACCACCCGGGAGTGGGTGAGGTCGCCGACCACGGCCACGGTCTTGTCCCGCCAGTCGACGTCGGGGTCGCTCGCCCGGAAGTGGCGGCGCATCGAGAACGCGTCGAGCAGGGCCTGGGTGGGGTGCTCGTGGGTGCCGTCGCCGGCGTTGAGGACGTGCGCGTCGACCCACTGCGCCGCCTGCTGCGGGGCGCCGGAGGCCATGTGCCGGATCACCAGCGCGTCCACCCCCATCGCGGCGACGGTGAGCACGGTGTCGCGCAGGGACTCACCCTTCGACACCGAGGAGCCCTTGGCCGAGACGTTGATGACGTCGGCCGACAGCCACTTGCCGGCCAGCTCGAAGGAGGAGCGGGTGCGGGTGGAGTCCTCGAAGAAGAGGTTGACCACGGTCCGTCCGCGCAGCGCCGGGAGCTTCTTCACCGGGCGGCTCTGGACCTGCGACATCTCCTCGGCGAGGTCGAGGATGCCGGTGATCTCGTCCAGGGAGAGGTCGGCGGCCGACAGCAGGTGCTTCACCGCGCCCCCTCCGTCCCGACGCCCTGCTCCGCGGGGGCGTCCCGCAGGATCGAGACGGCGTCGACGTGGTCGGTCTCGGCCAGCCGCACCTGGACCCGCTCGTGGCTGGCGGTGGGCAGGTTCTTGCCGACGTGGTCGGCCCGGACCGGCACCTGGCGGTGGCCGCGGTCGACCAGCACCGCGAGCCGGATCGCCGCCGGACGGCCGAGGTCGTGCAGGGCGTCCAGGGCGGCGACCACGGTGCGCCCGGAGTAGAGCACGTCGTCGACGAGCACCACCACGGCGCCGTCGACGTCCCCGGGCAGCACGGTGCGCCCGACCGGGCGGGTGGGCTGGCTGCGCAGGTCGTCGCGGTACATCGTCACGTCCAGCTGCCCGGTCGGCACCGGGTGGCCCTCGACCTCGCCCATCAGCCGGGCCAGCCGGGCGGCCAGCGGGACGCCGCGGGTCGGGATGCCCAGCACCATCAGGTCGCGGGCGCCGTGGTTGGCCTCGAGCACCTGGTGGGCGATCCGGGCCAGCGATCGGTTGATCTCCTCCGCGTTCATCACCACCCGGCCGGCGGGCGCGGCGGCGCCACCGGGTCGTGCCGTGGGAGGTCGGGGAGGACGCTGGGACGGGTCCGGGCCGGTGCCTGGCTCGGAGGGTCGTGGCACGAGGTCCCCTTCGGTGCTGGTTCGGACCAGGCCCCCGGGTGCGTGTCGGGTGTCGGGCGTCTGGTGGCGCGCCGGTTCCCGGCAGGCACTACGGTAGGGCCTGTGAGCGGACTGACCAGCATGCTAGTGCCCCTGCGCACCCTCCCGGGGTGGCCCTCGGTGGAGGAGCCGACGGTGCTGATGGCCCTGTTCGTCATGGTCGGGCTGCCGCTGGTGGCCCTGCTCATCATCTTCGTGCTCGGGATGGTGCCGCGGCTGATCGCCCGCGGCCGCGGCGAGACCGCTCCCGAGATCGACCACCCGCTGAGCATCTGGGGTGTCGAGACCCCCGAGGAGTACCACCAGCTGTCCGCCGGCGTCGACGACCGCCGCGCGATCGAGCGCTGACGGTCCGATCCTCTGGCCCACCCCAACGCCCTGAGCTGTCGAGGCCGGGCTCTGTCGCGCTTCGACGAGCTCAGCGCGCTGCAGGGGCCGGGGTGCGTGAGGTGTCGGTTTCCCCGCGGCTGAGGACGGTGCGGGGTCGTGGCCCGGGCAGCCGCTGTATCCCAGCGCCCTGAGCCTGTCGAAGGGCGGGTCCTGTCGCGCTTCGACAAGCTCAGCGCGTTGTGTGCGGGTTGGCGGTGGGGGAGGCGGCGTGCCGCGTCCACGGGTCGGTGCGGACTCCGGAGACGGTGACGTCGAGGTCGGGGAGGCCGTCGCGGAGCACCCGCTGCACCACCGGCAGCCAGGTCGCCTCGGCGGCGGCGTGCGGGACGTCGAGGAGCAGCGGGGCGTCGTCGCGCTGCAGCAGCTCGCTGACGGGGTGGTGGCGCAGGTCGGAGGTGAGGTAGGCGTCCACCCCGGCGGCCAGGGCGCCGTCGAGGTAGGAGTCACCGGCCCCGCCGACCACTGCGGCCGTGCGCACCAGCCGGTCGGGGTCACCGGCCAGCCGGACCCCCGCCGCCGTCGCCGGCAGCGCCGCGGCCACCCGCTCCAGCCAGCCCCCGGCGGTCAGCGGCTCGGCCAGCCGTCCGACCCGGCCGGCGCCGACCGCGGGGTCGTGCGCCGACGGCACCAGCGGACGCGTGTCCACCAGCCCGACCGTCTCGGCCAGCGACGCCGACACCCCGTCGACGGCGATGTCGGCGTTGGTGTGCGCGGTGTAGACCGACACCCCGGCCCGGACCGCCTCGATCACCAGCCGGCCCTTGGGCTCGGCGGCGTCCACGGCGGTGATCCCGCGCAGCAGCAGGGGGTGGTGGGCCACCACCAGCTGTGCGTCGAGCCCGACCGCCTCGGCGAGCACCTGCGGGGTGACGTCGACCGTCAGCAGCACCGACGTCACCGACTGGGCGCGGTCGCCGACGGCCAGCCCGACCCGGTCCCACCCCTCGGCGGTCGTGGGCGGGTAGCGGTGCTCGAGGACGTCGAGCACCGCCCCGACGGTCAGCGGCGACCCCGCCACCGGCTCAGCCCTGACGCTGCTGGCAGCGCAGCGCGCGGCGGGCGTCGTCGAGCCGCTCGGCCAGCACCCGGCGCACCGGCTCGGTGAGCTCGCGCTCGCCGATCCACCGCTCGATCCGCTCCACCAGCGCCTGGTCGGCCAGCGGCACGGGGAAGAGGTGCTCGAGCACGTTGTTCTTCAGCGACAACCCCTTGGTGGCCCACACCCCACGCGCGGCGGAGATGTCCTCCACGGCCTGCAGGTAGCGGTCGACGAACGGGGCGCCGACCTCCTCCTGGCCGAACTGCCAGAACGCCACGCACACCTGGTACTGGGTCTCGTTCGGCACGTCGGGGTCGTCCACCGCGAGCGCCCAGGCGGCCTGCTTGGCCTCGGCCGTCGGACGCGCCGCGCGGGCGCCGGCGGCCCGCTCGGCCCCGGCGATGGTCTGGTCCCGCTGCTGCTCGGCGGCGACGGCGGCCTCGTCCACCTGGCCGAGCCGGGCCAGCTGGGTGATCAGCAGCCAGCGCAGGTCGGTGTCGACCTCCAGCCCCTCGGGCACCTCCTCCCCGGCCAGCCAGCCCTGCAGCACCCGCACCCCGGCGTCGGTGCGGATCGAGCGGGCCAGCGCCTGGGCCAGCGCGAGCTGGTGGTCCGAGCCGGGGACGGCCGCGGCCAGCAGCGAGGCCAGCCCGGACGTCCAGCGTCGGGCCAGGGTCTCGCGCTGGTCGCGCGGGGTGTACTGGTGGACCGCGAGCTGGGCCTGGCCCAGCGTCCGCTGGACGGCGGCCAGGTCGGACTCGGTGGCGATCCCGCGCAGCACCAGCTCCAGGTAGTCGGCGGCGCCCATCTCGGCGTCGCGGCACATGTCCCAGGCCGCGCCCCAGCACAGCGCCCGGGCCAGCGGGCTCTCCAGGTGGTGGATGTGCTCGGTCAGCGTCTGCAGCGACCGCTCGTCCAGCCGGACCTTGGCGTAGGTGAGGTCGTCGTCGTTGAGCAGCACGAGGTCGGGCCGCTGCTGGCCCACCAGGTCGGCCACCTCGGTGCGCTCGCCGTCGACGTCCACCTCGACCCGGTGCGTGCGGCGCAGCACCTCACCGTCGAGGGTGTAGAGCCCGATCGCGAGCCGGTGCGCCCGCAGCGTCGGGTGCTGCTCGGTGGCGCCCTGCAGCACCGCGAACCGGGTGAAGCGGCCGTCGGCGTCGGTGTCGAAGTCAGCGCGCAGGGTGTTCACCCCGGCCTGCTCCAGCCACTGGCCCGACCAGCCCGACAGGTCACGGCCCGACGCCTCGGTGAGGCAGGTGAGCAGGTCGCTGAGGCGGGTGGAGCCGAAGGCGTGGCGCTGGAAGTAGGTGCGCACCCCCTCCAGGAAGTGGTCGCGGCCGACGAAGGCCACCAGCTGGCGCAGCGCCGAGGCGCCCTTGGCGTAGGTGATGCCGTCGAAGTTCAGCTCCACCGCCTCGAGGTCGACCATGTCGGCCGCGATCGGGTGGGTCGAGGGCAGCTGGTCCTGGCGGTAGGCCCAGATCTTGCGGCTGTTGGCGAAGGTGGCCCACGGCTCGTGCGGGTCGCCGGTCTCGGCCTGGGCGAAGTGGGAGGCCCACTCGGCGAAGGACTCGTTGAGCCACAGGTCGTCCCACCAGCTCATCGTCACCAGGTCGCCGAACCACATGTGCGCCAGCTCGTGCAGGATCGTGTTGTCGCGGCCGTCGTACTGGGCCTTGGTCACCCGCGAGCGGAACAGGTACTCATCACGCAGGGTGACGCAGCCCGCGTTCTCCATCGCACCCATGTTGTACTCGGGCACGAAGGCCTGGTCGTAGGTGCCGAAGGGGTACGGCGTCCCGAAGTGCTGCTCGAAGACGTCGAACCCGGCCTTCGTGGTGGCGAGGATCCGCTCGGCGTCGAGGTCGGCCACCTTGGACTGGCGGCACAGCAGCGACAGCGGCACGTCGCCGTGGACGCCGGTGTAGGTGTCGGTGACCCGGTGGTAGCTGCCGGCCACCAGCGCGGTGATGTAGGTCGAGATCCGCAGGGTCGGGGTGAAGTCCCAGCGCTGCAGCCCCTCGGCCACGTCGGTCGGCTCGACCGACGGCGCGTTGGAGGCGACGGTCCAGCCGGCGGGGCCGATCACCGACAGCTCGAAGGTGGCCTTGAGGTCGGGCTGCTCGAAGCAGGCGTAGACGCGGCGCGCCTCCGACACCTCGAACTGGGTGTAGAGGTAGACGAGCCCGTCGGCCGGGTCGACGAAGCGGTGCAGGCCGAGCCCGGAGCGGCTGTAGCGGTGCATGGCCACCACGACCAGCTCGTGGTCGCCCTCGGTGAGCTCCAGCGGCAGCCGGGAGTCGGCGAAGGTGGCGACGTCCAGGGCGGCGCCGTCGAGGGTCGCGGAGTAGAGGTGGTCGGCGATGAGGTCGATGTGGGTCCGGCCCGCCCGGGAGCTGAAGCGGACGGTCGACGTCGTCACGAAGTTGTGCTCCGGGGCCGACAGCGCCGTGCCGTCGGGCGCGTTGCCGGAGAGGTCGACGAGCACCTGGTAGGAGTCGGTGCTCACCAGCTCCGACCGCTGGCGGGCCTCGTCGCGCGTCAGGTTGTCAGGGAACACGGCACCACCTGTCATCAGCACAGCAGGGCACGGCCCGGGCACGGCGGGCAGGCGCGACCGGGCGAGCCCGTCCTGCGCTGCACCCGGCCCTGCGGGGACGCACCACTGGCCGGGGCGGGCACCCCGGGCCCGCGAGACGTTACACGAAGTGGGCCGCCCGGAGCCCGCCGCTGCGGCACGACGGACCGCCACCGGCCGCCGGTCGACCCGTCCGCAGGTGCTTGGGGTCCCCGTCCTAGGGTTCGGGACATGGCTGAGACCGAGATGAAGCAGGTCGACTTCTGGTTCGACCCCGCGTGCCCGTGGGCCTGGATGACCTCGCGCTGGATGCTGGAGGTCGAGAAGGTGCGCAACGTGCGCACCACCTTCCACGTGATGAGCCTAGGAGTGCTCAACGAGGACAAGGACATCCCCGAGGACTACCGGGAGGGGATGAAGCGGACCTGGGCCAACGTGCGGGTCTGCATCGGCGTCGAGGAGCGCTACGGCTCGGAGAAGCTGCGCGACTACTACACCGCCGTCGGCACCCTGATCCACCCCGGTGGCCAGCAGAACGACCGGGCCACCATCGAGCAGGCGCTGGAGCAGGTCGGCCTGCCCCGCGAGCTCGCCGACCTCGGCGAGACCGACGAGAACGACGACAAGCTGCGCGCCTCCCACCACGAGGGGATGGACCCGGTCGGCTCGGAGGTCGGCACCCCGGTGGTGCGGATCAACGGCAAGTCGCTGTTCGGTCCGGTGATCTCCCCGGCCCCCAAGGGCGAGGAGGCCGGCCAGCTGTTCGACGGGTTCGAGAAGGTCACCGCCTACCCCGGCTTCTTCGAGCTCAAGCGCACGCGCGACGTCGGCCCGATCTTCGACTGACCCACGTCAGGACCGCACCGACCCCCGAACCGCCACGAGGACGGTCCCGCGTCGCGGGGCCGTCCTCGTGCCGGTCGGCACCTCAGTCGTCCTGCTCCTCCAGCCGCAGACCCACGCCGATCGCGAAGAAGGTCGGGGCCCAGTGGCCGATGAAGATGCCCCACCGGTCGGCCTGTGGCTTGTCGTCACTGGAGGCCTTGCGGCTGCTCAGCCACGCGATCAGCGACAGCACGATGCTGCCGAGACCGGCTAGGTAGGCGTACTCGCTGCGGACGCCCATCTTGTGCAGGGACTTCAACATGGTGTGCTCCTTCGTCTGGACTGCTGTGCCGTGGCGGTACCCGGTAGCGGGACCCGCACACGCGCCCGCGCCGGTGCCGTCGCCGATCAGGCGGAGCCGAGCACCTCCCACGGGTCCTCGTCCAGGACCGCCCGGGCCGTCAGCCGGCGCACCAGCTCGACCGTGGCGCCCGGCTCCAGACGCACCTCGCGCCGCGACATGATCCAGTTGCCGTTGCCGTAGCAGTCGAAGCCGTCCTCGGCGTAGAGCAGCCCGTACACCTGCCCGTCGGTCCCGGTCATCCCCATCCACGGCGCGCTCGGGGCGTAGGCCGCCGGTGAGCCGTAGGGCGTGGCGATGGTGCCGTGACCGGGCACGCCGCTGCGCTGTCCGGCGCCGTCGTGGTCCATCGCGTCGCCCACCCACAGCGTCACCGCGGACGAGCCCTGGTTGGCGAACGTGCTGCGCACCTCGACGTCGCGGGAGCCGGCCGCGAGCCGGTACCGGGTGCTCACCCGGACCTGCTCCTGCCCGACCACCGTGCCGACCGCCTCGACCTCGGCCACCTCGCCCCGCGCGGTGACCACCCGCACCTCGGAGGAGCGGACGGTGCGCGACTGCCAGGCCTCGGTGCCGGTGGGCTGGGTCGGCGAGGCGTAGGGCAGGTTGATCCAGTCCAGCTGGTCGAGCGAGCCGCGGGCGGCCAGGTCGACCGGCTTCCCCGCGGTGACCGGAGCCAGCTGGCCGTCGGAGAAGGCGACGGCGATCGCCACCGCGAGCTCGCTGTTCTGCAGCACCAGGTCGGCCGCGCCGGCCTCCCGGCGCGGACCCGGGACCCGTCCGACCCCGGCGCGGGCGTCGGCGAGGGCGGGCAGGGCGAGCCCGACCTCGGTGCGATCGCCATCCACCTCGGCCGTCGTGGAGCGCGACTCGTACCCGACGGCGTGGCCGGTGACGGTGTAGGCGCCGGAGGGGAGGAACACCCGCCAGCGGCCGTGCGCGTCGGTGGTCGCGGCGCTGACGCCCCGCCCGTCCTGCTCGACCACCACCTCGGCGTTGCCCAGCGGGTCGCCGGCGGTGTCGGTGAGGGTGCCGTTCAGCCCGTCACCGGAGCCGACCTGCACCGCACCCGGCGTCCCGTCGGTGACGTCGAAGACGCCCAGGGTGTAGGCCGGACTGGCGGCGTCACGGGCGTCCAGCACGATCCGGTAGGTGGAGCGCCAGCGTCCGGGCGTCACCTCGCACATCACGTACCCGCGGTAGCTGCCCTCGTAGAAGCGCACGTGCGGGTTGGCCGGCAGCCCCAGCTGGACGTCGGCGTCCCAGCCGGCGCCGGAGGAGATCGAGGTGCCGACGAACTCGGTGGCCAGCACCGGCGAGGACGGGTCGTCGAAGTCGGCCAGCAGGTCGTTCACCCAGGCGGTGTGCCAGTCGCCGCTGATCACCACCGGGTTGCGCACCGCGTGCTGGGCCAGGTGGCCGAGGATCCTCGAGCGGGCGGCGGGGTAGCCGTCCCACTGGTCGAGGTTGACCACCTTCTGCGGTCCGAGGTCGTAGTCGAACTGGGCCATGATCGTCTGCTGGGCGATGACGTTCCAGGTGGCGGGGGAGCTGCTGAGGTTGTCCAGCAGCCACCGCTCCTGCTCGGGCCCGGTCATCGTCGCGGCCGGGTCGGACACCTCCGCGCACGGCACCCGTCGGCCGTCCCCGCAGGGCTGGTCGGTGCGGTACTGGCGGGTGTCGAGGACGCTGAAGCGGGCGAGCCGGCCGAAGTCGAAGCGGCGGTAGAGCAGCAGGTCCGGGCCATCGGGCTCCGAGGTCGCCCGCAGCGGCAGGTGCTCGAAGTAGGCCTGGTAGGCGTTGGCCCGCCGGTCCAGGAAGGGACGCCCGTCGCCGGCGGCACCGGGCACCTCGTCGGCGTAGTTGTTCTGCACCTCGTGGTCGTCCCAGGTGGTGACGAAGGGGAACCGGGCGTGCGCCTCGCGCAGGTCGGGTGAGGTCTTGTAGAGCGCGTGCAGCCGGCGGAACTCCGCCAGCGTGCCGAGCTGGGTCTCGTAGATGTAGTCGCCGAGGTGCACGACCAGGTCGAGGTCCTGCTCGGCGAGGTCGCGCCAGGCCGGGTAGGGCCCGCCCACCCAGGACTGGCAGGAGGCGAAGGCGAACCGCAGCCGCGGCACCCGCTCGCCGGGCCGGGGCAGGGTGCGGGTGCGACCGATCCGGCTGCTCACCGGCGTCCCGTCGAGGGTGACGGTGAACCGGTACCAGTACCAGCTGTCGGGACGCAGCCCGTCGACGGTGACGTGCACGGTGTGGGCGCTGGCGGCGTCGGTGCGGACGACGCCGGTGCGCCGGCCGCTGCGCAGCGCCTCGTCGCGGGCGATCTCCCAGTGGACGTCCACGGCCCGGTCGGGCATGCCGCCGTCCTCGGCGAAGGGGTCGGGGACGACCCGCGTCCACAGCACCACCGAGTCGGCGGCGGGGTCGCCGGAGGCCACGCCGAGGGTGAACGGGGCGGGGTCGAGGTCCGCGGTGGCCGCGGCCGCCTCGGTGGCGGCGAGCAGCTCGCGGGCGGTGAGGCCGGCGACGGCCACGCCAGCGGAGAGGGTGAGGAAGCGACGACGGTCGATCGCGGGCGAGGACATGCGCAGTCCGGGCACGGCAGCCACCTGGGGGTCTCGGGGGAGTGGACCGACCCATTCCCCCAGACCCCGGTGCCCTCCAGGAGAACCGCGGACGACGGTCGGGTGACGAGCCGTCAGCGGGGAGGGATGTGCACCGAACTCGGTGCAGGACCCTCCTCGCTGGTCAGGGCACGCGGCGGCACCGGTCGCACCGGGTGGGCAGGCCGGGCCAGCCGCGGGCGATGAGCAGCTCGGCGACCTGCTGAGCCGTCCGGCACGGCGACCCGACGACGTGGGGCCAGCCGTAGCGCAGGGTGATCTCGTCGCTCAGCCGCGCCACGTTGTCCCGCCACATGTCGTCGAAGCGGATCCGGCCGTCGTGCCAGCGGCTGTCCAGCTCGACGACGACGCCCAGCCCGCGGTAGACGACGTCCCGCCGCATCCCGTGGGAACGGTGCTGCCGGACGCCGCGGGGAAGCCCGTGCGCCCGCTCCACCGCGTGCAGGTAGGCGCGCTCCAGCGGTGACTCCACCCCGTCGGTGACGTCGCCGAGCAGGCCGTCGAGGACACGCCGGTGGCGGAGTCGCTGCCGGTGCCGGGCCGCCCGGGCGAGGCGGCGGGCGGTGCTGCGCCGACACTGCACGGTGGTGATGACGAGCGCCGCCCAGTCGTCCTCGGCGAGGTCGGCGGCGGCGTCGAGGACGGCGTCCTCCACGGCCAGCCGCGGTGGCCCGCCGACGGTGGCACCGCTGTGGGTCACCGGGGTCTCGCGTCGGAAGCGCCAGGGGCCGCGGTCGCCCGGTCGCTGCTCGCGGGGCACCCACACGTCGATCTGCTCGGGTGGCTCCGCGACGAGACCGTGCAGGTGCAGGGCGGCGGTGCCGCCGATCCGGCTGCGGTCACCGCCGAGCAGCGTGCCGGCCCAGGCATGGCTCACCCAGGTCAGTGGCTCCACGCCGTAGATGCCGCGGCAGAGGTGCACCCAGCGCCGCTGCGCCACCAGCCGCTGCAGGGACCGGCGGGGCAGCCCCAGACCCATCACCTGCTCGATCGATGCGACCCCGCCCTGCAGCGCGACCAGGTCCGTGAGCCCGGGCGGGGGGTCGATGCGTGTCCTCATGCTCCCCACGTGCGCACGCCCCCGCCCGCCTGCCGCCGCTCGCCGGCTGCTTGTGGACAACGGGGAGGGATGTGCACCGAACTCGGTGCAGAACCCTCCCCACTCCGCTCCGGGTCGGTGCGCCTCAGGCGCCCACGGAGGCGGTGCAGAAGACGTCCCAGGCCGCCTCGTCGGTGAGGTCGCCGGAGCGGCCGAGCGGTTCGAGCACGGCATCGGCGGCGCGGCGGGTGGCGCGGTCCCAGTCACCGGTGATGTCGACCCCGAGGCCCCACACCTCGCGCAGCACCGCCTGCAGGTTGCGGTTCTGGATGTCGGAGCGTCCGGTGAACACCGCCAGGGCGCTCCCGGAGCGGCCGTTGTCGACGTGCACGTGGTTGCGGTGCGCCTGGTCGAACAGCGAGGTCAGCACGTCGGCGAAGTGCCGGGACAGCCCGGCCACCAGCTGCCAGTAGCGGCGTCGGGCCGCGGCCCGCTCGGCGGCGGGCAGGGCGTCCACCCGGTCCATCCGCCCCGGGGCCTGGACGTCGCCGTCGCGGCGCAGGCTGGTGACGTCGAAGGCGCGGCCGGCGTGGTGCCAGGAGTCGCAGCGCCCACCGCCGTCGATCCAGGTGCCGAAGGTCCACAGCTGGTCGGGGGCGGGCAGCCCGGAGTGCTCCACCCACCAATCCAGCCAGCCGCCCAGCTGGGCGGCGAAACCGGCGTCGAGGAGGAAGGGCTGGGCGCGTCCGTTCTCCTCGTAGACCAGCTCGGTGGCGCCGATGGCCGCGGTCCGGCGCAACGACGAGCGCGGCACGCAGGACGCCCGCGGGCGCGGCAGCGCCAACGGCGGGCCCGACCCGCACCCGCTCAGCAGCCCGGCCCCGGCGGCCGCCGCGGCGCCGGCCAGCAGCGTCCGCCGGGAGAGCACGGGACCCGATGCTACCCAGCGCCCCGCAGGGTGCCGGGTGTCCGCCGGTGCTGCCAGACTGACGCCCATGCGCGTGCACATCGCCACCGACCACGCGGCCTACGAGCTCAAGGAGCACCTGGTCGCCCGCCTCGTCGACGCCGGCCACGAGGTGGTCGACCACGGCGCCGAGAGCTTCGACGCCGATGACGACTACCCGACCTACGTCATCCCCTGCGCCGAGGCGGTGGTCGCCGATCCCGGCTCGCTGGGCATCGTGCTGGGCGGGTCGGGCAACGGGGAGCAG
This sequence comes from Desertihabitans brevis, assembly GCF_003327535.1. Lineage (NCBI taxonomy): Bacteria > Bacillati > Actinomycetota > Actinomycetes > Propionibacteriales > Propionibacteriaceae > Desertihabitans > Desertihabitans brevis. The sequence goes on along the minus strand of NZ_QOUI01000007.1, from coordinate 5,177 downwards.
ATGGCGGCGAACAAGGTCACCGGCGTCCGCGCCGCGCTGGCCTGGAGCACCGAGCTCGCCACCCTGGCCCGTCAGCACAACAACGCCAACGTGGTCTCGCTCGGCGGCCGGATGCACACCGAGGAGGAGGCCTGGCAGATCGTCAGCACCTTCCTCGGCACCCCCTTCAGCGGCGAGGAGCGCCACGCCCGGCGGATCGCGCAGGTGGACGCCTACGAGACCAGCGGCAAGCTGCCGACGGTGTGAGGCCGGCCCCTTCCCGCGCCCACTGGGGCGCCCTGGAGGTCACCGCCGACGACGGCGGGATCACGCTGGTGCGTGCCGGGGAGACGCTGCTGCGCTGCACCCTGCGACCCGACGGCGCACCCGCACGGGGCGTGGAGGTCGAGCCCGACGAGATCACCCTGACCGGTGCGGGCGCCGGTCTGCGGTGGACCGTGCGACACACCTTCACCGACGCCTGGCACACCCGGGTCGTGCTGGCGGCCGAGCGGGACCACCGGGTCGACCGGCTGCGCTGGCAGCTCGACGGGCCCGCCCCGCAGTGGCACTTCCCGGCCGGCGAGATCGGCTTCACCGCCGTCCTCGGGCTCGCCGACGACGTCCTCGTGACCCGGCCGGGCCCGGGGTCGCTGGGCGACGACGCCGACCTCGGACCGGTGGCGCTGCGGGCCGGTGAACGACGCGTGCTGCGGCTGCGCACCCGGTGGGAGTCGCTGGCCGAGCTGGTCGGGGCGCTGCCGGTCTGGTTGCCGCCGCTGGAGCTCGAGCTCGACGACGTCCTCGAGCTCGAGCACCCCGACGCCGCCCTGGTCGAGCACCCCGCCGAGCGCACCAGCCCCTGGTCGGAGCAGTGGCCGGTCACCCTGTCCGGGCCCGAGGGGGAGGTGTGGCTGCGGCCGTGCCGGGCCGACACCGTGGACGCCGCCGTCGGGCACCGGGCGGCCGCGTTGCTGGCCGGCGCCCCGCGACGTCAGGACGTCCCCCGGCTCGGGTCGGCCGCCGAGGCGCTGCTGGTGTCCCGCGGCGAGCCCGGTGCCGAGGCGGAGGAGGCGGTCGCCGCCGTCCTGGCCGGTGCGGGCTCGTCCCCGACGCCCTGGCACGTCCTGCTCGCGGTCGAGCACGCCCGCCGCACCGGTGAGCCGTCCTGGCTGGCGACGGCCGAGCAGTGGCTCGACGACCTCGCCCTGCAGCCGGGGGCGGCGGTGGCCGCGGTGTCGCTGCTGGTGGCGGTGGCCGGTGCGGGAGGTCAGCCGGTGGCGCCCGGGGCGGCGCTGGCCCGGTGGCTGCCGCAGGCCACGGGTCCGCTCGCGCTGGAGCTGGAGGCGCTCGGGGGCCGGCTGTCGGAGGCGTCCCGGCGCACCGCGCTCACCCTCGCCCAGCAGCTCGGGGCCGGGCTGCCCGGGCTGCCCCTGCCCACCGACGACCTGACCGCCGCGCACCGGCTCGCGCTGCTGGCCTGGCTGCCCGACGCCGAGACCCGCCGGCTGGAGCAGCACCTCGCCCCGACCAGCACCCTGCCCGAGCTGCGGCAGCGCGCCGAGCGCCGGCTCCTGGCCTCCCGCGGGGAGGAGCTGTCGACCGAGGCGCTCTGCCTGCTCAGCACCGCCGCGTCCCCGTCCTGAGGCGGCGCCGGCGGCGCCCGGCGGGTCGGGCTGCCATGCTGGTCGGATGATCAACACCGAGGTGAAGCAGCTGGCGGGGGCTGAGGTCCGCCTCCGCGAGCACCCGGGAGAGGGTCCGGTGGTGCTGTTCTGCGGTGGTGCCGGGGTGGTCGCGGAGTACTGGGACGGGGTCACCGCGCTGCTGGAGGACCTGCACTGGGTCACCCTCGACCGGCCCGGTCTCGGCGGCACCGCCTGGTCGCGGTGGGTGCCGACCCTGACCGGCGTGGTCGACCTGATGGCGGCGGCGGTCGAGGACCGGGGCGGGCCGGCGGTGGTGGTCGCCCAGTCGATGGCGGGCTACGCCGCGGAGGCTCTGGCCCGCCGCCACCCGCACCTGGTGGCCGGGGTGGTGCTGGTCGACACCACGGTCAGCTTCCCGCGCACCCCGCCGCGGGAGGCCGGGCTCACCGCGGCGCGGGCGGTGCACCGGCTGGCCCGGCTGCGGCCGGTCGGGCGGCTGGGCGGACGGGTGCACCGCGGCGGGGTCGCCCTGCTGTCCTCCGAGCGGGCGCGGGTGCGCCGGCGTCCGGAGCTGCTCGAGCGCTACACCGACGCCGACGCGCTCGCCGCCGCCGTGGCAGAGTACTCGGCCTACCGTGGTCAGGGCTGGGACCTGCTCGCACTGCGGTCGGCCCACCCCTACCCCCCGGTGCCAACGGTGCTGCTGTCCTCCAGCAGCACCGGCGGCCGGGACCGACTGGCCCGGCAGAACCGGCTGGCCCGGCTGCTGGGCGGGCGCCAGGTGGTCGTCGACGACGGCCGGCACATGCTGATGGTGGACCGACCCGAGCTGGTCGCCACCGCCGTGCGCAGCGTGCGGCCGGCCGCGGCCGGCTGAGCCCGGCACGACCCCCGCCGGGGTCGTGGCAGGCTGGGGCGTCGACCACGTCCCAGGAGGAGTCCCATGCCGCAGGCCGTCGCCTACGCCACCCCGTCCGCCCGCGCCCCGTTCGAGCGCACCACCATCGAGCGCCGCGAGCCCGGGCCGACCGAGGTGCTGGTCGACATCGCCTGGGCCGGCATCTGCCACTCCGACATCCACACCGCCCGCAACGAGTGGGGCGAGGCGCACTTCCCGCTGGTGCCCGGCCACGAGATCGCCGGCACCGTCGCCGCCGTCGGCAGCGAGGTGACGAAGTTCGCCGTCGGCGACCGGGTCGGGGTCGGGGTGTTCGTCGACTCCTGCCGGAAGTGCCCGGAGTGCCGCAGCGGCCGCGAGCAGTACTGCAGCGGCGGCGGCATGGTCGGCACCTACAACGCCGTCGGCCGTGACGGGCGGTGGAACGACGGCGGCTACTCCACCTCGATCACCGTCGAGCAGGACTACACGCTGCGCATCCCCGACGGGCTCGACCTGGCCGAGGCGGCGCCGCTGCTGTGCGCCGGGATCACGCTGTACTCCCCGCTGCGGCACTGGGGTGCCGGCCCCGGCAAGCGGGTCGCCATCGTCGGCATGGGCGGGCTCGGCCACATGGGCGTCAAGCTCGCCGCCGCGATGGGTGCGGAGGTGACGGTGCTCAGCCAGAGCCTGTCCAAGCAGGAGGACGGTCGCCGCTTCGGCGCGGCCGCCTACCACGCCACCAGCGACCCCGAGACCTTCCGCACGCTGCGCTCGTCCTTCGACCTCATCATCAGCACCGTCTCGGCCACCCTCGACCTCGACGCCTACCTGTCGCTGCTCGTCGTCGACGGCACCCTGGTCAACGTCGGGCTGCCGGAGGAGCCGCTGTCGCTGCGCGCGGGCTCGCTCAACGGCGGCCGCAAGCAGCTGGCCGGGTCGAACATCGGCGGCATCGCCGAGACCCAGGAGATGCTCGACTTCTGCGCCGAGCACGGGCTGGGCGCCACCGTGGAGCGGATCGGCGGGGAGGACATCACCGCCGCCTACGACCGGGTGGTGGCCAGCGACGTCCGCTACCGCTTCGTCATCGACACCTCGACCTTCGCGGCGGAGCAGGGCTGATCCGCACCGGTCGGCGTCGTCGGCCCCGACGCAGGAGGAGGTGAGGGGTGCCCGGACCCGACCCGACCCGTCCCGGCGTCCTGCACCTCGACCTGGACGCCTTCTTCGCCGCGGTGGAGCAGCGGGACAAGCCGTCGCTGCGCGGCCGTCCGGTGGTGGTCGGCGGGGTCGGCGGACGGGGGGTGGTGGCGACCGCGTCCTACGAGGCCCGGCGGTTCGGGATCGGCTCGGCGATGCCCACCGCGCAGGCCCGGCGGCTGTGCCCGGGAGCGGCCTACCTGGCCGGACGGTTCGAGGCCTACCGGCGGGTGTCGGCGGAGGTGATGGCGCTGGCCCGCGAGCTGTCCACGCTGGTCGAGCCGGTGTCGCTGGACGAGGCCTACGTCGACCTCGGTGCCCGCACCGACGGCCTGGTGCCCGACCCCGAGACGGTGACGCGGGTCGCCGAACGGTTCCGCGCCGACGTGCTGGCCCGGACGGGGTTGACCGTCTCGGTCGGTGCGGGAGCCAGCAAGCTGGTGGCCAAGATCGCCTCCGACCTGCGCAAGCCCGACGCCCTGGTGGTGGTGCCGCCGGCCGAGCAGGAGGCCCTGCTGGCCCCGCTGCCGGTGCGCCGGATCCCCGGGGTCGGGGCGGTCAGCGCCGAGCGGCTGGCCCGGCACGGGCTGCGTACCGTCGGTGATCTGACCCGGGCCGGGGAGACCGAGCTGGTGCGGCTGCTGGGCCGCGCGCACGGGTCGTCGCTGTGGGCGCTGGCGCGCGGGATCGACCCCCGCCCGGTGGTCAGCGAGCGGGAGGCCAAGTCGGTCTCGGCGGAGGAGACGTTCGGGGTCGACCTCACCGGACGCAGCGAGCTGGAGCACCGGGTCGGGCAGCTGGCCGGACGGGTCACCGCCCGGCTGCGGGCCCAGGGGCTGGCCGGGCGGACCGTCACCATCAAGGTGCGCCGCTTCGACTTCCAGACCCTCAACCGCTCCCGGACGCTGCAGCACGCGACCGCCTCCACCCGGGAGGTGACCCGGCAGGCCCGGGAGCTGCTGGCCGGGCTGGAGGTGGCCGACGGCGTCCGGCTGCTCGGGGTGGGGGTGTCCGGGCTGACCGAGTACGCCCAGGCCGACCTGCTCTCCGACACCGAGGAGGGGCCGGAGGACGCGGTGGCGGACGAGCCGGGCGAGGAGGCCGTGGACGAGCTGCGGATCGAGCCGACCGAGCCCGGCTGGCGGCCCGGTCAGGACGTCGCGCACGACGAGCACGGCCCGGGGTGGGTGCAGGGCAGCGGGGCCGGCCGGGTCACCGTCCGCTTCGAGGGCCCGCACACCCTCCCGGGGCGGATCCGCACCTTCGCCATCACCGACCCCGCCCTGCACCCGGCCGACCCACCCGTCTACCAGCCCGAACCCCCCACCACCCCCGACCCCCCGCCATCGTCCTGACCCCTCGCGGTTCGAGGTGATAGCGGACGCTCAGGGGCGGCGGATTCAAGGGGTGTGCGCAACAGTGAGTAGTTCGTTGAGTTTCTCAGCCGGGGTGGCGTAGTCCAAGACCTT